>NZ_JBQTCE010000017.1:0-221804 GCF_052665095.1 Streptomyces sp. NEAU-174 | reverse complement strand
GAGAACTTCATTCCATGTTGGGGAATTCCCCCCCCCACAGAGCAACAAAAAAAACACCACACCGGGGCGGGTGGCATCTCCACATGCCGGGGCACGCCGTCCCCCCGGAACAGCCGCCAGTCGGGCTCCTCCCGTGGATTCATCGGGGAACCTCCCTCTCGGCCCGCCTCAGCGGACATCGCGCGCCTCCTGCCGTCTCTCTCACTGCCGCCTCAATGCCGCTGCGGATCCCACCGTCACTCCGTGGGGTCCACAAGATCCAGCCGTGGCAGCGCCCGCCCGGCATCGGCCCAGGCGAGTACCGGCCGCCCGGGGTACTCCTCGGGCCGTTGCAGGGTCTTCGTGCGGTACGTCCGTACGGCCTCGGGCAGTTGCCGGGTGCTTGCCCCCGCCGCGTGGCGCACGGCCGGGGACCCCTGCTCCCCGCTGCGGTCCCACAGCACCACCGGAACGCCCGCGGCCAAACACATCTGCACCACACCGGTGCGCCGGTGGGCCGCCACATCGACGGTGACCCGGGCGGTGAGCCGCTCCATGAGCAGACCGCACACCGCCTCCGGGTCCGGGGCCGTGGCGTCGTCGATGTGCACGGGCTCCTCGGCCTCCAGCCGGGCCCAGCGCTCCCGCCACTGGTCCAGCATCGTGCCGCCGTTCAGCTCCCGCAGCTCGGGGCAGTTGACGACCAGGGGGTACGGGGTGCCGAGCCGCATGGGGAGCACCGCTCCCGGTCCCGCGGCCTTCCAGCGGTCCACCGGCACCTCAAGGGCGTCCCGGTCCACGACCAGTTCGATGACGGGCCGCGGCCCCGAGGGGTCGGGGCGGCGCAGCGCGCCCACGGCGGCGAAGATCTCCTGGGCCACCTCCTGCGCGCCGCGCGGCCGTTCACTGTCGTCCGACACCTGGCGCAGCCCGTCCCCGTCGTCGCACCACAGCCGCAGCCGGTAGCGCTCGGGCTCCTCCTCCCGTGCCGCCGCCGGTGCGCCGCCCGGTGCCGCCCCGCAGCGGTCCAGCTTCGCCACGACGCGGGGCGCGGCGCCCCGGGAGGCGCTCCGGGCCCACTGCTCGGCGTCGTGGCGCCGGTCCATCAGGGCGGCGTCATGGACGCCGAGACGGCGGGCGACCGCCGCGTTCCACCGCCGCAGCGCGGCCCGCTGCTCCGCCGGGCAGCATCCGGCGGCCACGAACTCCACGGCCCGCAGCAGGCCCGGCACGGCGGGCATGGCCCCGTCGTCGGCCGCCGAGCTGTCCCCGTGCAGCCCCTCCACATGGGCGATCAACGCCTCGAACCGCCCGCCGAGGCCGTCTCCGCCACCGACGACACCGAGGCCGTCTCCGCCGCGGACGCCGCGGACGCCGCCGAGACCGTCCCCGTTGTCCCCGTCGTGGTAACCGTCGTGGTGACCGTCGTGGTGCCCGTCACCGCCGGTGAGCAGCGCCGCGGGCAGGGCCGCCAGCGGCAGCGCCGCCCGTACGGCCCCGGGGACACCGGCCGCGGCGGCCGCGGGCAGGGCGCGCAGCTGGACCAGCAGCCGCTCGTGCTCACCCGGCGAGAGCAGCTTGGGCAGCCCGCAGCGGCGTCCGATGGCGAGGAGGTCGTCGGCCACCGGGCCCGCCATGCCGCGCACCGCCTCGACCAGCGCGGGCAGCGCACGCCCCCGGGTGAGCAGCAGCTGGGCGAACTCCTCGGCGGAGGGCACGCCGTCCGCGCGATGGCCGAGGCCGCATTGGCGTGCGACCGTACGGCAGCAGCGGATCCAGCCCTCGGACAGCGTCAGCGGCCCGTCCAGCAGGGCGACGAGCTCGGCGTAGGCAGGGTGGTCGCGCACGTCCACCGCGGGCTGCCGGGGCAGCAGATGGCCCGCCCCGGCGTCGTCCAGCTCCCGCGTCACGCGCTGCCAGGGGATGCCCCAGGCGCGGCGCAGCGCCCCCTGGACGCGGAGCTTGGCCGTCACGAGCCCGACGACGGCGCCCTCCTCGTTGGACCACAACGGGCCGCCGCTGTAGGCGGCTTCGATGTCCAGGGCGCGCTCGGCCCCGTCGAAGTAGCCGAACCGCCCGTCGCACGCGCTCACTTCGGCGTCGGCGAACACCCCGGGCTCCCCGCTGCCGTGCCAGGCTCGTACGAGCTGCCGCGTGGCCATCGGGTGCCAGCGCGGCGGCTCGATGGCGGGCGGCGGGCTCACGTTCAGCCGCAGGACGGCGAGGTCGCCGTTCCACTCGAAGGCGCCCAGGCCGCCGTCGTCGGTCCGGGGCGGTATCCAGACCGCCAGCTCGGCGTGGGCCTCGACGGTGTGCTCCGGTCCGTGGAGCCGTACGGGCACGGCGATCGGGCCCGGGTGATCCGGGGCCAGCATGTCCTTTCCCAGCGCGCTGTTGACCACATGAGCGCACGTCAGCAGATGGCGGCGCGGCAGCAGGACGCCCGCGCCCGCCGGTCTTCCGTCGGACTTGGCGAGAATGGACACCGCGGGCCGTGACGAGACCCCGTGCGCGTGGAACCACCCCATGGACTTCAGCCCGCGGGGCCGGGCCGGGACGGCGGCACCGCCGGCACCGTGGGCCCGGGCCGCTCCGACGGCCTCCAGGTGGCCGAAATGGTCAGGTTGGCGTTCCCGTTGGCGCCCACGATGCCGAGCTTGAGGTCCTGGCCGACCTGCACCCCGAACTGCACGGTGAACTCCTGGGGCGGATGCGGAGCCGAGCTGACGGCGTCGTGCACATCCTGGAGCACCGGCCCCAGGCCTCGCAGGATGACGCCAAGACCGGCATGGGCGAGCGTGGCCGCGGCCTGCGCGCCCCGCCCCACCGGGGTCACGCCGCCGACGCCGCCGTACGCGTCCTCGGGGGAGGCGTCTCCCACGGGGGCCAGTTCCAGCCGTACGGTCGTGCCGTCCGCCAGGGGTATCTCACGGTGTTCCGTCACATTCCTCATCATGCCGATCATCAGGCCTCCGGTCTGCCCCTTCGCACCAAACGCCGCCGGAACGACGGACGGGGCGCGGGGCCACGGGCGCGCGCCACCGGGGCGCCCCGCGCAAGGTCGATGTCGGATTCCCGCGAGCCTGCCCCCACCCCGCTGGCGGATGCTGGACCCATGCACACCGACACCGACCGGTGCCTCCGCGCCGCACAGGCCAAGGACGCCCGCTTCGACGGGTGGTTCTTCATCGCCGTCGTGACCACCGGGATCTACTGCCGGCCGAGCTGCCCGGTCGTCGGGCCCAAGCCCGAGAACATGCGGTTCTACCCCAGCGCCGCGGCCGCCCAGCAGGCCGGGTTCCGGGCCTGCAAGCGGTGCCGTCCGGACGCCAGCCCCGGCTCGCCGGAGTGGAACGAGCGGGCGGATCTGGTGGCCCGTGCCATGCGGCTGATCGCCGACGGTGTGGTGGACCGGGACGGGGTCCCGGGCCTGGCGGCCCGGCTGGGATACAGCACCCGGCAGGTCGAGCGGCAGCTGCTCGCCGAGCTCGGCGCGGGCCCCCTCGCGCTCGCCAGGGCCCAGCGGGCGCAGACCGCGCGGCTGCTGATCGAGACCAGCGCGCTGCCGATGGCGGACATCGCCTTCGCGGCCGGGTTCGCCAGCGTCCGCGCGTTCAACGAGACCGTACGGGAGATCTTCGCGCTCTCCCCGACCGAGCTGCGGCAGCGGGCCGGCCGAGGGCCGCGGACCAGCGTGCCGGGGGTGCTCACGCTGCGGCTGCCGTTCCGGGCGCCGCTGTGCCCGGACAACCTCTTCGGGCACCTGGCCGCCACCGCCGTCCCCGGCGTCGAGGAGTGGCGCGACGGCGCCTACCGGCGCACCCTGCGGCTACCGTACGGGCCCGGGGTGGTCACCCTCAGCCCCCGGCCGGACCACATCGCCTGCCAGCTCTCCCTCGCCGACCTGCGCGATCTGGCCGGGGCGATCAGCCGCTGCCGGCGGCTGCTGGACCTCGACGCGGACCCGGCCGCCGTGGACGACCTGCTGCGCACGGACCTCCAGCTGGCCCCGCTGGTCGACAAGGCCCCGGGGCGGCGGGTGCCGCGCGCGGTGGACGCGGACGAGTTCGCGGTGCGCGCGGTGCTCGGACAGCAGGTGTCCACGGCGGCCGCCCGCACCCACGCCGGGCGCCTGGTGACGGCGCACGGCGAGCCCGTGGAGGACCCGGCGGGCGGCCTGACCCACCTCTTCCCGTCCGTCCAGGCCCTCGCCGGGCTCGACCCCGAGAAGCTGGCCATGCCCCGCACCCGCCGCGCCACCCTCACCGGGCTGATCGGCGCGCTCGCCGAGGGCCGGGTCGCGCTCGGCGTCGGCAGCGACTGGGACGAGGCCCGCGCGAGCCTCGGCGCGCTGCCGGGGCTCGGCCCCTGGACCGTCGAGGTGATCGCGATGCGCGCCCTCGGCGACCCGGACGCCTTCCTCCCGACCGACCTGGGAGTGCGCCGCGCCGCCACCGAACTGGGCCTGCCCGCCACGCCCGGCGCCCTCACCCGCCACTCGACCCACTGGCGCCCCTGGCGCGCCTACGCCGTCCAATACCTCTGGGCCACAGACGCAGCCCACGCCATCAACCGCCTACCGGCGGCATGACGGTTTGTGGGCAATCGTCCCGCGGGGCGGGGACGGGTGGGCACAAACGGCCACCGGCCCGCACCCGGCAACGAAACGGCGGCCCGTACACCGCTGAGCCGCCCGACCCGCACCCCACCGCACCCAGCGCCCCCACACCCCACCGAGGAAAACACATGAACCGCACCCACACCACCATCGACAGCCCCTACGGCCCCCTCACCCTCGTGGCCACGGGCACCGACCTCTCCGGCCTCTACATGGTCGCGCAGCGCCACCGCCCACCCGAGGAAACCTTCGGCGCTCCCGGCGACCCGGCCGACATCCCCTTCGCCGAGACCATCCGCCAGCTCACGGCCTACTTCGCGGGCGAGCTGACCGAGTTCGACCTGCCGCTGCACCTGGACGGCACGCCCTTCCAGCGCCGCGTCTGGGCCGAGCTGCGGGCCATCCCGTACGGCGAGACCTGGTCGTACGGCCAGTTGGCCGACCGCATCGGCCGGCCGACCGCCTCCCGCGCGGTGGGGCTGGCCAACGGCAAGAACCCGGTCGGCATCATCGTCCCCTGCCACCGCGTCGTCGGCTCGTCCGGCAGCCTCACCGGCTACGGCGGCGGCCTGGACCGCAAGCGGCGGCTGCTGGAGTTCGAGGCACGACAAGAGCGGCAAGAACTCCCCGGCCTCTTCTGACCATGAACTCAGTGTTCAGCCCGCGGCGATGCGATCCAGCAAAGCAGGCAGCGCCACACCAATGGGCTCACGAACGACCTCGTCCGCAACCTCGTCGTACGGCGTCGGCTCCGCATTGACGATGATCAGCCGGGCCCCATGCTCGGCGGCCAGCCCGGCGAGCGAGGCCGCGGGCTGAACCTGGAGGCTGGTACCGACCGCGATGAAGATCTCGCACGCCTGCGCCACCGCGACCGCTTCCGTCAGCACCTCCGGATCGAGGTTCTCCCCGAACATCACCGTGGCCGACTTCAGGATCCCGCCGCACTCCCGGCACGCCGGATCCGCCTCCCCCGCCGCGACCCGCTCCAGCGCCTCGTCCATCCCGGACCGCGCCTCGCAGTGGGTGCACCGCACGGCCCGCGCGGTGCCGTGCAGTTCCAGCACCTTGCGCGCGGGCATCCCGGCGATCTGGTGCAGCCCGTCCACGTTCTGGGTGATCACCCGCACCGGCACCCCCGAGCGCTCCAGCCGGGCGACGGCCTCGTGCGCCTCGTTGGGCCGGGCGTGCAGCGCCTCGCTGTCGCGCCGCATCTCCCAGGAGCGGCGCCGGATGTCGGGGTCGGTCATGTAGTACTCGTACGTCACGAGCTTCTCGGCCTCGGGATCGCGCCGCCACAGCCCCTGCGGACCGCGGTAGTCGGGGATCCCGGAGTCGGTGGAGATGCCCGCCCCGCTCAGGATCGCCACCAGCGGCCGGTGCGTCGTCTCGCTGCTCATGCGGCGAGCGTACGCACGCGGCGCGGCCGACAGCGAACGCGTTTATCCGGACGGGTAAAGTCCGCCCGGCACCGGGACGGACGTCCGACCCGGAGGCCCGGGACCCCGGGACGGACGCCCGGGTCGGACACCGCGGACGGGGAGAGTACGGGGATGGCGCGATTCCTATGGCTGAGCGGCCGGACCGCAGAGGAGGAGGACGGAGCACCGGAGGGCGGCATCGCCCGGACGATACGCGTCTCCGACGAACCACCTCGCCGCGGCCGCACCACCCGCCCGCTGGGCTTCCCCGAGCGGCGGAACCCACCCGGCGGCGGCCTCCCCGAGTACCGTGCCGCCCGTAAGGAGGGCACCCGCGCGTTCACCCTCTGGGCAGATCCCCAACGCGGGCAGGTGTTCGCGCAGGTGGTGACCAAGTCGGCCACCAAGGGCGGCCCCGCCACGTACGAAGTCCTGGGCGCCGCCGGCGAACCCCTGGCCCTCATCACCCGCCGCCCGGCGATGAAGGGCGGCCTCCGCACCCGCTGGACCGTCCAGCAGACCGGCTCCCGGCCCGCCGTGGGCTTCAAGGGGCGGCCCTTCTGGTGGGGCGTGTGGTGGCTGTTCCTCCCCCTCCAACTGCTGGTCCTGATCGGCATCGTCCTCAACGGCGGCGGCGACCCCGGCCGCACCCCGCGCCGCACCCGGTGGCGGCTGGACCGCCGGATCGTCCTCGACTTCCACAGCGGCCCCGGACCCGCCTTCGAGCTCAAGGCCGTGGCGGAGTGGTGGGACGACCGCGTGACCGCGTCCCTCGTCGCCCTCCTCGACAGCCACGGCGGCTGGCTGGGCAGCGAATGGGACACCGCCGAGCGCTGACGTCCGCGTGACTCCGCCGCGTGGCGGGGCTCCGCCCCGAATACCCGGACCGGGGCTTCGCCCCTTCCCGCAGCGTCGGTATGCGGCTCCGCCGCGTGGTGGGGCTCCGCCCCAGGCCCCGGGGTCCAGGGGCGGAGCCCCTGGTTACGGGAAGGGGCGGGGAGGGGAAAGCATCGCTATGCGGCCGTCAGATGCGCCGGGCCGACCGGGCCCGCTTCGTGCCGCGGTACGTCACCGAGGCGTCGTAACCGCCGACTTCAGGTAGTCCTCCACCCGCACTACGGGTCGACCGAGAACATCGGCAAGCGTGGGGTCGACCGGCGCGAAGTCGCCCTCACGGCTGGCGGCGAAGAGGCCGACGAGCATCTCGGCCGACGGCTCGGGCACGCCATGGGTGACCAGTTGCGCCCGGTATTCGTCGTCGGAGACGACCACCCGCCGGATCTGGCGACCCGTCAGCCGCGTGAGGATCTCCGCGATACCGGCCATGTCGATCACCTCGGGACCGGTGAGCGCGGGGCTCAGGCCGTCCAGGACCTCGCCGGTGAGGGCAAGGACGGCCGCGTCGGCGAGGTCGGCATGGGCGGTCCAGGCGACCGGCCCGTCCTCGGGCACGGCCAGGACGCCCGTCTCCAGCGCGCCCCTGACCAACTGCACGGCTGACGATACGTAGAAGCCGTTGCGCAGCGACGTGAAGGGGACACCGGACCGCCGTAGCGCCTCCTCGGTGGCGGCGTGGTCGGGCATCGGGGCGAACGGAGAGGACGGGCTCGCGCCCATGTGGCTCGTGTAGAGGATCCGCTCGGCCCCGGCCGCCGCCGCGGCGGTGATGGCCGCGCGGTGGCATCGGACGGCGGCCTCGCCCGTGGTGCTCGTCGAGACGATCAGGACCTTCGAGGCGCCCTCGAAGGCGTGGGGGAGGGTGTCCGGGTCGGCGAAGTCGCCCTGGCGGACGCGTACGCCCCGCGCGCCGAGGTCCCGCGCCGCCGCCACATCGCGCACGCTGACGCCGATCTCCTCGGCGGGGACGGCTTCCAGCAGCCGCTCGGCGACCATCCGGCCGAGCTGGCCATTGGCTCCGGTAACGATGATCACGGTGATCTCCTCTGCCCGTTTCCAGCGATATCGCCGCCAACGTATCACCGGAAACGAAGGGGTGCTAACGGCGTCCTGTTATCGTTGGAAGCATGGAGCGGGAGGACACCATCGCGCTGAACGGAAACCACGACGCGAACCACGACGCGAGCGGCGAGCCAAACAACGACGCGAACGGCGACGCGAGCCACGACGCGAGCGGCGAGGCAAACCGAGACCGTGACGGCAACCGCGACCGCATCGTCGCGGCCGCCGCCCGGCTGCTGTCCGACGGCGGGCCCGGCGCGGTCTCGACCCGGGCGGTGAGCTCCGCAGCCGGGGTGCAGCCGCCGACCATCTACCGCCTCTTCGGCGACAAACAGGGCCTGCTCGACGCGGTCGTCGCGCACGGCTTCGCGGAATACGTGAACAGCAAGGCCGCCGAGGAACCCACCGACGACCCCGTCGAGGACCTGCGCGTCGGCTGGGATCAGCACGTCGGCCTGGGCCTGGCCAACCCGGCGCTGTACTCGCTGATGTATGGCGGGCACCGCCCCGGGGTGTCCTCACCGGCCGCCGTCACTGCCTTCGAGATGCTCGCCCGGCTCATCCGGCGCATCGCCGAGGCGGGGCGGCTCGCCATCCCCGAGGAGCGCGCCGCGGCGCTGATCCACGCGGCCGGCTGCGGTACGACGTTCACGCTCATCGCCACGCCCGAGGACCGCCGCGATCCGGAGCTGTCCCGTACCGCCCGCGAGGCGGCCATCGCGGCGATCACCACGGACGCGCCCGCCGCCACCGAACCCGGGCCCGTCGCGGCCGCCGTCACCCTGCGCGCCGCGCTGCCCCGGGCGGACGCCCTGACCGCGGCCGAACGCGGCCTGCTGCGGGAGTGGCTGGACCGCATCGCCGATCCGGACGGTCGGCGGGCAGAAACCCCGTAGTCCGGACTAGCCCGAAACCGCCAGCCGGTGCGTACGCGCCGCGAGGTCGCTGACGCGGGCCCCGTCGAACCCGAAGACGGCGCTGCGCACCCGGTCCTCCAGCGGCTCGGTCCACTGCGGCGGGATGGCCGCCGCGCCGCACAGCACCCCCGCGACCGACCCGGCCGTGGCGCCGTTGGAGTCGGTGTCCAGGCCGCCGCGCACCGTCAGGGCGATCGTCGTCGTGAAGTCGCCCGCGCCGTAGAGCAGCCCGGCCGTGAGGACGGCGGCGTTGGGGACCACATGGATCCAGGGCAGCCCGGCGGTCTCCCGCTCGAGCTGGGCGAGCGCGTCCGCCCACGCCACGCCCGCGTCGTGCAGGGACGCGACCCGGCGCACCGTACGGGCCAGGCGGCAGCGCGGCGGGATCCGGTCCAGGGCGCTCTCGACGGCGGCGCGCGGACCGTCCGCCGTGAACGCGGCCGCGATCATCGCCGCCGCCCACATCGCCCCGTACACCCCGTTGCCCGTATGGGAGAGGACGGCGTCGCGGCGGGCCATCGCGGCGGCGCGCCGCGGATCGCCGGGGTTGACCCAGCCGTGGACATCGGCGCGGATCAGGGCGCCGATCCACTCCTGGTAGGGGTTGTCGACGGTCGCGCTGAGCGGCGGCTTCACCCCGGCCGTGAGATTGCGGTAGGCGGCCCGCTCGGCGGTGAAGGTCTGGAGATACGGCAGCCGCAGCAGCCAGACCTCACCGACCTGCTCGGTGCTGAACTCGGGGCCGTGGGTCTCCAGCAGGTGCAGGCCGAGGACGGAGTAGTCCACGTCGTCGTCGCGGCAACTGCCGTGGATCCGGCCGCGGACGCAACTCTGCCACTCGGGGCGCAGCTCGAACTCCACCGGGTCGGGGGGCGGCTCCAGCGCGGGCAGGTAGTCGGTCAGCGGGAGGGCGTCGGCGCGGCGCAGATACCGGTCGATGCGGTCGCGGGTCCAATGGTCGCCGTTCTCGACGGGTTTGCCGAGCATGTTCCCGGCGATCCGGCCGAGCCAGCCACCGAGGATCCGGTCCGCGAGTGCGCTCCCGCTGAGGGCCATGGGTCAGGTGTACCCATCTGAGGTGGGTGTACCGGTGCGGCCGCGCCGGATAGGGTCACAGCGGCGCGACTGCCTGGGCGAATGCGAGGGGTTACGAAGGTGACGGACGCTTCGACGGCTTCGACGGAGGCTTCGGAAGACGCGAAGGAAGCCACAGCCGGGACCAGGACATGGGCGCAGGGGCAGGCGACACCCCCCAAGCGCGTGCTGATCGCCGCGGACAAGTTCAAGGGCTCGCTCACGGCGGTGGAGGTCGCCGAGCGCGTCACGGCGGGCCTGCGCCGCGGCGCGCCCCGTGGCGGCGAGAGCCTGCGGATCGCGGCGCTGCCCGTCGCCGACGGCGGGGACGGCACGGTGGACGCGGCGGTCGCGGCCGGGTTCGAACGGCGCGAGGCGCGGGTCACCGGGCCGCTGGGCGCGCCGGTGACGGCGGCGTACGCGCTGCACGGGACGACGGCCGTGGTGGAGATGGCCGAGGCGTCCGGGCTGCGGCATCTCCCGGCGGGCGTCTTCGCGCCGCTCACCGCGACCACGTACGGCAGCGGGGAGCTGCTGCGCGCGGCGCTGGACGCGGGCGCCCGCACGATCGTCTTCGGTGTGGGCGGCAGCGCCACGACGGACGGCGGCGCGGGGATGCTCAGCGCGCTGGGGGCGCGCTTCCTGCGGGCGGACGGTACCCCTGTCGCACCGGGCGGGGGCCCGCTGCGCGACCTCGCCACGGCCGATCTGTCCGGCCTCGACCCACGCCTCGCCGCCACCGAGACCGTCCTGGCCAGCGACGTCGACAACCCCCTCACCGGGCCGAAGGGCGCGGCGGCGGTCTACGGCCCGCAGAAGGGCGCCGGCGAGGATGACGTGGCGGCCCTGGACGCCGCCCTCGCCCACTACGTACGCGTCCTGGAACGCGCGGTCGGGGCCTCGGCCGCCGAATACGCCCTCGCGCCCGGCGCGGGCGCGGCGGGCGGCATCGGCTTCGGCGCCCTCGTCGGCCTGGGCGCGAGCTTCCGCCCCGGCATCGAGGTGATGCTCGACGTCCTCGGCTTCCCCGCCGCGCTGGAGGGCGCGGACCTGGTGATCACGGGGGAGGGCTCGCTGGACGAGCAGACCCTCCACGGCAAGGCCCCGGCGGGCGTGGCGGCGGCCGCCCGCGCGCGGGGCATCGAGGTGGTCGCGGTCTGCGGCCGCCTGTCGCTGGCCCCCGCGGCCCTGGGCAACGCGGGCATCCGCCGCGCCTACGCTCTCACCGACCTGGAACCGGACCCAGCCCGCTGCATCGCCGAGGCCGGCCCCCTCCTGGAACGCACCGCGGCACGCCTGGCAGCGGACTTCCTCGCCTGATTTCGGCTTCCGGCGCATCTTCCCGAATTCGGGTACGGGTACGGGTGCGTACCCGTACCCTGGTGTCATGAGTGGAGGGAGCCTCACCATGGCCGATGCCAATGTCCGCATTCCCACCGAGGCACGAGACCGGCTGGCCGAGATAGCGGCTTCGGAGGGGCTTTCCCTGCGGGCGTATCTGGCCCGCCTCGCCGACACCCTGCTCACCCCGGCCGAGCGGGCCGAGCGCGCTGAGCGAGCTCGCGCCGTGTTGCGGGAGTGGAACGGGTACAACCCCAGCGAAGCCGAGATCGCAGACTTGGACGCCGACCTGGATCGGCGTCTGGCCGAGGCGGACGCCCGGTGACCGAAGCTCTGCACATCGTGCTGGACGACACGGCCATGGTGGCCGCCGGGCGCGGCAATGTCCTACTCTCCCGCCTGATCCACCGTGCTCACGCCGAGCCGGGCTGGTTCCTCTACGCTCCCGCCTGTGCCCTGGTGGAGGCCGACCGGGCCCGTCCCGGAACGGCGGAGCACATCGCCGCCCTGCCCAGCCTCACCGTTCTGGACCTCGACCTGCCTGCCGCCTTGGCGGTGGCGCGCGCTTCCGCCGGATGGGCGGCTGCCCACACCGCGTACGTGGCCCAGCCGACGCCTGAGCGCCCTGCCGGGGCGGTGGTCGCGACGGCTGCGGCGGACGGGTGGAAGGGGCAGCCGGTGCGGATCCTCGACGTGGGGCCGTAACCCCGGCCGGAACCAGAAAACGCCGTGGGGCCCGAGCGGGAAGCTCGGGCCCCACGGCGTTTTCGTCGAAGGACGGGCGGCCTGGCGGCCGCTACGGCAGTTGGGCTGCCCTCGCCTCACGGCGGTTGTCGCGGAACGCGTTCACCCGGCGCGCCGTGGCGAAGAGGGGGATCACCGCGCCCATGACGACCTGAAGGGCGCAGGCCGACTGGAGGAGGAGCTCTCCGCCGGGGGCCTCGAAGGCCCAGGCGGCCAGCAGGGCCATGCTGGTGACGATCCAGCCGAGCATGGCCACCGCGAGCCGGCCGCGCGGCTTGGGGTACTCCACCCGGCTCACCATCAGCCACGCGACGCCCACGATCGCGAGCAGCGTCGGCACGAACGGCAGGCCGAGCAGGACCACCGAGACGACCGTCAGGGCGCCGAAGGGACTCGGCATGCCCTGGAAGACGCCGTCACGCAGCGTCACACAGGAGAATCGCGCAAGCCGCAGCACCACCGCCAGCAGCACCACGATCGCGCCCACCACCGAGACCCGCTGATAGGCGTCGTCGGACACCATCCCCCAGACGAGGACGAAGTACGCGGGGGCCAGCCCGAAGCTGATCAGGTCGGAGAGGTTGTCCAGCTCCGCGCCCATCGCCGAGCTGCGCAGCTTCCGCGCGACGAGCCCGTCGAAGAGGTCGAAGACGGAGGCGAGCAGCATCAGCATCACCGCGGAGGCGGCGCTGTGCCGGGTCATCCCGCCGTCCTCGCTGCCCGTGAGGTGCGGGATGAGGACGCCGGTGGTGGTGAAGTAGACCGCCAGGAAGCCGCACGTGGCGTTGCCCAGGGTCAGCGTGTCGGCTATCGACAGTCGCGTCGACAGCGGCATGTCGTCCGTCTCGTCGACGTCCGCCGCGTCCACCTCGGCCTCGGGGACCCAGGCGGCCTGCGTATCGGGATCAATCACGGTCAAGGCGAGTCACCCCCGCGGTGGTGGCCTGGCCGACCTCGACCGCGACATCGACACCCTCGGGGAGGTAGATGTCGACCCGCGAGCCGAAGCGGATGAGACCGATCCGCTCACCCTGTTCGACCTTCGTGCCCTGTGGCACATACGGCACGATACGCCGGGCGACGGCGCCCGCGATCTGGACCATCTCGATGTCGCCGAGCTCGGTGTCGAAGTGCCAGACGACCCGCTCGTTGTTCTCGCTCTCCTTGTTGAACGCGGGAACGAAGCCGCCGGGGATGTGCTCCACGGAGGTCACCGTACCGGCCAGCGGAGCGCGGTTGACGTGGACGTTGAGCGGGCTCATGAAGATGGCGACGCGGGTGCGCCCGTCCTTCCACGGCATGATGCTCTGCACCACGCCGTCGGCCGGGGAGATCACACGGCCCTGCGTGATCTCTCTCTCGGGGTCGCGGAAGAACCACAGCATGCCCGCCGCGAGCGCGGTGGCGGGCACGGCGACCGCCGCCCAGCGTCCGGAGCGGCGGGACCGAGCAAGACTGACCGCCGCGGTGGCGACGGTCGGGAGGAGCCACGGCGACGCTCCGCGCGCGAGGCGGACGCGGCCGCGTTGTGCAGAGGATTGGCTGTGGGGCATGGATGACCTTCGTAGCGGAGGATGCCGCGACGCAAGACTGGGGACGGCGGCTTTACGGGATGGTATCGGTTGCGAGCGGTAACTGGGCAAGCGCCGGGGCCCGTCGGTGGCTTGTCAGTGACCGAAGACCCTCGGCGCGGTGTGACCTTCTTCTCTCGGATACCACCCCAAAAGGGACGTTCAGTCTTGGGTTCGGTATTCCTCCAGAAGCCTCCGTCCAATAATCATTTTCTGAATCTCAGCGGTCCCTTCGCCGATGAGAAGCATCGGTGCCTCCCGGTAGAGCCGCTCGATCTCGTATTCCTTGGAGAAGCCGTACCCGCCATGGATGCGGAAGGCGTCCTCCACGACCTCTTTGCAGTACTCGGACGCCAGGTACTTCGCCATTCCCGCCTCGAGGTCGTTGCGCGCGCCCGAATCCTTCTTCCGGGCCGCATTGACCATCATCGCATGCGCCGCCTCGACCTTTGTTCCCATTTCGGCCAGTTTGAACTGGATGGCCTGGTGCTGGGCGATCGGCTTACCGAAGGTATGCCGCTGCTGTGCGTATGCGACGCCCAGCTCGAAAGCGCGTCGCGCCACACCACAGCCGCGGGCGGCGACATTCACCCGGCCGACCTCGACTCCGTCCATCATTTGGTAAAAACCTCGGTTCGGCGTCCCGCCGAGCACCCGATCGGCCGGAATGCGCAGTCCGTCCATGATGAGCTCGGTGGTGTCGACCCCCTTGTAGCCCATCTTCTCGATCTTGCCGGGGATGGTCAGACCGGGCCGGACCTCGCCGAAGCCGGGCTCCTTCTCGACCAGGAAGGTGGTCATCGCCTTGTGCGGCGCGACCCCCTCCTTGGCCTCGCCGGTCCGGCACAGGACCGCCACCAGGGTGGAGCTGCCGCCGTTGGTCAGCCACATCTTCTGCCCGGTCAGCACGTAGTCGTCGCCGTCCGGCACCGCCTTGCTGGTGATGGCCGACACGTCCGAGCCCAGGCCCGGCTCCGACATCGAGAAGGCGCCCCGGATCTCGCCCAGCGCCATCTTGGGAAGGAAATACTCCTTCTGTTCCTCGGTGCCGTGCTGCTTGAGCATGTACGCCACGATGAAGTGGGTGTTGATGATGCCCGAGACGCTCATCCAGCCGCGGGCGATCTCCTCCACACACAGTGCGTAGGTGAGCAGTGACTCACCCAGACCGCCGTATTCCTCCGGGATCATCAGCCCGAAGACGCCGAGCTCCTTCAGCCCTTCGACGATCGCCGTCGGATATTCATCGCGATGTTCCAGCTCGGTCGCGACCGGCAGGATCTCCTTGTCGACAAAATCCCTGACCGTGGAGAGGATCTCCCGCTGGATGTCGGTCAGGCCCTCCGTCTGCGCGAGGCGGCTCATATCACTGCCCTCCCAGCTCCGGGCGGCCCGGCTGCTCGCCGCCCCGCTCCTTGATGTAGGTGGCGGTCGGCACCATCACCTTGCGCCGGAAGACACAGACCAAGGTGCCGTCCTGCTTGTAGCCCTTGGTCTCCACATGCACGATCCCGCGGTCGGTTTTGGACTTCGACGGCGTCTTGTCCAGGACCTCGGTCTCGCCGTAGATGGTGTCGCCGTGGAAGGTGGGCGCCACATGCCGCAGGGACTCGACCTCCAGATTGGCGATGGCCTTTCCGGAGACATCGGGAACGGACATGCCCAGCAGCAGGGAGTAGATGTAGTTGCCGACCACCACGTTCTTGCCGAAATCGGTCGTCTTCTCGGCGTAGTTGCTGTCCATGTGCAGCGGGTGGTGGTTCATGGTGAGCAGACAGAAGAGGTGGTCGTCGTACTCGGTGACCGTCTTCCCCGGCCAGTGCCGGTAGACGTCGCCCACCGTGAACTCCTCATAGGTACGGCCGAACTGCATGGCTCACGCCTCCGGGGGCTGGAAGGTGGACGTACGGCTCATCCCGGCGGCGCGGCCCTTGCCCGCGACGACCAGGGCCATCTTGCGGCTGGCCTCGTCGATCATCTCGTCCCCGAGCATCGCCGAGCCCTTCATACCGCCCTCCGCCGAGGTGCAGTAGTCATAGGCGTCCAGGATCAGCTCCGCGTGGTCGTAGTCCTCCTGCGACGGCGAGAAGACCTCATTGGCCGCCTCCACCTGGCCGGGGTGCAGCACCCACTTGCCGTCGTAGCCGAGGGCGGCCGCGCGCCCGGCCACCTCGCGGAAGCCGTCCACGTTCCGGATCTGGAGGTACGGGCCGTCGATCGCCTGGAGGTCGTGCATACGGGCCGCCATCAGGATCCGCATCAGGATGTAGTGATAGGCGTCCGCCGGATAGCCGGGCGGCTGCTCGCCCACGACCAGCGACTTCATGTTGATGGACGCCATGAAGTCGGCCGGGCCGAAGACGATGGTCTCCAGACGCGGCGAGGCGCCGGCGATCTCGTCCACGTTGACCAGGCCCTTGGCGTTCTCGATCTGCGCCTCGATGCCGATCCGCCCGATCTCGAAGCCCATCGTCTTCTCGATCTGGGTGAGCAGCAGGTCGAGCGCGACGATCTGCTGGGCGTCCTGCACCTTCGGCAGCATGATGCAGTCCAGGTTCGGGCCCGCGCCCTCGACCACCGTGATGACGTCCCGGTACGTCCAGTGGGTGGTCCAGTCGTTCACCCGCACCACCCGGGTCTTACCGGTCCAGTCGCCCTCGTTCAGCGCCTTGACGATGGTGTGCCGGGCGTCCTCCTTGGCCAGCGGGGCGCAGGCGTCCTCCAGGTCCAGGAAGACCTGGTCGGCCGGGAGCCCCTGGGCCTTCTCCAGGAAGCGCGGATTGGAGCCGGGGACGGCGAGGCACGAACGGCGCGGACGCAGGCGGCCGGCGGCAGCGTCTGCGCGGTCGGGGGCGGTCATACGAGAACCTCCAGAGGGGGAAGCGTGTTCGCGGCGCGGATCTCATCGACGATACGGCCGATGATCTCCGTGATACCGAAGTCCTTGGGGGTGAAAACCGCGGCGACACCCGCCGCGCGCAGGGCGGCCGCGTCCGAGGACGGGATGATCCCGCCGACGATGACGGGGATGTCCTGGGCGCCCGCGGTGCGCATCCGCTCCAGAATGTCGGGCACCAGCTCGGCGTGCGACCCGGACAGGATCGACAGACCGACGCAGTGCACGTCCTCGGCCACGGCCGCCGAGACGATCTGCTCGGGGGTGAGCCGTATCCCCTGGTAGACCACCTCGAAACCGGCGTCCCTGGCCCGTACGGCGATCTGCTCCGCGCCGTTGCTGTGCCCGTCCAGACCCGGCTTGCCGACCAGCAGCCGCAGCCTGCCGCCGCCGAGCTCGGCCGCGGTCTTCCCGACCTTCTCGCGGACCGAGGCCAGCAGGGAGCCCGCCTCCGTGGCCACGGACAGGGGCGCGCCGCCGACCCCGGTGGGGGCGCGGTACTCGCCGAAGACATCGCGCAGCGCCCAGGCCCACTCCCCGGTGGTCACGCCCGCGCGGGCACAGCGCAGGGTGGCCTCCATCAGGTTGTCGGTCCCCACGGCGGCCTTACGGAGGGCACCGAGGGCCTCCTGGGCGGGTCCCTCGTCGCGCCGCTCGCGCCAGGAGTGCAGGGCCGAGACCACCCGCGCCTCGTTCTCCGGGTCCACCGTCATGATCGCGGTGTCGAGGTCGGCGGTGAGCGGATTGGGCTCGGTGGACTCGTAGCAGTTGACGCCGACGATCTTCTCCTCGCCCGCCTCGATCCGCGCCCGGCGCTCGGAGTGGGAGGCCACCAGCCGCGCCTTGAGGTAGCCGGACTCGACGGCGGCCATCGCCCCGCCCATCTCCTGGATCCGCTCGATCTCGGCCTCGGCCTCCTCCACCAGGGTGGCGACCTTGGACTCGATCACATGGGAGCCCTCGAAGATGTCGTCGTACTCCAGCAGATCGCTCTCATGGGCGAGGACCTGCTGGATGCGCAGCGACCACTGCTGGTCCCAGGGGCGGGGCAGGCCCAGCGCCTCGTTCCAGGCCGGGAGCTGGACGGCGCGGGCGCGGGCGTCCTTGGAGAGGGTGACGGCCAGCATCTCCAGGACGATGCGCTGGACGTTGTTCTCCGGCTGGGCCTCGGTCAGGCCGAGCGAGTTCACCTGGACGCCGTAGCGGAACCGGCGGTGCTTGGGGTTCTTGATGCCGTACCGCTCGCGGGTGATCCGGTCCCAGATGCGGCCGAAGGCGCGCATCTTGCACATCTCCTCGATGAAGCGGACGCCCGCGTTCACGAAGAAGGAGATCCGGGCCACCACATCGCCCTTACGGTCCTCGGGAACCTGGCCGGAGGCGAACACCGCGTCCAGTACGGCGACCGCCGTGGACATCGCGAAGGCGATCTCCTGCACCGGAGTGGCCCCGGCCTCCTGGAGGTGGTAGCTACAGATGTTGATCGGGTTCCACTTGGGGATGTGGTTGACCGTGTACGCGATCATGTCGGTGGTCAGCCGCAGGCTCGGGCCCGGCGGGAAGACATGCGTCCCCCGCGACAGGTACTCCTTGACGATGTCGTTCTGCGTCGTCCCCTGGAGCTTCGCGGTATCGGCGCCGTGCTCCTCCGCGACGACCTGGTACAGCGCCAGCAGCCACATCGCCGTCGCGTTGATCGTCATGGAGGTGTTCATCCGCTCCAGGGGGATCTCCTGGAACAGCCGCCGCATGTCGCCCAGGTGCGAGACCGGGACCCCGACCCGGCCCACCTCGCCACGGGCGAGGATGTGGTCCGGGTCGTAGCCGGTCTGGGTGGGCAGGTCGAAGGCGACCGAGAGCCCGGTCTGGCCCTTGGCCAGGTTGCGCCGGTACAGCTCGTTGGACGCCTCGGCGGTGGAGTGCCCGGCGTAGGTGCGCATCAGCCAGGGACGGTCCTTGGGGCGGGGTGTGCCACTCATCAGGCGCCCCGGCCGTTCTTGTGGTCGTCACGGAACAGGTTGATGGCGTCGATGTGCCGCTCGCGCATCGCCTGGTCGCGCACGCCCATGCCCTCCTCGGGGGCCAGGCACAACACGCCGACCTTGCCCTGGTGGAGGTTGTGGTGGACGTCGTACGTGGCCTGGCCGGTGTCCTCCAGCCGGTACGTCTTGGACAGCGTCGGGTGGATCTTGCCCTTGGCGATCAGGCGGTTGGCCTCCCACGCCTCGCGGTAGTTGGCGAAGTGCGAGCCGACGATCCGCTTCAGCGACATCCACAGGTAGCGGTTGTCGTACTCGTGGGTATAGCCGGAGGTCGAGGCGCAGGTGACGATCGTGCCGCCCTTACGGGTGACATAGACGGACGCGCCGAAGGTCTCCCGGCCCGGGTGCTCGAAGACGATGTCCACATCCTCGCCGCCGGTCAGCTCGCGGATCTTCTTGCCGAACCGCTTCCACTCGCGCGGGTCCTGGGTGCCGTCGTCCTTCCAGAACGTGTAGTCCTCGGCGGTGCGGTCGATGATCGCCTCGGCGCCCATCCGCCGGCAGATCTCGGCCTTCTGCGGCGAGGAGACCACACAGACCGGGTTGGCCCCGCCGGCCAGCGCGAACTGGGTGGCGTACGAGCCGAGTCCGCCGCTCGCGCCCCAGATCAGGACGTTGTCGCCCTGCTTCATCCCGGCGCCGTTGCGGGAGACCAGCTGCCGGTAGGCGGTGGAGTTGACCAGGCCCGGGGCGGCCGCCTCCTCCCAGCTCAGATGGGCGGGCTTGGGCATCAGCTGGTTGGACTTGACCAGCGCGATCTCGGCGAGCCCGCCGAAGTTGGTCTCGAAGCCCCAGATGCGCTGCTCGGGGTCGAGCATGGTGTCGTTGTGGCCGTCGGCGCTCTCCAGCTCGACCGACAGACAGTGCGCGACGACCTCGGCGCCCGGCTTCCAGGAGTTCACGCCGGGGCCGGTGCGCAGCACGACGCCCGCTAGGTCGGAGCCGATGATGTGGTAGGGGAGGTCATGCCGCTTGGCCAGGGGGGAGAGCCTGCCGTACCGCTCCAGGAAGCCGAAGGTCGGCAGCGGCTCGAAGATCGAGGTCCACACGGAGTTGTAGTTGACCGAGCTGGCCATCACGGCGACGAGCGCCTCTCCGGGGCCCAGCTCGGGCACCGGCACCTCGTCCACGTGCAGTGACTTGCGGGGGTCCTTCTCCCGGGTGGTGAGGCCGGAGAACATCTCGGCCTCGTCCTTGCGCACGGTCACCGCGCGGTACGACTCGGGGACGCGCAGTGCCGCGAACTCCTCGGGTGCTGTGTCCGACGCCAGGATCGCGTCAAGTATCTCGTTCATCGGTGCCTCCGGCGAAGCGTCCATGAGGGGACGCCTGAGGGAACGCTGGGCTCGTGACGGGTGATGCTGATGCGGTGCCGTCGGTTCGGCGGAGGTGCTGCTCGGTGCGGCGCGGGTGGCGCCGGGTGCCTGGTGACGCAGGCGTGTCCGGGCGCGCAAAGCGGCTTGCGGGGACAGCCGGCGCACGATGGTTGGCAGCGCGCCGGCCGCCCGGACATCATCACCGTATGGCACGCTGTGCCACCTCGCAAGACACTGGGTGCCAACAATTTCCCTCAGTTGTCATCTCCAGTGCACACATGAGCAACGACGGCCGCCCCCAGCGGGGCGGCCGTCGCGGTGTGGATCGGCTGTGGGCGCTGTCAGCCGTCCTTCTCCAGCGAGAGGGCGAAGATATGCGCCCGCGCGGTGCCCGAGGGAGCGCCCAGGGTGATCGCCGACAGCTCCTTGCCCGGGTCCAGCTCCACCACCTGGTGGAAGATCGCGGCCTTGGTGCCCAACGGGCCGGTGCGGGTGTGGATCTGACTCGTCCGCACCGCCTCCGTCTCGCCGTACGCGGGACCCGACCTCCAGGCCGTCAGCTGGATGGTCAGCTTGCCCGTCGAGCCGTCGGCGTACGCGGCCTCGGCGGGGACGGACACATTGCCGGTGTCGCCCGCGCCCAGCACATGGAGCTTCGTATAGCCGCCCGCCGCGACCGTAACCTTCTGACCTGCGGCGATGACATTGTTGTTGGAGCCCTCGCTGCCGTTGGTGAACGCGAAGGTGATCCCGTCGTCCTCGGTCTGCCCGGTCTGCGGCAGCTGCGCCATCGGATAGGTGCGGCCCGTACCGTCGAAGTCGCCGTCCCCGTAGTACATCTCGGTGGTGATGGCGTCGTTGTCGAAGTGCCCGGTCAGATCGACCTGGGTGACCGCGCCCGCCTGCGGCAGCTCCGGCAGGCCCCAGGGCTCGGCCGGGGTGGTGACCTTCACCGGGGTGATCCGGAAGTCCGGCCGGGTGCCGGCCGGGTAGATCACCGCCTCGTCCTCCCGGTCCAGCTCCAGCTCGATCTCGCCGTTGCCCAGGTCACGCCACTTCGGCGCGGGGCCGCCGACCCCGGCGACCGCCACCCGGCCGCCGATCGAGTGGCGGACGCGGCACGGCTCCCCGGCCAGGCTGCGCACCCGCACCCAGCGCGTCCTCCCGCCCGTACGCACCCCGCTGACCAGGAACGCGCCCTGGGTACGGAAGTCGTGCAGCGTGACGTCCCGCCACTCGCCCGGCACCCCGGGGAAGAAGCGGATCGTCCCGCCCCAGCTCTGGCAGAGCATGTCGTGGATCGCCTGGGCGCCCGACAGCGGGGTCTCGATCACCGGACCCGCCTCGTAGTAGTGGGTATTGGGCTGGATGAACCGCGCCACCAGCTCCCGCAGATACTTCAGCGCGTCATCGCCGCGCCCCATCTGCGTCGAGATCGAGGCCGCGCCCGAGAAGCTGTAGCCGCGCAGCGCGCCCTCGAAGCTGATCCAGTGCTCCAGCGAGCGGGCGATCAGGTCCCGGTGCTCCTTCTGGTCCCAGTTGACCAGGTAGAGCGGGTAGACCGAGAGCATATGGGAGTAGTGGCGGTGGGACTTGGCGAACGGGACGCCGGTGCCGATCATGAAGCCGTTCTCGTCCACCGGATAGTCGACCAGCTTCTCCAGCACCTCGCGCCACTTGGGCACCAGCGGATCGTCCTTGTCCAGCAACTCGACCGTGGTCAGCAGGGTCTGGCAGGACCAGCGCAGCAGCGCCAGGTCGTAGTTGCAGTCCGGGGCCGCGCCGTACTCGGGGGAGAAGGTCTTCGGCAGATGCAGCCTGCCGTCCGGCTGCTCCGTGAGGAAGTGCAGGTAGTAGTTGGTGGAGCGGCGCAGCAGCGGATAGAGCACATCCTCCAGCAGGCCCCGGTCCATGGTGTGGCGGTAGGTCAGCCAGACGTTGTGCAGCGCCCAGGGCAGATCGCCCACCTCGGGGGAGTCCCCGACGCCCGGCACCGGCACCGTGCCGTTGTCCTCGCACTGCGCGTCCGTGGAGCGGCGCAGCCCGGCCGAGTCGGCGCGGTACTCGGGCTTGAGGCCGCCGATGAGCACATCGGTGTTCTCGGCGAGGGTGCGCGGAATCGCGTCAAGCTCCAGGTGGTTGGAGCCGTGCACCGGCCAGTACTCCAGCTGGACGTTGAGGTTCCACCACACCCCGGGCCATGGGGTCGGCTCCACCCACGGGCCGGTGGTGGCCATGACGGGGGCGTGCTCACGGGCGGCGCAGGCCAGCTTGTAGAGCTGGATCCAGTAGAAGCTCTGGAGCATCCCGTCGGGCACCGAGATGAAGCTCTTGCGGTAGAAGCGGTGCCACCACTCGTAGTGGCTGCGCCGCAGGCTGGAGACCGGCAGCGCGGACGCCTTGCGCATGGTGGTCCGCGCCCGGCCCTCCGCGTCCGTACCCGGAAAGGAGTGCGCCACGGCCAGGTAGTACGTGCGCTCCCGGCCGCTGCCGCGCTGCTGGTACGCGCTCACCGTCTGCCCGCCCGCCACCAGGGACTGGACGGTGATGCCGAGCCCGTCCTCGGTGCGGCTGACCGGGGCCGGGTTGGGCTCGAAGCCCTTCGGCGGATCCTCGCGGACGATGCGCGGGCTGACCGCAGGTGAGGGCTTGAACTCCCAGCGGAACCCCTCCTCGCCGGCGCTCGCCTCGACGGTGGCCAGCAGCATGGTGCGGTCGTTGTGCACCAGCGCCCGGAGCTTCAGCTCCCCCTTGTCCGTGGTGACCGTGCCGCGCAGCTCGGCGTTCCACAGCTCCAGCCGCAGATCGACGCCGGTGATGGCGCCGACCGGGCGCAGCAGCAGATTGCCGACCGGGAGCCGCGCCACGCCCCAGTCGCTGCCGCCTTCGGTGGGCCGGTGGTCCTGCACCTCGCTGTGGTGGATCGTGAAGCGCAGCGCGTTCTCCCCGGGCTCCTGGTAGATCATCGAGCCCAGCAGGCCATTGCCGAGGAACGGCCCCTCGTACCACGTTCTCGGCAAGCGCTTCCAGAGCAGATCCTGGCCGCTGAGAAAGCGCTCCCACTCCTGGTCGGTGCGCATGCCCCGCAGGGTCACCGACTGCTGTGGCTGTGCGGCCGCCTCCTGCTCGGGGAGGACCGTGCCGACGGCCGTGCTCGCGGCGGCGCCCGCCGCCACCCGGCCCAGGAATCCGCGTCTGCTGACTGGCATCCCGAACATCTCCCGTCCCCGAAGCGATCAGATTGCTCCGATGATTTGGCTAGACGGGAGCGTAGAAACGGGCTGATGATGCGTCAAGGCACCCGATTGCTCTGATGTATCGAGCGCCGTGTCGAGGATGCGGTGAACGAGGAGGAACGATGCATACGGCACGATCAAAGGTCACCAGAGCCGTGGCCGCCCTCGCCTGCGCGGCCGCCGTGCTGGTGCCGCTCCGGGCGGCGGCGGCATCGGACGGTCGTGCGCAGGACTGGCGGCTGACCGGAAAGGGGCAGGTCAGCGGCGAGCTCAAGCTGAACAACGAGGGCGCGCTGACGCTGGCCGCGCGCCATGGCGCCACCACCGTGCTGCGCCCGTCGGGCCTGGGCATCCGCACCGCCGAGACCGATTTCAGCAAGGGCTTGCGGTTCGCGGGGCGCAGCGACCGCACGGTCCATGAGACCTACACGACCACCACCGGCCGCCGCACCCACCACACCTCCGACGCCTCCGAGTCGACCTTCACCTTCCGCAAGGACGGGCGGACGCTGAAGGTGGTCATCCGGGTCTCCGCCGACGGTCTGGCCTACCGCTATGTGCTGCCGGACAAGGGGACGGTCACCGTGCTCGGCGAGAGCACCGAGTACGCCGTCCCGCCGTCCGCCGACTCCTTCCTCCTGCCGTACGACAACGGCCGCCAGGACTACGAGTCCGCCCATGACCACGGCACGGTGGCCGACGCCAAGGCGGGCGACTACGGCTATCCGTCGCTCTTCCACATCGGCTCCAGCTGGATGCTGATCGAGGAGGCGGACCTCAACAGCTCCTACGGCGGCTCCCGGCTCACCCTCGACTCCGCCACCGACCGCTTCAAGCTCACCCTCCCCGACCCCGCCGAGGTCAGCGGCCCGGGGCTGACCACCCCCTGGCGGACCATGGTCATCGGTGACCTCGCCACCGTCACCGAGAGCGATCTGCCGACCGATCTGGCCGCCCCCTCCAAGGTCGCCGACACCTCCTGGATCAAGCCGGGCAAGGCGGCCTGGTCCTGGTGGTCGGACGGGCAGAGCCCGACCAGCCTGGACGCCCAGAAGAAGTTCGTGGACTTCGCGGCCCGCGAGGGCTGGGAGTACATCCTGGTGGACTCCGGCTGGAGCGACTCCTGGATGCCCGAGCTGACCGCGTACGCCAATGAGAAGGGCGTCGGCGTCTGGCTGTGGGCCCGCTGGCAGACGATCGACGCGCAGAGCGAGCGGGACCGGCTGTTCCCGCTGTGGAAATCCTGGGGGATCGCCGGGCTGAAGATCGACTTCCTGGAGTCGGACGGCCAGGACCGGATGCGCTGGTACGACGCGGTCTTCAAGGACAGCGCCCGGCACAAGCTGATGCTGAACTTCCACGGCGCCACGATCCCGCGCGGCCAGGAGCGGACCTGGCCGCAGCTGATGAGCACCGAAGCGGTCAAGGGCGCCGAGGGCACCCGCCCCAAGCCGGGCCGCCAGCCCTTCCCGGCGGCGCACTACACGACCCTGCCCTTCACCCGGAACCTCATCGGGCCCATGGACTTCACCCCGGCGACCTTCACCGGTGTGCGGCCCACGAGTGACGCGGCCGAACTCGCGCTGTCGGTCGTCTACGAGTCCGGGGTGCAGCACTTCGCCGACAGCGTGGAGTCGTACGAGAGCAGGCCGCAGGAGCTGAAGTTCCTGAACCAGGTGCCCACCGTGTGGGACGAGACAAAGCTGGTCGACGGCGACCCCGGCGACCGCGCCGTCCTGGCCCGCCGCTCCGGCGACACCTGGTACCTGGGCGCGATCACCTTGGGCGAGGCCCGCACGCTGGACGAGCCGCTGAGCTTCCTGGGCAAGGGCGACTGGCGGATCGAGGTGTGGAAGGACGGCCCGGACGGCAAGGTCGTCACCGAAACCCAGGAGGTCACGGCGACCTCCCGCCTCAAGGTGACCACCCCGAAGAACGGCGGCTACGCAGCGAAACTGACGAAGACCAGCTGAGGCGCCCGCGCCCGCGCCGCCCCGCACCGGGGCGGCGCAGACGCGGCCCGGGCGGGGCCCGCCTGTGGGGGGCGGACCCCGCCCTCGTCCCCGCCGCGACGGCGAGGTGGGAGGGGGCGGATGCCGCCCCCACTCCCCGCCGCGACGGCGGGACGCCCGACGGTGGAGTCCGGCGGTGCCGAACCGACCTCGCAGGCGGGCCCCAGCCCAAGACGTGGTTCACCGGGCCCAGGGGCCAGCCCAGAACCAACGAACCCGGCGAACCCCAAACCGCAGCGCTAGCGCTGCAACGCTTCCTTGATCGTCCGCATAACCTCCGTCAGCGGCGCGTCCGTCCGCGCCACCATCACCACCACCTCGTCCTCCTCCTTCGCCGAGACCGTCGCCGCGGGCCGCCCGCCGGCCACGGCGGGGCGCCCCCCGATGCCGCTCCCGAACGTCTCGCGGACGATCGCGAACGCGTGGTCAAGCTGGGACTCCACATCGCCCTGGCCGCCCGCCCGCAGCCAGCGCCGCAGCACATGGTTGTGGGCCGTGACCACGGCCGACGCGGCGACCTCGGCCAGCAGCGGATCGTCGTCGCCGTCGTGGTGGGCGCCCTCGTCGAAGTGGCCCAGCAGATAGCGGGTGAACAGCCGCTCGTAGCGGGCCACCGAGGCGATCTCCCGCTCCCGCAGGGCCGGGACCTCACGGGTCAGCCGGTAGCGCTCCACGGAGACGGCGGGCGAGGCCGCGTACATCCGCATGACCTCCTTGATCCCGCGGCACACGGTGTCCAGGGGGTTCTCATGCGGAGGCGCCGCGTCCAGTACCGCCGCCGCCCGCACCAGCGTGTCGTCGTGGTCCGGGAAGATCGCCTCTTCCTTGGAGCGGAAGTGCCGGAAGAAGGTGCGCCGGGCCACCCCCGCCCTGGCCGCGATCTCGTCGACGGTCGTCGCCTCGTACCCCTGCGTCGCGAACAACTCCATCGCCGCGGCCGCGAGTTTGCGGCGCATGGACAGACGCTGAGCCGCGGCGCGGCGGCTTCCCGCGCTCTCACCGCCACCGGACGAGGGGGTTCGCTTCGTACGCTCCGTACGCGTGGCCTTCACGGGCTGGGACATGTGGGGAACGTAACACGCTTGTGAGTGCCGGTGCGGGGGCAGACCGACGGAAGGCTCCAGCAGCCCGCCCCACCGGGAACCGGAGTCCGACGGTCCGCCCCACCCGGAGGCGTACTCGGGCTCGTACTCAGGCTTTGGCATACTCGCGGAAGCCGCGCCCGGTCTTGCGCCCGAGGCAACCGGCGGCCACCAGATGCTCCAGCAGCGGCGCCGGCGCCAGGCCCGGCTCACGGAACTCCCGGTGCAGCACCTGCTCGATGGCCAGCGACACATCGAGCCCCACGACGTCGAGCAGTTCGAAGGGTCCCATCGGATAGCCGCCGCCCAGTTTCATCGCGGCGTCGATGGCGTCCGGGGTGGCGTAGTGCTCCTGGACCATCTTCACGGCGTTGTTGAGGTACGGGAACAGCAGGGCGTTCACGATGAACCCCGCCCGGTCGCCGCAGTCGACCGGGTGTTTGCGCACCGCCGCGCACACCGCGTGCGCCGTCGCGCGCACATCGTCCGCGGTCAGCACGGTGTGCACCACCTCGACCAGCTTCATCGCGGGCGCCGGGTTGAAGAAGTGCAGGCCCACCACGTCCTGCGGGCGCGAGGTCACCCGCGCGCAGGCGACGACCGGCAGCGACGAGGTGGTCGTGGCCAGCACCGCGCCCGGTTTGCAGACCTTGTCCAGCACCCGGAACAGCTCCTGCTTGACCACCAGGTCCTCGGCCACCGCCTCCACGGCCAGGTCCACGTCCGCGAACGCGTCGAGCGCGTCGGCCGGGGTGATCCGCGCCAGCGCCCGCTCCCGGGCCTGCTCGCTCATCCGCCCCTTGGACACCGACCTTTTCAGGGATTTCCCTATGCGGGCCTTCGCCGCCGCGGCCTTCTCCAGGGTCCGGCCCGCCAGCACCACCTCCAGGCCCGCCTTGGCGAAGACCTCGGCGATCCCGGAGGCCATGGTGCCCGAGCCGGCGACGCCGACGGCGCGCACGGGGCGCGCCCCTTCCGTGGAGTGCCCGACCTCGGCCGTCGCGGCGTCCGGGACGATGGTGCCGCTGCCCGGCGCCTCGTACGTGTAGAAGCCGCGGCCCGCCTTACGGCCGGTGAGCCCGGCCTGGGCGAGCTGCCCCAGGATGGGCGCGGGCGCGTGCAGCCGGTCGCCGGAGGCGGCGTACATGGCCTCCAGGACGGTGCGGGCGGTGTCGACGCCGATCAGGTCGAGCAGGGCCAGCGGGCCCATCGGCAGCCCGCAGCCGAGCCGCATCGCGGCGTCGATGTCCTCCCGCGCCGCGTACTTGGCCTCGTACATCGCGGCGGCCTGGTTGAGGTAGCCGAACAGCAGCCCGTCGGCGACGAACCCGGGCCGGTCGCCGAGCGCCACCGGCTCCTTGCCCAGGTCGCGGGCGAGCGCGGTGACCGCCTCGACGGCCGCGGGCGCGGTCAGCACGCAGGAGACGATCTCGACGAGCTTCATCGCGGGCGCCGGATTGAAGAAGTGCAGGCCCAGGACCCGCTCCGGATGGGCGGACTCGGCGGCCAGCCGGGTCACCGACAGCGCGTTGGTGCCGGTCGCGAGGATCGCGGCGGGGCTGACCACGGTGTCCAGCTCGGCGAAGACCTCGTGCTTGGTGTCGTAGTCCTCCGGCACCACCTCGATCACCAGCTCCGCGTCGGCGGCGGCGCGCAGATCGGTGGAGACGCGGAAGCGGTCGAGGATCTCCGCCCGCTCCCGCTCGCTGATCCGCTCGCGGTGCACGGCGCGGGCGGTGGCGACCTCGAGCGCGGTGACGGCTCGGCGGCAGGCGCTTTCGTTGATGTCGATACCGATCACCTCGCGGCCCGCCCGGGCCAGGATCTCGGCGATGCCGGTGCCCATCGTGCCGAGCCCGACGACGGCGACAGTAGTGAGCGGGGCCCGGGAGGGGGAGAGATCAGAGGGGGACGTAGTGCTGACGCCGGTGTGTGGGAGACGGTCCATCGCGGACTCCAGAGGGTGTTCCCCGGATGCGGGGATGAAGTGACGACTGAGGGGAGCTCGTGTCATGCCACTGCTGCCGTTCACGCCACGCACGCGCGGGGGGCTGACGCGGCTGACACAAATCCCCGATGGAAGGGCTTGCACGCTCCCTTACGGACAGCGCCGCACGGAGGAAACTGCCCGTGGGAGACACGCGGCCGGCCCTGTCCCGGGGCCGGGCCTCAACTGCTGTTCTGGAACTGCCGAACCGACGTCACACAAGGCGGCTGCGTCACCAGGCCGCCGGAGCAGGGGTGCTGCTCGTGTCGCCATATTAACTCGCGGGTAACCAAGATGCCAGAGCTCAAAGTGAGGCCGTGCCGGAACACGGCCCACCGGGGAGGGGAGACCTCGTATGGACGATGAATTCCGGACGCTGACGGAGCGGGTACGGGCCTCGCTCTCAACCCCCCAGGAAACCGCGGCCCATGCCTCGCTGCTCGCGCTCGTGCGCCAGGGCACCCCCGCCGCGCGCGAACAGCTGGCCCGCATCCTCGTCGCGCCGGAGCAGCCGCTGTGGGCCCGCGAGACGGCCGCCTTCGTGCTCGGCAGCGCCAAGGACCGCCGGGCCTTCGAAACCCTTGTCCTCCTGCTCAACTACCGCGAGCCGGCCCGCTGTGCGACCGCCGCCCGGGTGCTGGCCCGGCTCGGCGATCCGCGCACCGCGCGGGCCGCCGCCGCTCTGGCCACGAACCCGCTGCGCACCGCGTACTCACTGCACCCCATCCGGCTGCTGGTGGAGCTGCGGGCCCCCGAGTCCGTACCGGCCCTGGTGGCCGCCCTGGAACGGCAGTTGGCGGCCCGCGACCGGCACTGGGCGATCGCCCGCGCCTGTGTGGAGGGCCTGGGCGCGATCGGCGACGAGCGCGCCATCCCGGCCCTGACCGCCGCCGCCCAGCACATACGCCTCAGCGCGGCGGCCGCCGCCGCGCTGGCCCGGATCACCGGCGAGGGCGCCGTCACGGGCGGGGGCGCGCCGGAGTCGGCGGGCCAGGGCGGCGCGGCGGAGAAGGTGGGTGAGGCGCGGGTGCCGTGAGGGGAAGCGGGGCGGCGGGTTTTCAGGGTCGTGACAGTCAGAGCAGTGACAGCTGGGCCGGCGACGAGCCGGCCTGGGCGTCCGGCTCCTCCTCGGTCCGGGCGTCCGGCTTCTCGGACACCTTGCGGTGGGCGCCCGGCGCGTACGGACCGATGCCGTACTCGGCGGCGAAGTCGTGCACCATCCCGGTGATCCGCCGCTGGTACCACTTCGGGGCGTAGGACCCGCCCTCGTAGAGCGCGTCGTACCGCCGCAGCAGCCGGGGGTGGTGGTGGGTGAGCCAGGCGGTGAACCACTCACGGGCGCCCGGGCGCAGATGGAGCACCAGCGGGGTCACGGAGCTGGCGCCGGCCTCCGCGATCGCCCTTACGGTGGCCCGCAGCTGCTCGGGGGAGTCGCTGAGGAAGGGGATCACCGGGGCCATCAGCACACCGCACGGGATCCCGTGGGAGGACAGCGTCCTTACGGCGTCCAGGCGCCGCTCGGGCGAGGGCGTGCCCGGTTCGACGGTGCGCCACAGCTCGCCGTCGGTGAAGCCGACCGAGACCGAGACGCCGATGTCGGTGACGCGCGAGGCCCGCCGCAGCAGCTCCAGATCGCGCAGGATCAGGGTGCCCTTGGTGAGGATCGAGAAGGGGTTGGCGCGCTCGGTGAGCGCCGTAAGGATGCCGGGCATGAGCCGGTACCGGCCCTCGGCGCGCTGGTAGCAGTCCACGTTGGTGCCCATGGCGATGTGCTCGCCGGTCCAGCGGCGGGAGGCCAGCTCGCGGCGGAGCAGCTCCGGCGCGTTGGTCTTCACCACGATCTGGGAGTCGAAGCCGATCCCGGTGTCCAGGTCGAGATAGCTGTGGGTCTTGCGCGCGAAGCAGTAGACGCACGCGTGGGAGCAGCCGCGGTACGGATTCACCGTCCACTCGAACGGCATCCGGGAGGCTCCGGGCACCCGGTTGACGATCGAGCGCGCCCGGATCTCATGGAAGGTGATCCCGCGGAACTCCGGGGTGTCGAAGGTCCGGGTGGTCACCGCGTCCGCGGCGAAGAGGGCCGGGGTGGCCGCCGTGTCGTCTCGGGTCAGGTTGTCCCAGCGCATCGCAGGCACCTCCGGGTGTCGCTCGTTACCACAATAGAACACATGTTTGATTGGTTTTCGTCAACCCCGGATTTGGGCCGGTGCCCCTGAGGTGGTTGGCTTGCGCCTGTCAGGGCGTCAAGGGCTGAAGGCGCCACGTCGAGGGCGGAAGGAAATGCGATGGGGCAGGTCGAGGCCACAACGGAGCGGATCGTCACGGGTAAGCCCGAGGATGTGTTCGACGCACTCGCCGACTACCGCGACACCCGCCCCCGGCTCCTCCCGCAGCAGTTCAGCGAGTACGAGGTGCGCGAGGGCGGCGACGGTGAGGGCACCGTCGTGCACTGGAAGCTCCAAGCCACCAGCAAGCGGGTGCGCGACTGCCTGCTGGAGGTCACCGAGCCGTCCGACGGTCAGCTGATCGAGAAGGACCGCAACTCCTCGATGGTCACCACCTGGACCGTCACCCCGGCGGGTGAGGGGAAGTCGCGGGTCGTCGTCACCTCGACGTGGACCGGCGCGACCGGTATCGGCGGCTTCTTCGAGCGGACCTTCGCCCCCAAGGGGCTGGCCCGGATCTACGACGAACTGCTGGCCAAGCTCGCGGCCGAGACGGCCGAATAGCGCCTATGGCGCCCATGGCGTCCTGATCCCGGCTCCGTTCCGCCCCTGCCCCGTCCCCCGGACCGAGCGTCACACTCACCGGTTCGGGTGGTTTTCTCCGCGGTTCCGCATACCCCCGTACACACTCTCACCGGGGCGAATGCCGTCCGCGGCCCCTTGTCGGCGATTCGTCGCTGTTTGCCCCCCGTTGCGCGTGATGCGAGAAATGGGCGGCGCAGACGTGACGAGGGGAGAAGGACGTGGGCGGCACCACCGGGACCACCGGCGCCACCGTGCCCAAGCGGCGAGAGAGCCATGAGCACGGCGGGTACGAACCGGCGGGCCCTCCCGCCCACGCCACCGACGACGGAACGGACGACGGAGCCGAAGCCGGCGGCGCCGGGGCGGGTGCGGCGCCGCCCCCGGCGGACGGCGCCGCCCCGGTGCCCGCCCCGCTCAGCCCGGCCCGGGTGCGGATGGTCTTCTTCGGGCTGATGCTCGCGCTGCTGCTCGCGGCGCTCGACCAGACCATCGTCGCCACCGCCCTCCCCGAGGTGGTCGGCGAACTCCACGGCCTGGGCAAGATGTCCTGGACCGTCACCTCCTACCTGCTCGCGGTCACCGTCGTCCTGCCGCTCTACGGCAAGCTGGGCGATCTCATCGGCCGTAAGAGCGTCTTCGTCTTCGCGATCGTCGTCTTCATCGCCGGATCCGCGCTCGCGGGCTGGTCACGCACGATGGAGGAGCTGATCGCCTTCCGGGCGGTGCAGGGCGTGGGCGCCGGCGGTTTGATGATCGGCGTCCAGGCGATCATGGCTGATATTGTTCCCCCGCGGGAACGTGGCCGCTATATGGGGCTCATCGGCGCCGCGTTCGGCCTCGCCTCGGTGGCCGGGCCGCTGCTCGGCGGGTTCTTCACCGACCATGCCTCCTGGCGCTGGTGCTTCTACGTCAACGTCCCCTTCGGGCTGCTCACCCTCGCCGTCGTGGTCGCCGTCCTCAAGGTGCCGGAGCCGCCGCGGCGGGCCCGTTTCGACTATCTGGGCGCGCTGTTCCTGTCCCTGTTCTCCACCTGTGCGGTGCTGCTGACGAGTTGGGGCGGCACGGAGTACGCGTGGGGCTCCCGCGTCATCCTCGGGCTCGCCCTGGGGGCGGCGGGTTCGGCGATCCTCTTCGTCGTCGTGGAGTGCGTCGTCCCCGAACCGATCATCCCGATGCGGCTGTTCCGCGACTCGGTCTTCTGCGTCAGCGGGCTGATCGGCGCCGTCATCGGCGTCGCCCTCTTCGGCGCTGCCAGCTATCTGCCGACGTTCCTCCAGATGGTCGACGGAGTCTCGGCCACCGAGTCGGGGCTGCTGATGGTGCCCATGATGGGCGGCATGGTGCTGGCCTCCATCCTCTCCGGGCACCTCATCAGCACCACCGGCCGCTACAAGGTCTTCCCCGTGGTCGGCGGGCTGATCTCCATCGGCGGCATGTGGCTGCTCTCCCGGCTGGAGGAGGACACCACCCGCCAGGACTACAGCCTGTGGATGGGCGTCCTCGGGCTCGGTATCGGGCTCGTCCTGCCGGTGCTCATCCTCGCCGTGCAGAACTCCGTGCCCGCGGCCGACCTCGGCTCGGCCACCAGCGCCAACAACTACTTCCGGCAGATCGGCGGCAGCGTCGGCGCGGCCGTCTTCGGCACGCTCTTCGCCAACCGGCTCACCGACCGCCTCCAGGTCGACCTGCCCTCCGGGGCGGCGTACGGGAGCGGCGGCGACGGAACCGGTCTGCCCGACCCCGACTCGGTCACCCCGCAGATGGTGCACGCCATGCCGGGCGCCCTGCGTGACGGCTACATCGCGGCGTACGCCCACGCCATACCGCGGATCTTCCTCTATCTCGTGCCGGTGCTCGTCCTGGGCTTCCTGCTCGCCTTCCTCCTGAAGGAGAAACCTCTGGTGTCCCACACCGACTATGCCGTCCAGCAAGACCCGCAAGATCTGCACGACCCCGTGGTGCCGGCCGCGCGCACCGGTGCCCGGCCCCGGCACGCCGCGGCCGCCTCGCCCACCGCGCCGCCACCCACCGCGGGCGTCCCCGTCTGCGGCACGGTCCAGCACCACGACGGCAGCTCGGTCCCACGGGCGGCCCTGACCCTCATCGACGTCGGCGGACGGCAGATCGGGCGCGGCGCCACCGGAGAGGACGGGCGGTACGCGCTGAGCACCCCCGGCGCCGGGTCGTACGTCCTGATCGCGGCGGCCGGCGGCCACCAGCCGCGGGCGGTCAGTGTCACCGTCGGGGACCGGCCGGTCGAGCTGGACGTGGTGCTCGGCGGCGCGGGCCGGCTCGCCGGTGCCGTCCTTACGGCGGACGGCACGCCCGTAAGGGAGGCGACGGTCACCCTGACCGATGTGCGCGGCGAGGTCGTCGCGGCCACCCGCAGCGGCCGCGAAGGGGGCTATGTGATGGACGAGTTGGTGGCGGGCGAGTACACCCTCGCCGCCAGCGCCCCCGCGTTCCGCCCCGCCGCCCTCCCCGTCACCGTCCAGGCCGCCCGCGAGACCCGGCAGGACATCGAACTGGCTGGTGGCGCGGTCCTGCGCGGTGTCGTCCGGGCCACCGGCGGCCGGGTGGTTGAGGACGCCCGGGTCACGCTGCTGGACGCGGCGGGCAATGTGGTCGACACGGCGACCACGGGCCAGGACGGCGCGTTCCGCTTCATCGATCTGTCGGCGGGCGAGTACACGGTCATCGCGTCCGGCTACCCGCCGGTGGCGACGGTCCTCCAGATCGCGGGCGGCGGCCGTACGGAGCGCGATCTCCAACTGGGCTACGAGGACTAAGCGCTCCGCTGGAAGTGTCGCGATGGGTCGTCGGCCGACTGCGGCGCCGTCGTGGCTGGTCGCGCCCGCGCGGCGGAGCCGCATATCGACACAGCCGCGGCGGAGCCGCACATCGACACGGCCCCGCGCCCCTTCGGGGCGCTGCCCGAACTAGCGGACTTCCTCCGACCTGCTTAGGGGGCGTCCGGCGGCTCATGACGCCTGCGGCGGTCTGTCCCCCCTCCCCGCCCCTTCCCACAGCGTCGATTTGCGGCTTCGCCGCGCGGTGGGGCTCCGCCCAGTCCCCGGGCCGGGGCTTCGCCCCAGATCTTGGGCCGGGGTTTCGTCCCTTCCCGCAGCACCGATACGCGCCTCCGTCGCGAGTGCCGGGGTCCAGGGGTGGGCCCCTGGTAGCGGGAAGGGGCGGGGAGGGGAAAGATCCGCCGGGGCGCGCTGCGGTGGCTCCCTCGCACGTACCCGCACATGACACCTATTCGGGTATTGCCTCCCGCAGCCGCCCGCAACAGCCGTACCGTGGGTAGCGCTGTCGCAGATCTTGCGTGCGAAGGAGTCTTCCGCCTATGGAGTACGGCACGTCGCGCTGCGACGACGGCCAGGGCGAGCCGCCCGTGGTGCCGGAGCAGCGCAGGGGTGTCCACGGGAGGATGCCGCTCGCGGTCGTCGTCATCGACGCCGAGGGGCGGGTCACACACTGGAGTTCGGGGGCGCGCAGGCTCTTCGGACCCACGCGCCAACAGGCCGTCGGCCGGCTCGCCGTCGACCTGATGCCGGTCTCGGGGGCGTTACGCGGCGCCGAGGTGCGCACCGACGCGACGGGCAGCCCGGAGCTCGACGACTCGCGGCTCGGCACCGTGTACTACCCCACCGCGGGGCGGGCCCGTATGGCGGAGCCGGGCCATGGTCAGGTGGACGTCCTGTGGTGGGCGTATCCGCTGGTGGGCCCCGGCCCGGAGCGGCTGCTGGTGCTGGCGGCGGACACCAAGGGGGTGGGCGGGGACGCGCTGGGGCGCGACGACCGGATCGGGCCCGGATTCGCGCTGCACACCGAGTTCCCCGGCGCCGAGCGGCTGGCCGGCCGGCTGCCGGACATCCTGCCCAACATGGGCCCGGCCACGGCCGGCCGGATCGTCGCCCAGGTGCTGGAACTGGGCTATCCGGTACTGGAGATCAGCCACCACGAGCGCGTCCCGGTGACGCCGGACTGGGGGATGCCCCGCTACCGCGAGCGCCGGGCGCGCCAGGAGGCCATACGCCGGAGCGCGATCGCGGCGGGCGGCGCGCCGGTGCAGGCGCACGCCCCCGAGCGTGCGCCTGATCCCGACGACGTCGACCTGGAGTACGCGCCGGACCCCGACGACGTGGACCCCGACGACGTGGACCTGGAGTACGCGGCGGTCCGCGAGCGGCTGGAGTTCCTCAACGAGGTCAGCGGCCGCATCGGCACCTCGCTGGACCTCGCCCGCACCATCCGCGAGGTGACCAGCGCCGCCGTCCCGCGCTTCGCGGACTTCGCCGGAACCCATCTGCGCGCCCAGGTCCTGGCGGGCGAGGGGTTCCCCGACGGCCCGCCGGACGTCACCACCGTCTGGCACCGCGTCTGGGTCGAGCACAACGACGAACCTGGCCGCTGGGACGACACCGTGCCGGTCGGGGAGAGCATCGCGTTCCCCGAGCACACCCCGTTCTTCCAGTGCATGGTCACGGGCGAGCCGGTGCTGATCCCGCACATCAGCGACGAGGTGGGCGACCGGATCGCCGGGCAGTTCGAGAAGCGCGACCTCAGACCCCTGATCAACGGCCGGTCGATCCTGATCGTGCCGCTCAAGGCGCGCGATGTGGTGCTGGGATTCATGGTGCTGCTGCGGCGCCCGGGGCGGGAGCCGTTCGACGACATGGACCGCACGACCGGCGCCGAACTGGCCGCCCGCGCCGGGCTCGTGCTCGACAACGCCCGGATGTACACCTACCAGGAGAACGTCGCCGAGACGCTCCAGGACAGCATGCTGCCCCAGGTGACACCGCGCATGGCGGGCTGCGACACCGCCACCCGCTATCTCCCCGGGACCCGGCTCGGCCGGGTCGGCGGAGACTGGTTCGACACCATCAAGCTGCCCGGGTCGCGCACCGCGCTGGTGGTCGGCGACGTCATGGGGCACGGGCTCACCTCGGCGGCGATGATGGGGCAGTTGCGGACCGCCGTGCAGACCATGGCCGCGCTCGATCTGCCGCCCGCCCAGCTGCTGCGCAACCTCGACGATCTGGCCCAGCGGCTCGGCGAGCACTATCTGGCCACCTGTCTGTACGCCGTCTACGACCCCGTCAGCTCGGAGCTGGTGGTCGCCAACGCGGGCCATATCCCGCCCGTGCTGGTGCGGGCCCAGGACGGCCGCAGCGAGCTGCTGAACCTGCCGACCGGGGCGCCGATCGGCGTGGGCGGGGTGCCCTTCGAGACGGTGACGGTGCGGGTGGCGCCCGGCGACCGGCTGGTGCTGTGCACGGACGGCCTGGTCGAGGTGCGGGGCCAGGACATCGGCGCCGGGATCGCCGCGCTGTGCGAGTCCGCGGCGCATCCGGCGGCGTCCATGGACGACGCCTGCGACACCATCATCCGGGCGCTGGCCGCCGCGTCCCGGGATACGGACGGCCGCGGCGGCCGTAAGGACGACGTGGCGCTGCTGATGGCGCGGCTGAACGGCATACCGGCCGAGGACGTCGCCCAGTGGCGGCTCGCGCTGGACCCCAGCGAGGTCGGGCGGGCGCGCTGGCTGGTCCGCGAGCGGCTGCTGCGGTGGGGGCTGCCGGAGTCCGTGGAGACCGCCGAGCTCCTGGTGAGCGAGGCGGTGACCAACGCGATACGGCACGCCCACACCCACCATGTGCGGCTGCGCCTGGTGCGCACCGACGCCTTGCTGTGCGAGGTCACCGATGACGACCACGAACTGCCGGCGCTGCTGAGCGCGGACCGCGACGCCGAGAGCGGGCGCGGGCTGCGGGTGATCAGCAAACTGGCGCGCGAGTGGGGGACGAGCCGCACGGGGCGCGGTAAAACGGTGTGGTTCGAGCAGGCGTTGGCACATCCGGCCGAGCAGGCGTCGCCACACCCGGCCGAGACGCCCGCGCATCCGGCCGATCAGACGTTGGCACACCCAGGGGAGCGGCGATGAGCGTCTCGGAGCGCTACCGGCAGGCGTGGGAGAGTTACTGGCGGGAGACCTCGGACGCCCCGGGGGACGCCATCTGGGACGCGGACCCCTCGCTGAGCGCCGCCCCGCACTTGGACCTGCTCGCCCCGCACGCCGACACCTCGCTGCCGATCGTCGACCTGGGCTGTGGGAACGGCACCCAGACCCGCTATCTGGCCGCCCGCTTCGGGCGGGCGCTTGGTGTCGATCTGTCCCAGGCCGCGGTGGAGCACGCACGGCGCGCCGACCCGGCGGGCGCGGCGGAGTACCGGCGGCTGAGCCTGACGGACGCGGCCGCGGTGGCGGATCTGGCCCGGCGGCTCGGCGACACGAACGTGTATATGCGGGCGGTCATCCACCAGAGCGACGCCGCCGACCGGCGTCCGGTCGCGGAGGCGGTGGCCACGCTGCTGGGGCGGCGCGGGCGGGGCTTCGTCGTGGAGCTGACGGCCGGGTCCAAGGCCGTGCTGGGGGAGCTGGCGGCGAGCCCGGGCGGTCCGCCGCCGAAGCTGCGCCGGGTCTTCGACCACGGGCTGCGGCCGGCCGACGCGGCGGACAAGGAGGTGCCGGAGGTGCTGGCGGAGGCCGGGCTCGAGATACTGGCCGACGGCCCGACGGCCCTGGCCCAGACGGAGCAGTGGCCGGACGGCTCCCGGGTCGAGCTGCCGGCCCGCTGGTTCGTGGTCTCGCGGGCGTAGTCCGACGCGGCGGGCGCACCCCGCGCGCCGCAGGCGGGAGCGGTGGACTGGACCAGTTATCCACAGGGGTGGTTCGGGTCGGGCGCGGCGCGTAACGTTTCGAGGCATGAAGATCCTCATCAGCGCCGACATGGAGGGCGCCACCGGCGTGACCTGGCCGGCTGATGTGCTGCCCGGCACCCCGCAGTGGGAGCGCTGCCGCCGTCTTTTCACCTCCGATGTGAGCGCGGCCGTCGCGGGGTTCCTCGACGGCGGTGCGGACGAGGTGCTCATCAACGAGGCGCATTGGAGCATGCGCAATCTGCTGCTGGAGGAGCTGGACGACCGCGCGCAGATGCTCACCGGGCGGCACAAAACCCTGAGCATGGTCGAGGGCGTGCAGCACGGCGATGTGGACGGGGTGGCGTTCGTCGGCTATCACACCGGCGCGGGCACCGAGGGCGTCCTCGCCCACACGTACTTGGCCAATTCCATCACCGGCGTATGGGTGAACGGGGCGCGGGCGAGCGAGGGCAGGCTCAACGCACTGGTGGTCGCCGAGTACGGGGTGCCGGTGGTACTGATCACCGGGGACGACAAGACCTGCGAGGACGCCAAGGACTATGCGCCCGACGCCCGGTGCGTCGCGGTCAAGGACTATGTCTCGCGCTATGCGGCGGTGTGCCGCACCCCCGCCCGCACGGCCGCGGACATCCGGGAGGCGGCGCGCGAGGCGGCGGTGCTGGCGGTGCGCCATGAGCCCGCCCGCGGCGGGCCGTTCACGCTGGAGCTGGAATTCGACGCCGAGCATCTGGTGGGGGCGGCGAGCGTCGTACCGGGCGTGGAGCACAGCGGCGAGCGTCGCGTCGCGTACACCTCACCGACCATGTACGAGGGGATCCGCTGCTTCAAGGCCGTCACGACGGTCGTCTCGGCCGCGGTGGAGGAGCAATATGGCTGACGGGGAGCGCGCCGAGGCGATCGACGCCCAGGCGCTCGAGGAGGTGGTGCGGTTCACCTCCGATCTGATCAGGATCGACACCACGAACCGGGGCGGCGGTGACTGCTCGGAGCGCCCGGCCGCCGAGTACGTGGCGGAGATGCTGGGCGATGTGGAGATCGAGCCCACCCTGCTGGAGCGGTCGCCGGGGCGCACCAATGTCGTGGCCCGGATCGAGGGCACCGACCGGTCCGCGCCCGCGCTGCTGGTCCACGGCCATCTGGACGTGGTCCCGGCCGAGCCCGCCGACTGGACCGTGCACCCCTTCTCCGGGGAGGTGCGCGACGGGGTCGTCTGGGGCCGGGGCGCCATCGACATGAAGGACATGGACGCGATGGTGCTCGCCGTCGTCCGGGCCTGGGCGCGGACGGGCGTGCGGCCGCGCCGGGACATCGTGCTGGCCTTCACCGCCGACGAGGAGGACAGCGCCGCCTGGGGCGCCGGCTTCCTCGCCGACCGTCACGCCGAGCTCTTCGAGGGCTGCACCGAGGGCATCAGCGAGTCCGGAGCCTTCACCTTCCACGCCGGGTCCGGGATGCGGATCTACCCCATCGCGGCGGGGGAGCGCGGCACGGCCTGGCTGAAGCTCACCGCGCACGGCCGCGCCGGACACGGCTCCAAGGTCAACCGGGACAACGCGGTCAGCAGACTGGCCGCCGCCGTCGCCCGCATCGGTGAGCACAGCTGGCCGGTCCGGCTGACGCCCACGGTGAAGTCAGCGCTCACCGAACTGGCCGCGCTCCAGGGCATCCCGGCGGAGGTGGACGCCCCGGACTTCGACGTCGACGCCCTGCTGGCCAAGCTGGGGCCCGCCGCCGCCCTGATCGAGCCCACCGTGCGCAACAGCGCCAACCCCACGGTGCTCGAGGCCGGTTACAAGGTCAATGTGATCCCGGGCAGCGCGACCGCTTATGTGGACGGGCGGATGCTGCCCGGCGGCGAGGAGGAGTTCCACGCCACCCTCGACCGGCTCACCGGCCCGGATGTGGAGTGGGAGTTCCACCACCGGGAGCGCCCGCTGGAGGCGCCGATCGACACCCCCACCTACCGGGCGATGCGCGCCGCCGTCGAGCACTTCGACCCGGGCGCCCGCGCCGTGCCGTACTGCATGTCGGGCGGCACCGACGCCAAGCAGTTCTCCCGGCTCGGCATCGCCGGATACGGCTTCTCACCGCTGCGCCTGCCCGAGGGCTTCGACTACCAGGCGCTCTACCACGCCGTGGACGAGCGGGTGCCGGTGGAGGCCCTGCACTTCGGCGTCCGGGTGCTCGACCACTTCCTGAAGAGGGCGTGAGGAACACGGTGCAGCAGCAGACGGCCGTCACGGCGGCCCCTTACGGCGACTGGCCCTCCCCGGTCGACGCCGCGCTCGTCGCCTCCCACGACGGCCATCCGGAGTATGTGGGCACGGTCGGCGAGGAGGTGTGGTGGACCGCGCCGCGCCCCGGCGAGGGCGGCCGCCGCGCCCTGATCCGGCGGCGCACCGACGGCGCCGAGGTCCCGGTGCTGGCCCCGCCGTGGAATGTGCGCGGCAAGGTGATGGGGTACGGCGGAATGCCCTGGGCCGCGGTGGACCGCGCGAGCGGCCCGCTGGTGGTCTTCGTCCACTTCGCCGACCAGCGGTTGTACGTCTACGAGCCGGACGCCCCGGCCGGGGCCGCGCCGCGCCCGCTGACCCCGCTGTCGGCGGTGGGGGAGGGGCTGCGCTGGGCCGACCCGGTGCTCCTCCCGGAGCGCGGTGAGGTGTGGTGTGTGCTGGAGGAGTTCACCGGCGCGGGGCCGACCGATGTGCGGCGGGTCATCGCCGCCGTACCGCTGGACGGTTCGGCCGCCGAGGACCGTGCGGCGGTGCGCGAGCTGACCGACGACCGCCATCGCTTCCTCACCGGACCCCGGCTCTCGCCCGACGGCCGGCGGGCCGCCTGGATCGTCTGGGACCACCCCCGGATGCCCTGGGACGGCACGGAGGTGATGCTGGCCGATGTCGCGGAGGACGGCTCCTTCACCGGCGCCCGGCCGGTGCTGGGCGGGCCGGAGGAGTCGGTCGCCCAGATCGAATGGGCCGAGGACGGTGCGCTGCTCGCGGCCACCGACCGCACCGGCTGGTGGAATCTGCACCGGCTCCAGCCGCCGGAGGAGGCGGCCGGTGCGGGGGAACAGGCCATGGCCGGGCGGCCGGTGGAGCTCTGCCCGCGCCAGGAGGAGTTCGGCGGGCCGCTGTGGAAGCTGGGCCACCGCTGGTTCGCCCCGCTGACCGGCGGTCTGATCGCGGTGCTGCACGGCCGGGGCGCGGCGGCCCTCGGCATCCTCGACCCACGCACCGGCGAGCTCGCCGATGTGCCCGGCCCCTGGACCGAGTGGGAGCCGACGCTGGCCGTCAACGGCACCCGCGTGGTCGGCGTCGCGGCCGGCCCGCGCAGCGGCCACGAGGTGGTGGAGCTGGATGTGCGCACCGGTCGCTCCCGGGTCATCGGCAGCGCCCACACCGACCCCGTGGACCCCGCCTACTACCCCCGGCCGGAGGCCCGCACCTTCACCGGACCGGACGGCCGGGAGATCCACGCCCAGCTCTACCCACCGCACCATCCCGGCCACACCGGACCGGACGGTGAGCTTCCGCCGTATGTGATCTGGGCCCACGGCGGGCCCACCGGCCGCGCCCCGCTCGTGCTCGACCTGGAGATCGCCTACTTCACCTCGCGCGGCATCGGCGTCGCCGAGGTCAACTACGGGGGCTCCACCGGCTATGGCCGCGCCTACCGCGAGCGGCTGCGCGAGCAGTGGGGCGTGGTCGACGTCCAGGACTGCGCCGCCGTCGCCGGGGCGCTCGCCGACGAGGGCATCGCCGACCGCGCCCGGCTCGCGATCCGCGGTGGCAGCGCGGGCGGCTGGACGGCGGCGGCCTCCCTCACCGCCACGGATCTCTACGCCTGCGCCACCGTCAGCTACCCCATCCTCGACCTGGTCTCCTGGGCCACCGGCGGCACCCATGACTTCGAGTCGCGCTATACCGAATCGCTGGTCGGCCCGTTCGCGGAGGTGGCCGACCGCTACCGCGAGCGCTCCCCGCTGCACCGGGCCGACCGCGTCGGCTCGCCCTTCGTCCTGCTCCAGGGGCTGGACGACACCATCTGCCCGCCCGAGCAGTGCGAGCGCTTCCTGGAGGCGGTCTCCGGGCGCGGCGTCCCGCACGCGTATCTCACCTTCGAGGGCGAGGGCCATGGCTTCCGCCGCGCCGATACGATGATCCGCGCCCTGGAGGCCGAATTGTCGCTGTACATCCAGACCTTCGGGCTGATCAGATCTGATGTGCCCACCCTGGAGCTGCTGAAGTCAGCGGTTCCGAACTCCACTGGAGGAGCGAGTTGACACCCCCATCGGCCCCGCGCATCGTCGGCCGTGATCCGCTGCCCACCGCCGTCGCCGATGCCTGGCCGCAGGGCGGCGAGCCGGAGACCTGGCTGCTCAGCGTCGCGGGGTACACCGCGGCGATGGACGCGGGCGCGCCCGGCGCGATCCTGGACGCCGGGGAGCGGGAGCGGGCCTCGAAGTTCCTGCGGGCGGAGGACCGCGAGCGCTATACGGCGGCCCATCTGGGGCTGCGGGAGCTGCTCGGCGCCTATCTGGGCATGGCCCCGGCCGACGTGCCGTTCACCCGCGAGGACTGCCCCGGCTGCGGCGGGCCGCACGGCCGCCCCGCCGTGTCCGGCACCCCGCTGCACTTCAATATGTCGCACGCCGGCGATCTGGTGCTCTTCGCCTTCGCGGGCTCCCCGGTCGGTGTGGACGTGGAGAAGCTCCAGCCCGCCTCGGTGGTCGAGGGGGTCGCCGAGAGCCTGCACCCCAAGGAGCGCGCCGAGCTGGACGCGCTGGCGCCCGCCGACCGGCCCGCCGCCTTCGCCCGCTGCTGGACCCGTAAGGAGGCCTACCTCAAGGGCTTGGGCACCGGCCTGTCCCGGGACCCGGCGGTCAACTATGTCGGCACCGGGCTCTCCGCCGTGCCGGTCGGCCCGTGGGCGATGACCGACATCCCCGTGGCGGGGGCCATACCCGGGAGCTCCGGCTATGCGGCGGCCATGGCGCTGCTGACATCCTTGCCGCATGCCTGACGTCCGGTATCTCGCCGAGGGAACCCGGGCCGCCATCCGCCACACCCGCCGCGAGGACGCCGCGGAGTTCACCAGGCGCGCCCGGGAGAGCATGCCGTTCCACCGCCCCTGGCTCACCCTCCCCACCACCGAGCCGGCCTTTCAGCACTACATCGCCCAGCTGGAGCGCGAGGACCGCGAGGGCTTCCTGGTCCATGTCCGGGAGACCGGTGACCTGGCCGGGTTCATCAACATCAACAACATTGTGCGCGGCGCCTTCCAGTGCGGCTCGATCGGCTACGGCGCGTTTCCGCCCGCCGCCGGGCAGGGCTATATGTCCGAGGGGCTTGGGCTCGTACTGCGCCATGCCTTCGGGCCGTTGGGGCTGCACCGCGTCGAGGTCAACATCCAGCCGGGCAACAAGGCGTCGATCGGGCTGGTGAAGCGCCATGGCTTCCGGCTGGAGGGATTCTCCCCCGACTTCCTCTATATCGAGGGCGCCTGGCGCGACCACGAGCGCTGGGCCATGACCAGCGACATGCTGGACCAGCGGACAGACCCTGGCTGACGGTGCCGGGTGCCGGGGCGGGGTGCCGAACGACGGGGCCGGGTGCCGGGTGCCGACCGGCGGTGCCGGGCGCCGGGTGAACGGTAGGGCTGACGGGGCACCATGTTCGGTCCGAAGCCGCTCTGTTCAGCGGGCCCGTCGGCGTTGTTCCATGGTCACCGGACGGTCGCCGCACCGAGGTGACCCAAGGCAGTCGGAACGAGGCAGCCCGTGGCCACGAGCGTGCGACGTACCACTCTGACCCTTCCCGCCGCCCCCGTGGGGCCCGACAACCCCCTGCCCGCGCTGCGCCCCCTCGACGAGGTGCACCGCGTGGACGACCGCACCCGGGCCACCCTCCCCACCGACATGGCCCGTCAGGTCGCCTACGCCCCCCTGCGGTCGGTGCTGCCGGTGCGGCTGCGCGACGGCTACGGCCGCGACCGCGCCCCCGCCGCGCTCGACGCCATCGTCCTGGAGAACGACCGGCTGCGGGCCACCGTGCTGCCCGGGCTCGGCGGCCGGGTCCACTCGCTGGTCCACAAGCCGGCCGACCGTGAGCTGCTGTACCGGAACCCGGTGTTCCAGCCCGCCGACTTCGCGCTCAACGGCGCCTGGTTCTCCGGCGGGATCGAGTGGAACATCGGCGCCACCGGCCACACCACCCTGTCCTGCTCACCCCTGCACGCCGCCCGCGTCCCCGCGCCCGACGCCGCCGACGGGGGCGCGATGGTGCGGCTGTGGGAGTGGGAGCGGCTGCGCGACCTGCCCTTCCAGGTGGATCTGTGGCTGCCCGCCGACTCCGCGTTCCTCTACGTGGGCGTCAGGATCCGCAACCTCCACCACCTCCCGGCCCCCGTCTACTGGTGGTCCAACATCGCCGTCCCCGAGGACGAGCACACCCGCGTCCTCGCCCCCGCCGACGAGGCCTGGCACTTCGGCTACGCCCGCACCCTCAGCAAGGTCCCGGTCCCGGAGTGGGACGGCGCCGACCGCACCTATCCGCTGCGCGGCGCCTACCCCGCCGACTACTTCTACGAGGTGCCCGACGGCGCCCGCCGCTGGATCGCCTCGCTCGACGCCGACGGCGGGGGCCTCGTCCAGACCTCGACCGATCTGCTGCGCGGCCGCAAGCTCTTCGTCTGGGGCGCGGGCCCCGGCGGCCGCCGCTGGCAGCAGTGGCTGACCGAGCCCGGCACCGGTGGCTACGCCGAGATCCAGGCCGGGCTCGCCCGCACCCAGCTCGAGCACATCCCGCTGGAGGCGGGCGAGGAGTTCGCCTGGCTGGAGGCGTACGGCCCGCTGACCGCCGACCCGGCGGCCGTCCACGGCGCGGACTGGGCCGCCGCCCGCCGCGAGACCGAGACCCGGCTGGAGGCCGCGCTGCCGCGCGCCGCCGTCGACGCGGCCTACGCCGCCTGGCGCCCGTACGCCGACGCGGAACCGGCGGAGCGCCTCGCGACCGGCTCCGGCTGGGGCGCGCTGGAGATCGAGCGGGGCGGATTCCAGCTGCCCGGGACGCCGTTCGACCCCGACACGCTGGGGGAGGAGCAGGAGCCGTGGCGCCGGTTGCTGCGCACCGGCGCCCTGCCCGACTGGGAGCCGGGCCCCTCCCGGGCCGACCCCGGCGCCTCCGTGGTCGCGCCCGCCTGGCGCGACCTCCTCGAAGCGGCGCCCTCGACCGCCGCCGCCGAGTACCACCTGGGCGTCGCCCAGTGGCACGCGGGCGACCGCGCCCAGGCCGAGCGCAGCTGGGAGCGGTCGCTGCGGTGCGCGGAGACGCCCTGGACGCTGCGGTGTCTGGCCGTCGCCGACACCGCGTCGGGCCATCCGGCGCGCGCGGCGGAACGGCTGCTGCGCGCCGTACGGCTCCTCCTCGCCTCGCCCGCCGCCCCGGAGCCCGAGACGCCCCCGGTCCTCGAAACGGCGGGAGCGGGGCAGGGGGCGGCGCGGAGGGCGGGCGCTGGGCAGGGCGCGACGTGGCAGGAGGGCGCTGGGCAGGGCGCGGCGCGGAGGGCGGGCGCTGGGCAGGGGGCGGCCCTCTCGGTGGCCGCGCCGCCCGTCGCCGCCGACCCGCTCGCGCTGGAGACGGCCGAGGCGGCGCTCGGCCGGGAGGCGATCCTCGCGCTGCTCGCGGCCGACCGCGCCGACGACGCACGAGCGGTCCTCGACGCGCTGCGCCCCGCCATCCGCGCACGCGGCCGCTTCCGGCTGCTGCGCGCCCAGGTCCTGCTGGCCCAGGGCGACGCCCTGGCCGCCCGCGCCGTCTTCGACGAGGGCTTCGAGGTCTGCGATCTGCGCGAGGGCGACGAGGCGTTGAGCGACACCTGGTACGCGATCGTGGAACGGCTGGCGACTGGCACCGAGGACCCACTCACCGAGGAGGCCCGCGCCCGAACCCACGCCGACCACCCCCTCCCGGCCCACTACGAATTCCGCATGCGCCCCGCCTAAGCGCTCCGCTGGAAGTGCCCTGACCTGTCGTCGATCGTCCGCGGCGCCGTCGTGGCTGGTCGCGCCCACGCGGCGGAGCCGCACATCGATACAGCCCCGCGCCCCTTCGGGGCGCACCCGAACCGCACCGGACTTCAATGAGGCCGCTTAGCGGGCCTACGGCCCGCAGAAACCATGCCGGGGCGCGCCCCCTCGGCGAGCGGCTCGATCCGGCCGCGCTCGCAGGCGGGCTTGCGGGGGCGGCGCGCCCCTCGCGCCGCGGCCCGCAGGTGGTCCGCGCACCGGCCCGCATGCGTCCCGCGCCCGGTGAGTGGTCTGACCGGCCCGCGCCCGCGTGGCGGGTCCCGTGTCGTGGGGCATCGCGAGCCGGAGGGGGCAGGGCGGGGCTGGGGCCGCATGGCGGTGGTGCATGGTGGGCACCCGGGTGCGGACGTCGGTGTGGCGAAGCAGGGGAAAGGAGCCGCGTACCGTGAGGACACCGCATGATCCTGGGGCGGATCCGGAGGACGAGGGGATTCCCGATCTACAGGACGGGACGCCCGAGCAGCAGTGGGCCGAGGACCCTGAGCAGTTGCCCGTGGCCGGGGACGAGCCGACGATCGCCGTGTACCGGGACACCACGAGCGCGGAGACGCGTGAGCGGGAGTCGCTCGACGAGCGGTTGACGGACGAGGAGCCGGAGGCGGGGGAGCCGGTCGGCAGCGTGCCGGAACCGGCCGGGCTGCTGTACGACGAGCCGGATCCCGATCTCCCGCGTGAGCAGGACGTCTACTCCCAGGAGGGCTCGACCAGCGGGCTGTCCGCCGAGGGGGAGGCGGTCCGGATCAAGAGCGATGAACTCCGGGATGTGGACGATCTCTACGAGGAGGTCGACGACGTGGAGGTCATCGTGGATCCGGGACCGCCCTCCTGACGGGTCTGCCGGACGGTGTGTTCACGCGCGGGTCACGCCGGGTTCCGGTCGACGTACTCGAAGATCGAGCCGTCGGGGTGGCGGGCCACCAGGGTGCGGCCCACGGGAGCGGGCAGCGGACCGGCGACGATCTGCCCACCGACCGCCGTGAGATCGGCGATCGCCTCGTCCACGTCCTTCACCGCGATCGTCGCCGTGATCTTGCGAAGAATCGACATCTCCGACTCCGGTCCGCTCATCAGGAAGAAGCAGCCGACCGCCGCGACCGCGACGGGTCCGCGCTGGAAGCGCACCGCCTCGGCTCCCGTCAGCTTTTCGTAGACGGCGATCGCCGAGTCCAGGTCGTCGACGCACACGCGGAGTGAAGTCCCCAGAATATCCATGCGGGCGAGCCTAGTTGAACTGGTCAGACGCGGCAGAGGATCTCACCGTGCAGGACGCCGAACCAACCGTCCGGAGCCTCGCCCCACGTCCGCCACGCCGCCGCGATCGACCGCAGCTCCTCCTCCGTGGCATGGCCGCCGTCCACCGCGAGCCGGGCGTAGGAGGAGGCGACCGTGCGGTCCGCCCACAGGCCGCTCCACCACGCCCGCTCCTCCTCGGTGGCGTAAGCCCACGCCGTGGCGGTCGAGGTGATGTCGGTGAACCCCGCCTCCAGGGCCCAGGAGCGCAGCCTGCGACCGGCGTCCGGCTCACCGCCGTTGGCCCGTGCGACCCGGCGGTAGAGGTCCAGCCAGCCGTCCAGCCCGGGGACGGACGGGTACCAGGTCATGGCGGCGTAGTCGGAGTCGCGCACCGCCACGATGCCGCCCGGCGCGCACACCCGCCGCATCTCGCGCAGCGCCCCCACCGGGTCGCCGACGTGCTGGAGCACCTGATGGGCGTGGACCACGCAGAAGGAGTCGTCGGGGTAGTCCAGCGCGTGGACGTCGGCGACCGCGAAGGAGACATTGGCCAGCCCGCGCTCCTCGGCCACCGCGCGCGCCCGCTCCAGGATGGCGCCCTCCGCGTCGACGCCCGTGACCTGCCCCTGGGGGACCAGCTCCGCCAGGTCCGCGGTGATGGTGCCGGGGCCGCAGCCGATGTCCAGGATCCGCATATGGGGCCGCAGATGGCTGGTGAGATACGCGGCGGAGTTGGCGGCGGTGCGCCAGGTGTGCGAGCGCAGCACCGACTCATGGTGGCCGTGGGTGTAGACGGCGGTGTCCTTGGGCATGGCGGAACTCCCCCTCCGGGACCGGTGAACGGGTGGCTCCACGGTAGAAGGCATCTCGCATCACGAGAAGAACTGTCTCGACATGCGAGCGACGGGTACCGGCGGTCCCGTCATACGAGCGACCGGTACCGGCGGTCCCCTCAGCTGCGCGGCTCCGTCACATCGCCCCGGCTGATCACGCCCAGCGCGCGCCCCGCCTCGACCACCGGGAGCCGCCCCACCGCATGCCGCCGCATCAGCGCGGCGGCCTCGGCCACCTCCTCGTCCGGCCCGATCGTCACCGGGTCAGGAGTGCATACGGCATGGCAGGTGACGGCGAGGGGGTCGACGCCCTCGGCGACCGCGCGGAGCGTGATGTCGCGGTCGGTGAGGACGCCGAGCACCTCTCCCTCGCTGGCGACCAGCACATCGCCGATGTCCTGTGCGCGCATCAGCTGAGCGGCCTCCACCAGCGAGGCGTCGGGACGTACCCAGATCGCGGGCCGCGTCATGACCTCCCGCACGGGGCGCGTCGGGTCGCGAGGTGGGTCGTGGGGCATTTGTCCACCTCCCCTTCGTGGGTGATGTGCTGCCCGCAGTACCCAGCCGGGGCGGGGGGTATGCGTGCCGGATACGCGCCGTCCGCGATCCCTGGGCGAACCCCTACGTGCTCGGGTGCAGCCCCAGCGCCGAGACCACCTCCTGCACGGTGTGGAACGTCCGGTCCGCGGGCAGTTCCTCGGCCAGAGCGATCAGCCCGTCCGGCGCGTGCCGGTCCTCCAGGACGTCCAGCAGCCCCTCACGATCCGCCGGGAACGACGTACGCCCCAGCCGGCGGGCGAACTCGAACCGCACCGCCTCGGCCTCGCCGGTCGTCCCCCGCGCCGGGACCGGCCCCAGGGCGACGTCCGGGTCGTCGTCGGCGGACGGCTCCGGGTCGTGCCACTCCTCGGCACGGGTCGGGTGCCCGGAGCGGATCAGCCCCTGGAGCTCGTGCTTCATCTCGTCGTCCTTGTGGACGCTCAGCCGGTCGCTGCCTCGCTGCATGTCGGTCCCCTTCCTCAGCGGGTCCGTGTGTCTCCCGGGCCGGTCATCTCCCGGGACGTGTCGATCGGTTCCCGGGACGGCCGGATCCGCTCCCGGGATGTTCAATCCGTGCCGCCCTCGTACGGCCAGCGCAGCAGTGCGCCGAGGCCGCCCACCGGGATGTCGTCGCCGTTCGGCTCCGCCTCGGCCGGTGCCACCGTCAGCGCTTCGGCGCCGGTGGCCACGGCCGAGCGGATCAGCGCGTCGTCGGCGCGGGCCGGGGACGGCTGGGTGTCGCCCAGGTACTGGACATCGGTACGGCGCAGGGCCAGCTGGTCGGGTTCGGTGCCCACCCATACCTCGCGGTGCAGATCGGGCCCGTCCGGGCGTATCAGCAACGAGCCTATGCGGTGTTCACGTGCCGCGTCGACCAGCGCCGGAACCCCCTCGGCCGCCTCCACGCGCCCACCGGTGGGCATCCGGCCGGCCTGGAACCGCTCCAGCGCCTCCTCGCCGCGTTCCTGGGCGTAGCGGGCGCGCGCGTCGTCCACCTCCTGGTCCAGCAGCCGGGCGGCGTGGCTGCCGTGCGGGGCGGAACCGGGGGCGCGGCCCCCGCGCGAGGTCTCCACCGCCGCCGAGCGCAGCTCCTTGGGCAGCCGCTCGTGGACCGCGCGCCGCTCGCGCGGGTCCCCGGCCAGCACCAACAGATCCGCGCCGGTCTCCTGCCGGCAGGCGCCCAGCTCATCGGCGATCAGGGCCGCGTTCTGCTCCCAGGTGTTCTCCGTCTTGAGCTGGAAGTGGCGCTCCGACCAGTCGGCGGTGGCGGTCCGGTGCACCGGCCACTGCCGACCCTCCACCGAGCCGACCCGGTCGCCGCCGTACGCGTCGCGCAGCTCGATGTCGGCGCCGGTGCGGTCGATGTACGCCACCAGGCAGGACGGGTCCTCGCCGGTCAGCTCCAGCAGCGGTCCCACATGGGGAAGCGCCGACCAGCACGGGGGCTCGCTCATCGGCGGCGGGCTCAGCAGCGGGGTGTCGAGGACCACCTCACCGGCCGTGGCGAAGACGGCCCACCCGGCCGGTCCCGCCGCGGGCGGCAGCGCGGCCAGCCTGTCGTACACCGCACGGCAGGTGGCCTCGTCGGCGCCCTGCTCTTGCAGCCGGCGGCTCGCCTCGCGGGCGGCGCGTTCCTGCTCCTCGGCCGCGGATTCGTCGGGGTGCGAGGTGTCGAAGTAGACGCTGGCCCAGGGGCCGGGGCGGTCGTAGAGCGGTTGGAGATGTGCGAGTCGCATGTACTCCCTCCAGATTTCGCGTCCCCACCGCGTACCCATGACGACGGCATCGACACGAGGTCGTCGGGGCGATCGGGGACCACGTTCGAAGCCGGGGTTTGAGGTTCGCGGGGGAGGGGGACCCGTCGGTCGGCCGAGCGGCCCGTAGGGAGTGAGGAGCGGCGCCGGACGCGGGACATCAGGGGCCGGGTCCGGCGCCGTGCTCTGTCGAGACGCCCTGCGGAAGTACCCGCGTACCCGTGGTCCGCTCGTGTTGACGAGGACTCTCGCGGTGACGAGGACTGTTAACGGGGTGGGGTACGGGTACCCGGCGGCGCATGACTGATAAATCGGACTATCCGAAGGCGGGCATACCCTCGGCCGGGGACCTGGCGGAGCCGGTCGCACGAGCCGTCCGCGAAGAGGTCCGCCGGGAGCTGCGTGAGCAGTCCGGGCGGCGCGCGGTCCGCCTCTACGGGGGCGCGGCGGCGGCCGCGCTCTATGCGGGGGGTGCGCTGACGGCGTGCCTGGTGCTGCTGTTCGCGCTGGCGCTGCCGGGGTGGGCGGCGGCGCTGGTCGTCTTCGCGCTGTTGTTGGTGGTGGCGGGGTGGCTGAAGAACGCGGCGGCGGGGCAGGGGGTGGGGCGACGTCCCGGCACGCCTCCGGCCCCTTCCGCCCCTCCGGCCCCTTCCGCCCCTTCTGCGCCTTCGGGGCCTTCTGCGCCTTCCGCCCCTTCGGGGCCCGTGGCTCCTCCTCAACCCCCTCATCCTCCTCACCCGGGGTGATCGCCCATGGCGGAGAATCCGCTGCTGACCAGGCACGCCGAGGCGCTGGACCTCTTCACCGAACGGGTGCACGCGATTCGGCCCGATCAGTGGGACGACCCGACGCCCTGCACCGAGTGGACCGTACGCGACCTGGTGAACCATCTCGCCGTCGAGCAGATGTGGGTGCCGCCGCTGGTCCGGGAGGGGGCGAGCGTCGGCGACCAGGGCGATGCGCTGGAGGGCGATCTGCTCGGTGACGACCCCGTCGCCACGTGGGACGTGGTGGCGGCCGCGGCGCGGGATGCCTTTCGCGAGCCGGGGGCGCTCGACCGGACGGTCGACCTCTCGTACGGGGAGAGTCCCGCGACGCACTACTGCGCGCAGATGACGGCTGACGCCGCGGTGCACGCGTGGGATCTGGCCCGGGCCATTGGGGCGGATGAGCGCATTCCCAAGCCGCTGGTGGACTTTTCGGTGCGGGAGGTCGCGCCGTACGCGGCGGATTTGGAGGAGAGCGGGCTGTTCGCGGCGCCGGTTGAGCCGCCGGCGGGGGCGGATGCGCAGGCTCGGCTGCTGGCGCTGCTGGGCCGCGAGCCGTAGGCAGTCAGTCCCCCGCCGGGGCCGGGGCTCCGCCCCGGACCCCGCTCCTCAATCGCCGGAGGGGCTGGATAGGGTGCGCCCCGAAGGGGCGCGGGGCTGTGTCGATGTGCGGCTCCGCCGCGTGGGCGCGACCGGCCACGACGAAGCCGCGGATGAACGACCGCACCTCGCGGCACTTCCCGTGGAGCGCTTGGGCGGGACGCGCCGACGCGCCGACGCGCCCCGGGCCCGGGTGGGCCGAATGCGTGGCTGGCGGGCCCCACCCCGGCGGCCCCGGCGCGCGAGCGCTACCCGCACCCGCGTATCGGCCCACCGCGCCCCGCGGAATTCAGCAGCGGACCCGCGGCCGGTCCCAGTGGCGGTGGGCGGCTATGGCCTCGGTGAAGGCTTGGGTGAACTCCTCGCTCGCCGTGCCCGTCGTGGCGTCCGTGACGACGCCGCGGTCGGTGCAGACGTGGCCGTGGCCGGAGGCGATGTGGAGGCCCTCCGGGTCGAGGGAGGAGAGGATGCCGACGCCGGAGCCCAGGGCGCCGATGGGTTTGCCGTGGCGGTAGGCGTCGCGGACGAAGCGCATGGCCTCGCTGTCGGTGGCCAGGCCGGGGGTGCCGGTGGGGCCGCCGGGGAGGAGGACCGCGTCGTAGAGGACGGAGGCGACCGTGGGGAGGGCGCGGTCCACCGCGTAGCCGTTGCCGTCGGCGCCGAGGACCTTGCCGTCGTGCGGGGCGAGGGCCTCGACGATGGCGCCCTGGGCGGTGAGCGCCTCCTGGGCCTGGGTGAGCTGGCCGGTGTCCACGCCGTCCATGACCAGTACCGCGATCTGACGGGTGCGGATGGAGCCGTCGCCCTGGAGGTTGTCGAGGCTCAGCGCGGGCGAGGCCTGCGGCTTGTGGTTGTTGGCGCCCGGTTCCGGCAGCGCCACGCCGATGCCCTGGGCCACCTGCGAGGCCAGGTCGTAGTCGACCCGGGCCAGCTGCTCGACCGTGCGCTCCCGCACATGCACCGCGCCGACCTTGCCCAGCTCGAAGCGGAAGGCGTCCACGATATGGCGCCGCTCCCAGTCGCTCATGCTGTTCCAGAACAGCGCGGCCTGGCTGTAGAAGTCCTTGAAGGACTCGCTCCGCTTGCGGATCTTATGGCCCTCCACCCGCTCCGCGTAGTGGGAGAAGGCATAGCCGTCCGCTCCCGCGAGGGCCGGGCAGCCGCCGCCGAGCGAGTTGGGGGAGTAGTTCGTCCCCTTGTGGATCATGCTCTGGTGGTAGCCGTCCCGCTGGTTGGTCCGGGCCGGGGCGACCGGCTGGTTGACCGGCAGTTGCGAGAAGTTGGGCCCGCCCAGCCGGATCAGCTGGGTGTCCAGATACGAGAAGTTGCGGGCCTGGAGCAGCGGGTCATTGGTGAAGTCGATGCCGGGGACCACGTTCGCGGTGTGGAAGGCCACCTGCTCGGTCTCCGCGAAGAAGTTGTCCGGGTTGCGGTTCAGGACCATGTGGCCGATCGGCCGCACCGGCACCTGCTCCTCCGGAATGATCTTCGTGGCGTCGAGCAGATCGACATCGAAGTTGAACTCGTCCTCCTCCGGGATCAGCTGCACCCCCAGCTCGTACTCGGGGTACTGACCCGCCTCGATCGCCTCCCACAGATCGCGCCGGTTGAAGTCCGGGTCGCGGCCCTGGCACTCCTGCGCCTCGTCCCACACCAGCGAGTGGACGCCCAGCTTCGGCTTCCAGTGGAACTTCACAAAGGTGCCGCGGCCCTGGGCGTCCACGAAGCGGAAGGTGTGCACCCCGAAGCCCTGCATCATCCGGTAGCTGCGCGGAATCGCCCGGTCCGACATCAGCCACATCATCATGTGCATGGTCTCGGGCTGGAGCGAGACGAAGTCCCACAGGGTGTCATGGGCGGAGGCGCCGGTCGGGATCTCGTTCTGCGGCTCCGGCTTGAGCGCGTGCACGAAGTCGGGGAACTTGATCCCGTCCTGGATGAAGAAGACCGGCATGTTGTTGCCGACCAGGTCGTAGTTGCCCTCCGAGGTGTAGAACTTCGTCGCGAAGCCCCGCACGTCCCGCACCGTGTCCGCCGAGCCCCGGGGCCCCTGCACGGTGGAGAACCGTACGAAGACCGGGGTGCGCACGGACGGATCCTGGAGGAAGGCGGCACGGGTGAACTCCGCGCAGGACTCGTACGGCTCGAAGTAGCCGTACGCGCCCGCGCCCCGCGCGTGCACCACCCGTTCCGGGATGCGCTCATGGTCGAAATGGGTCAGCTTCTCGCGGAAGTGGAAGTCCTCCATCAGGGTCGGGCCGCGTTCGCCCACGGTGAGGGAGTCGTCGGTGTGGTCGACGGCCACGCCCTGGTCGGTGGTCAGCGGCCCTTCGGCGGGGTCGGGCGCGCGGTACATGTCGCGCTGCCGCTCCTTGCGGTCCTCCGTCATCGTGCCGATCCCTTCGTCGTCTTCGCGAACTCCTCCAGGAACGCCTCGCGGAACGCCTTGAGATCATCCGGCTTACGGCTGGTGATCAGGGTGTTGGGCCCGCCGGTGCAGACCTTGACCTGCTCGTCCACCCAGGTTCCGCCGGCGTTGGTGATGTCGGTGCGCAGACTCGGCCAGGAGGTCAGGGTGCGGCCGCGTACGACATCGGCCTCCACCAGCGTCCAGGGGGCGTGGCAGATCGCGGCCACCGGCTTGCCCGCGTCGAAGAAGCCCCTGGCGAAGGCGACGGCCGCCTCGTCCAGGCGCAGGAAGTCGGGGTTGGCCACCCCGCCGGGCAGCACCAGGGCGTCGTACTCCTCGGCCGTCGCGTCCTTCACGACCTGGTCGACCTCGAAGGTGTCCGCCTTGTCGAGATGGTTGAACGCCTGGATGCGGCCGGGCTTGGTGGACACCAGACGAGGGGTGCCCCCGGCATCCCGGACCGCCTGCCAGGGGTCGGTCAGCTCGACCTGTTCCACACCTTCCGGGGCCACGAGAAAGGCGACCTTCATTGCTGCTCACGTCCTTCCGGTCTCTTCAGGTCCGGGTTCCGCATCCGTCCGGTGCGGCGGGTAGCCAGCGCGGACGGGGTCGAAACGGGAACATCGGGTGACGTCAGGCGTCGTCCGACGTCTTCTTCCGGTGCGGCAGGAACTCCTGCACCTTCGCCTTCAGGCCCTGGCGGACCATGCCCGCGCGGTCCGGGTCGCCCTTGATGATCGACTCGGCCGTGGCCTCCATCTGCTCCCAGGTGGCGTGCGGCGGGATCGGGGGGACGTCCGGGTCGGTGAGGAACTCCACGACCGCCGGGCCGTCCGCGCTCAGCGCCTCGCGCCACGCCCCCTCGACCTGCTCGGGCTTCTCCACCCGGATGCCGGTCATGCCGAGCGACTCGGCGAACCGCGCGTAGGAGACATCGGGGATCGCCTGCGACGGCGGGAACTGCGGCGCCCCGCCCATGGCCCGCATCTCCCAGGTGACCTGGTTGAGGTCCTGGTTGTTCCAGATGGCGATCACCAGCCGGGGGTCCTCCCACAACTGGCGGTACTTGGCCACCGTGATCAGCTCCGCCAGGCCGTTCATCTGCATCGCGCCGTCCCCGACCAGCGCCACCGCCGGCCGGTCCGGACGGGCGAACTTGGCGCCGATCGCGTACGGCACCCCGCAGCCCATCGTGGCCAGCGTGCCCGAAAGCGAGCCGCGCATCTCGCCGCGCATCCGCAGATGGCGCGCGTACCAGTTGGCGACGGAGCCGGAGTCGCAGGTGACGATGGTGTCGGAGGGCAGCAGCGGGTCCAGGCAGTGGGCCACGTACTCGGGGTTGATCGGGTCGGCGGACACCTCCGCGCGGGAGGTCATCACTTCGCGCCAGCGCCGTACGCCCGCCACGATCTCCTCCTGCCAGTCCCGCGCCTCCTTGCGCTCCAGCAGCGGCAGCAGCCGCAGCAGGGTCTCGCGCGCGTCACCGACCAGGTTGACCTCGTACGGATAGCGCATCCCGATCATGTGCGGATCGAGATCGATCTGGACCCCGCGTGCCTTGCCGAACTCCGGCAGGAACTGGCTGTACGGAAAGCTGGAGCCGATGGTCAGCAGGGTGTCGCAGTCCCGCATCAGCTCGTACGAGGGCCGGGTGCCCAGCAGCCCGGTGGACCCGGTGACATAGGGCAGTTCATCGCTGAGCGCATCCAGGCCGAGCAGCGCCTTGGCCACCCCGGCGCCGAGGGTCTCGGCCGCCCGCTGGACCTCCTTGCGGGCCCCGGCCGCGCCCTGGCCGATCAGGATCGCCACCCGCTCGCCCGCGTTGAGCACCTCCGCGGCCCGCTCCACCGCGCTGTTGGAGGGCACCGCGGACCAGCCGCTGCGGTCCAGGCTGGAGGGCACCATCTTGAACTCGTGGGTGGGCGCGGAGTAGTCGAGGTCCTGCACATCCGCCGGGATGATCACGGCGGTGGGGGCGCGGCGGGCGTAGGCGGTGCGGATGGCCCGGTCCAGGACGTTGGGCAGCTGCTCGGGGACGGTGACCGTCTCCAGGAAGTCGGAGGCCACGTCCTTGAAGAGGCTGTGCAGATCCACCTCCTGCTGGTACGAGCCGCCCATCGCGCTGCGGTGGGTCTGGCCGACCAGCGCCACCACCGGGACGTGGTCCAGCTTGGCGTCGTACAACCCGTTCAGCAGGTGGATCGCGCCGGGTCCCGAGGTCGCCGCGCAGACGCCGAGGCGGCCGCTGAACTTGGCGTAGCCGACCGCCTGGAACGCGGCCATCTCCTCGTGCCGGGCCTGGATGAACCGGGGCTCGTTCTCGGCCCGCCCCCATGCGGCGAGCAGGCCGTTGATTCCGTCCCCCGGGTAGCCGAACACATGCTCGACACCCCACTCCGACAGTCGGGCGAGGATGTAGTCGGCCACTTTCCTGGTCATGTGGGTCATCGCTCCTCTCGGCGATCGCCCTTCCCGGCGATCACTCTCGACCGGCCACCTGCGGCAGCACCTTGGTGCGGTAGAAGTCGAAGAAGCCGCGCTGGTCGGGGCCGATCTGATTGACGTAGACGGTGTCGAACCCGGCCTCCGCGTAGGCGTTCAGCGCGGCCACATGCGCCTCCACGTCATCCCCGCAGACCACCACGTCGGCGATGCGCTCGGGGGTGACGAGCTGGGCGGCCTGCTCGAACTGGCCCGGGGTGGTCAGCGTCGACAGCACCTCGCCGGGCAGCCCCTCGGTCGGCCACAGCCGGTGGGCGGTGCGCAGGGCCTCGTCGGGATCCGGGCCGTAAGCCACCTTCAGGCCGCCGCGGGCCGGTTTGCTGTTGCCCCCGGCGCCGCTGCCGCGCCGGAACCGCGCCACCAGCTCCGCGTCCGGGGTCATGGTGATGAAGCCGTCGCCGACCCGTCCGGCCAGCGCGGCGGCGGCCGATCCGAAGGCCGCGATGTCGATGGGCACCGGCTCCTCGGGCACGGTGTACAGCCGGGCGTTCTCCACCGTGTAGTGCTTGCCGTGATGGGTGACGCGGCGCCCCTCGAACAGCTGGCGCATCACCATCACGGCCTCCTCCAGCATCTCCAGCCGGATCGGCGCGGGCGGCCAGCGGTCGCCCAGCACATGCTCGTTCAGCGCCTCGCCGCTGCCCACGCCCAGCCGGAAGCGGCCCTCCAGCAGCACCGCGCTGGTCGCGGCGGCCTGGGCCACGATGGCGGGGTGGATACGGATGGTGGGGCAGGTCACCGCGGTCTGCACGGGCAGGCTGGTGGCCTGCGCGAGGGCGCCGATCACCGACCAGACGAACGAGCTCTGGCCCTGGGCGTCGTTCCAGGGGTGGTAGTGGTCCGAGATCCACAAATGGCTGAAACCGGCCTGCTCCGCCATCCGTGCCTGCTCGACAAGGTCCGCGGGCCCGTGTTCTTCGGCGGCCAGGAAGTAGCCGTACTCGGTCATGGGGCCCTCCTCGAGCGCGGATTCCTGCGGATGCGACGGGTAACCGGGGCCCGGGGAAGAAAACCTCGTTTGATCCGGCTTGGGGACGGGCACGCGCCTTAAGTGCTTCGGACCGGAGGCACGCCACGGAAGCGGCCCGGCCGCCAGAGGCGTGACCACCGGATCACCCTTTTCGTCCGGTTTTGCCTCCGTGGTGAGACCGACGACAGCTCAAGGGAGGTACGGCGTATGACGTCCGTACGAGCACATCCCGCGGCGCGGACGGCGGCTTCGGCCTGATGGACACCCTCGGCTCGACCGAGCCCTCAGCGCCACCTGCGCCCGGCTGGGCAGGCGGGCAGACCCCGGTGCGGCCTGAGCGCGGGCAGACCCCGGTGCGGCCTGAGCGCAGGCAGACTCCGGCGCCGCCCGAGCCGGGGCCGCGGGTGTCTCACGCCCCGGGGGACGGGGCGCGCTCGGCCGTGCGCGACATGGCCAGGGCGACATGGCGGGCGATCCGGTCCGCCACGCCCGCCTCCGCCATCTCGAAGGCACCGCGCCCGCCCGTGCGGAAGAGCGTGAGCGCCCCCAGGACCGGGCCCGCACCGGCGCGCAGCGGTATGCACAGCAGCGAGGTGACCTCCTCCCGCACCAGCACCGGAGCGCCCGTCGCGTCCCGGCCGAAGGCGTCGGCCTCGACCGGGCTCACCCGCAGCGCGGAGGCCCCCTCGTACAGCGCGTCCACCACCAGGGGGCAGTCGGCCGGATCCTGCTCGGCCAGGGACGCCGTACGGTCGCCCACCGCCTCCCGCGGGCCGAGCGCCATCACCCGGCGCGGCGAGCGGGGACCGGCCTCCGGGGCCAGATCGGCGATCACCCAGTCGGCGAACCGGCCGTGCAGCACCTCCGAGGCCGCCGCCAGCACCGCCTCCGGACCACCCCCGGCGGGCGCCACCCTCAGCAGCGCCGCCGTCATGTCGTCCACCAGGTCCAGCAGCTCGGCATGGCGGGACACCTCGCCCAGATCCGGCCGGGACTCCTGCGGCCACGCCCCGGCCGCCCCCTCGCCCGCCGACGGGCCGGCCACCCCGGGCTGGAACGCCGCAAGCACCGCCGGATGCGGCTCGCCCGGTGGCCGCAGCGCGGCCAGGGTCACCCGCACCTCACCGTGGACGGGCGGCTGCGAAAGCCACACCGTCAGACTGCGGTCGCCCTCGCCGCGCGCGACGGCGGCGACCTGCGAACGCAGCGCCGCCTGCCCGTCGCGTCGCAGCGCGGCGGTGAGCGGGCGACCGGTGGCGTATCCGGCCCGGGTGTGGAACAGCTGGGTGGCGGTGAAGTTCATACGCCGCACCACGGCGTCTCGGTCCAGCAGCACCGTGGCGATCGGCAGCCGCTGGAACAGCGCCCGCAGCAGCTGCTGCTCCTGCGGGTCGCCCCGGCCCCCGCCGGAGCCCCGGGACGAGGCGGCCGTCAGCTCCTCGTACCGTGGCCACAGCACGTCCACCACATGCTGGAGTTCGAAGAGAGCGGCGTCCAGCAGGGACGGCCGCTCCTGCGGGGGCAGCGCTCGCGCGGTCCGCAACTCCTCAACCCTTTTGCGGAAGTCTGAGAGCTCCGCACCAAACTGCTCTGCGCCTGGCATGGCCACACCGTAGCCTGACCGACCGCGGAGTACCGCATGGGCGTTGTTTTCAACTCAATGATCTGGAGACCCGAAAAATCAGGCCCCCGAAGGAAACGGGGCCGGACAGCACATCGCACCGGAGCGAAAGGACCGGATTCAGCGATGCCCGACCGTACGCACATCCGCGCGGCCCGCCAGACCGACGCACCGTCCCTCGGACGCGGCTTGGTCGAACTGGCGGAGCAGGCCGCCGCGGGAACGCCGCAGAGCTGCGGGGCCACCGCCACCGCCGTGCTCGCCGAGGAGCCCTCCGGTGCCGCGGACGCCGACCGGACCACGGTGGCAACCCACCCCGATCTCCCTCCGCTGGTGTCGGTTCAGCTGAGTGCGTGGGAGGGCCCGATCATCTCGGCGCTCGACACCGGCCGCCCGGCGGGCGCCGACGATCTGCTCCACGACGACCGCTGGCCGCGCTACCGAGCCCGGGCGCTGGACGCGGGCATCCGGTCCTCCGCCGCCCTGCCCTTCGTCTACGACGGGCTCACCGTGACCGTCTCGGTCTACGGGCTGCGCCCGGGGCCGCTGCGGAAGGCCGCCCAGGGCACCACCGGGCTGCTCGGCGACCTGGCCACCGAGAGCCTGGCCCGCGACCGGCTCTACCGCGCCGCCCTGGTCCAGGTCGACCAGCTGGACACGGCGCTGCGCAGCCGGCCGGTGGTGGACCAGGCGTGCGGCATCGTCATGTACGTCCTGGGCTGCGACCCGGACCAGGCGTTCGACCTGCTGCGCAGGTTCTCCCAGCAGACCAACCGCAAGCTGGCCGAGCTCGCCGGGACCGTGGTGCGCACCCGCGGCCGCGGCCTGGAGCGGAACCTCATCGAGTTCGGCCGGTCAGCTGCTCCCGGACCCGGTCGGCCAGCGTCCGGCCAGGACCGGGACCTTCCGGGCTGACCGGGGGCACCCCTTGCACCGCGGCCGCCGCCTCGCCGACCCGCAGACCCAGCGCCATCCGCTCCTCGGGGGTGAGCCGCTCCCGCAGCTCGGGGAAGACCAGGTCCTCCTCGCCGCGGATATGCATGGACACCACCTCCATCAGCTCCCGGACCAGCGGGTCGAACCGCCGGTCCCGGGGGTCCACGGCGTCCAGGTCGGACAGGATCCGCTCGGCCTCGGTCAGCTCCTCGATCTCCTCGTCGGCGATCCGGTCGCCGTTCGGCAGCGCCTTGCGGACCGTGGGGTACAGATGGGCCTCCTCGGTCACGGAGTGCCGCACCACCGCCACCGTGATCCGGTCGACCAGCTGCCGCCGCAGCTCCGGGTCGGTGGTGGTGCGGTACCCCTCGAAGAGGTCGCGTACCGCGTGGTGGTCCGCGGTGAGCAGGGTCACCACATCGTGTTGTTCCGGCGTCGCTGTCATGGCGCCCGGGTCCCCCGGGCCCCTTCCGCGAAACGGGGCCGGAGATCTGCGAAGGTGGACATACGTGGGCGGTGACCCGCCGGACACGGGCGGAGGTGTGGACGGAATGCAGCGGCAGTGGACCGCCCCGGCACCGGCGGACCGGGACGACGGCGGACTGCCGGTCCTCCCGGAGCTGCTCGACAGCTTCGTCGCGGCGGCCGGCCACACCGCGCCGGAGCCGGTCGGCGGCTCGGCCGGGCTGCGCTCGGCGGCCTGCGGCTACTGGTCGCGGCGCGGGCTGTGGACCGACCCGGAGCATGTCGTGGTCGCCCCCGGCGCCGAGCCGCTGCTGCTGGCGCTGCTCGCCTCGGCCCCCGGCGGCGATGTGCTGCTGCCGCGCCCCTGCGCCGCCTGGTACGCGCCGCTGGTGCGGCTGGTGGACCGGCGCGCCCACCACGCGCCCGTCCCGGCCGAATGCGGTGGGCTGCCCGATCCGTTCGCGCTGCTGGAGATCGTCCGCAGGATCCGGGCCGAGGGCGGGGTGCCCCGGGTCCTGCTGCTGTCGGCGGCCGACGACCCGACCGGCACCGTGGCCCCGCCCGAGCTGCTGCACGAGGTGTGCGAGGCGGCCGTGGCCGAGGGGCTGCTGATCGTCAGCGACGAGACCTGGCGGGACACCGTCCACCATCCGCAGGGCACGGTGCTGCTCAGCCCCGCCGAGATGTCCCCCGAGAACGTGATCGTGCTCTCCGATCTGGCGGGCGCCTTCACCCCGGGGGGCTGGCCCGCCGCGATCGCCCGGTTCCCGGCCACCGAGCGCGGGGCGGAGCTGCGCGGCCGGGTGCTGTCCCTGCTCACCGCCGTACGCTCCGGGCTGCCCGCGCCCATCGCGGCGGCCGCCGCGTACGCCCTGGACGAGCCCGAGCCGGTACGGGACCGGATGGCCGCCGCCGCCCGGGCGCACGGGGCCGTGGCCGCGGCCGCCTACCGCGCGCTGACCGCCCTCGGGGCGCTGGCCCGCCCGCCGCAGGTCGGCCGGCACCTCTACGCCGATCTGGACGAGCTGCGCGGGGTGCTCGCCGCCCGTGGCATCACCGACTCGGTGGAGCTGGAGCGTGCGCTGGTGCGGCGGATCGGCCGGAGCGTGGCCGGGGGCCACCGCTTCGGCGACCCCCCGCACACCCTGCGGCTGCGGCTGGCGACTCTGCCGCTGCTCGGCGCGGCGGAGGAGTCGCGGCTCCGGGCGCTCCGGACGTCGGATCCGCTGGAACTGCCCCATGTGGCCACGGCGTTGGGCGCCTTCGAGGCGGCCTTCCGCGACCTGATCGAAAGCAGTCCAGTGACCTGAGCCGCCCCGGACCCCGGCCATGGACCTCCATGGCCCGTCGGCACCGAGGGGCCGGCCCGGGAACGGCCCAGATACGGAAGGGAGCCAGGCCATGACCGACCACGCCGAGCAGGCGGAACCGGCGGAGCCGACGGAACCGGCCGGGCGGCGCCGCGCCCGGCCCGGCGCCGCCGCCCGGCCCCGGCTGGCCCCGGCCGGCCCCGAGCCGGGCGCTCCCGAGCCGGGTGCCCTCGAACCGGGCGCCCCCGAGCGAGCCGCCCTCGAGCCGACCGGCCCCGAGCCGGGCGGTGCCCAGCCGGGCGTCCCCGAACCGCCCGGCGCCGAACCGGCCGCCCCCGAGCCCGGCGCCCCGCGTCCGCCGGGTGAGATCCGCAGGTGGCCGCCGTCGTTCGCCGACCGGCTCACCTCCCCGCTGCCGGGGGTGCGGGCGCTGGCCCGGCTGGCCCGGGAGGGACGGCTCAGACCGCCCGTGGAGTCGCTCCGCCAGATCCCCGAGCTGCCCTTCGAACCGGGGCCGCTGCCGCTCACCGGCCCCGGCCGGACCGCGCTCACCTGGGCCGGGCACGCCAGTTGGGTGGTGCGGACCGGAGGGCTCACCGTGCTCACCGACCCGGTGTGGGCCCGCAGGATCCTGGGCACTCCGGCCCGGGTCACTCCGGTCGGGGTCCGCTGGGAGGACCTGCCGCCCGTGGACGCGGTCGTCATCAGCCACAACCACTACGACCACCTGGACGCGCCCACGGTCAAACGGCTGCCGAAGGCGACGCCGGTCTTCGTGCCCGCGGGGCTCGCCCGCTGGTTCCGGGTGCGCGGATTCACCCGGGTGACCGAGCTGGACTGGTGGGAGGCGGCCGAACTGCCCGGCGAGGACGGCCCGGTCCGCTTCGACTTCGTCCCGTCCCACCACTGGAGCAAGCGCACCCTCACCGACACCTGCCGCTCACTGTGGGGCGGCTGGGTCATCACCGCGCCCGACGGACAGCGGGTGTACTTCGCCGGGGACACCGGCTACGGCCACTGGTTCCGGCAGATCGGCCGCCGCTACCCGGGCATCGATATCGCGCTGCTGCCCATCGGCGCGTACGAGCCGCGCTGGATGCTGGCCGGGGTGCACACCGATCCGGAGGAGGCCGTACAGGCGCATCTGGACCTGGGGGCACGGGTGCTGGCGCCCATGCACTGGTCCACCTTCCTGCTCGCGGCCGAGCCGCCCCTGGAGCCGCTGCGCCGGATCCGCGCGGCCTGGGAGGCCACCGGGCGGCCGCGCGAGGAGCTGTGGGATCTGCCGGTCGGGGCATCCCGCGTGCTCGAATAGGCCGGACCGCAAGGCAGCCAAGTGGGCTAATCCGGGGCATAAGTGACGAGTGGAACATAAGTGGCGAGTGGTGCGGAGCGCACCTAACTTCCTTTTCATGCGCACACCTAAACTTCGCCACCTGGCCGGCCTCACGGCCGTCCTCGTCATCGAACTCGCCCAGCTCCCCGGAGCCCACGCCGCCCCCGTCGACCAGGCCGCGACCCGCCATGTGGTCCAGCCCGGCCAGTCCATCCAGGCCGCCGTGGACGCCGCCGAGCCCGGCGACACCATCGAGATCCGGCCCGGCACCTACCGGGAGAACATCCAGATCACCACCGACCGGCTGACCCTGGTCGGCGCGGGCGAGTCCACCGTGCTCTCCCCGGCCGAGAAGCCGTCGGCCAACGCCTGCGGCGAGGCCGGTCACGGCATCTGCGTCACCGGGACGGCCGAAGACCCCGTCTCGGATGTCCGCATCGCCTCACTGAAGGTCACCGGCTTCGCCAAGAACGGCATCTGGGGCTCCGGCACCGACCGGATGACCGTACGGAACACCACCACCGAGGCCAACGGCCAGCAGGGCATGGGCCAGGAGATGTCCACCCGCGGCACCTTCGTCGACAACGTCTCCCGCGACAACAAGCAGTCCGGCGTCTTCCTGGCCAACACCATCGACGCCGAGGGCGGCGCCACCGACGCCCTGGGCACCCTGGTGGCCGGGAACCGGCTCAGCGGCAACCGGACCGGTGTCGTGGTCCGCCGGCTGCGCGACCTCTCGGTCGAGGGGAACACCATCACCGCCAACTGCGCCGGGGTGTTCATCGTCGGCGACGAGTCGACCCCGCGCGCCGGGGACCTGAACGTCCGCCACAACTCCGTCTACGAGAACAACGCCTACTGTGCGGCCACCGACCGGCTCCCCTTCATCCAGGGCGCCGGCATCGTGCTCACCGGCGCCGAGGGCGCCCGGGTGACGGGCAACCAGGTGAACGACAACGTCGGCACCTCGCCCATGTCCGGCGGAATCGTGCTCTACACCAGCGTCGTCGGCGCCCCCAACGCCAAGAACGCCATCAGCCGGAACGTGATGAGCGGCAACAAGCCCGCCGACCTCGCCGACCGGGACAAGGGCCCCGACAACACCTTCACCGACAACGTCTGTGAGCTGTCCGCGCCCACGGGCCGGTGCTGAGAGGCGGCGAGATGACCACTGTGGACACCACCAGAGCCGACGGGGCACAGCCCCCGCCGGCCGCGCTCCCGCCGCCCATGCGGCTGCGCGAAATCGTCTTCGGCGCCGCCCGGGCGGCCTCGGTGCGCGCCGCGGTCCGGCTGCGGATCGCCGACGCGCTGGGCGACCGGCCCGCCTCCATCGGCGAGCTGGCCTCCGCCGTGGACGTCGAACCCGACCCGCTGCGCCGACTGCTGCGCTCCCTGGCCTGCTGTCAGATCTTCGCCGAGACCGAGGACGGCCGCTTCCGGCACACCGAGATGTCCCGGCTGCTGCGCGAGGACACCCCGGGCAGCCTGCGCAACATCGCCCTGTGGTGCACCGAGCCCTGGACCTGGGAGGCGTGGCCGCTGCTGGACCGGGCGGTGCGCACCGGCGGCTGTGTCGTCAACGAGATCTACGGCAAGGACTTCTTCGCCTATCTCCATGAGGACGCGCCCGAGTCGGCCCGGGTGTTCGACGCCGCGATGACCACCTCCAGCCGGCAGTCCGCCACCGACGTGGCCGCCTTCCTCGACCTCGACGGGGTCAAGGAAGTGGTGGACATCGGCGGCGGCCAGGGGCATGTGCTGGCCAGCCTGCTGGAGAGGCACCCGGCGCTGCACGGCGCGCTGCTGGACCTGCCGCAGGTGGTGGCGCACGCCGATCCGCGGCTGCGGGACGGCGGGGCGCTGGCCTCGCGGGCCACGCTCGTGCCCGGCGACTGCCGCCGCGAGGTCCCCGTCGAGGCCGACCTCTACATCATCAAGAACATCCTCGAATGGAACGACGAGAGCACCCGCCGGACGCTCGCCAACGTGGTCGCGGCGGCGCGGCCCGGCGCCAGGGTGGTCGTGATCGAGAACCTCGTCGACAACAGCCTGTCCTCCTTCACCACGGCGATGGACCTGTTCCTGCTGCTCAATGTGGGCGGCCGGAAGCACACCGAGGAGAGCATGGTGGCGCGGATGACCGAGGCCGGTCTGAACGTGACCGACATCCGGCCCGTCAACGGCGCCCTCCACGCCTTCGACTCCACGGTGCCCACCAAGGCCCGCCGCTAGCACCGATATGCGGCTCCGCCGCATGGCAGGGCTCCGCCCCTGGACCCCAGGTCCAGGGGCGGAGCCTTGTGGGTGCGTCAGCTGTACCGGTACGAGGAGAGGTGCGCGAACACCACCACATTGGCCGTGTAGTCCTTGGCCGTGTGGTCATAGGCCCCGCCGCAGGTGATCAGCCGCAGCTGGGCGTTGGGGGTGTCCCCGTAGACCTGCTTGTCCGGGAAGGCGTTCTTCTTGAACGTCTTGACCTTGTCGACCACGAAGGTCGCCACGATCCCGTCCTCGCGGGTGATGGCCACCTTGCTCTTCGGCTTGAGCTGGCCGAGGGTGTAGAACACCGCCGGGCCGATCTTGGTGTCCACATGCCCGGCCACGATGGCGTTGCCGCGCTCACCGGGCGAGGGGCCGCCCTCGTACCAGCCCACCAAGTTCTGGTCGGTGTCCGGGGGCGGGACCAGCACGCCCGCGGCGTCCAGCGACAGCGGGGTGAAGGGCGCGCTCACGCCGATCGAGGGGATGTCCAGATGGGAGGCGGGGGAGCGCGGCAGTGCCGGTCCTGGACGGGACTCGGGGGCGGTCGTCGACTCCGGGGAATCCGCGTACGCGTCCTCGTTGGAGGTGTCGCTCTCCGGTTCGGAGATGGACGCGGGGGCGCTCGCCGCGGGCCGGGCCGACGGGGTGTTCTGGGAGGCGGCGTCCACGGAGTTGTAGATGAGGAATACGCCGATGATGGCCGACGCGGCGGCCCAGCGGAGAATGCGGGTGTTGCCATCGGCAGCGCCCTGCTTGGCCGGCTTTCCCATAGGGGTGTTCGCCTTTCTTACAGCGCCTTGTCTCATGGCGCCTCAACTCGAGGCGCCTTTCTCACGGCCGCTTTTCTCACAGCGCTCGTGGAACTGCCGTGGCACCACCGCTCGGCGGAGGTGCCACGGCAGCACTGAATGCGAAGAGTCAGGCTCAGATCGCGGTGCCGGTCGGCTTGCGGCGACGCAGGGCGTAGGCGCCGGCGCCGAGGCCACCGAGGAGCAGGACCGAGCCGGCGGCCATGCCACTGCCCGTGGTGGCCATGCCGCCACCACCGGTGTGGACGCCACCGCGCGGCTTCTCGCCCTTCTCGTGGTCCTTCCAGGAGCCACCGGACCAGTCGTGGTCGTCCTTCTTGCCGGACCACTCGTGGTCGTCCTTCTTACCGGACCACTCGTGCTCGTCCTTGCTGGGGTCTTCCTTGCCGTGGGACCAGTCGTGCTCCTCCTTGCCGCGGCCGGACCAGTCGTGCTCGTCCTTGCCCGGGTCCTCCTTGCCGTGCTCCTCTTCCTTGCTGGGGTCTTCTTCCTTGTCCTTGTCCTTCCAGGAGCTGCCGCCCTGGCCGTAGCCGTCCTCGGAGGACTCCTGGCTGCTCGAGTACCCGCCGTGACCGCCCGGGTCCGAGACGTCGGCGGCGAACGCGGCGGCGGGGGCGCCAAGGGTCAGGGTGGCGGCAATCGCCGCCCCGGTGAAGAGTGCGCGAGTAGATCGCATGAGCCATTCCTTCCGGCGCCGTCGCGATACTGACTATTTGCCAGATAAAGGGATCGCAGCGGCGTCTTGTCCACCGTCAGCGAAGAGGGCTTCCCCTGCCACTCGGCACGGCCTGCGATCTGCTTGGTTGTAAGCCCTCTGGGTGGAGATAAGCGCAATGATCACTCATTTGCCGCGCGAATGAGCTGATGCCCTTTCACCTTTTCGGCAGACATCATTCCGATGAGCCCAGTAGTGTGAGATTTTCTCCGAATGACGGCATACGAAAAGGGCCGCCGGGAGACGAACTCCGTCGGCGGCCCCGTGCGGCGCGATGCGTGCGCTAGCCCTGGTCCCGGTCCCAGCGGTAGAACTCATGGGCCATGGCGTCCTTGGGCTCGCGCCAGGTCTCCGGGTCGTACGCCTGCATATACGGCTGGAGGCGCGCGCTGACGTCACGGAACTCCGGGTGCTTGGAGTACTTGGTGACCTCCGTGGCCGGCGGCCGCTCCGCCTCGATCAAATGCAGATACACATCGCCGAACTGGAAGAGGCTGCGGCCGGTGACGCCGATCAACTTGGGCAGTTCGCCGCGGTCGGAGTCCGCGAAGATCTTGGCGACCTGCGGTGCCGCGTCGCGCTGCATCTTGGCGACGATCATGGTGCGGTACATGGTCATGCGCCCACCGTCTCCCTGGCCCGCTGCTCGATCTTGTCCCGGATCAGATCCATCTGGATACGGGAGTTGCGGTTGATGTGGTCCGTCATCGTGGGGTCGTCGACCGGCGCGTCGGGCCGCATCTCGAAGTCCTGGGTCCAGCGCATGCGGGTGCCCTCGGACTCCTCCTCGTACTCCCAGCGGATGTTCATGTAGGCGAAGGGGCCGGGCTCCACGCGGCGCGCCCAGACCGTGCGCACATCGCGGGCCGTCTCCCGCTCGGAGACCCAGGACCAGACCTTGCCGTCCTCGTCGGGGTGCATGGTCAGACGGAAGGTGGTGGTGTCCCCGGTCCGCTGGAGCACCTCGACCGAGGCGTACTCGCTGAACAGCTGCGGCCAGTTCTCCAGGTCGTTGGTCATGTTCCAGACGAGGTCGAACGGCGCCTTGATCATGACCTCGTTGTCGGTGTGGCCTGCCATCTTCATGCTCCTGAGGTAAGTGAGGTGTTGATGACGTCGAGGAAGTCACCGGGGGTCTTGCAGCTCTCGGCCCCCGGTTCGATCGGGGTGCCGTACCGGTTCTCCAGCTCGCCGACGATGGCGAGCAGACCGAGCGAGTCCAGGCCGTACTCCTCGAAGGTGGAGTCCGGCCGGGTCCGCATCATGTCCGGGTCGACGGTGAGTCCGGCGCACCGCTTCATCAGCGTGGCCAGTTCGCCATAGGACAGTTGACTGGACATCAGTAATCTCCTTCTGGTCCGCGGAGCACGAGCGCCGCGTTGCAACCCATGAGTCCTCGGCTGAGCACCAGCGCCGTCCGCGGCTCGGCGGGGCGGGAGCTGCGGGTGACGAGGTCGAGGTCATGGCAGACGTCGGTGACGTACGGGGTCGGGGGCACCACGCGGTGCTCCATGGCGAGCAGCGCGGCCGCCACGTCCAGCGTGGGAGCCGCGCAGTGCACCCGGCCGAAGCCGGTCTTCGGCGCGGTCACCGGGACCCGGGTGCCATGCGGCCCGAGGGCGTCGGCGATCGCCAGCGCCTCGGCGCGGTCCGCCTCGGGCACCCCGAGCGCGTCGGCGAAGACCACGTCGATCTCCTCCGGCGCGCACTCCGCGTCCTCCAGGGCCACGCGGATGGCCTGGGCGAGCCCCTCCCGGGACCGCTCCCACCGGGACGGCCCGGTGAAGGTCGAGCCGTAGCCGGCGATGAAGCCCCGGATCCGCACCCCGCGGCGCCGTGCGGCCCCCTCCTCCTCCACGACCAGCATCGCCCCGCCCTCCCCGGGCGCGAATCCGCAGGCGTCCTCGGTGAACGGCAGATAGGCCCGGCCGGCGTCGCGGGCCCGGCTGAGCTCGTCCCACCCGAGCATGCAGACGATGGAGTACGGCGCCAGCGACGCGTCGGAGGCGCCCGCCACCACCGCGTCCGCCCCCCGCCGGATGGACCGGCGGGCGTGCGCCAGCGCGTCCAGACCGCCGGCCTCGTCGTTCGCCACCACCCCGCAGGGGCCCTTGAACCCGCCGCGGATGGAGATCTGGCCGGTGCTGGCCGCGTAGAACCAGGCGATGGACTGGTACGGGCCCACATAGCGCGGCCCTTTGCCGTACAGCTGCTGGAGCTCGCGCTGGCCGAACTCACCGCCCCCGGAACCGGCGGCGGTCACCACGCCCACGGCGAACGGCGACATGTCGTCCACCGGGAGCTTGGCGTCGTCCAGCGCGAGGTCGGCCGAGGCCATCGCGAAGTGGGTGAAGCGGTCGGTCTGGACGAGGAACCGCTCCTCGATCATCGAGCCCGGATCGAAGCCGCGGACCTGGCCGCCGATCCGCACCGGGAAGTGCTCACTGCCCTCGCGGGAGATCCGGTCCAGGGAGGTGATCCCCTCCCGGGTGGCCTTCCAGAAGGCGTCGGTGCCCACTCCGCCCGGGGCGATCACACCGAGGCCGGTGACGGCCGCGCCCCGGTTCCGGGTGTTCTTCGCCGATGTCATGCCGCACTCCCGTCCGCCCGGCTCAGCACCACCGCGGACTGGAAGCCGCCGAACCCGCTGCCGACCGACAGCACATGGCGCAGCGGGAGGGCGCGGGCGGTGCGCGGGACATAGTCGAGGTCGCATTCGGGGTCGGGGGTCTCGTAGTTGGCCGTCGGCGGCACCACGCCATGGGCGAGGGCCATGGCGCAGGCGACCACCTCGATGGCGCCGATCGCCCCCAGGGAATGGCCCACCATGGACTTGATCGAGCTCATCGGGGTCTTGTACGCGTGCTCGCCGAGGGACCGCTTCACGGCCGCCGTCTCATGCCGGTCGTTCTGCTTGGTGCCCGAGCCGTGCGCGTTGACGTAGTCGACCTCGGAGCTGTTGACGCGGGCGTGGCCGAGTGCGTGGTCGATCGCCTCGGACATCTCCAGACCCTCACGGGTCAGACCGGTCATGTGGTAGGCGTTGCCATAGGTGGCGAACCCCCGGAACTCGCAGTAGACCCGCGCCCCCCGGGCCCGGGCGTGCTCCAGCTCCTCCAGGACCAGCACGGCGGCGCCCTCGCCGAGGACGAAGCCGTCCCGGTGGGCGTCGAACGGCCGGGACGCGGTGGCCGCGTTGTCGTTGTTCGCCGAGGTGGCCTTGATCGAGTCGAAGCAGGACACGGTCAGCGGGGTGATCGGCGAGTCCGCGGCCCCGGCGATGCACACATCGGCCCGTCGCTCCTCGATCGCCTGGAAGGCGTAGCCGATCGCGTCCAGACCGGAGGTGCAGCCGGTGGAGACGGACTGCACCGGGCCCTGCGCCCCGGTCAGCTCCGCCACCCCGGAGGACAGCGCGCTCGGCGAGAACGCGTGCTGAAGGTGCGGACCCGCCTTGCGGTGGTCCACGGCCCAGTGCTCACCGGCGTCGCTCACCTTGACGTAGTCCTGCTCCAGCCGGGTGGACGCGGCGACGGCGCTGCCCAGCGAAACCCCTATCCGCCAGGGGTTGAGCGCCTGGAGGTCGAGACCGGAGTCCCGTACCGCCTCCTGGGCCGCCACCAGCGCGAACTGCACATAGCGGTCGGAGCGTTCGATCTGCTCGAAGCTCAGACCGTGGGCCAGCGGGTCGAAGTCGCATTCGGCGGCGATCCGGGAGCGGAACCGCTCCGCGTCGAAGAGCGTGATGTTCCGGGTGGCCGTACGGCCCGCGGTGAGCATGTCCCAGAACGCCGGGACGCCCACACCCCCGGGGGCGACGACACCGAGCCCGGTGACCACCACCCGTCGGGTCACGACGTCGCCTCGGCGGGTTCGGCGGCCTCCGTGTCCACATGACCGAGCTCGGGGCGCGGAGCCAGGGGCCCGAGGTGGAAGACCATCCGGGCCTCGGTGCTCCCCACGTTGCGGAACCGGTGCCGCATGTTGATGGGGATCAGGATCGCCTGGTCGGGGTGGAGCGGATGCGGCTCGCCGTCCAGGTCGACCTCCATGTCGCCGCTGACGACGTACACGAACTCCTCGGAGTACGGGTGGTAGTGCTCGGCGACCCGTTCACCGGGCCCCACGATGGCCATCCCCATGAAGCCGCTCGTGGCGCCCACCAGAGGCGGTGTGAGCATGGCGCGCACATCGCCACCGCGCCGGCGGTTGGGGGCGACCGCGGCGAGGTCGACGACGAGAGGGGACTGCGTGGTCATGATGAGTTCCTCCAGGTAGCGTTGCGCGGTCCGCGCCACGGGGGGTGGGAAGGTGCGAAGGGGGAGAGACGTCGTCAGTGGTCGGCCGACTTGCGGTCGGTGACCGGGGTCATGTCGCAGTCGGCGAGGAAGCGGCGCTGCCCGTCGTCCATGGACAGGTCGATCACCGCACCGTCCGCCCCGAGGTCCAGCAGGCGGCCCAGCACGGCGGCGGCCCGCCGGCCGCTCACACCGGCCGCCATGGCGGGGTTCCGGTCCAGCGGCACGGCCAGGTCCACCAGCCGCACCACGATGTCGTCACGCTGGAAGATCGTGCTGCTCAGCAGGGTCTTGGCGGTCTGCTCGGCGGCCATCTCCTTGTTCACCGCGAGCTCGTCCTGCCGGGCCAGCAGACTGGCCACCGCCGGGCCGCAGCCGGTCTTGACCGGGTAGAGCAGGGCGTGCCGGTGGACGCCCTGGGTGGGGCGCGGCCCGCCGGCCGTCATGTGGTGGACCACCGGCAGCGAGGCGCGGGCGAAGAACTCCCGTGCCGAGCTGGGGTCGTCGAGGTTGCGGTCCTCCTCCAGATACGGATTGAGGGCCTCCTCGGCGGCCCTGATCTCCGGCTGCCGGGCCACGAAGCGCAGCGCCGCGGTCAGATCGCCCTTGACCTCCACGGCCCGCACCACCCGGTTGCCGCTCATGAACACCGAGGTGCGGGAGAGCCGGGTGGTCTCGTCGACCCGGGCCTGGGGCGAGGCGTAATCGGCGAGGATCTTGGCGACGGCGTCCTCGCTGCCGGGCTGCACGGTGAAGGTGAGCGCCTGCCGGACCAGCCCGTCGCCGACCCGCAGCGCGGCGTCGACGCCCCGGGTGGTGACGTCGACCGGCGCGGACCCGGCGGTCAGGGTCTCCCGCAGGATGCTGAACCGCAGCGAGCGGGTGTCCTCGACACAGCCGTGGAAGGGCTTGACCATCTCCCGGTGCGCGGGGGAGTCCACCCAGGCGAGGAACGGAGGGGCGCTTTCCCATTCGCTGGTGATCAGCCACTGCGAGGGGTTCTCGATCGACTGGCACAGCTGGTCGCTGATGTGCCCGGGCACCGCGGCCACCTGCTGGGACAGCTGATCGTAGGCACGCAGAAAGCGCTGCTCGGCACCGCTGTTGACCTGCACCAGCAACACGACGCGCAATCTGGTGTCGGTGAGAGCGGATTCCACGGTCGTCGGCGACTGGTTCACCGTGGTCTCCGGGACGTCGGACAGGGTGCTCATATTCCACTCCTTGTTTCGCGGACGCGTCCTTCCGGGCATCGAGGACACCCGCCCGTTAGACGATCGTGGAGTGCTCCCACCAATGGCGCGAGATATGTGAGCCATCCGAGCGAACGCCTGGTCAGCGCCCCGGAGCGGCCCGGAAACACCGGGCATAGCAGCACAATGAACCGTCTTGCCGACAATGCTGAGCGTGTGCCCGTCCTCATCGCGGGCGGCTCCCTGGTGGGCCTGTCCGCCTCACTGTTCCTGGGCCGACTGGGGATCGGTCATCTACTGGTCGAGAAACACCCGCGCACCTCGCACCACCCGCGCGGACGGGGGAACAACATCCGGACGATGGAACTGTTCCGCACCGCCGGGGTGGAGTCCGCGATCCGCGAGGCCGCGTCCGTCCTGGCCGACAACCACGGAATCCTCCAGACCCCGTCCCTCACCGGTACGGAGGGCCACTGGCTCTTCCGGGAGATGGACCCGGGTGGCAAGGCCGCCCGGATCAGCCCTGCCGGATGGTGTCTGTGCAGCCAGAACGACCTGGAGCCGGTACTGCTGAACGCGGCCCAGGAGCTCGGTGGCGATCTGCGGTTCTCCACCGAGCTGATCTCCTTCGAGCAGGACGCGGACGGGGTCACCGCCACCCTCCTGGACCGCAGGTCCGAGCGGCGCTCCACGGTCCGCGCCGACTACCTCATCGCCGCCGACGGACCCCGCAGCCCGGTCCGCGAGGCCCTTGGCATCGGGCAGAGCGGACGCGGTGAGCTGTTCCACAACGTGTCCATCACCTTCCGCGCCAAGCGGCTCGCGGACGCGGTCGGGGACCGCCACTTCATCGCCTGCTACCTCACCAACCCCGAGGCCGACGGGGCGCTGCTGCCCGTGGACAACCAGGAGAGCTGGGTCTTCCACGCCCCCTGGCACCCCGAGCGCGGCGAACCGCTGGAGGCGTTCGACGACGAGCGCTGCGCCCAGCACATCCGTACCGCCGTCGGCATGCCCGACCTGGAGGTCGAGATCACCGGAAAGGCGCCCTGGCACGCGGCCGAGCGGGTGGCGGACCACTACTCCGACGGCCGGGTCTTCCTCGCCGGGGACTCCGCCCACGAGATGTCGCCCACCGGCGCCTTCGGCTCCAACACCGGTATCCAGGACGCCCACAACCTGGCGTGGAAGCTCGCCGCCGTCATGGGCGGCTGGGCGGGCCCCGCGCTGCTGGAGACCTACGGCATGGAGCGGCGGCCGGTCGCCCAGGCCACCAGCGCCCGCGCGGCCGCCCGTTCGGCCGAGCACAGCCACCCCGGCTACTCGGCACCGGCCACCGAGGACCGGGGCCCGCAGTCCAATGTCATGGCCGTCGCCATGGGCTACCGCTACGTACGGGGCGCGGTCGCGGGCGCCGACCCCTCCGCGCCCGCGGTGCCCGACCACTTCACGGTCTCGGCCGAGCCCGGCAGCCGCGCACCCCATATGTGGGTGCACCGCTGCGGGGTGCGGCTGTCCACCCTCGATCTGTACGAGCGCACCTGTGTGCTGCTCACCGGGCCGGGCGGCGCCGCCTGGCACGAGGCGGGCCGCCGCGTCGCCGACGCCCTCGGCGTACCGCTGGACTGCTACCGGGTGGGCGAAGGACCGGACCACGAACTCGCCCCCGAACCGGGCACGGACTGGGCCGAACTCCACGGCACCGCCCCCGACGGCGCGGTCCTGGTCCGCCCCGACGGCTTCGTCGCCTGGCGGGCGGAGCGCTCGGTCCCCGACCCGGAGGCCGCGATGACGCGTGCGCTGCGAGAGGTTCTGCGGCTGGCCCCCTGACGCCCCACGCCGGGCGCCACTTCCCCGGCCGCCCCCGGACCTCCAGCGGACCGTGCTGCCTACGGCGGGCCTTTCCCCTCCCCGCCCCTTCCCGATACCAGGGGCTCCGCCCCAGACCCCGAAACTGGGGCGCTGCCCCCGGCCCCGAACCGGGGCGCTGCCTCAGACCTCGGGCCGGAGGTCCGGCCCCGGTCCCGGGCCGGGGCCCCGGAGCGGGGGTCCGCCCCTCCCCGCGGCATGGGTATGCGGCTCCGCCGCGTGGCGGGGCTCCGTCCCGGACCTCGGGGTCTGGGGCGAAGCCCCGGTCCGGGGTCCAGGGGCGGAGCCCCTGGTATCGGGAAGGGGCGGGGAGGGGAAAGCTCTCCCGGGCGGGCCGGTACGGCAGGGACGCTGCCGGAGCGGGCCGGGCCGTTCGGGCCCGGTCCGGGGTGGCGGGGCGTCAGCCCGCAGCCTCGCTCCGGGCGTCCTCCGCCGTACGGCGGCGTACGCGGCGCCACACCGCGGGCGTCGTGCTGATCACGACCGTCAAAACGACGGCCGCCGCCACGCCCTCCCACGGCTCGGGGAAGAGCGAGCCGCCCAGGATCCCGATCAGCTGATACGTCACCGCCCAGGCCAGCGCCGCGGGCCCGGCGCCCCGGGCGAACCTCCGCAGCGGCCAGCGCGCCAGCAGGCAGGCCAGCATCACCGGTATCCGCCCCGCCGGGACCAGCCGGGACAGCACCAGAACCGCCACCCCGTGCTCGTCCAGCCGCGCCTGCGCCTGGTCCAGCCGCTCCGGCGCCGCGTGGTCGTGGATCCGCTCCAGCCACCGCGAGCCGTTCTTCGAGCGCACCCCGCGCCGCCCGAGCCAGTACAGCATCACATCGCCGGAGAAGGCCGCCAGCGAGGCCACCCCGAAGACCACCAGCAGCGACAGCGGGGGAGCGGTCTGGTGGATGGCCACCACCGCCGCCGATGAGACCACCGCCCCGGTGGGCACCACCGGCACCAGCGACCCGAACACCACCAGCAGGAACAGCGAGGGGTACCCCACCGCCTGCTGCGTCGACTCGGACGGCACGCTCCGCGCCAGATCCGCCAGATCCGCCAGATCCGCCAGGTCCGCCAGATCCCCCATCACCTGGCGGGCTCCAGCCGCACGCTCTCCCCGTGCACCAGCCGGTGCACCACCGCGTCGGGGGCGAGCTGCCCGGCGTGGCGTACGAAGTCGTCGCCCGGGGCGTGGAATTCATGCGGACGGATCGCGTCCATCCCGATCGGCCAGTACGTCCCGTAGTGCACCGGGACCGCGCAGCGCGCCCCCAGCCGCGCCAGCGCCTGCGCCGCGCGGCCCGCGTCGAGATGGCCGGGGCCGAGGTACGGGCCCCAGCCGCCCACCGGAAGCAGCGCCACATCGCAGGCGCCCACCGCCTCCGCCATCCCGTCGAACAGCCCGGTGTCGCCCGCGAAGTACGTGGTCGACTCGCCGCTCAGCACGTACCCCAGCGCGGGCACCCGGCTCGGCCCGTACGGCAGCCGCCGCCCGTCGTGCGCGGCCGGTACCGCCCGGATCCGCACCTCGCCGACCGCGCACACGTCCCCCGGCGCCATCTCCGTCACCCGCAGCCCCCGCGCCGCGACCACCCGCCGCAGCCCGGGCACCGCCCGCCCGGCCCCGCGCGGCACCAGCAGCCGGGTGCCGGGCGGCAGCTTGGCCAGCGAGCCGAGGTGCAGATGGTCGGCGTGCAGATGCGAGACCAGCGCCACGTCAGCCACCGCGGCGGCGGCCGGTGGCACGGCTCCCCGGCGGCGCCGCAGATGGGCCAGCCGCCGTACGAAGAGGGGGTCGGTCAGCACCCGCACACCGGAGTCCCGCACGGTCGCGGTGGCATGCCCCCACCAGGTGATCTCCACCGACATCTCCCGCCTCCTCCCTCGGGCCGTCCCGCCCCGATCCTCTCACCCCGCCGGGTGGTGCATGGAATCAGCTGTGTCTGGGTATGCATGACTCATGCATGATGAGAGGGAGCGCGTAGCGAATCTGCTGGGGGCCACGGCGCTGGCGATCACCGACGATCTGCTCAGCGCCCCGGCCGCCGCGTCCCGCCTGAGCATGAGCGCGGCCGCCGCGCTGATCGTGCTCCGCGCCGACCCCGGGGTGAGCGTGACCGAACTCGGCCGCCGGGTCGGGCTGACCCAGTCCGCGGCGGTGCGGATGGTCGACGGGCTGGAGCGGGACGCCCTGGTCGAGCGGCGCCGTACGATCGGCAACTGGACCGGGGTCCACCCCACCGCCAAGGGCCGGCGGACCGCGGGCCGGCTGCTCACCTCGCGGACCTCCCGGCTCACCGGGGTGCTGGACGGCCTCGGCGAGGCGGAGGTCCGTGACCTCGGCGCACTGCTGGCCACGCTGCTCGACGGGCTCTACCAGGGCAGCGGCTCGGCCGACCGGATCTGCCGGCTGTGCGACCGGACCGCCTGCACCCCGGACGGCGTGGAGTGCCCGGTCGGGGCCGCGGACCGGGCGGCCGCCCGGACGGCGGCCGAGGACGGGGCCCGTACGGACCATACGGACCGCACGGACCATGGGTGAGCTGCTGGCCGTCGCCTCGGCGCTCTGCTTCGGCACCACCCACTTCCTGAGCGGGCTGGTCTCGCGCGACCGGCACGGGGTGACGGTCGCGGCCTGCGCCCAGGCGGGCGGCACGGTGGTCAGCCTGGTCCCGGTACTGCTCACCACCCATGGCGCCAACGCCCCGCCGTCGGCCCTGGGCTGGGGCGCGCTCTCGGGGCTCGGCACCGGGGTGGGCGTGGCGTGCCTCTACTGGTCGATGAACCAGGGGCCGATGAGCGTCGTGGTGCCGGTCAGCGACGTCACGGCGGTAGGCCTGCCGGTACTGGCCGGAATCACCCTCCTAGGCGACCGCCCCTCGCCCCCGGCGCTCACCGGAATCGCACTGGGCCTGCCGGCGCTGTGGCTGGTCTCGCGGGGCGAGCGGGGTGGGCCGGGTGAGTTGGGTGAGCGGGGCGAGCTGGGCGAGCGGGGTGAGCCGAGCGAGCTGGGCCAGCTGGGTGAGCCGCACGGGCCGCACGGGCTGCACGGGCCGCACGGGCCGCACGGGCCACGCGGGCCACGCGGGCCGCACGAGCCACGGCCGGGGCACGGCCGGGGCACCGACCGGTCGCGCGCGGCCGTCGTCCTGGCGCTGGTCGCCGGTGTGGGCCTGGCGCTGCACTTCTTCGCCCTCGCCCGGATACCGACCTCGGCCGGATGGTGGCCGGTGGTGGTCAGCCGGGCCGTGTCGGTGGCCGTCATCCTGGCGCTGTTCCCCGCGACCGGCGCCTCCTTGCGGCTGCCTCGCCGCGCGGCCGCCGTGGCGGCGGTGGCGGGCGGGCTCGGCACCCTGGCGACGATCCTCTATCTGCTCGCCACCCGGCAGGAGTTGCTGTCCGTCGCGGTGGTGCTGTCCGCGCTCTATCCGGCGGTGCCGGTGCTGCTCGCGCTGACGTTCCTACGGGAGCGAATCACCCGGCCCCAGGCCGTCGGCCTGCTCGGCGCGGGGCTGGCGATCGGGCTGATCGCCCTCAACTGACGGCGTACCGCCGGTCCGCCAACGACGGCTGCGCTGCTCCCCTCCCCGCCCCTTCCCGACACCTGACGATTTGCGGCTCCGCCGCGCGGGGGGCTCCGCCCCAGCCCCCGAAACCGGGGCTCCGCGCCAGACTCGGAGACCGGGGCTCCGCCCCAGGCCCCGAAATGGGGGCTCGTCCCGGACCCCGGGACCGGGACTTTGCCCCAGATCTCGGACCAGGGCTCCGCGCCAGACCCGGAGACCGGGGCTCTGCCCCGGACCTCGAGATCGGGGCTTCGCGCCAGACCCCGGCCCGGGACTCCGACCCAGTCCCCGAAACCGGGCTCTGCCCCCCCCGGCTCCTGAGACCGGGGCTCCGCCCCAGCCCCTGGGACCGGGGCTCTGTCCCGGACCCCGGGACCGGGGCTTTGTCCCGGACCCCGAGATCAGGGCTTCGCGCCGGACCCCGGGTCGGGGCTCCGCGCCAGGCCCCGGGTCGGGGCTCCGCGCCGGACCCCGAGACCGCGGCTCTGCCCAAGGCCCGGGACCGGAGCTTCGCGCCAGGCCCGGAGATCGGGGCTTCGCCCCGGACCCCGGGTCGGGGCTCCGCGCCAGCCCCCGGGCCGGGGCTCTGCCCCTTCCGCGGCATCGATATGCGGCTCCGCCGCGTGGCAGGGGCACCGGCCCTAACTTCGGGGTCCAGGGGCGGAGCCCCTGGTATCGGGAAGGGGCGGGGAGGGGAAAGACCCGCCGGACACCCCCGCCCCGCGAAAACCCGTGGACCAACGCACCGCCCATACGCCACGATGACCGCCGCCACCCCCGCCCGCCCCCCGGGGGGTCCGCTCACACGAAAGGCCACCGTCGTCCGTATGAGCAGTGCACTCCACCACCGCGCCGTCGTCGCCGACGCCCACAACGACCTGCTGATCGCCGTCACCGCCCGCCCGCCGCACCGCTGGGCGGGGTACTTCCGGGAGCGCTGGCTGCCGCAGTTGCGCGACGGCGGGGTGGATCTCCAGGTGCTGCCGGTCTTCATCGACGACCAGTTCCGCCCCGAGGGCGCACTGCGCGAGACGCTGCGCATGATCGAGTGCGCCCACACCCTCGCCGAGGGCAACGCCGACGAGGTACGGCTGTGCCTGGACGGGGACGACATCGACGCCGCGCTCGCCGACGGCCGGATCGCCCTGGTGCTGGCCCTGGAGAGCGCCCCCGGGCTGGACGCCAACGTCGAGCTCCTCCCGACCCTCCACCGTCTCGGGGTGCGTATCGCCTCGCTCGCCCACTGGGGGCGCACCGCCCTGGCCGACGGCAGCGGTGAGGACGCCACCGGCAGCCGGCTCACCGAGGCCGGGGTCCAGGCGCTGAAGGAGATGGAGCGCCTGGGCATCCTCTTCGACGTCTCCCATCTCGGCGCCTCCGGGGTGGCCCATGTGCTGGAGCTGGCCACCCGCCCCGTGCTGGCCACCCACTCCTCCGCCCGCGCCCTGCTGGACCACCATCGCAACCTCACCGACGAGCAGTTGCGCGGGATCGCGGCCACCGGCGGCACGGTGTGCGTCAACTTCCTCGGCGAGTTCCTGGCCACCGACCCGGCCGACCGCACGGTCGACCGGCTGGCCGATCACATCGTCCACATCGCCGAGGTGATCGGCGTAGGCCATGTGGGTCTGGGGCCGGACTTCATCAAAGAGGTCAGCGCGGACACCACCCCGCCCTGCTGCGAGGACGTCGAGTACGCCCGGCTGGTGGTCCCCGGCCTCGAAGGCCCCCGCGGACTGCCTCTGGTGACCGAGGCGCTGCTCCGAAGGGGCCTTCCGGAGGCGGACATCGAGAAGATCCTCGGCGGCAATGTGCTGGAGCTCTTCCGCAAGGAGCTGGGCCGCCCCAGCTGAGACGCCCCAGCTGAGATGTGGCGCCTACCGCCCGGCGGCGCCCAGGAACGCGTCGATCGCGGCGAACGTGGCCTCCGGGGCCTCCCGGGTGGGCAGGTGCCCCGCGCCCGGGATCAGCTCGAAGCGCGCCCCGGGGATGGCGGCGGCGTACGCGCGGCCGTAGTCGGGCGGGACGACGGTGTCGTTCTCGCCCCACACCGCGAGAGCGGGCACCGTCACCCGGGCGAGCCGGTGCAGCAGCTTCGGATCGGACTTCGTCGCCCCGGCGTAGGCCGCCAACGCCTGGAGCGCCGCAGGCGAGGGCCCCCGGCGCGGGGCCGCTGCGCCGGAGCCCTGCCCCGGCCCGGAGCCCTGGGCGGGCCCGGAGCCTTCCCCGGGCCCGGAACCCTCACCCGGCGGCGGGCCGGGCGGGGGCGTGGGGAATCGCACCTCGTGCCCCTCGAGCCGCGGACCGAACGCGCCCATGACGACCAACCCGCCGATGCGGCGGCCCCGGTCGCGTACGGCCATCTCCGCGGCGATCCAGCCGCCGAACGAGCTGCCGAGGACCAGAACATCGCGCAGATCGCGGTCGTCCAGCAGATCCAGATACGTCTCGACGAGGTCGCCCACGCTCGCGAACCACTCGGGGCGCGGGGTGTCCTCCCAGCCCGGGTGGGTCGGCGCCAGCACCCGGGAGGTGGCGGCGAAGTGGTCCACCACGCCGTTCACACTGGCGGGTCCCGCGCCGCCGTGCAGGACGAGCACCGGGCGGCCCGCGCCCACGTCCCGCACCGTCAGGGGCAGACCGGGGTAGGGCTCAACAATCAATTCCGTGGGCGTGCTCATCGGTCCGCACCTCCGGCGGTCATCGTGGTGAAGGCGTCCCGCAGGATCCGCAGGGCGTCCGGTTGGAAGAAGTCGACGAGGTGGACGGCCGATTGCGTGGCCGCCACCTCCGCGCGCGGGAACATGGCTGTCTCGTAGGCGTGCAGTGCCGTCTCCAGGTCGTCGTGGGCGGCCAGGGCGAGGGCGAGTTCCGCGCCGTCGAGCATGGCGAGGTTGGCGCCCGCCCCGGCGAAGGGGGACATCAGATGGGCGGCGTCGCCCAGGAGCGTGACGCCGGGCAGCCGGTCCCAGCGGTGGCCGATGGGCAGGGCGTGGATGGGCCGGGGGACGAGCGGGCCGTCGCTGTCGGCGATCAGCGCGCGCAGCCCCTCGTCCCAGTCGGGGAAGAGGTCCAACAGCTGCTTCCTGGTCGCCGCCGGTTCCGCCGGGTGCGCAGGGTCCGCCGGGTCGACGAGGCCCGAACGGCTCCACTCCTCCGGCGCCTTGACCGCGGCGTAGACGCGAATCCGGCCGCCGCCGTTGCGCTGGGCGAACAGCCCCTTCTCGTCCGCGAGGGCGAACATCGAGCCCCGGCCCACGAGTTCGGCCACGGCCGGGTGCCGGGTGTCCACGTCGTTCAGGAGACCGTCGACGAATGACACCCCGGTGTAGACCGGATCGGCGTCGGACAGCAGGGGCCGGACCCTGGACCACGCCCCGTCCGCGCCGACCAGCACATCCGCCTCGACGGTCGTGCCATCAGCCAGGGTGAGCGCGGGTCGCCCCGCCGCGCCGAGGGCGGCCGCCTTGACCTTCTGGCCCCAGCGGACCGTCCCCTCCGGCAGCGAGCCCAGCAGCAGCTCCTTCAGCACCCTGCGGTCGATCTCGGGACGGTCGTTGCCGTCACCGTCCCGCGGCGGGGGGATGTGGAAGCCGACGTCGGCGTGCTTGCCGAGCAGCCGCAGCTCCCCGCCCTCGGGGCGGCTCAGCGGCCGGAACTCCTCGAGCAGCCCGGCGTGCAGCAGCGCCCGCTGGCCGGACTCCTCGTCCAGGTCCAGCGTGCCGCCCTGGTCGCGTGCGGTCGCCGACGCGTCCAGCTCGTAGACGGTCGAGGGGATGCCGTGGACGTGCAGGACGCGCGCCAGCGTCAGCCCTCCCGGCCCCGCTCCGACGATGGCGATACGGCGGTCACGGCGCTCACGGCGGGTACGGCGCTCACGGCGCTCACGGCGTTGTGTGGACATGGCGATGGATGCCTCCCTGGGCCTGGGCCTCCCTGGCTCGGCGCGAATGCGCCGTGGATGGAGGGAGCGTAGGGCGACGAACATGTTCGTGGCAAACGCGTTCGTGACGAACATGTTCGCCGACCGGTACGATGGCGCCATGACAGCGCACCCCACCGCCCCGCGGAGCCGCCGGGAACGTCCGGCGAAACCGGCCCTGACCCGGGAAGGCATCATCGCCACCACGGTCGACCTCATGCGTACCGAGGGCCTGGAGCGGGTGACGATGCGCCGCCTGGCCAAGGAGCTGGACACCGGGCCGGCGTCGCTCTACGTCTACGTACGCAACATGGCGGAGCTGCACGCGGCCGTCCTGGACGAGCTCCTCGGCGCCGTCGATCTGAGCCCGGCGAAGGCGGACGGAGAGTGGCGCGACCGGCTGGTGCGGATCCTCACCTCGTACACCTCGGTGCTGTTCGAGTACCCCGGTCTCGCCCAGTCCGCCCTGGTGGCCCGCCCCTTCGGCAAGCACTATCTGAAGCTGCTGGAGGCGCTGCTGGCGCTGCTGGACGAGGGCGGCCTCGAGCCCGACCGGGCCGCGTGGCTGGTCGATCTGCTGCTCCAGTTCGCCACCGCGACCGCGGCCGAGCACGCCCACCGGGCCCCCGGCGACACCGCCCAGAGCGAGGCGGACTGGCAGGCGCTCGCCACGGTGGTGCGGGACGTCTCACCCCGGACCCATCCGCATATCGCCGCCCTCGGCCCGCGGCTGCTCTCCGGGTCCCCCCAGGACCGGCTGGCCTGGGGCTTCGACGTCCTCATCGCCGGGGCGCGGCACGCTCCGCTGCCTGAGGTGCTCGCCCCGTCCCCGGTGGACACCGAGGCCGCCGAGGCCAACGGGAGCACCGGGGACACCGGGAGCACCGGCGGTTGAGGCCACCGCGCTCAGCCGCGCTCACTCGCGTTCAGCCGCGCTCACCCGCGCCCGGCCGGCCGCTCGCCCGTAGTCATCCCGGCGATGTTGGAGCGCTCGCCGTACGTGAAGGGACGGACCCGGTAGGAGGCCCGCTTCTCGTTCGGCAGGGTGATCAGCCCGAAGGAGTTGATGTCCGGGTCGAGCACGGCGACGGGGTGGAAGGAGCTGCCGCCCCGGGGCCGGTCCTCCAGCAGATAGCCCCGCTCGCCCTCGGCGTGGTCGGTCCAGGTGAACCGGATGCCGTTGGCGTGCATGACGGTCGCGCGCAGATCGGTCGGGGTGGCCGACGGCCGCCGGACCGGGCTGGTGCGCACCCCCGCCCGCCGGATCGTGCGCGGCGGCGCCCACCTGTGCTCCTGGCGCTGCTCCGCCTTGGTGAACGACCCCTTGGGCAGGGTGACGTCGACCGCCCGGGACGCGGGTCCGTAGTACGGCCGCACCCGGTAGTAGAAGTGGGTCTTCGGGATCAGATCCGGGTGCCGGTAGGTGGTCTGGGTAAGCGGGGCGTAGGTGAGGATCGTCCAGGGCCCCCCGGGCTCGGTCGCGAACTCCACGATCCGCCCCGCGGCCCCCGGCGCCTTCCCGTGCCAGCTCAGCTCGGCGTCGACGGGGGAGACCCGGGCGACGCTGAGCACGGTCCCGGCCGTCCGGGTCCCGCGGGAGGCCTTCGCGGCGTTCGAGGCCTCCGGCGCGTCCGTGGACGCCGCACATCCGCCGATTCCGGAAAGCCCGGCGGCGACGAGAACCGCCGCCGCCAGGGCGCGTACCGAGCCGCTCACTTGCGCCAGAACTTCACGTTGCTCCACACCACCGTGGCCGGGCCGTTGCCGCTGCTGGTGCGGTACGCCCCGAACTTGTCGTAGAAGCTGCCGCCGGGGCTGTCCACGGTGTGCTTCAGCGAGCCGTTGATGTACGTACGGTGCTCCTTGCCCACCTGGTGCACCGTGTTGACGCGCACCGTGGCCCCGACCGTGCCCGCGTTGGACAGGGTGTCCCCGCCGTGCACGGCGTACAGCCGCCCGCCGCGCTCGACCGCGAGCATGAAGTACGGACCGGCGTCGCCGTCGGTGTCGTTGAACGTCTGCTTCAGGCTGATCCGGGTGCCGCCCATGCTGGTGACCCGGAAGTAGCCCTCGAACTGATGGGTCCCGCCGGTGTAGGTGTCATAGCGCCGCTCGGCCCGCTGGTCCCCGCTCGCGGTGGAGCAGGTGAGCTCGAAGGTGAGGTTGTCGACCTCTCCGCACCCGCGCTCCTGCACCTTGAACCCCGGGGACTCCGACGACCAGCCGCCCGGTTCGACCTCGGCGTGCGCGGCGCCCGGCGCCGCGAGCAGCAGTCCGCAGGCGGCGGACACCCCGGCGATCACACGGTGTTTCCTGGACACGGTCCCACCCCTCTACTTGACCCAATGGCGGATGTTGCGGAACCGGGCCTCGGCCCGGCCACTGCCGTGGTGGTAGACGCCGTTCTTGAAGTAGCGCGTGGCCGGTCCCCGGTCGTCGACCGTCAGCACCAGCTTGTCGTCGGCGTAGACCTGGATCTTTCCGGCGTCCGCGTCATGGGCCACCTTCAGGTTCCACCAGGTGTTGTAGATACCGGTCTTGATGACGGCGTCCGTATAGCGCTTGAGCGTCCCGCCGTTCGCGCTGGACGCGCGCAGCATGATGTCGGTGGCCGGTGTTCCGCTGGGGTGCTTGCCCCGCAGGATCTGCATGATGTCCGCGCCGTTCGTCCCGGACGGCACATACACATCGGCGTCCCACATGTGCTTCCCCGAGGAGTACTCCTGCTTCCACCGCATTTCGGTGCGCGGATCGGTGTCGCTGCCCTCTTCGAGCGGCTCGTCCGTGGAGTTCACCCACATGGTGTGGGTCTTCGTGCTCGAGTTGTAGCCGTAGCGCTCGCTCAGGTCGAGGTTCCACGGCTTGTGCATCGAGTATGTGAACGACGTCTGCGTCCATCCATCGGTCGGTGACGCCGCGGACTCCTTCGCCGCGGCCGTCCCTCCGGACGCGACTCCCGCCGACAGGACCCCGGCGAGCGCGGCGAACGCCAGGGCCGCCCTGAAGCGGGGGGAGCGTCTGGTGCGTCTGGTGCGTAATGCGGGCATATCGACCCACCTCCGGTCTGTTCCGTTCCCGTGTTGGATCATGGTCTAGACCAAGAGTCAAGGTAGGGCAGAGTCGATGGCGTGTCCATATCAATGAACAGAATTCACGACTGTGGTGGTGGGCGCGGTGGGCCGGGTCAACTCCGCCGCAGCGCCTTCACCATGACCAGCTCCCTGGTCACGCCGTCGGCCAGCAGCTCCCCCGGCTCCCGGGTGGCGGTGAAACCGTGCCGCTCGTAGAGGGCGATCGCCGGTGCGTTGCCCGGGAGCACCGCCAGCCGCAGCGCCGTGGCGCCCCTCCGCAGGGCCCAGGCCTCGACCGTCGCGATCAGCCGGCCGCCGACACCGTGGCCGCGCGCCTCGGGGCTGACCCAGACCGACCTCAGCTCCGGCGGCCGCCCGTCCCCGTCTCCATCCCCGTCCCCGACCCCGTCCCCGGGCATGCCGCTCGCCATCCCGACCGCCCGGCCGTCCAGCAGGGCCACGACGTGGTAGGCGTCCGGCAGCTCCAGCCGGGCGCGCCACCGCTCCTCGCCGCCGCGGTGCCAGTCGGCGAGCCGGGACTTGAAGGCGTGCGGCGCCTCGGCCAGCGCGGTCCGCCGGACGTCCCGCCACAGCGGCCAGTCGTCCGTCGTGACCACCCGCAGCCGCACCATGCCGCCCAGTCTCCCGCACCGCCGGGTCGCGGCCGAGCGCCGTCACCCCGAGGGGAGATGGCCTGGTTCACCCCGCTGTGCCATGCTTTGAGGAGAAGGCGCCATCCCTTTCGAGGGGGCGCGGCAGCGAAGGCCCCGCCGGTGGTCGTGACCGGTCGCCGCGCGGAGGCCGATCATGGGCCCGGGTACGCCCACGAGACCGGCGGTCCACGCACGGAGGCGGTGCAGGCGTGCTGTGACCGGGCATGTGCTGACGTTCACGGGGACCGCGTTGGTGGCTGTCTACGTGCTGGACGCGGAGGGTGTCGAGCTGCGGTTGGCCGAGACGGTGCGCGGCGCCGGACGGTCGTACGCGCTGCCGGCCCGCTATCCCCTCTCCGGGCGCTCGCCTGTCGCCGACGCCTTCCGCGCCGGGCGCCCCCTGTGGCTGACCCCCACCGAACTCGCCGCCTACGGCCCCATCGGGCCCACCACGCCCGAGACCCCCACCACGCCCGGCGTCTCGCTGGGGGCGCTGCCGCTCGGCGGGGACGGCAAGGGGCTGGGGTGTCTGGTGGTGGTGGACGAGGCACCCGGCGGGATCGACGCCGACCGCCGCGGCTTCATCGAGCTCTACGCCCACCATGTGGCCGCCGGGGTCGAGGCGGCCGGGCCGCAGGCGCTCACCCAGCGGCGACCCGAACTACCCGGCCTCACCCTGGACCGGCTGCGGGTCGGCTCGTTCGTCCTGCACCTCGACAGCGGGCGGCTGACCGCCGACACCCAGGTGCTCCATCTCTTCGGCATTCCCGGGGAGGACTTCGACGGACGGGTGGAGACCCTGCTGGCGGCCGCGGTCCCGGACGACATTCCCGCCCTGATGTCGGTCCTGGAGCCCGACCTGCTCACCTCCGGCACCGCACAGCAGGAGTTCCGGATCCGCCGGCCCAACGGGGAGCTGCGCTGGCTGGGCCTGCGCGCCCGGGTCGAGACGGGGGCGGACGGCACGCCCCGGCGCATGCTCGGCGTGATCGCGGAGACCTCGTATCTGCGGCCCACCGCCGACGAGGTGTCCCTGGTGCAGCGGCTGTCCGCCGCCCTGGCCGGGGCCACCACCGTCCGCGACGTGGGGCGGGCCGTGGTCGGCGCGCTGCGCGATCCGCTCGGGGCGGGCCGGCTCGCGGTCGCCGAGCTCCAGGCCGATCAGCTGGTGGTCGGCGTCCTCGCCCCCGCCGAACCGGCCGCCTGGCCCGAGGTGTGGCGCGCCGCCTGGCGCTCCGAATGGCCCGAGCCGCCCAGCCATGCCCTGCCCACGCTGGCGGAGGCGCTGCGGGAGGGGCAGGTCAGCATCTGGCCCGAGGGCGCCGATCTCGAACCCGGGCTCGCCGGTATGGGCCCCGGCGGCCTCGCCGTCCTCCCGCTCCCGGCGGACGGCCGGATCGTCGGCGTATGCCTGATCGGCTGGGAGGAGCGGCATGAGTTCGGCCCGGAGGAGCGCTCGCTGCTGACCGCGACCGCCGGTCTGGTGGGACAGGCCCTGGTGCGCGCCCACGCCCTGGACGCCGAGCACGAGCTGGCCACCATGCTCCAGCGCAGCCTGCTGCCCCGGAAGCTGCCGGAGCTGCCCGGCGGGGTGGCCGTCACCCGCTATCTGCCCGCGACGATGGGGCTGGAGGTGGGCGGCGACTGGTACGACGTCATCCCACTGCCGGACGGCCATGTGGCGCTGGTCATCGGCGATGTGCAGGGCCACAGCGCCGCGGCCGCCACGATCATGGGCCAGATGCGCACCGCCATCCGGGCCTACGCGGTGGAGGGCCACCCGCCCGATGTGGTCGTGGCGCACGCCAACCGCCTCCTCGTCGGCATGGAGACCGATCTCTTCGCGACCTGCTGCTACGCCGACCTCGACATGGAGGAGGGCGAGGCGTGGTTCGTCCGGGCCGGACACATCCAGCCGCTGCTGCGCCACCCGGACGGCACCACCGCGGAGCTCGACGTCGAGGGCGGCCCGCCGCTGGGCGTGGTCGCCGACGCCGAGTTCCCGATGACCGCGGCCGGGCTCTCCTCCGGCACCCTGATCGCCCTGCTCACCGACGGCCTGGTCGAGTCCGCCCGGCTCGACCTGGACGACGGGGTGCGCCGGGCCCGCCAGGCGCTCGGCCGCGCCGACCCGTCCGACCCCGGCGGGGTGGCGGACGCCCTGCTCGGCGGGGACAGCCGCCGGGACGACGACGTGGCGCTGCTGTTGCTGCGCTACGACGGGATGCGGGTACGGCCCACCCGGGCGAGCTGGACGGTGTGGCGGCTGCCCGACGCCGTGATGCACGCCCGCCGCTTCACCGCGCGCACCCTGCGCAACTGGGGGGTGGAGGCGGAGATGGACGTGGCCCTGCTGGTCACCTCCGAGCTGGTCACCAACGCCCTGGTGCACACCCGCGGCGAGGTGCGGCTGAATCTGACGCTGACCGCGGACCGGCTGCGGATCGCGGTGAACGACCCCTCGCCGCGTACCCCCGTCAAACCGACGACCGTGGACTGGGAGGCCACCGGCGGTCGGGGGCTGCTGCTGATCGAGGCGATGTCGCAGACCTGGGGCTCGGTGCCGCTGAGCGGGGGCAAGCAGGTCTGGGGCGAGATCAACTTGTCGTCCCCGCGGGAGGAGCCCCCGGGCGCGGCCCCTGAAGTGCCTCCGGACGTGCCCGCGGAAGGGCCCGCGGACCGGCCCTCGGCGGAGCTTCCGGAAGGCCCGGCCGACGCGGGACCCGGGGAACGGCCGGAGGGGGACGAGGGGGCTATGGGGAGGAAGGGGTCGAGAAGGAGGAGGGCGAGGCGATGAGCCGTTCCCGTGCGCGCTGGGCGATGAGCCGCTCCCGCACGCGTTCCCGGGCGCACCCCGCGGCCCGTTCCCGCACGCGTTCCCGCACCCGTTTCCCTACCCGCGATCGCCTCCGCGCGGCCGTCGCCGTCACGGTGGGCCTCGTCCTGACCGTGTCCCTCGCCGCCTGCGGCAAGGCGGCCCAGCTCGGCGAGACGATGAGCGTGGCCGGGACCCACCGCCACGGGCCCCTGCACATCGGCCTGCTGCTCCCGGAGAACGAGATCGTCCGTTTCGAGCGCTTCGACCGACCCCTGATCCAGCGGCGGGTCAAGGAGCTGTGCCCGCGCTGCACGGTGAGCTACTCCAGCGCCCAGCACGATCCGGCCGCCCAGCGCTTCCAGATCGAGGCCATGATCACCAACGGGATCGATGTGCTCATCCTGGACGCCGTGGACACCAAGGCCGTCCGTCACTCCGTGGTCCAGGCCCACCGCGCCCATGTCCCGGTCATCGCCTACGACCGCGTCGCGGAGGGGCCCATCGCCGGCTATGTCTCCTTCGACGGCGGAAGCGTCGGCAGGCTCCAGGGCGAGGCGCTGCTGAGGGCGCTCGGCCCGAAGGCCAGGAGCAGCCAGATCGTCATGATGAACGGCTCGTCGACCGACCCCAACGCGGGCTGGTTCGAACGGGGCGCGCGATCCGTCCTCCAGGGCAAGGTCAAGATCGCCAAGTCCTACGAGACCGTCGGCTGGCGCCCGGAGAACGCCAACCGCAACATGTCCGCCGCCATCGCCGTCCTTGGCCCCTACGGCATCGACGGCGTCCTCGCCGCCAACGACGGCCTGGCCTCGGGCGTCATCACCGCCCTCAAGGCGGCCCGGATCCATCCGATCCCCCCGGTCACCGGCCAGGACGCCGAGGTCGCGGGCATTCAGCGGATCCTCGCGGGCGAGCAGTACATGACCGTCTACAAGCCGTTCAAGCCCGAGGCCTACACCGCCGCGGAGATGGCCATCGCGGTGGGACACGGCCAGTCGCTCAGCAAGATCACCAAGCAGCGGGTCAACAGCGCGAGCGCCCGTGACATCCCCGCGGTGCTGCTCGAGCCGGTGGCCGTGACCGTGCACAACATCAAGAGCACCGTCATCAAGGACGGTCTGTATCGCGTCGATCAGATATGCACCAAGAAGTACGCGGATGACTGCCGCAAGGCCGGGCTCATCGACCGGGACGGCTCACCGCACGACGCGGAATGAAGGGAGGCGCGGATGGCCCGACCGTCGGCCCCGCCCCTGCTGGCGCTGAGTGGCGTCTTCAAGCGCTTCGGCGCGGTCCAGGCGCTCACGGACGTCGAGCTGGAGATCCACGCCGGTGAGGTCATCGCCCTGGTGGGCGACAACGGCGCGGGGAAGTCCACCCTGGTCAAGGTGATCGCGGGCGTCGAACCGGCCGACACGGGCACCCTCGAATGGCAGGGCCGTCCCATCCACATCGGCCGCCCGCACGACGCCCAGCACCTGGGGATCGCCACCGTCTACCAGGACCTCGCGCTCTGCGACAACCTCGACGTCGTCGGCAATCTCTTCCTCGGCCGCGAGATCACCCGGATCGGTGTCCTGGACGAGGTGGAGATGGAGCGCCGCACCCGCGATCTGCTGGCCACCCTCTCCATCCGCATCCCCGACGTCCGCAGGCCCGTCGCGTCCCTCTCCGGCGGCCAGCGGCAGACCGTCGCCATCTCCCGGGCGCTGCTCGGCGCACCGAACCTGGTGATGCTGGACGAGCCCACCGCCGCCCTCGGCATCGAGCAGACCGCCCAGGTCCTGGACCTGGTGGAGCGGCTGCGTGAGCGCGGGCTCGGGGTGCTGCTGATCAGCCACAACCTGGGCGACGTCAAGGCCGTGGCGGACTGGGTCGCGGTGCTGCGCCTGGGCCGTAACAACGGGTTCTTCGACGTCAACACCACCTCCCAGGAGCAGATCGTCTCCTCCATCACCGGCGCGTCCGACAACGCGGTCACGCGGCGCGTGGCGCGGGAGGGGGAGCTGTGAGCATCCCCGGCGGATCCGGCGCCCACGGCGCGGAGCGCTTCACCGACGTGTTCGGGCGCCGAATGGGCGGCGGTACGTTCAGCGCCGTCCCGGTCCTGCTCGGGCTGCTCGCGATCTGGATCACCTTTCAGGTCCTCAACCCGTACTTCCTCTCCCCGCGCAACCTCTCCAACCTCAGCGTGGACATCGTCGGCACCGGCATGATCGCGGTCGGCGTGATCTTCGTGCTGCTGATCGGCGAGATCGATCTGTCGGTGGGCTCGGTGAGCGGCCTGGCCTCCGCCCTGTTCGCCGTGTTGAACGTCAACTTCGGCATGCCCGAACCACCCGCCATCATCCTGGGCGTCCTCTGCGGTACGGCGGTCGGCTTCGTCCACGGCTTCTTCACGGCGGTGGTGGGCGTCCCCGCGTTCGTGGTCACCCTCGCCGGACTGCTGGGGTGGTACGGCCTGATGCTCTCCATCATGGGCGCGTACGGCACCATCAACCTCGACGATCAGGGCCTGGTCGCCCAGCTGACCAACTACTACTTCTCCGACGTCGCCGCCGCCTACGCCCTGGCGGCGGTCGGCACCGCCGGGTACTTCCTCACCGCCTGGCGCGACGTCAAGCGCCGTCGCGCCGCCGGAGTGCCCACCCGCGCCCCGGTCTGGATCGGCGCCCGCACGGGCGTGCTCGCGGTGCTCGCCTTCGCCGCCGCGTATGTGCTCAACCAGTTCCAGGGCCTGCCGCTCGCCGTCCTGATCTTCGTGATCGTCCTCGTCATCCTCGACTACGTCCTGCGCCGCACGGCCTACGGCCGGATGATCTTCGCCCTGGGCGGCGGCGTCGAGGCGGCCCGCCGCGCCGGGGTCAACGTGGCCTGGGTGCGCACCTCCGCGTTCATGATGTCGAGCACGATGGCCGCCATCGGCGGCCTCTTCCTGGCCTCCCGGATCAACTCGGTCAGCCAGACCTCGGTCTCCACCGACCTGCTGATGAACGCCATCGCCGCGGCCGTCATCGGCGGCACGAGCCTCTTCGGTGGCCGCGGCAGCACGTGGTCCGCGCTGCTGGGGGTGCTCGTCATCCAGTCGATCGCCTCGGGCGTGGCCCTCATGGACATCCAGACCGCCGTCCAATTCATGATCACCGGCGGTGTGCTGCTGCTGGCGGTCGTGATCGACACCTTGTCGCGTCGAGCGCAGCGGGCTCACGGCCGGGCCTGATTTCCGGCGCGGGTCCATTCGCACTAAGCCGTCGTGTCGTTCTTGCCGCTGATCGCGGCCGTTGGGCAGGCTGCGGATTTATCGAGCCTTTCGAGAGAGGTGGTCTGGTGAAGAGAGTTATTCGCCTATTGGTGCTGGGCACGTCCGTTGCCTGTGCCCTGGTTTTCGGTGGGGTCAACGCGGCACAGGCCCAGAAGTGGCCCATTCTTCCCAAGGAGCTCTTCGGCGGTGTTCCCGGCGCGGGGACGAATCAGAGCAATGAGTGCTCGACCAAATCGTCGCTCGGAGTCCCCGGAGAGACCGGGACCGGCGGAGGCAGCAGCAGCGCCGCCCAACCGGGCCCGCCCGGTGGATACGGATCCAATTGCCAGAACACTCGCGGCTAGGGGACCGTGTCCGTGGCCGACACGGGAGGGACCGGCACTGGCCGGTCCCTCCCGTCCCTCGTGGTTCTGACGGTGACCGCCGTCGTGTTGCTCGGTGCGGTGTGCTGGCACCTCGCCACACTCTTTCTGGCCGTTACGCCGGATAATCCGGTGAAGAATCGGTACGCACATATGATCAACGGGCATGTCTATCCGGAATTTCCGCAGGGCTGGCAGTTGTTCGCGCCCGAGCCACTCCATGAGAACGTCGCCATCGCGGCCAGGGTGCGGACCGCCGGTGCTTCCGGAAATCCCCGCACGGGGCAATGGTCCAACCTGACGGCTCAGGACATCGCGGCCGTCCGGCACAACCCCGCCCCAAGCCATGCGCATCAGAACATGCTGCGCCTGGCCTGGAGCTTCTATCGGAATTCCCACAGCCGGCGGGACGCTCCGATCGGTGTGCGGGGAATTCTCTTCGGCGAATACGTCAAGCGGATCGCACTTCAGCGCCTCGAGGGGCGACTGAGCGGTAAGCGGGTCGTCGCCGTGCAGGTGCGCGTCACCACCAGGCCGGTGGCCCCGCCCCGTTGGAGTGACCGGGCGTCGTCCGCGCAGAGTGCCCACCACCGCACCTTGCCGTGGTGGCCGGTGAAGGACCGGGACCGCAGGGGACTGTGACATGAGCATCGACCACCTCGGCCACCTCGGCCACCCCACGACGCGGCCCGCCACCGCTCCTTCGGCGGGCGCCGCCCATGGGCGATGGCGATGCCGGGAGGCGGCGGCGAGGCTGATCGCCTTCGCCTGCGATGCGCATGCGCGGTATCAGTGCGCCCTGTTCCGCATCGGCCTGAGCGGACTCGTCCTGGCCTATCTGCTGCGGGAATGGCCGCACCGCCGGGTGCTCTACGGGGACCGCAGCCCCTGGGCGCTGGACCTGGCGGCCCGCCTGGTCGCGGAGAACCACGCCTTCACCGTGCTCACCTGGAGCGCCGGACGCTGGTGGTTCGAATGCGTCTACCACGGCGCGATCCTGGTGGCGGCCCTGCTGATGCTCGGCTGGCGGACCCGCGCCACCTCGGTCCTCTTCCTGATCGCCGTTCTCTCGCTCCAGAACCGCAACCCGCTCATCGGGGACGGCGGGGACAACGTGATCGGCGTGATGGCCATCTACCTCGCCTTCACCCAATGCGGAACCGTCTGGTCCCTCGACGCCCGCCGCGCCCGCCGCAACCGCCGGGCCGGGCGCGTCGACCGGGCCGGGTTCGTGATGTGGCAGATCCTCGGAGTGGCCCTGCTGTGGGTGTCGGACGGCTTCCAGGGAACCGCCTGGGCGGCGGTCCTGTGGGCGGGCTGGGTCTGCCAGGGACTCTGGTACGCGGCCCGCCGATGGTCACGGGGAGCGTGGTCGCGCGAACTGCTCGACGCGGCCGCCACGATGCTGCACAACTGCGCGATGCTCGTGATCGCGGCCCAGATCTGTCTCATCTACGCCACGGCGGGCTGGTACAAGATCCAAGGCACCCGCTGGCAGGACGGCAGCGGGCTCCACTACGCCCTGCACCTCGACTACTTCAGCCCCTGGCCCGGCCTCGGCAGCCTGCTCGCGAGCCATATGCTCCTGATCGTCCTGCTGAGCTATGGGACCGTCGTGATGCAGGTCGCGTTCCCCTTCCTGCTCGGCTACCGACGCCTCAAGACCGCGCTGCTGGCGGTGATGATCCTCGAACACGCCGGAATCGCCGTCCTGCTCGGCCTGCCCTTCCTGTCGGCCGCGATGGTCGTCTGCGACGCGGTGTTCCTGCCGACGGCTCTGCTCAGGCCGTCGCGAAGGTCAGGAAGTCGGCCCAAGCGGTAGCGGCTATGCGGAGGTGGGGGCCGTCGGGGTTCTTGGAGTCCCGTATGTGGACGGTGGTGGGGGTGGGGGTGGTGGCGACCTCGACGCAATCGCCGCCGCTGGAATCGCTGTAGCTTGACTTGTGCCAGTCGTAGGCGACCTCGATGCAGTCGCCGCCGGTGTTGTCGCTGTAGCTGCTCTTGAACCACACGAGTCTGCTCATAACTCACCCATCAACTGCTCGATGAACACGACGGATTCCTCTGGCCCGAGAGCCTGGGACCTGATCATGGCATAGCGGCGAGCGAGGACCCCAACTTCGTCTGCCTTCGATACCAGGATGCTCTTGCCCTGACCCTCCAGATAGACAAGTGGCGTCTCCTCCGGGGTCTCGATCAGCTTCATCGGGCCGGGGAGTCCGGCGTGTCCGGCACGGCTCATCGGCATGACCTGGACGACGACATTGGGGCGAGCAGCACATTCGATGAGGTGCTCGTACTGCGGGCGCACGATCTCTGGCCCGCCAACTAAACGGCGCAACGCCGCCTCTTCGAGGACGACGCTCACCACTGCTACCGGCTTGCGATCGAGGAGCGCCTTGCGGTCCATACGAGCCGCAACCAGACGTTCCACCTCCTCCTCGTCGACCGGCGGAAATGCGTAGTCGAACAGCGCGCGGGCGTACTCCTTGGTCTGGAGCAAGCCGTCGATCAGGTGCGTGCAGTACGACGACACACTCAGCGCTTCCTGCTCCAGCTGTACGAAACCCTGGAAGTGAGCCGGATACCGCTCAAGCTTCAGGTACTTGATCGCAGAACGCAGTAGCCCGCCCGCGTCCAGTGCCTTCTCGGCCGCGTCGATGAACTCGTCGGTCGGCGGCTTCGCACACGTCTCGACGGCACTGACCGCCGACCCGGTGTAGTTCATGAGCGCACCGAGTTCATCCTGGGTCAGCCCCGCCCGTTCCCGCAGAAGCCGCAGGACAGCGGCGAAGTACTGCACGGTCGGCGGAGCGGAGTCCTTCTTCTTCGACTGGGCCACGCGGGCCACCCCCTCAACATCGGTCAACGCCAATCAACCTGCGTTCGACCGGAGTTGTCGGTCACCGCAGTCGACGCTCTGTTACTGGTGAAGGTAGCCGCCTGCACTGACAGTGGGAGGATGAACGCGGAAAGTCACGACGTAAACCCGCTCCATGGCTGGAAGCAGAGGTTTACGCCCGTCCCCCTGTCCATCCCCCACGCCCGCCGCGCCGCCGATGCCGCTCTCCGCGCCTGGGGCATGGACCGGAGCTCGGCGGGCCTGGTCCTCCTGGTCGTCTCCGAGCTGGCGACCAACGCCGTGCGCCATGGACGCGTACCGGGGCGGTACTTCGAGGTGCGTATCGCATACGACGCAGAAAAAATGGTCGGGATCGAGGTGTCCGACCCCCGCGAGGGGCACCCTGCCCTGGCGGACCCGACGCCGGACGACGAATCCGGACGCGGCCTGGCGATCGTGGACGCGCTGGCCGAGGCATGGGGTGTCCGGGAGCGTATCGTCGGCAAAACGGTCTGGGCCCGAATCCGCCTCTAGCGGTGCTCGGTTGGGCGCGGCGCCGTCTCGCGCCTTCGGCGCAGTTTGAGCATGGGTCGGGGGTGCCGGGGCCGGGGCCGCGTCGCCGGCCGCCGGGCCGGTGGGGGCGGGGCGAGTGGCGGCATCCGGGCTCGCGGGCCGGGGCCGATCCGGACTGCGGGCCTGGCCCCTCCGGGTACCCCTCTCAAAAACACTTGATCTGGCGCAACTAATAAGTCAAGCAATCTCCAGAGGGGTACCCCACCCCCGGCGGAGTTGTCCGGCGTCGGCCCGAGCCCCCGACTGCGGAAGCCGCCACCGAGCCCGACCTCCCACCGGCCCGGCGGCCGGCGACGCGGCCCGCGCCCCCCACCTGCCGCCCCCATGCTCAAACTGCGCCGAAGGCGCGAAACGGCGCCGCAGACAACCGACGGCAGACGACCCCGACGCTCATCCCAGCACATGCCGCAGATAGCTCTGCGGATCCGCGAGATACCGGCGCCAGTGATCGACCAGGGCCAGCTCGCTCCAGGCCACCCGCCGCATCCCGTGCTCGCCGACCTCGACGATGTCCGCACCGGGCAGCGCCGTCAGCAGCGGCGAATGCGTAGCGCAGATGACCTGCCCGCCGTTCTTCACCAACTCATCCAAATGGCCGATGAGTTCAAGGCAGGAGGCGAAGGAGAGCGCCGCCTCCGGCTCGTCCATGACGTACAGCCCGGGCTGGAGGAACTTGCCCCGGAACGCCGCGAGAAACCCCTCGCCGTGGCTGACCGAATGTGGGCGGAAACCCTCCCGGTGCAGCGCGTCCAACGCGGTCTCGGCGCGCAGGAAGAACCCCTTGCGTGCCGACCAACTGCCCAGCATCCGCCGCCCGCGCGGCGCCGCGTCGAAGCGGATCCGCTCACCCAGCGCCGACTTGGGGCGGTGGCTGGCGTATTGCCAGTCGTGCGAGCCGCCGTACGGGTCCAGCCCGAACCCCTCCGCGAGCGCCTCCACCAGCGTCGACTTGCCCGATCCGTTCTCCCCGACGAGAAACGTCACGGGCGCGGTGAACCGCAGCCCGTCCGCCAGCAACCCCCGCACACACGGCACGGACCAGGGCCACTCCTCCTCCTCGCGCGACCCCGGGTCAATGTGTGCGTACGCACGTTCGATAATCATCGCCCGAGTCTCTCACGTGACGCTCCAGCTCCTCGCGGAGCCGGGCGAGTGTGCGATGCAGCGTGCTCTTGACCGTTCCGGCCGACACGCCGAGGGCGGCGGCCGTCTCCTCCGTGGACATCTGCTCCCAGTACCGCAGCAGGACGACACTGCGCTGCTTCGGGGAGAGCGTCCTCATGACGTCCATCAGCAGAGCCCGGTCGGCGTGCCGCTCGGTGTCGTCCTCGATGCTCGTGTCCGGCAACTGCTCAGTGGGGACCTCCCGCAGCTTTCGGGCCCGCCACCATTCGGTCCGAGTATTGATCATGGTCCGGCGCAGATAGGCGTCGGCGAGCTGCTTGTCCGCTATGCCATCCCAGCGGTCGTACGTTCGTGCGAGCGCTGTCTGTAGAAGGTCCTGCGCGTCGAACGGGTCGGCGATCAGGCGCCGGGCAGTGCGCAGCAGAGCGTCGTGCCGACTTCGTACGTATTCCTCGAATTCCAGCGCCTCGCCAAGGTGCTCGCGCACGTTCACAGGGGGCTCCTTTCCGCCGCGCACGGGCGCCCGGCTGTGCCGGGCGCCCGTGCTGCTCCAGGATTGGTGCACGTCGGCCGCGGTCAGATGCCCTTGCCGCAGTGCCAGGAGGCGTCGCCCCAGCTGAGGTTGGCGATGCACACGCGGGACTTGTAGCCCGTGTGGTCCCAGTAGTAGCCGGTCGAGTCCTTGTCGCTACCGTTGTCCGGGACGATGTGCTGATCGGAAATCATGTTGTAGGCCCCGCCGTTGTGCTCGCGCTCCAGGATCATGGCGCAGCGGGTGCCGTTCCAGGACTGGACGAGCCCCTGGGCGAACCAGTGACCGTCGGTCTTCTTGGTGTTCATCCAGCCCTTGCAGGCGCCCCGGGTGACCACCGAGTCGGGCTCGTATCCGTCGATGTGGACGCCGTGCCGTGCCGACGCGACGGTCACCGGCCGGTCCGTGCTCACGGCATGGGCCGGAGCAGCCAGTGCGAGTCCACCGGCCAGGGCCGTAGTCACCGCCGCCAGGGCAATGCTCTTGTGTGCGTTCACGATCTTGTCCTCTCTTCATGAGCCAGGCCCCGATGGCCGCTGCCGTACGGATGCGGGCGTTGCCCACCCCCGTGGAGCTGCGTCCGTGATGCGTACGGCGCCGCCGTGGGGCGTTGCGCTTTCGAGTTCACCGGGGCCGGAATTGTTCGGCACCCCTGTTCCACCACCCCGATCAATGAGGTCAGGGCCGTGGCAGGTGATGTGCTTGCCGCCGCTTCGGCCGGTGCGTAGCTTGGCGGCGGTCAATCCGTCTCCGGGGGGAGGCGAGAGGGGGGAGTGACCGATGGCGGGGCGTCCTGAGAGTCCGCTGGACCCGAGCGCGGGTCCGGTGCAGCGGTTGGCGTCCGAGTTACGGAAGCTGCGGACGGAGGCCGGAAGCCCCACCTATCGAGCCATGGCCGCGCGCACCGGCCACGGGGCGAGCACGCTGTCCGAAGCGGCGTCAGGGGAGCGACTGCCGACCCTCCCGGTGATGCTGGCCTACGTGGAGGCTTGCGGTGGCGACCCCGAGGACTGGGAAGAGCGCTGGCGGCAGGCGACCGCGGAAGAAGCCGCCGAGCCACGCTCCGACGACGCCGCAAAGCCTCCGTACCGGGGACTGGCCCGGTTCGAACCGGACGACGCGGCCCTGTTCTTCGGCCGCGACCAGCTCATCGACGACCTGCTGCACCTGACCGCCCAGCACCGGATCACCGCGGTGGTCGGCGCCTCCGGCAGCGGCAAATCCTCCCTGCTGCGCGCCGGCCTCATCCCCCGACTGCGCACCACCGACGACGCGGACTTACGCCCGGCCGCCCTGCGGGTCATCACCCCCGGCGCCCGCCCCCTGCCCGACCACGGGCGGCGGCTCGTTCCGAAAGAGGGTGAAGAGGCGGATACCTGGCTGGTCGTGGACCAGATGGAAGAGCTCTACACGCTCTGCGCCGATCCGGCAGAACGCACCCGGTTCATCGACCGCATCCTGAGCGCCCAGGCCCCCGACAGCCGACTACGGGTACTGATCGCCGTACGAGCCGACTTCTTCGGACACCTGGTCGGCCACCGCCCCCTCGCCGATGCCCTGCGCGACGCCACCCTCCTGGTGCCGCCCATGAACCGCGACGAACTCCGCGAGGCCATCGTCAAGCCCGCCCAAGCCGCAGGTCTCATCGTCGAACGCGCCCTGACGGCCCGCATCATCGACGAGGTCGACGGCGAACCCGGCGCCCTGCCCCTGATGTCCCACGCCCTGCTGGAAACCTGGTACCGCCGCAAAGGCCGCGCCCTCAGCCTGACCGCCTACGAAGCGGTCGGGGGCATCCACGGCGCCGTCGCCCAGACCGCCGAAGACCTCTATACCGACCTGTCTTCCGACCAGGCCGCCTGCGCCCGTCGGATCCTGCTGCGCCTGGTCACCCCGGGAGAGGGCGCGCAGGACACCAGGCGGCCCGCACCCCGGGAAGAACTGGAGACAGCCACCTCCGCCACCTCCGCCGCTACCGCCGCCGTACTGGAGCGGCTGGTGAAGGCGCGACTGGTCATTCCCGACGGCGGCACGGTGCACCTCGCCCACGAAGCCCTCATCGCCGCCTGGCCCCGGCTACGGAAATGGATCGACGACGCCCGCGAACGCCTGCGCCTGCACCGCCAGCTCACCGAAGCCGCCTACAGCTGGCAGACCCTCGGCCGTGATCCCGGCGCGCTCTACCGCGGCACCCGACTCGCCGCCGCCGAGGAAGCCTTTCCCACCACCGACGCGAGCGGTGACCTCACCCCACTGGAACGTGACTTCCTCACCAGCAGCTCCACCGCCCGCCACCAAGAAGAGCAGGCAGCCGCCCGCACCACCCGACGCCTGCGCCAGTTCACCACCACCTTGTCGATCCTGCTCGCCCTCGCCCTGACCGCCGGACTGATCGCTTGGCAGCAGTACCGGACCAGCGAGCAACAACGGCACCAGGCGCTCACCGCCCAGCACAACGCGCTCTCCCGACAACTGGCCGCACAGTCGGCCGGCCTCCTGTCATCCAACCCTGACCTGGCTTCGCTCTTGGCGGTCCAGGCGTACCGGATCAGCCCCACAAAGGAAGCCAGAGCTGACCTGTTCGCCGCCGCGGCTCTTCCCCTCGAACGACGGTTCACCGGTCACACCGACTATGTGTCGTCGGTGGCGTTCAGTCCTGATGGCCGGACTGTGGCCAGCGGCAGCGACGACATGACCGTACGGCTGTGGGATGTGGCGACGGGCAGGCCCCGCACGACCCTCATCGGGCACACCGATACCGTGAACTCGGTGGCGTTCAGTCCTGATGGCCGGACTGTGGCCAGCGGCAGCGACGACAAGACGGTCCGGGTGTGGGATGCGGCGACGGGCAAGCTCCGCGCCACGCTCAGGAATACCGACTACGTGTCGTTCGTGGTGTTCAGCCCGGACAGCCGCACTCTGGCCGACGGCGTGGGAAACGACGCGGTGGGGACGGACGGGAAGGTCCAGCTGTGGGATGTGGCGACCGGTAGGCCCCGCACCACCCTCCGGAATGCCGACTCGCGACGCCGGTGGCGTTCAGCCAGGACGGTCGCACTGTGGCCGCCGGCGACGGCACGACCGTGGGGTCGTGGGATGTGGCGACGGGCAGGCTCCGCACCACCCTCGCGAACAACTCCGAGGGTCCGGTGGTGTTCAGCCCGGACCGCCGCACCCTGGCCAGCGAATTGGACGGAAACGTTCAGTTGCGGGATGTGGCGACCGGCAGGCTCCGCACCACCCTCCGGGACACTGACTACGGGACGCCGGTGGCGTTCAGTCCGGATGGCCGCACTATGGCCGGAGTCGGCGGCGACGACAGGACCGTGCGGGTGTGGGACGTGGCGACGGGCAGGCTCCGCACCACCTTCATCGGGCACACCGCGACGGTGACGTCGGTGGCGTTCAGCCCGGACGGTCACACCTTGGTCAGCGGCAGCTACGACAAGACGGTGCGCCTATGGCGCCTGACGACCAGCAAGAGGCTGCGCACCACCGTGCACGAAGGAGCCGAAGTGGAGTCGCTGGCGTTCCATCCGAACGGCCGCGCCCTGGCCGGCGCCGGTGGCGATGCAAAGATTCACTTGTGGGACGCGGCGACGGGCAGGACCCGGGCCACTCTCACCAACCACACCGGTGCCGTCCACTCGGTGGCGTTCAGCCCCAACGGCCGCACCCTCGCAAGTGGCGAGGAGAGCGGGAAGATCCGGCTGTGGGACGTGGCGTCCGGCAGACCCCGCACCAGCCTGCCCGGAAGGGCCGAAGTGGAGTCGGTGGCGTTCAGTCCGGACGGCAGTACCTTGGCCGGCGGCGGCGCCGACCAGGCGATTCGGCTGTGGGATGTGGCGACCGGCAGGCCCCGCGCCACCCTGACCGGGCACACCGCGACGGTGACGTCGGCGGCGTTCAGCCCGGACGGCCGCACCGTGGCGGGCGGCAGCGAGGACACGACCGTGGGGCTGTGGGACGCGGCGACCGGCAGACTCCGCAGCACCCTCACGGACATCGATTCCAGTGGGCCGGTGGCGTTCAGTCCGGACAGTCGCATCCTGGCCAGTGGTGGGAGTGACGGGAAGATTCGGTTGTGGAGCGCGGCGTCCGGCAGGCCCCGCACCATCCTGATCGGGGATACCGCCTCTGTGACGCCGGTGGCGTTCAGCCCGAGCGGTCGCATCCTGGCCAGCGGTGACGACGATGGAAAGATCCGGTTGTGGGACCTGGCGACCGGTAAGCCCCGCGCCACGTTGACCGGGCACACCGCGACGGTGACGTCGCTGGCGTTCAGCCCGGACGGCCGTACGCTGGCCAGCGGCAGCGACGACAAGACAGTCCGGCTGTGGGATGTGTCTCTCCCCGACCCGGCCTCCTCCATCAGAAAGGTCTGCCGAGCCGTCCATAGGTCCTTCACCGCAAGTGAAAGGTCGCTCTACCTGCCAGAACAACCCACTGGCCCAGTGTGCCGATCATGAGGCGCGAGGCTTCTCCCGGGTCAGCATCCCGTGATCGCATACGGCGATGCGCGCCTATGCGGAACTGATGCGTCATGGGTCGGCCCGGCGGCTGATGCTCGCCTCCACCACCGGAAAGCTGGGCTTCGCCGTCTTCCCCCTGGCCACCGTCCTGCTCGGACATGGCTCTTCGGGCTCGTTCCTGGACGCGGGGATCGTGGCCGGGGCCTGGAGCGTGGGAGGCACGGTGACGGCGCCGTTCCGGGGCAGGCTGGTGGACCGTCATGGGCAACGGTGGCCGATGGGGGCCATGGCCGTGCTCACCGCGCTCGCCGTGGCCGGTCTGGTGACGGCTACGGCGACCACACAGCTGGTGCTCTCCGGCGCGCTCGCCGGGGCGAGCGCACCGCCCATCGTGGCGAGCACACGCTCCCTGTGGGCGCGGGCCGTCCCCCACGACCTGCTGCGCGGCGCTTACGCGCTCGAAGCCGTCCTCACCGAGGTGACCAAGATCTGCGGCCCGCTCGTCGCGGCAGCGGCGGCCCTGCGGTCTCCTCGGCTCGGGGTGATCGTCGCCGGGGCGCTCCTGGTAGCGGGCTCGTGCCTGGTGATGTCCCACCCTCCGGCCCTCTCCGCCCGCGCAGCCTCCGCTCCGGACACCGGCAGCCGTGGCGTACTCGGCTCGCCCGCGCTGCGGCTGCTGCTTCTCACCAACGTCTGCGCCGGAATCTGCCTCGGGGCACTGACGGTCGGCCTTCCCGCCCGGGCCGCCGAGAGCGGTTCGGCGGCGGGCGCGGGCTGGATGTTCGCCTGCCTGGGCCTGGGCAGCGCACTCGCCGGCGCACGCTTCGGCACCCGCGACCGCGCGGCCCCGCCCGCCACCGGCTATCTCACCGCCCTCACCTGGCTCGCACTGCTCCTGGCCCTCCTGGCTGCCATATCGGCACCCCCGCTCATGGCGATACTCCTCACCCTCGCCGGGGCGGCGTTCGCACCCATGACCGTCTGCCTGTTCGAGCTGCTGGACGCACACGCGCCCCGTGGCACGGCCGTTGCGTCCATGATGTGGATGGTCGCGGGCGAGGAACTCGGCATCGCCGCCGGGACCATGGCCACCGGAGCCTTGGCCCAGCAGGCGGGCGCCTGGCCGACCCTCGTCCTCGCGGCAGCGGCTTGCGGACTCGGCGCCACGATTACCGCACTGCGGATCACCGAGCTGGCCCGCGAGGAACGATCCACCTCTGACGAGTGACTGAGCTCGAGCGCGTTCCTAGTGGCGCACCCTATGGTGATGAGGGGCGCGGCTTCGACGGGGTGGGCCGTCTGACTGGTGGGGAGAGCGTTGATGTCGCGGATCGTCCGGGGCCGAAACGATGGCGGAGACAGTGACAAGCTGCCTGGTCAGCCCTACCCCGGGCCGCATCCGTCGCCGACGCCCGACGGTGGGCCCGGCGTGCCGAACCCGCCCAAGGTCGCATGACGTTCGAGGGCATCGCCCGGCCTGGGCGGGCCGCGTTGGGGAGGGTGCTGCTCGGTGCGGGGGTGATGGGGGAGGACTGGGCGCCGACCTTCGCCGCTGTTGACCGGGCCGCGTTTCTGCCGGAGCTGATGTGGCCGTTCGACACGGGGACACAGGGGGCCGTCGCCGTCGACAAGGCGCAGGAGCCGGACGCCTGGTTCGCCGCCGCCGACAGCGATGCGCCCATCGTGACGCAGTGGGACGACGGCGGGCACACCGGCCCCGCGCCGGGGCGGGTTTCGACCAGTTCGTCCTCCATGCCCTCCGTCGTCTATGCGTTGTTGCGGGACCTGACCGTGGACGAGGGCATGGCCGTGCTCGACGTGGGCACCGGCACGGGCGAGACCGCCGGGGCGCTGGCGCATCGTTGTGGCGGCCGTAAGGTCACCACGGTCGAGGTGGACCCCGACGTGTCGCGTCATGCGCGCGGGCGGCTGGACACGGCCGGGCTGCATCCGCACGTCGTGCTCGGAGACGGTGCGAAGGGCTGTGCGGGCAACGCGCCGTATGACCGGGTCCTGGCCACCGTCGGCCTCCGGGAGATCCCCAGGGCGTGGATCGAGCAGACGCGGCCCGGGGGCCTGATCGTCGCCCCGTGGGGCACGCATTACACCCACGCGGACGCCGTGGCCCGGCTGGTGGTGCGCCGGGACGGGACGGCGTCGGGGCGGTTCACCGGGCCCGTCGAGTTCATGAAGCTGCGCGGCCAGCGGCTGTCGCTGCCGCCGCACGGCGCCTACGTCCCGGACGAGGGCGCGGGCAGCGGTGGTGCCGTTGCGTCCACCACCGGCATCGCCGAGGAGCAGTTCCTCGTCCCGCCGTACTCCGCCCTCCCCTTCGCGCTGGGGCTCCGGGTACGGCATTGCGTCCAGGTCGTGGCCGCCCCGCACGAGGGCGCGCGAGCCGTGTGGTTCTACGGGCTGACCGACCGTTCCTGGGCGTGCGTCGTGTTCCGTGCGGGGGAGGCGGAGGCGCGGGTGTGGCAGGCGGGGGAGCGGCGGTTGTGGGACGAGGTGGAGGGCGCGTACGGGTGGTGGGTCGGTCGGGGGAGGCCGGACCACAGTCGTTTCGGCCTCACGGTCGGGCCGGGCCCCGCCGGTCAGCGGGTGTGGCTGGACGATCCGGCCGATTGCTGGGAGTCGTAGCCCGGTCGTTCCTGGGCGCCGTAGCCCGGCCAAGCCCCGGGCCCCGTAGCGCCGAGCGCTACGCGTCGCGCTCCTGGCGAACTGATGGGCTGCCGTAAGCGGAATCGATCCGTCCCGGTAACCCGCTGGCCGCCGGGTCGCGGGGGCGCTGTGCCACGCTTGAGGCCGGTTCGTGCGCATGGCGCGGACCGGTGACGCGAAGTGAGGGCGCGGCGTGCAGAAGCCCCGATGGAAGACCGTGGGGGGAACCCTGCTGCGGGTGGCGGCGGTGTGGGCGGTGTCCACGCTCACGATGCTGGCGCTCGCCGGGATCCTCCCCGACTTCCGCTTGAAGTCAGGTGACGGTGACACCGCGACGCAGATCGCCATCACGGCGGCCAGCGGCGCGGGGGCCTTCGGGGTGCTCAGCGCGCTGGTGTGGCCGCTGCTCGTACGGGCGTTGCTGCTGATGCCCGCGTTGGTGCTGGGGCTCCTGGTGTTCGTGCTCAACGGCTCGATGCTGCTGATCGCCCTCAGCGTGAACCCGGACGGGCGCGGCGCCGCCGAGCCGGAGACCGCCGTCGTGGTGGCGGCCGTGATGTCCGCCGCGTCGTCGGCCACGAGCACCTTCCTGACCGTGCGGGACGACGACGCCTACCGGCGGCGGCTGGCGCGGCTGGCCGTGCGGCGCAGGCGGCGGCTCGGCGAGGACGGGGGGAGCGACGAGCCCCCGGGGACGGTGTTCCTCCAGCTCGACGGGGTGGGGCACGCGGTGCTCCGGGAGGCGCTGCGGGAGCGCGAGAACCGGCCACCGGTGATGCCCACCGTCGCGGGCTGGCTCCAGAGCACCCACAAGGTCACACCCTGGCGCACCGACTGGTCCAGCCAGACCGGCGCCAGCCAACTCGGCATCCTGCACGGCTCCAACGAGGACGTGCCCGCCTTCCGCTGGTACGAGAAGAAGAGCGGGGAGGTGATGGTGAGCAACCGGCCGACCAGCGCGGCGGTGCTCCAGCGCCGCGCCGCCGCCCGGGCGGGACACGACGGACTCCTCACGGTGGACGGGGCCAGCCGGGGCAACCTCTTCACCGGCGGCGCCGATCAGCTGGCGCTGGTCCTCTCGGTCGCGGCGCGGCGCGGTAAGCACAACCGCTCCCGCTCCGGCTACTTCGCGTACTTCGCCGACCCCGCCAACGCCACCCGCACCGCCGTGTCGTTCCTCGCCGAGGTGGTCCGGGAGATCTGCCAGTCCACCCGCGCCAAGCTGCGCCGCGAGACGCCCCGGGTGAAGCGGGGCGGGCTGTATCCGTTCATCCGGGCGTTCGCCACCGTGGTGGAGCGGGACGTCGTGGTGACGGCGGTGATGGGGGACATCCTCTCCGGCCGTACCGCGATCTACGCCGACCTCGTGGCGTACGACGAGGTGGCGCACCACTCGGGGCCGCGCAGCCGGGACGCCCGGCAGGTGCTCGCCCGGCTCGACCGCTCCATCGCGCTGATCGCCAAGGTCGCCGAGCACGCCCCGCGCGACTACCGCATCGTGCTGCTGTCCGACCACGGGCAGAGCCCCGGCGAGACCTTCGCGGGGGCGTACGGGCTGAGGCTGGAGGACCTGGTGCGGGCCGGTTGCGGTCTGCCCGTCTCGCGGCGGGCCGGGCGGACCCCGAGCGGGGCGGAGGCGCGCGAGGCGGGGCGGGCGGCGCTGCACCGGCCGGAGAAGCCCGGGGTGGACGGGGACGGGTGGTGCGGGGGGCGGGAGGCCCCCGCCGGTGCCGGTGGCGCCGATGACACCGCCGTCTCCGATCCCATCGTGCTCGCCTCCGGGAACCTCGGCCTGATCTCCTTCCCCGATGTACCGGGGCGGATGAGCCGCGAACAGATCGACGCCCGCCACCCCGCGCTGCTGCGCACACTCGCCGACCACCCCGGCGTGGGCTTCGTGCTCGTACGGTCCGAGGCGCACGGCGCGGTGGTGCTGGGCGCGGACGGGGCCGAGCACCGGCTGGACACCGGGGAGGTCTTGGGGACGAGCCCGCTCACGGTCTTCGGGCCGGGCGCCGAGAGTGCCGTACGGCGCACCGCGCACTTCCGGAACACCCCCGACATCATGGTCAACTCCGCCTACCACCCGGCGCGCGGCACGGTGCACGCCTTCGAGGAGCAGATCGGCTCGCACGGCGGGCTCGGCGGCGAGCAGGGGCACCCCTTTCTGCTGTGGCCGGCCGAGCTGACCCCGCCGGTGGCGGCGGGGGATGAGCTGGTCGGGGCCGAGCGGGTGCACCAGGTGCTGCGGCGCTGGCTGGAGGAGGCGGACGGGCCCCAGGTGCCGGAGAAGGAGGCGGCGGCCGCCCCCGTGGAGGTCGCGGCGACAGAGGCCCCGGCCGCCCCGGAGGCGTCGGCGGCGCAGACCCCGGCGGCGGCCGAGGTGCCCGCCGAGCCACGGCCGGCCACGGCGTCCGACGCGGCGCGCACCGTGCAGGATTCCCGGTGGGACGGCGCCCCCGCCGCACCATTTACCGTGGTCAGCCGGGTCGTGCCGAACAAAACCCGGTGATTTGGGTGCTCTCTACACCTTCTGTGACCATATTCCTATGCACGACCAGCCCCACCCCCGCCGCTTCGGCCTGCCCACGGCGACCGCGCTCGTCATGGGAAACATCATCGGCGGCGGCATCTTTCTGCTGCCCGCGTCCGTCGCCCCGTTCGGCACCCTCAGCCTGCTCGCCTTCGGCATCCTGACGCTCGGCGCCATCGCGCTCGCGCTGGTCTTCGGGCGGCTCGCCGAGCGGGACCCGAGCACGGGCGGGCCGTACGTACACGCCCGCGCGGCGTTCGGCGACTTCGCCGGGTTCCTGTCGGCCTGGTCGTACTGGACGATGACCTGGGTCAGCAACGCGGCGCTCGCGGTGGCGGCGGTCGGCTATGTGCACGTCCTGGTCCCCGGCCATGACTCGAAGGGCGTGAACCTGGCCGTGGCGCTGCTGGCGCTCTGGCTCCCCGCGCTCGCCAACCTCGCCGGGACCCGCTGGGTGGGCGCGGTGCAGCTGGTCTCCACGGTGCTGAAGTTCATCCCGCTGCTCTTCGTTGCCGTCGTCGGCCTCTTCTTCTTCGACCCGCACAACCTCGGCTCGTTCAACGAGGGCGGCGGCAGCGCGCTCGGCGGTCTGTCGGCGGCGGCCGCGATCCTGCTCTACAGCTATGTGGGCGTGGAGTCGGCCTCGATGAGCGCGGGCGAGGTGCGGGACCCGGAGCGCAATGTGGGACGGGCGAGCGTGCTGGGCACGGTCGGCGCGGCCGTGGTCTATCTGCTCGGCACGGTGGCGGTCTTCGGCACCGTGGCCCACCGGGACCTGGTGGGCTCCACCGCCCCCTTCTCGGACGCGGTCGACGCGATGTTCGGCGGTGGCTGGGGCGGCACGCTGATCGCGCTGGCCGCCGTGGTCTCGATCGTCGGCGCGCTCAACGGCTGGACGCTGATGAGCGCGCAGGCCCCGTACGCGGCCGCGCGGGACGGGCTCTTCCCGGCCGCGTTCGCCACCAAGCGGCGCGGGGTGCCGACGTTCGGCGTCATCGTCGGCGTGCTTCTGGCGTCCCTGCTCACCGTGGTCAACTACACCTCCGGTGCGAGCGGGCTCTTCGAGATCCTCGTGCTGATCACCACCTTCTCCGCGACGGTCCCGTATCTGCTGGCGTCGGGCGCGCAGCTGTACTTCCTGCTGTCCGGGCGCCGCGAAGAGGTGCGGACGGGGCGCTTCGCCCGGGACGTGGTGCTCGCGCTGGCGGGCTTCGGCTTCGCGTTCTGGCTGGTCGCGGGCGCCGGATACGCGGCGGTGTACCAGGGTGTGCTGTTCCTGTTCGCCGGTGTGCTGGTGTACGTGTGGATGGCGGCGCGGCGGACGAGCCGGGCGGGAGTCAGCGACGTCACGGAGACCGCCGAGGTCACGGCGGTCGGCCCCGAGGTCACGGCGGCGGGCCCCGCGCTCACTGCCGACAGCACCGTCTGAAGCACCTTGCCCGTATCGGGTGTAAGCATGAGTTATGCGCGTTTCGCCCGACCTCACCCGCATCGGAGGGGAAACGCGGTCGAGCAGGGCGCTGTTCGCCGTCCCGCTCATGCTCATCCTGGCGGTCACGGTGATCGACCTCAACGCGCCGCCGACCGTCCACCTCGGCCCCTTTCTGATCGCGGCGCCAGCGATCACCGCGTCCTTCGCGGGCGCGGGTGGTACGGCCGTGATCGGAGCCCTCGCCGTGGGGGCTCAGATCATCATCGGTGTGTTCCACGGCGGTCTGATGACCGCCAACCACCAGGCGCAGATCGTCGCGCTGATCGTGATCTCGGGGCTGGTGGCCAGCTTCCGCTACGCCACCGACCGGCACCGGCGGCGGCTGAGCCAGGTGCGCTCGGTGGCCGTGGCCGCGCAGGAGGTCCTGCTGCGGCCGCTGCCCGAACGGATCGGGGAGCTGAGGATCGCCTCGCTGTATCTCGCGGCCGATGAGGAGGCGCAGATCGGCGGCGATCTGTACGCGGCCGTCCGCACCGAGGGCGCGACCCGGCTGGTCATCGGGGACGTACGGGGAAAGGGGCTGGCCGCGATCGGTGACGCCGCCGTGCTGATCGGGGCCTTTCAGGGGTCCGCGTACCGCAATCTCTCGCTGCCGGGCATCGTCTCCCACCTGGGCAGCGCCATGTGCTGGAACTGGCGCCACGTCGGAGGTGAGGAGCGGCACTTCCTGGAGTCCTTCGTGACCGCCGTCGTGCTGGACGTCTACGACGACGGCCCGGTGACGGGGATGGTGAACTGCGGCCACCCCCCACCACTGCTGCTCCACAAGGGCGAGATCGCGACGCTGGAGGTGGACGAGCCCGCGGTGCCGCTGGGCCTCGAGGAGCCGAAGGAGCGGGACTACCAGGTCGAGATGTTCCGCTTCGAGTACGGCGACCTTCTGGTGCTGCACACCGACGGCGTCGTCGACGCCCGGAACGAGAGCGGCGCCTTCTATCCGCTCCCGGAGCGGCTCGCGGTCTGGAAGGGCGGCAGCCCGCAGTCGCTGGTGGACTATCTCCACGCCGATCTGCTCCGGCACACCGGCGGGGTCGTCAACGACGACGCCGCCATCGTGGTGATCGCCCGCTGCGCCTGAGCCGCGCGCCTGAGCGGCGGCCCCGAGCCGCGTGCCTGAGCCGCCACGGCTGAGGCCGCCGCCCTCCCGGGTCTACCCCCTCGCCTCCGTGATCTGGACGCGTTCCCCCTGCGCGGAGGCGGGCTCCGGCGCCCGCCGGGACCACCGGCCCGCGATGATCGCGCACACCATCAGCTGCAACTGGTGGAAGAGCATCAGCGGCAGGATCACCGGCCCGGCCGCGTCCCCGAACAGCACCGCGGCCATGGGCAGCCCCGTGGCCAGGGACTTGTTGGAGCCGCAGAAGACGATGGTGACGCGGTCCGCCCGGCGGAAGCCCAGCCGCCGCGCGGTGAACGACGTCGTGGCGAGGGCCAGCCCCAGCACGGCCGCGGCCATACCCAGCAGCGCCACCAGCCGGACCGGGGTGATCTGGTTCCAGATGCCCTCCGTCATGCCCCGGCTGAACGCCGTGTAGACCACGAGCAGGATCGAGCCCCGGTCCAGCAGGGCCAGCACCTTCTTGTGGCGGCCGATGAACGGCGCGGTCCAGCGGCGCAGCACCTGCCCGGCGAGGAAGGGGAGCAGCAACTGGGTGGCGATGGCCAGCAGCCCGTTCGCCGAGAAGCGGACGTCCGAGCCGATCAGCCAGGCCGCTAGCAGCGGGGTGACGATCATGCCGAGCAGGCTGGAGTACGTCCCCGCGCAGATCGCGGCCGGGACATTGCCCCGGGCGGTGGAGGTGAGGGCGACCGACGACTGGACGGTCGAGGGGACTACACACAGGAAGAGCAGACCGGTGTAGAGCTGGTCGGTGAGGAGGAACGGGGCGAGGCCGCGCGCGGCCAGCCCCAGCAGCGGGAAGAGCACGAAGGTGCTCGCGCCCACCACCAGGTGCAGCCGCCACTGCCGCAGCCCGTTCAGCGCCTCGCGGGTGGACAGCCGCGAACCGTAGAGGAAGAAGAGCAGCCCGATCGCGATGTCCGCGGCGTCGCCGACGGCCGTGGCCGCCGCCCCGCTCGCGGGCAGCAGCGCCGCCAGCGCGACCGTCCCGAGGAGGGCGGCGACATAGGGGTCCACCGCCCTCCCGAGCCGGCCCGGCCACGACGGCGGCCAGGACCTCCGTCTCACATCAATCACCGCCTCCGGCCTGCCACGGCGGGTGGCCGATCCGCGGCAGCATCCGGTCCGCACCGGCGATGTCGCCCGCCACGACATCGATGGCGCCGCCGCCCCCGTCGTGGTCGCTGCCCGCCGTGCCACGGCTGAGCAGCAGGGTGTTGAGGGTGCGGTCGACTTCCAGCCAGGAGTCGGCGCCGGAGTTGTCGACGACCACGAGGCCGTTGTGCTGGTCGGAGGAGGCCGGTGCGGCCTCCTCCTCCAGTTCGCCGTCCTCGTCGTGCGGGGCGCCCGCGGGCGGCGGCGACGCCTTGGCGGCGGGGGCCGCGGGGCCCGCGCACAGCACGCCCGCGGTGGCCGCGAGGAAGAGCCCCACCGTGGACGGACGGATCGGAAGGATGTCCTTGCGGGGCTTACGGCGCCGGCCGGGGCCGGGCCCGAGGAGGGTCGAGGTCATGCGCGCGACCCTCGTCATCCGACCCGGGCGGGCTGACGGTCCCCGTGGTGCCTGCTGATGTTCCGCTCCAGCAGCTCCGTGGCGCCCTTGACCCCGATGGCCCCGGTCTTATGGGTGTCCGGCAGCCGCCCGTCCGCCATCTTGAGATCGCTCAGCGCCCCGTCGATCGCGCCATGGGCGGCGAACAGGCACGGAGTGCTGTAGATGGCGACGTCCACCCCGAGTTCGGACAGCTCGGACAGCGAGAGCCGCGGCGACTTCCCGCCCGCGATCTGATTGAACAGCAGCGGCTTGTCGCCGATGACCTTACGGACCTTGCGGATCCACTCCACGCTGCGCACCCCGTCGACGAGGACGACATCCGCGTCGGTCTCCGCCAGCGCGGCCGCCCGCCGCAGGATCTCGGACTCCTCGGTGGCGTCCGTACGCGCCACCACCACCAAGTCCGTCCTGCTGCTCAGCACCAGCTGGAGCTTCTCGAGGTACTCCTCGAGCGGCAGGATCAGCTTGCCGTCGGCGTGGCCGCAGCGGCGCGGGCGCCGCTGGTCCTCCAGGATTACCCCGGAGGCCCCGGTGCGCTCCAGCCGCTGCACCACATGGCAGGCGACCTCGGGGTCCACATAGCCGTCGTCGATGTCCACGAGCAGATGGTGTCCGGGGAAGGCCAGCCGCAGCCGCTCCACGAAGGCGAGCATGTCGGGCCAGGCGATGAAGCCGATATCGGGAAGCCCGTAATGCGATGCGGCGAACCCGAATCCGGATACGAAGAAGCCGTTGTAGTGCTGTGCGGCGATGGACGCCGAGTACATGTCGTAGATGCCGATGAGAGGAGTGGTGGGAGAGGAGCTGACGGCCTTTCGGAGGGCATTGCCGTAGAGCATGATGTCCCCTTGAGTTCGGCGCCTCTCGGCGCTGCGTGACGGGTTGTGCGATTGCCTGGATAGGTCTGGCGAAGGCCAAGAATCGGTAAAGCAACCGCCGGGCTCCTGAAGATGCCCGGCCCGGCTCGGGCCGGGGTCGAACGTTCCTTGAGCGCCGTGGCCCTCGTCGTGGTCCTCGTCGTGGCCCTCGTCATGGGTGGTCCGCGACACGCCGGGCATGCCGCGGCGGTCGCCGGGTATGCGCAACAAGCCTGTCCACTGAAAAGAGTTGCTTGTGCCTGTCCAAACCGATGCTGAAGCCTCCGCGTCCGCGCCCTCCCGGCACCGCCTGCTCTGGCGTGCCGTCCAGCGACGCAAGAACCCTCCACTGCGTCGGAGCGACATCACGGTCACCGAGGAGAGCACCGTCCGGAAAGCGGTGAAGGCCGCCGCGCTGGGAAACGCCATGGAATGGTTCGACTTCGGGATCTACAGCTATCTCGCGGTCACCATCGGCAAAGTGTTCTTCCCGTCCGGCAATGGCACGGCCCAGGTTCTCTCCTCGCTCGCGACTTTCGCGGTGGCCTTTCTGGTCCGTCCGCTGGGAGGTTTGTTCTTCGGGCCGCTGGGCGACCGGATCGGCCGTAAGAAGGTCCTGTCCTTCACCATGATCATGATGGCGTCCAGCACCCTCGCCATCGGACTCATCCCCGGCTATGCCACCATCGGCTTCTGGTCGCCCGCGCTGCTCATCCTGTTCCGTATGCTCCAGGGTTTCTCCACCGGCGGGGAATACGGCGGCGCCTCGACCTTCATCGCCGAATACGCGCCCGACAAGCGCCGTGGCTACTTCGGCAGCTTTCTGGAGTTCGGCACGCTGATCGGCTACACCTCGGCGGCCGGACTGGTGACCATCCTGACCGTGACGCTCGCCGACTCCTCGATGGACTCCTGGGGCTGGCGCATTCCGTTCCTGGTCGCCGCGCCGATCGGGCTGGTCGGCCTGTATCTGCGGCTGAAGCTGGACGACACCCCCGCGTTCCAGAAGCTGGAGGACGAGGGCTCCACCAACGCGGCCGAGCGCGAAAGCCTGCCGTTCTGGCAGGTGTTCCGCACCCAGTGGCGTGCCATGGTGCTGTGCATCGCGCTGGTCGCCGCGTACAACATCACCGACTACATGCTGCTGTCCTACATGCCGACGTATCTGTCGGACACCCTCCACTACAGCAGCACCAGCGCCCTGGTCTCGATCATCATCGTGATGCTGGTGCTGATGGCGGCCATCACCTTCGTCGGCCGGTTCTCCGACCGCATCGGCCGCAAGCCCGTGCTGATGGCCGGCTCGGTCGGCTTCCTGGTGGTCGCCGTGCCCTCCTTCCTGCTCATCAAGCAGGGCGGGATCGTCCCGGTCTTCGCCGGGCTGCTGCTCCTGGGGCTGTGTCTGCTGCCGTATGTGAGCGTGATGTCCGCGTCGCTGCCCGCGCTCTTCCCGACGAATGTGCGCTACGGCTCGCTCTCCATCGCCTTCAACATCTCCGTCTCGCTCTTCGGCGGCACCACGCCGCTGGTGACCGAGGGGTTGATCAGCAGCACCGGGGACGATCTGATGCCCGCCTACTACACGATGCTCGCGGCGGTCGTCGGCATCATCGCCGCCGCCGTGATGAAGGAGACGGCCCGCAAGCCGCTGGAGGGCTCGCCGCCCGCCGTGGCCACCAAGGAGGAGGCCATCGCGCTCGTGGAGTCCCAGCGGTCCTGAGTCACCCCCGGCCTCCATTACCTCGGCGGTAATCGACCCCCGCGCACGGCGGCGGCAGGGTTGAGGCATCGGGTTCCGGGCCGGCGCCCTCCGGTCCGGGATCCGTTCCCACCAGGGGATTTCATGGAGGAGTGACCAGATGACGCAGTACGACACCGCCGTCGCCCGCTACTTCGAGGCATGGAACGCCACCGGCCCCGAGGCCCTCGCCAAGGCCGTGGCCGCCGCCTGGACCGAGGACGGCGGCTACACCGACCCGCTGGCGCAGGCGCGCGGCCATGAGCAGCTGGCCGCCGTCATCGCCGGGGCGCAGGAGCAGTTCCCCGGCCATGAGTTCCGGCTCACCGGCGCCGTGGACGGCCACCACGACATGGCCCGCTTCACCTGGGAGCTGGTCTCCACGGCCGACGGCTCCGCCCCGGTCGCCGCGACCGATGTGATCACCCTGGCCGAGGACGGCCGGATCCGCTCCGTCCTCGGCTTCCTGGACCGGGTCCCCACGGCCGGCTGAGACCGCGTCCCCGCGAGCGGCTGAATCCGCGTCCGCGAGAGTGGCTCAAACCGCGTCCCTACGACCGGCTGAAGCGGGCCAGGGCGGCGGCGGTCTCCGGGTCGGCCGGGAGGAAGGTCTCGATGGCCAGCTCGGAGACCGTGACGTCCATGGGGGTGTTGAAGGTCGCGATCGTCGAGATGAACGACAGCACCCGCCCGCCGTGCTCGATCATCATCGGCAGCGCGAAGGGCGGGGTGTCCCCGGCGGTCGCCGTCTCCCGGCCGCCGGTCTCGGGCAGCGGATAGGCCGCCACCTCGTCGTACAGCGCGCGCAGCGGCGAGGAGCGCAGCAGCGCCAGCTGCCGGTCCATCTGGTCCAGCAGATGGCCACGCCACTCGCGGAGGTTGCGGATGCGCGGGGCGAGCCCCTCGGGGTGGAGGGTGAGGCGCATCGCGTTCAGCGGGGGCCGCAGCAGCTGCTCCGCCACCCCCTCCAGGAGCGCGGCGATGCCACGGTTGGCCGCCAGCACCTCATAGGTGCCGTCCACCACGAGCGCCGGATACGGCTCATAGCCGGTCAGCAGCCGCTCCAGGGAGTCGCGCAGGGCGCTCATCGACGGGTCGTCCACCGACCGCTCCGGATAGTGCGGGGCGTAACCGGCGGCGATCAGCAGGGCGTTGCGCTCGCGTACGGGGACGTCGAGGTGGTCGGCGAGCCGGAGCACCATCTCCTGGCTGGGCCGCGACCGGCCGGTCTCGATGAAGCTGATGTGGCGGGCCGAGGAGTCGGCGCGCAGCGCGAGCTCCAGCTGGCTGATCCGGCGGCGGTCCCGCCACTCGCGCAGCAGTGTGCCCACCCGGGGCGGCGCGGCAGTCGTCATGACCCGAAGGTAGCCGACGCCGGGCGGGGGCCATGGCAGGGTGGAGGGGCCACCGGTCACCCGCGACGAAGGGATGTGTCATGGCAGTCGAGCCGCTCACCGACCAGGAGATCCAGCGACGTCTGGAGCAGCTTCCCGGCTGGTCGTTCGCGGACGACCGGCTCTCCCGGACGTATGTCTTCAAGGGCCATCCACAGGCGGCCGGGATGGTGGCGGAGATCGCCACCATCCAGGAGGAGCTCGGCCACCACTCGGACCTCACCCTCGGCTACAACAAGGTGGGCGTCACGGTGAACACCCACAGCGCCGGCGGCAAGGTGACCGCGCTCGACTTCGAGCTGGCCGGCCGGATCGAGGAGATCGCCCCGCAGCACGGCGCCCGCGCCGACTAGGGGGTGTCCGGCGGATCTTGGCGCCTGCGGCGGGCCGCGCGGCGGAGCCGCATATCGATGCTGCCCCCTCCCCGCCCCTTCCCGCACCATTTCGATATGCGGCTCCGCCGCGTGGTCCGTCGGACACCCCGTAGACCGGCCGACGGTCCCGAGGTCACCCCCGGGCGTGCCGGAAGCGGGCCAGCCCCTGCTGGAGGTCCACGATCGGGTCCGGGTAGTCGAGCCGGTCCCGCTCGGCCTCCGGCAGCCGCCAGGGCGTATGGACGCCGGGACCGGTCACCCCGGCCAGCTCCGGCACCCAGCGCCGCACATACGCGCCGTCCGGGTCGAACCGCCGGGCCTGCGCCAGCGGGTTGAGGACCCGGTTCGGGCGGGTGTCGGTCCCGGTGCCCGCCGCCCACTGCCAGTTCAGCTGGTTGTTGGCCACATCACCGTCCACCAGCAGCTCCAGGAAGTGCCGGGCGCCGATCCGCCAGTCCTGGTAGAGCGTCTTGGTGAGGAAGCTCGCCACCAGCAGCCGCGCCCGGTTGTGCATCCAGCCCTCGTGGCGCAGCTGCCGCATCCCCGCGTCCACCAGCGGATAGCCGGTGCGGCCCGCCGTCCAGGCCGCGACCTCCGCCGCGTCCTCGCGCCACCGGTCGCCCCGCGAGCGGTAGTCGGCGTACGAGGCGTCCGGCCGGGCGGCCAGCACCTGGTGGTGGAAGTCCCGCCAGGCCAGCTGCCGTACGAAGGCGTCGGCGCCCGCGCCGCCCGCCGCCCGCGCCCGGTGCACCAGCTCCACCGGGGAGAGACAGCCGAGGTGCAGATACGGGGAGAGCCGGGAGGTGGCGTCGCCCGCCAGATCGTCCTGCCGGTCGGCGTAACTCCGCAAGCCCGACCGCCACCAGGAGCGCATGCGGCGGCGGCCCGCCGTCTCGCCGCCCGCGGGCAGCCCGGGGGAGGGGCTGCCGGATGCGAGCGAGGTGACCGCCGCGACCGGCTCCGAGCGCAGCCCGGACGGCACCGTCAGCGTGCGCGGCGCGCTCAGCGGCTTCCGCAGCCCCGCCCGCCGCCAGGCGCGGAAGTACGGGGTGAAGACCGCGAAGTGGTCCTTGCCCGCCGGGGTCACCTCGCCCGGCTCCACCGCCGTCACCACCGCGCCGTGCACCCGCAGCCGCCGTCCGTCCGCCACCAGCGCCTCGCGCAGCCGCCGCTCGCGGCGGGCGGCGTAGCCGCTCACCCCGCCCGCGATATGCACCTCGGCCGCGTCCGCCTGCCGCGCCGCCCGCAGGATCTCCGCCACCGCGTCCCCCCGGCGGACCACCAGCCGGCCGTCGCGCTTGCGCAGCCCCGCGTCGAGGTCGGCCAGGGCGTCCGCGAGGAACGCCACCCGGTTGGGGACCGCGAACCCCGTCCCGGCCAGGCCGCGGTCCACGACGAACAGCGGCACGACCCGCTCGGCGGAGCGCAGCGCGCCGCACAGCACGGGGTTGTCGGACAGCCGCAGATCGGAGGTGAAGACGGAGAGGGACGTGCTCATCCCTCTCCCTTACCCCACCCGGCCCCCGGAAGCGGCGGCTTCGTGCCCCGTGTCACCTGATATCGGCTGATACGGCCCGCTCACGCCGAGGGGAACGTCAACAGGACCAGCGGATCGCTCGTCGGGGCCTTCGACCCTCCGGCGGGCTCGACCGTCACCCCCATGGCCGACGCCTTTCCGACCGCGCCGCTCATGACCGCCGCCGCGCTCCGGCCCGAGGAGTCCATCAGACCGGCCGGGCGCATCGTGCCGCCGTCGCTGAACCACAGCTGGTAGATCCGCCCGGCGGGCGGCTCGGGCAGCCCGGAGGCGAGGAACACCGCCTTGTTCAGCCCGCGCGAGACCACCACCGTGCCGGTCGAGCCGTCCGTCATCCGGCCGCTGCGGCTGTGCGCGTCGGGCGCGGCCAGCACCTGGGTCAGCTCCTCGGCCTGGGCCACTCGCTGCTCGGAGCGGCGGGCGGTGTCCCGGGCGTCGGACGCCTGCCGGTACTGCCACACCGCGGCCCCGCCGCACACGGCGGCAGCGGCCACACAGGCGGCCAGCGCGAAGTTCATCGCCCGCCGCCCGGTGCGCCGCCGGGGGCCCGCGTGGGACTCCCGGGCCTCCCGCGCCGCGACCCGGGGCGGCTCCTGGCGGACCGTGGCGATCCGCCGCAGCACATCGTCCTTCATCGTCGGCGGCGGGGTCAGGGCCGTGGCCACCGCCAGCTTGGTGGCGGTCTCCCGCAGCTCCCGTACCTCCTGACGGCAGGCGTCACAGACCGCCAGATGCCGCTCGAACTCGCTCAACTCCCGCCCCGACAGGGCGTTCACCGCGTACGCCCCGGTCAAGGTGTGCAGATCCGCTCTGGTCATGCGCCGACCCCCATGCAGTCCCGGAGCCGGATGAGCCCGTCCCGGAGTCTGGTCTTCACGGTCCCGAGCGGCAGCGACAGCAGCTCCGCCACCTCACGGTAGGAGCGGCCCCGGTAGTAGGCGAGCGTCACCGACTGCCGCTGGAGCTCGGTCAGCGTCCGCATGCACCGGCGCACCTGCTCGCGCTCCAGCCTGGCCTCCACCTGCTCGGTCACCTCGTCGAACGCCGGGGTACGGGACAGCAGCGCGGCGCGCTCCTCGCGGTCGGAGGCGGCCTGCGCCGAGCGCACCCGGTCCACGGCGCGCCGGTGCGCCACCGTCATGATCCAGGACATGGCGCTGCCCCGGCCCGGTTCGAACCGCGCCGCGGACCGCCACACCTCGACCAGGACCTCCTGGGTGACCTCCTCGGCCTGGGCCGGGTCGCGCAGCAGACTGCGCGTCAGCCCCAGGACCGGCCCGCTGACGGCGTCGTAGAGGGCCGCGAACGCGTTCTGGTCCCCCCGGGCCACCATCTGGAGCAACTCTTCGAGGTCCGGTCCGCGCGCGGCGGGTCCGCCGATGTACACGGGTTCTCTCACGGGCCGTCCTTCCGGGAACGATGCGGCGCACACGGAGGTGTCGTACCTCATTCGTCGCCCGGACGGGTGCGGATTGGTCAAGGTGCTCCGAACACGTCAAGGTGTGCCGGTGAACGTCGAGGTGTGCTGGTGAGCGTCGAGCAGCGCCGGCCACGTCAAGGCGTGCCGTTCGCACGCGTGAGGCCGCCGCGGTCCGCTCGACCGCGGCGGCCCCGGCGCCCGGCGTCAGCCGGTGGTGAGGGTGAGCCCGTAGGTCGTCAGGATCGGGTTCACCGGCTGGTAGTACGTCGTGCCGCCGACGGTGCAGTCGCCGGAGCCGCCGGAGGTGACGCCCTGCGCCTCGCTGCCCGAGATGAACGGGCCGCCGGAGTCGCCCGGCTCGGCGCAGACATTGGTGCGGGTGACCCCCCGGATCGTGCCCTGGGGGTACTGCACGCTGGTGTCGTGCTGCTGGATGGTGCCGCAGTGCCAGCCGGTCGTCGAGCCGGAGCGGCAGACGGACGAGCCCACCGGCGCTTCCTGGGAGCCGGTGACGGTGACGTTGGTGCCCTCGGGGCCGATCACCCACGGCTGCGGGGTCCAGTCGGCGTTGGTGGCCACCCACGCGTAGTCGTTGCCGGGGAAGCTGGAGCCCTGGAAGGTGCCCTGCGCCACCCGGTTGAAGCCGGCGGTGGTGTCGCCCTGGCTGCCGCAGTGGCCGGCGGTCACGAAGCCGTTCTGCTCGGCCTTGGTCACCGAGAAGCCGATCGAGCAGCGGGCGGCGTCGTTGATGTAGAACGCCTCGCCGCCGCGCAGGTCGTACAGCGGGCTCGGCCGCTCGGCCGACTCCACGACCCGTACCACCTCGCGGTCCGCGCCGCTCGCGGCGACGAAGGCGGCCGCCTCGGTGGGCTCGGCCGACTGCACCACGACGCTGTTGGTCTTGACGTCCACGTACCAGGCGGAGGCGACATCGGTGGCCGGGGGACGCTCGGAGGCGGTGCGGTCCAGGGCCTGCTTGGCGTCGACGAGGTCCTTGAGGCTGTGCTTGACGACGGCGGGCTTGGCGCCGCCGGCCGTGATGGTGGCGCTCTGCTCCTCGTCGGTGGTGGCCACGGTGAGTTCGGCGGTGTTGCCGGACACCCACGCGCCGCCGTAGGAGCTGCCCAGGCTCTTGCGCAGCCCCGGTTCGGCCTCTCCGGCCCGGTACTCGTTGGATATCCGCATCCGCGCCTCATCGGCCGTCAGGCCCAGATCGCGCTGCATCGAGGCCAGCATCTCGGGGGGCACCTCCCTCCGGGGGCGGGGGGAGGGTTCACCGGGGTCGGCCACCGCGGGTATGCCGCTCCCCAGGAAGAGGGCGGCTATCGCGACGGTGCAACCGGCGGCCAGCTCAAGGCCGTGACGGCGTCTGCGGGACATCTTCGGTCTCCTCGATTAGGAAAGTGGTCACGCTGTGTGCCCATCTGGGCGCCAAGCGTAATTGCCGAAGACGTGCCTCGCTCGGTGGGCCGCGTCGGCCACCGCGTCGGCCCCGTACGGGGGTCATGCGCCCGGGATATGCCAGGACGGTGAGTGGCGGTGGCGGTGGCGGGGTCGGTGGCGGTGGCGGTGGCGGTGGTTACGGGTCCGCCCCGCCGCGGGGACGCGACGGGGCGGAAGGGCTCGGCCCTTGACGGTCTCGGACTCAGCCGTTGAAGGTCTCGGGGTCGAAGCCCAGGCGGACGCCGGTCTCGAGGGAGTCGATCGCCGCCAGGTCCTCGGAGTCCAGCTGGAAGTCGAAGACGTCGATGTTCTCCTTGATCCGCGACGGGGTCACGGACTTGGGAATCACCACATTGCCGAGGTCCAGGTGCCAGCGCAGCACCACCTGGGCCGGGGACTTCCCGTGCTTCTCGGCGATCGCCGCCAGCTTCGGGTCCTCCAGCAGGCCCTTGCCCTGGCCGAGCGGGGACCACGCCTCGGTGGCGATGTCATGGCGGGCGTTGAAGGCGCGCAGCTCCGCCTGCGGCAGCTGCGGGTGCAGCTCGATCTGGTCGATCACCGGGACGACCGAGGTCTCGGAGAGCAGCCGCTGGGTGTGGGCGGGGTGGAAGTTGGACAGGCCGATGGCCTTGGCGCGGCCCTCGGCGTAGATCTTCTCGAACGCCTTCCAGGTGTCCACGTACTTGTCGACCCCGGGCAGCGGCCAGTGGATCAGGTAGAGGTCCACATACTCCAGGCCCAGCCTGGTCAGCGAGGCGTCGAAGGCGCGCAGGGTCGAGTCGTACCCCTGGTCGGAGTTCTGGAGCTTGGTGGTGACGAACAGCTCGTCGCGCGCGATGCCCGACGCGGCGAGCCCCTTCCCCGTGCCCTCCTCGTTCCCGTATATCGCGGCGGTGTCGATGCTGCGGTACCCGGCGTCCAGTGCGTTGCGCACCGCGATCTGCGCCTCGTCGTCCGGGATCTGCCAGACACCGAAGCCGAGCTGCGGCATCCGTACGCCGTTGTTGAGCGTGATGAAGGGGACCTTGCTCACGAGCAGTCGATCCTTACGTCGGATGTGGATTGCGTCCTTCCAACTGTTACAACGATCAACTGCCTGCCGTGATTCCCGTTCACCAGGGACTTCCGCTACCGGGGATTCCGTTACGAGGGACTTCCGTTACCAGGGACTTCCGCGCAGGATCAGCACGCCGTCCCCGTCCCGCCCGACGCGCTCCGCCGCCCGCCGCGCCGCCCGCTCCAGCGTGGACGCCTCGCCCAGCAGACCGTAGAGCCCGCCCGCGAAGGCCGCCGACGCCGCGCCGTCCAGCGGTCCCCGGTGGGCGACCACCACCTCGGCCGCCCCGGCGAAGAGCGCGGCCAGCGGCGCGCCCTCGGGGCAGCCGAGTACCACACCGGGCAGCGGGGCGCCGGTCAGCCGGCGGTAGACGGCCAGTAGTTCGGCCAGGCGCGCGGCCGGTGTGTGATGCGCCCGCCCGTCGCCGTCCTCGAAGACCAGCGTGCGCCCCTCCCGGCGGCAGACCAGATGCAGCACATCCGGGCGTACGGTGAGGATCCGCCGCAGATCGGTGGCGGCCGCGGCGGGGCACCGGTCCACCGTCAGGACGCCACGGGCCGCCCGCTGGACCGCGGCTAACTCCTGGCCGCCCGGGGCGGCGCCGGTCACCAGCACCCGCCGGATCCCGCCCCCGCCCGGCCGCTCCCGTAAGGCGGCGCGGAACACCTCGTTGTGCGGATAGGAGACGCACGCGGCGGCCAGGACGCGCAGTCTGCCGTCCGCGACCCGGTCCGCGGCGACCGCCCCGGCCACCGCGGACCAGAACTCCCCGGCGGCCGTGGCGGCCGCCGGTATGTGCTCGGCGGCGAAGCCCGCCCTGCGCAGCAGCGCCACGGCGGACGGGCCGGGCGGGAAGACCCGCGCCAACTCCTCGATCTCCTCGGTCGTCAGCGCCGGATGCCCGTCCCCGTCCTGGCCGTCCACCGTGTTCCGCCGCTCCTCGCCTGTGCTCGTGCCGTTCCGTGGCCCCCGCTCTCCGTCCCTACTGAAGCGCGGCCAGGCGCAGCGGTTCCTCGAGCTCCTCCCGGAAGCGGTGCAGGGTGTGCCCCTCGCGCACCGTGGCGCCCACCGCGACCGCCGCCCGGGTCACCGCCCCGCGCGGCGCCCGTACCACCATGGCCAGCCGGTATGTGCCCCCGATGCGCACCGCGGAGGTGTGCCGGATCTCCCAGCCCGGGTCGGAGCGCAGCTCCCGCCGCGCCTCCAGACAGACCCGCTCGCCGAAGACGGTGTCGCCACCGTCCTGGAATCCGAGCCGCGGGCCGAGGTGGGCCGCGGGCGCCGACGCCGTCACCTCCGCGGTGAGCTGGCGCGGGGTCATGGACCAGGCCACCGGCTGGAAGACCGCGGTGCCGCGTCGCACCGGTTCCGCCGTGAGGCTGAGGTCGAGATTGACCGAGTGCAGGGCGGGGTCCGGCGCGTCCCGGGCGCAGGTCACCGACATATGCACCAGGTGATAGACGGCGTTGTCCGCCTCGGTGCGCAGGAAGTCCAGCAGCTCCGGATCCGTCCCGACGAGGTCGGCCGTGACCGGTAAGGCCACCGGCCCGCCCAGGACCACCCGTCCGGCCAGCCTCGGGCCGCTGGGCTGGGGTGTCTCCTCGGACAGCAGTGCCAGTTCGCGTTCGGGAAGTTCGGGGAGAATGACATCGATCATTTCGTGCCCCCTTCGCGGCTCAGGTGTTGTACAGCGCCTCGACCTCGACGGCGTACGCCTGTTCGATGGCCTTTCGCTTCAATTTCAGCGACGGCGTCAGCAGACCATGCTCCTCGGAGAACTGCGCGGCAAGTATCCGGAAGGTACGAATCGACTCCGCCTGGGAAACGGTGGTGTTCGCCGCGACCACCGCCCGCCGGATCTCGGTCTCCAGATCGGGGTCCCGGACCAGCTCGCCCGGCGGCAGCTCCGGCTTGCCGCGCATCGTCAGCCAGTGCGCGACCGCCTCCGAGTCCAGGGTGACCAGCGCCGCGACATACGGGCGGTCATTGCCCACCACGATGCACTGGGCCACCAGCGGATGCGCCCGCACCCGCTCCTCCAGGCCCGCCGGGGAGACCGACTTGCCGCTGGAGGTCACCAGGATCTCCTTCTTCCGCCCGGTGATGGTGAGATAGCCGTCGTCGTCCAGCGTGCCCAGGTCGCCGGTGGCGAGCCAGCCGTCGCGCAGCACCGCGTCGGTCGCCTTGGGGTCGCCCAGGTAGCCCTCGAAGACCTGGCCGCCGCGCACCCACACCTCGCCGTCGTCGGCGAGGTGGACCGTGGTGCCGGGGATCGGCACGCCGACCGTGCCGAAGCGGGTCTGCTCGGGCGGGTTGGCGGTGGCGGCGGCGGTGGACTCGGTGAGGCCGTAGCCCTCGTAGATGATCACGCCCGCGCCCGCGAAGAACAGGCCGAGCCGCCGCTCCATGCCCGAACCGCCCGACATCGCGTGCCGCACCCGGCCGCCCATCGCGGCGCGCACCTTGCCGTAGACGGCCTTCTCGAAGAACTGGTGCTGCATCCGCAGCCCGGCGCCCGGACCCGGCCCGGTGCCGAACGCCTTGGCCTCCTGCGCCTCCGCGTACCGCACCGCCACGTCCACGGCCTTCTCGAACACCCCCAGCTTGCCCTCCGCCTCGGCCTTGCGGCGCGCCGCCGCGAACACCTTCTCGAAGATGTACGGCACCGCGAGGATGAAGGTCGGCCGGAACGTCTTCAGATCGGGCAGCAGCGCGGCGGCCGAGAGCCTGGGCTGGTGCCCGAGCTTGACCTTGCCGCGGATGGCGGCGACCTCGACCATCCGGCCGAAGACATGGGCGAGCGGGAGGAAGAGGAGGGTGGCGGCCTCGTCGCCCCGCTTGGAGTGGAAGGCCTCCTCGTACCGCTCGACGATGTTGTCGCATTCCGCCATCAGATTGGCGTGGGTGATCACACAGCCCTTGGGGCGGCCGGTGGTGCCGGAGGTGTAGATGATGGTCGCGGGCTGGTCGGGGGTCACGGCCAGCCGGTGCCGTTCCACCAGGTCGTCCTCGACGGATTCCCCGGCCGCCAGCAGCTCCTCCAGCGCTCCCGCGTCCAGCTGCCACAGCTGCCGCAGATGCGGCAGCCGGCCGACCACCGAGCCGACCGTCATCGCGTGGTCCTCGTGCTCCACGACACAGGCGGAGACCCCCGCGTCATGCAGCATCCAGCAGACCTGCTCGGCGGAGGAGGTGGGGTACAGCGGGACGCTCTGGGCGCCGATGGCCCACAGGGCGAAGTCGAAGAGCGTCCACTCATAGCGGGTGGGAGACATGATGGCGACGCGGTCGCCGAACCGGACGCCACGGGCCAGCAGGCCCTTGGCGAGCGCCGTCACCTCGTCCCGGAACTGGCCCGCGGTCACGTTCTGCCAGCCGCCGTCCGCCGTTTTGCGCGCCAGTGCAACCCGGTGGGGGTCGGAGTCCGCATGGTCGAAGACGGCGTCCGCCAGTCCTCCGGCCTGAGGCGGCGTCGCCAACGGGGGGACGGTGAACTCGCGCAATACCTGCTCCTTGAAGCCGCTGGGCACAGCGCCGCGACCGTACCCGATCCGGCCCCCGATGCGGGAGAGGTGTTTTGTGCCCGGAACGTACGGAATGCCGGGCGGACAGTGAGGTGAAAGGGTAACAATCAGGCGTTGGCGAGGGCGTATTGCGTGGAGTCTGGTCCTATGCGCCGCGTGTGTGGCTCATATGTAACGGTCTTCTGCACGAAATCTCTCCGATCGTGGCACAGGCCCGGCCAGGATCGTGGCGGCGAGTCGCTCCGCGGCGGCGTGCGAGGCGCCCTCCCGCCGACGCTTTCCGTACAACAGTACGAAATCCACCGGGCCGAGGTCGGGCAGCCCGGCCCGTTCGGGGACCGGCGCCAGGCCGGGCGGGATCAGGCCATGGGTGTGGGCCATCACCCCGAGCCCGGCGCGGGCCGCCGCGACCAGTCCGTTGAGACTGCCGCTGGTGCATACGATCCGCCATGACCTGCCGTGTCGCTCCAGCACATCCAGCGCGCGGGCCCGGGTCAGCCCGGGCGGCGGGAAGACGATCAGGGGGAGCGGACGGTCCGGATCCAGCCGCAGCCGCTCGGCGCCGATCCACACCAGCCGGTCCCGCCACACCAACTGCCCGCCCGGCCGGTCCTCGGACCGCTTGGCCAGCACCAGATCCAGCTTGCCCGCCTCGAGCCGCTCGTGCAGGGTGCCAGACAGCTCGACGGTGAGCTCCAGGTCCACCTCGGGATGGTCACGGCGGAACCCCTCCAGGATCTCCGGCAGCCGGGTGACCACGAAGTCCTCCGAGGCGCCGAAGCGCAGTCGGCCGCGCAGACGGGTGCCCCGGAACCAGCTCGCCGCCCGCTCGTTCGCCTCCAGGATGGAGCGGGCGAACCCCAGCATCGCCTCGCCGTCCTCGGTCAGCTCCACCCCATGGGTGTCGCGGGCGAAGAGCTGCCGCCCCACGGCCGCCTCCAGCTTGCGCACCTGCTGGCTCACGGTGGACTGGCGCACCCCGAGGCGGTCGGCGGCCTGGGTGAAGCTGAGGGTCTGGGACACCGCGAGAAACGTACGGAGCTGGGCGGGGTCGTACATGGCGGCCACTGTACGCCGGGCCATCACGGGACGCGATGACAGTCAGAGCGGTATACGGGATTCCCGATGGCCTTGATCGGGAGCATGATGAACGGGGCCCCGTCCGTGTCCGGGAATGCCGGCCGAGAAGAGCGAGAAAGAGAACGAATGCCCAGCCCGCACCGCCCGCACCCTCCGCATCCCCCGCGCCGCCCGCGCCGCCCGCGTCTGCGCAAGATCGCCCTTCCCGCCCGCCCCGCCCTTCCCTCCTGGCTCCCCCTGGACGGTTTCATCCTCGGCCTCATCGGCACCGTGGCGCTCGCCGTGCTGCTCCCGGTCAGCGGCCGGGCCGCCACCATCACCGACGGGGCCACCACGGTCGCGGTCGCCTTCCTCTTCTTCCTCTACGGCGCCCGGCTCTCCACCCGGGAGGCGCTGGACGGGGTGCGCCACTGGCGGCTCCATCTGACCGTGCTGGTGTGCACCTTCGTCATCTTCCCGGCCCTCGGCCTGGCCGCGCGCGGCCTGGTGCCGTACGTGCTGACCCACCCCCTCTACACCGGGCTGCTCTTCCTGTGCCTGGTGCCCTCCACGGTCCAGTCCTCCATCGCCTTCACCTCGATCGCCCGGGGCAATGTGGCCGCCGCGATCTGCGCGGGCTCCTTCTCCAGCCTGCTCGGCGTGGTGGTCACCCCGGTGCTGGTCGCGCTGTTGCTGGGCGGCAGCGGAGGCGGTTTCTCGGCCGACTCAATGATCAAGATCGGGCTTCAGCTGCTGGCCCCCTTCCTCGCCGGTCAGCTGCTGCGCCGCTGGATCGGCGGCTTCATCTCGCGGCACCGGGCGGTGCTGCGTCTGGTGGACCGGGGCTCGGTGCTGCTCGTGGTCTACGCGGCGTTCAGCGAGGGCATGGTCCGGGGCATCTGGCACCAGGTGACCCCGGCGCGGCTGGCGATCCTGCTCGGCGTCGAGGCGGTCCTGCTCACGGTGATGCTCACGCTCACCTCGTACGGCTCGCGGAAGCTGGGCTTCGTCCGCGAGGACCGGATCACGATCGTGTTCGCGGGGTCGAAGAAGAGCCTGGCCGCCGGGCTGCCGATGGCGAGCGTGCTCTTCGGCGCCCAGGCGAGCCTGGCGGTGCTGCCGCTGATGCTCTTCCACCAGATGCAGCTGATGGTCTGCGCGGTGCTGGCCCGCCGCTTCGCGGCGCGGGCGCCGGAGGGGGCGGGGGCGGCGGGGACGGCGGGGACGGGAGCCGGGAACCGGTCGTCGGTGGCTCGGGCTGATGCGGACAGCGCGGACAGCGCGGACGACGCCGCGCTGACCCGCGTCTGACGTCAGCCTGTGGCGCCCGGGTCTTGGTCTTCGGCAGGGGGCAGCGGCTTGCGGGCGATGAGGGACGCCTGCGGGGTGGGTTCCCAGCGCTCCGGTTCCCGGAAGGTCCGGGCGTGGACCGGCAGTCCGGCCCCGGCCAGCAACTCGGCGATCCGGTCCGGCTGCCACCGGCGGAAGGTCAGCGACACCTCATGGCCGAACGCCTCCGTATAGTCCCGCTGTTCGTCCCCCACCTGGAAGCCCACGAGCACGTATCCACCGGGCGCCAGCACCCGGTGGAACTCGGCGAACACATCCGGCAGCCGCTCCTGCGGAATGTGGATCGTGGAGTACCACGCCACTACGGCGGCGAGGGTGCCGTCCGGGATGTCCAGGGCCAGCATCGACCCCTCCTCGAACCGCAGCCCGGGGTGCTCCCGCCGGGCCAGCTCCACCATCCGCGGCGACAGGTCGATCCCGTACACGGACAGCCCCAGACCGTGGAGATGCGCGGTCACCCGGCCCGGCCCGCAACCCACATCGGCCACCGGTCCGCCGCCGGCGTTCCGCACCAACTCGGCGAAACCGGCGAACACCGCCCGTTCCAGTGTCTGGGCCGCCAGTTCATCGCGGAAACGCTCGTCGTAGTCGAGGGCCATGGCGTCGTAGGACGCCCGGGTGGAGTGGAGAAAGTCGGCTTCGGTCACGGCCGAACACCCTAGCGGGGGCCCCGGCGGACCACGCGGCGGAGCCGCATATCGATGCTTTCCCCTCCCCGCCCCTTCCCACTACCAAGGGCTCCGCCCCTGGACCCCGGGGTGGAGCGGAGCAGCCCACTGCCGGGCGTTGGGGTCCGTCGGATGCCGCTGGGTGCGGGTGGCTCCGTCCGGCGGCGTCGATGTGCGGCTCGGCCGTGTGGGAGGGGGTTTGCGCCTGGGTTCCGGGGTCTGGGGTTGGGGCCGGAGCAGTCCGCTGCCGGGCGTTGGGGTCCGTCGGGTGTCGCTGGGTGTGGGTGGCTCCTTCCGGCGGCGTCGATCTGCGGCTCGGCCGTGTGGGAGGGGGCCCTGGACTCCGGGGGCTGGGGCGGAGCCCCAGTTTCGGGGAGGGGCGGGGAGGGGAAAGCACCACGCCGGGCCCCGTTGTCAGACCCCTCTGGGACGCTTCGGACATGACGACGCTCACGCTGCAACTGACCATCGACTGTGCCGAGCCACACCGGATGGTGGCCTTCTGGTCCGAGGCCCTGGGCTATGTGCCCGAGCCCCCGCCGGGCGGCCACGCCACCTGGCGGGAGTACTGGGCGGACATGGGGGTGCCCGAGGAGGAGCTGCCCCCGGGGGCCGGGGAGACCCCGGAGTCCATCGTGGATCCGGAGGGGCAGGGCCCGCGGGTGTGGTTCCAGCAGGTTCCGGAGTCCAAGGTCACCAAGAACCGGCTGCATCTCGATCTGAAGGTGGGCGGTGGGCGGGATACGCCCCTCGCGGTCCGCACCGAGCGCGTCACCGCGACCGTGGACCGGCTCAAGAAGGCCGGAGCCACGGTCCAGCGGATCATGGACGAGCCCGAGATGGAGTACTACGCGGTGGTGCTCCAGGACCCGGAGGGCAATGAGTTCTGCGTCGTCTAGTCGTGGGATGACCGCACGCGGTCGAGCGGGAGGTGGACGAGGACGCCGGAGTGAGGGTCGTCGAGCGGGGCGTTGAACTCGCGGACGCGGCGCAGTTCGGTGTCGGACAGGGCGCGGGCGTACAGGCGGAACTCATCGAGATCGCCCGTCATAGCGGACCGGCTGTCCACGGCCTGGCCGAGATGGAGACCGAAGGGCGCGGTGCGGCTCACGGTGCCCGGGGCGTCGGGGGCGGTGACCGCGGTGCCGCCGTCCACGGTGAGGGAGAGCCGTCCGCCGCTGCGGACGAGGGCGATGTGGTGCCACTGCCCGTCGTTGTACGCGGCGTCGGTGGACACGGAGGCACTGGTGAAGGTGGCGAAGCCGTTGACCGTGGTCATCAGCGCCCGGATCCGGTTGCTCCCGGGCTCACCCCGCAGCCAGACCTGCGGCTGTTTGTTGCCGATGCCGCCCATCCACAGGAACGGATGCTGCCCGGAGGCGGCCGAGTAGCGGAACCACAGGCTCACGGTGAAGTCGCGGGTGCCGAGCGGCAGGGCGTTCCGGTACGGGACCCGTACGGCGTCGTCCGTGCCGTCGAACGACAGCGCGTCGCCGAAGCGGCCGTCGTCACGCCCCGCCGCGCCGCCGAGCACGGTCGCGGACCGGGCGCCGGGCGCGCGGTCGTCGGTGGTGGGGGAGGGCGGCCGGCGGGAGCCCAGCCAGTCCTCGGTGAAGCGGGCGAAGCGGATCTCGTCACGGGCGTCCACCGCACCGCCCTCGTACAGCAGCCCCACCGTGTCGCGGGAGATCGCGACCATGTCCGAGTAGCCGGACCAGTCGGTGGTGACGACCTTGCCCCGGTCGACAGTGTCCCAGGTGCGGGCCTCGTCCCAGGAGGAGCGGACCATCATGGTGCGGCGGCGGTCGGGGTCGGCGGGGGCGGAGAAGAGCAGCCGGCTGTAGCCGTCGCGGGCCGGGTCGCGCAGCCGCAGGATCGAGCCCTGCACCTGAGGGGTGGGCAGATCGGGGATGGTGCGGAAGGGCGCGGTGAAGCTCTGGCCGCCGTCCCGGCTGATGGCGTAGTCGCGGTGGCCGAGATCGGTGCCGTCCTGCTCCCGGCCGTTGACGTAGATGGAGCCGTCGGCCCGCTCCACCAGCGTCATCTCGGACGGCTTCTGACGGAAGGTGCCGTCCTCCGCGAGCGGATAGCTGTCCACCGCGCCGATGCGCCAGCGGTCGCCGCCGTCGTCGCTGTAGGCGAGCGCGGCGTGGTTGTCGGTGATGCGGCCATCGCTGAAGCTCTCGGTGTTGAGGGTGAAGACCATTCGGCCCTTGTGGCGTCCGCGCTGGAGCTGGATGCCGTGGACGGGGCCGGTGGCGTACCAGGAGTTCCACTGGGCCGGCATCAGCGAGGAGCTCAGATCGCGCGGGGCCGACCATGTGGCGCCGTTGTCGTCGCTGTACTGGAGGTGCGGGGAGCGGTCACAGGGGACGTCGCAGCTCTGGGAGTCGTCGCGGCCGGTGTTGTAGGTGCTGGCGAGCACGACGCGGCCGGTGCGCTGGTCCACGATGGGCGCGGGGTTGCCGTGGGTGTCACCGTTGCCGTCGTTGACCACCTGGAGCGGGCCCCAGGTGCGGCCGCCGTCGGTGGAGCGCTTGAGGACCAGATCGATGTCCCCGGCGTCACCGCAGTTGTCGACCCGGCCCTCGGCGAAGGCCAGCAGGGTGCCGTCCTTGGCCTTGACGACCGCCGGGATCCGGAAGCAGGAGTATCCCTGTTCCTGGGCAGACTTGAAGAGCACCTGTTGCTCGAAGCCGGAGTCGGCGCGGGCCGCGGACGCGGAGGAATCCGTGTCCGCGGCCCGTACCGGAAGCGGGATCAGGGCCAGCGCCGCGGCGGTGAGGAGCACGGAGGCGCGGCGCCGCCACGGTCTGGTACGGGAGCGGGGAGGTCTGCTGCGGGGACGTGTGCGGAGAACTGACGCCATGGTCACGGCCTGCCCTTCAGACTGCCTCGTTGAGGCATCGGCATCTGGACGTCGAGGCCATCGGGCATCACGCCATGAGGCATCATGCCGTCAGGACATCAAGACATCCCATGTCTCACACATGACTGCGGCTGAAAGTGTCTCGTCCTGCGGTCGCCCGGGACAAGGACCGTGCGTCATATCCTCGTGACGCTACGCCAGTTGAGGTGAGGACGGGGCGCGAGGGGGACGGTGCCCGCCCCCGGACGGTGCCCGCCCCCGGACGGCGCCCCGTCTCGGTCAGCCCATGGCCGTCTGACCCGCCGTGATGACCCGGTCCAGCAGCGACCGGGACAGCTCGAGCTCCTCGATGGCCGAGGTCATCCGGTCCCGCTCGGCGCGCAGTTCGCCCAGCAGATCCGGGCAGGTGGGCACGAGGTGCTCACCGTCGTCGCGGAGACACGGCAGGACCTGGGAGATGGTCGCCGTCGACAGCCCGGCCGCCAGCAGCGCGCGGATGCGCCGCACCACCGCCACATCGGACGCGCGATACGCGCGATAGCCGCTGGGCAGCCGCTCGGGCCGGAGGAGGCCCTGTTCTTCGTAGTAGCGCAGCAGCCGTTCGTTCACCCCGGTACGGCGGGACAGCTCGCCGATCCGCATGGGCCTCCTCCTCGCGGCCGTAAGCCTCCGAACCCTCCAATGCGTGTCAGAGTTTACGGCCTCCGATCCCCTCGCACAGAACTCGGTCGATAAGGCCCTGCATGACCTTCTCGGCCCGGAGCAGCTGCTCGTCATCGGCGGTCTTCCCGCTGGAGCTGATGGTCACCGAGCGCCGCCCGCCCTCGGTGAAGCCGGTACGCACCGTGGCCCCTTCGAGGTCGCCGCCGTGGCCCCAGCGGTAGCCGCCGCAGCTGAGCGGCTGGCGGATCATCCCGAGCCCGTACTGGGCGTGCGGGAAGGCCACCTCGAAGTCCGGTCCGACGGGGACCGTCCGGCGCATCTCGGCCAGCTGCGCCGGGGGCAGCAGACGGCCGCTCAACAGGGCGGTGTAGAACCGGTCCAGATCGCGGTCGGTGGTGATGAGGGAACCGGCCGCACCGCCCCAGGAGACGTTCCGCAGCGTGGTGTCCGTCCAGCTGTCGGAGCCGGGGAAGCGCTGATACGTATGGGCGTACGGGGCCTTGATCCGCGGATCGTCCCCGGGCTCGGAGGTGCCGGTCAGGCCCAGCGGGCGGATGACGCGGTCGCGGACCTCCTCCGGCCACGCGCGTCCGGTGACCTTCTGGATGATCATTCCGGCCAGGACATAGCCGGGGTTGGAGTAGTTCCAGTCGGGCTTCGGGTCATCGGCCGGGGCGGGCGGGAAGTCGGGCCGGTGCTTGATCGCCCCGGCGACCACCCGCTCGGGGGAGACATGGTCGAACCGGGTCCGCTCGAAGTCCGCCGCCGAGTCGCCGGTGTCGTCGCTGTAGGCGTAGTTGTGGATGCCGCTGGTGTGCTGGAGCAGATTCCTGACGGTGATCCGGCGGCCGTCGTTGCCATTGCCGCTCACCACGCCCGGCAGCCACTTGTCCACCGGGTCGCTCAGCGAGAGCCGCCCCTCGGCGACCAGTTGGAGCACGACCGTGGCCACGAAGGACTTGGTGACGCTCGCGGCCCGGTAGTGCGCCCCGTACGGCATGGGGCGGCCGGTGTTGCGCTCCGCCTCGCCCGCACGGGCGTGGATCCGGCGGTTACCGTCGCGCACCTCCACGGTGATGCCGATGAATCCGGCGTCCTCCAGCGTCCGGGCCACCGCACGCCGCAACTCGGCCTCGGTGAGCCGCCCGCTGGTGGGGGCGGAGGAGCCGGCGGAGTCGGTGGACGAGGTGGCGGACGGCGCGGGGCCGGATTTCGGTGCTGTGGCGGCGGCCGGGACCGCGGCCGCACCGCCGAGGAGGGCGGCGGTGACGGCGGCGGCGGTGACGAGGCGTAAGCGAGGGCGCTTCGTGGGTGCGTTCATGTCTCACCAGCTTCCGGGGGTGGCGGTGCCCCGGCCATGCGGCAGGCCCCCGGGGTTCGGGTAGGGACAGCCCCATGGCCGGGTTCCGGCCGGGCTTCGGGTCGGCTTTCGGTCGGGCTCCGACTGGACTTCGACTGGGCTCCGGCCGGTCGCTCGGGGCCGGTCAGGCCGACGAGCCGCTGTCCACCACGAGATCCGTGCCGACCACGGCGCCCGCCGCCGGTGAGGCGAGGTAGAGCACGGCGGCCGCGATTTCGTCCGCCTCCGCCACCCGGCCCAGCGGAGTCTCGCTCTTCGCCCGCTCGGCGCGGTCGGCCTCGGTCTCACCCGGCAACAGCGACATGGGGCCGTCGGAGGCGCCGGGGCTGACCGCGTTGATCCGGACGCCCTGGTGGATGTGGTCGAGCGCGGCGATCCGGGTCAGCGTGGCGACCGCCGCCTTGGAGGTGCTGTAGGCGCCGAGGCCCGATACCCGCAGATGGGCGCCCAGGTTGGAGGAGACATTGACGATCGCCCCGCCGCCGTGCTCCTTCATATGCGCGATCTGGTGCTTCATGGCCAGCCAGACACCGGTGACATTGGTGCGCAGCACCGCCTCCCAGTCCTCCTCGCTGACCTCGCCGACGGGCCCCTTGCCGCGCAGTATCCCGGCGTTGTTGACGGCGATGTCCAGTCCGCCGAAGCGGGCGACGGCGGCCTGCACCAGTTCCCGCAGCTGGCCGGAGTCGGTGACATCGGCGGTCACGGCGGCGGCCCGGCCATCGGCGGCCTCGATGAGGCGGACCGTCTCGGCCAGGGTGGATTCGGTGCGGCCCGCGGCCACCACGGAGGCGCCTTCGGCGGCGAAGGCTAGCGCGATGGCGCGGCCGAGACCGGTGCCCGCTCCGGTGACGAGGGCGGTCTTTCCGGTGAAGCGGTTCACTGCGTGGCTCCTTGAGGGAGAGAGGAGGGGCGAGATGGACGGGACGGACGGGACGGACGGCTCCGCTGGACGCGGAGGTTCAGGGCGGCGACGAGAGCGAGCGCGGCCCCCGTCGCGGCGAGGGAGACGGCATCGCTGCCGAAGGTGAGCACGATGGCGAAGACCACGGTCGGGCCGAGCTCCATCGCGGTGTTCAGCACCCCGCCCGCGAGTCCGGTCCGCTCATGCGGCACCCCATGGGTGGTGAGCACGGCGGCCCCGGCGAAGGAGGCGGCGGCACCGGCCGGCAGCAGCACCAGCCCCGGCAGCAGCGCCGAGGCATACGCGGCGTGCGGGTCGAGCCCGGTGAGGGCGAGCAGCACCAGCCCGGCCCCGGCCGTGGCCAGCCCGGCGGCGGTGACGACGCGGGGGCCGAAGCGGGCTATCAGTGGCCCGGCCGCCCGGCCCGAGGTGAGCAGGGCGATGGCGAACGGCACAAAGGCGGCCGACGTCCGCAGCGGCGACCAGTCACGGTCCTGTTGGAGATGGAGCGAGAGGGTCACAAAGGTCATCGCGGTCGCGCAGGCGCTGAAGGCGATGGCCGCGAGCGCGAGCGCCCGCCGCCGGTCCAGCAGGAAGCGGGGCGGCAGCAGCGGGTCGCCCGCCCGGCGCTCCGCGTACCAGAACACGATGAGCAGCGCGGCCCCGATGAGCAGGGGCACCAGCACCCCGGCCGACGACCAGGGCAGGGCGTCGGTGACCACGAGCCCATAACTTGCGAGCGTGATCCCGGCCGTGGCCAGCAGCGCGCCCGGCAGATCGAGCGCCCGGCCCCGGCTCGGCGGGGTGTCCGGCAGCAGCCGGGGCGCGAGGACGAGGGCGGCCACGGCCACCGCCAGCGGTACGGCGAAGCTCCACCGCCAGGACAGCAGCTCGGCTATCACACCGGAGAGCAGATTGCCCGCGGTCGCGCCGAGCACGGAGAGCCCGCCCCAGGTCGCCATCGCCTTGCCGTAGGCGGTGGGCGCGGGGAAGACGGCGCGCAGTACCGTCATGGCGGCGGGCGCTATCAGAGCCGCACCCGCGCCCTGGGCGAACCGGGCCGCGAGCAGGGTCCCGATTCCGGGGGCGAACGGGGCGGCGGCCGAGGCTGCGGCGAAGAGGATGAGCCCAGCGGTGAGGGCCCTCCGCCCGCCGTAGCGGTCGGAGAGGCGCCCGCCGAAGAGCAGCAGCCCGGCGAAGGTCAGCCCATAGGCGGCGCTGAGCAGGATCAGATCGGCCCGCTCCAGGCCGAAGGCCCGGCCGATCTCGGGCAGCGGCACGGCGATCGCCGCGAGCGTGAAGATCAGGGTGATCTGGACGGAGCCGAGCAGGGCGAAGGCCCGGCGACGGTGGGTCGTGAGGGTGGTGGGGTCGCGGTCTCTGTCCGCGTTGGTATCGGTGTCGGGGTCGCACGGGGTGTCGGTGACGGTCATCTTTCCCCCAATATTTGACCGATCGTTTTAATATAAGGGCATGCGAATGGGCTCTGTGTGACTCCCGTGATCGTGAGAAATCAGTCCAGCAGTGCCAGCGCCTGCTCCGCCGCGTCCCGCACCCGGGCCGGGTCGTCCGACGCCTTGCCGACCACCCGCAAACCCTGCAACAGCACGAACAGCATCCGCGCCAGCGCGCGGGGGTCGCGGTCCTCGGGGAGCTCCCCCTGGGCCTGCGCCCGTATCAGCGCGGAACACAGCGGGGTCTCCACGCGGTCCCAGCTGAGCTCCACCCGGCGGGCCGCCGCCGGGTCGTGCGGCGCCAACTCGGCCGCCGTGTTGGTCACCAGGCAGCCGGCCCGCCGCAGCTCCGGGGAGGCGGCCTCCTCGGCGAAACGGCGCACCACCGCCCGCACCGCGGGCAGCGCGGGGCCGGGCTGGGACAGCTCGGCCAGCAGGGACGGGTCGCGCGTCTCCGCATAGCGGTCCATGGCCTTCAGATACAACTCGTGCTTGCTGCCGAAGGTCGCGTAGATACTGGCGCGGCCGATGCCGAGGTAGTCGACGAGGTCCGCCATCGAGGTCGCTTCATAGCCGCGCTGCCAGAACAGCTCGAGAGCCGACTGGAGGGCGGCCTCTGGATCGAATTCCTTCGTTCTGGCCATGACCCAACCGTAGCACCTAACCAGAACGAGCGGTCAAGAACACTTTCGAGTGAAACCCCGGGCACGGAACGTGGGCCGGACGCGGAACGTAGCCCCGGACGCGGAACGTAGCTACGGGACTGTCGGGCGGCGGGGCCACCTGGCCCGGTAGGGGCCGGCCGACGCAGGGGGCGCTCCCCGTCGGCCGGCCCGCCAACCCGTGCAGCGGGCGGACCGCTTCTCAGGCCCCGCCAACCGCTGTCCGCAGGGCGAGCCGCTGCTCGCCCGCGTACACGTTCATCGAGGTGCCGCGGAGGAAGCCGACCAGGGTCAGCCCCGTCTCCGCCGCCAGATCCACCGCCAGCGAGGAGGGCGCCGACACCGCCGCCAGCACCGGGATCCCCGCCATCACGGCCTTCTGCGCCAGCTCGAAGGAGGCGCGCCCCGAGACCATCAGCACCGACCCCGACAGCGGCAGCAGGCCCTGCTGGAGCGCCCGCCCCACCAGTTTGTCCACCGCGTTGTGCCGCCCCACGTCCTCCCGCAGGTCCAGCAGCTCACCGTCCGGGCTGAACAGCGCCGCCGCGTGCAGACCGCCGGTCCGGTCGAAGACGCGCTGCGCCGCGCGGAGCCGGTCAGGGAGCACCGAGAGCGTCTCCGGCTCGATCCGGACGGCGGAGCCCCCGGCGTCCTCGAGGCCGTCCGCCAGCGGCCAGCGCGCGGTCGTCCGCACCGCGTCCAGGCTGGCCTTGCCGCACAGACCGCAGGACGACGTCGTGTAGACATTGCGCTCGAGCGTGATGTCCGGGACCGGCACGCCCGGCGCCAGCGTCACATCCACCACGTTGTAGGTGTTGGAACCGTCCTGGGTCGCGCCCGCGCAGTAGACGATGTTCGCCAGCTCGTCCGCGCGCCCGAGGACGCCCTCGCTCACGAGGAACCCGGCGGCGAGGGCGAAGTCGTCGCCCGGCGTGCGCATCGTGATGGCCAGCGGTTTGCCGTTCAGCCGGATCTCCAGCGGCTCCTCCGCCACGAGGGTGTCCGGCCGGGTGCTGACCGCCCCGTCCCGGATGCGGATGACGCGGCGTCGCTCGGTGACCCGTCCCATGTCGATCAGTCCCGGTTCTGTGCGTGGTTCTGTACGTGCTGGTACCCGAATCGGCCCTTGATGCACAGGTTCCCGTGCGTGACGGGGTTGTCGTGCGGCGAGGTGACCTTCACGATCTCATTGTCCTGCACATGGAGGGTGAGATTGCAGCCCACACCACAGTAGGCGCACACCGTGGTCGTCTCCGTCTGGGCCGCCTCGTCCCACGTCCCGGCCGCCCGCATGTCGAACTCGGACTTGAAGCTCAGCGCGCCGGTCGGGCACACCTCGATGCAGTTGCCGCAGTAGACACACGCGGAGTCGGTGAGGGGCGCGTCGTGCTCGGTGGAGATCCGGGCGTCGAAGCCGCGGCCCGCGACCGCGATCGCGAAGGTGTTCTGCCACTGCTCACCGCAGGCGTCCACGCACTTGTAGCAGAGGATGCATTTGTCGTAGTCGCGGACGTACAGGTCGTTGTCGACCTTCGGCTCCTCGTCCACCCGGGCCGCGTCCGCGCCGAAGCGGTCCGGCTCCGCCCCGTACTCCTCGATCCACTCGGCGGCGCGCGGGGTCGTGGACAGATCGGTTGAGGAGGCCAGCAGTTCCATGACGACCTTACGGCTGTGCCGGGCCCGCTCGGTGTCCGTGCGCACCTCCATGCCCTGCTCCACCCGGCGGGAGCAGGCGGGGGCGAGGGTGCGGGCGCCCTCCACCTCCACCACGCACACCCGGCAGGCGTTCTTCGGGGTGAGCGTGTCGCCCTGGCACAGGGTCGGGATGTCCTTGCCCGCGGCGCGGCACGCGTCCAGCAGGGTGCTGCCCTCCGGGGCGCGCACCGGCTCGCCGTCCAGGGTGAGGTCGACCAGTCGGCGCGGGGGTCGCAGCGGTATCGCGGTCACTTGAAGGCTCCCAGGCGGTCGATGGCGGACTCCACGGCGTTCCAGGCGGTCTGGCCCAGACCGCAGATCGAGGCGTCCCGCATGGCCTGGCCGACCTCGCGCAGCAGCGCGATGTCCCCGGCCGCGGCGACGCCCGTACGGTCCTTGAGCCGGTGCAGCGCCTCCTCCTGCCGTACGGTGCCCACCCGGCAGGGGACGCACTGCCCGCAGGACTCGTCGCGGAAGAACTCCGCGATGCGCAGCAGGATGCGGGGCAGCTCGACGCCCTCGTCCAGCACCAGCACCACCCCCGAGCCGAGCGTGGTGCCCGCCGCGCGCGTGCCCTCGAAGGTCAGCGGCACGTCCAGCTCGTCGGGGCGTACGAAGCCGCCCGCGGCGCCGCCGAGCAGCACCGCGCGCAGGGTCTCGGGCGGCCCCGCGAGCTCCAGCAGCTCCCGCAGCGTCGCCCCGAACGGCAGCTCGTAGACGCCGGGCCTGGCGACCGTGCCGGAGACGCAGAACAGCTTGGTGCCGGTCGAGGTCTCGGTGCCTGTACGCGCATACGCCTGTGCGCCCTCGATCAGAATCGGCAACACATTGACCAGGGTCTCCACGTTGTTGACCGCGGTCGGCTTGCCGAACAGCCCCTTCTCGACCGGGAACGGCGGTTTGCTGCGCGGTTCACCGCGCCGCCCCTCGATCGAGTTGAAGATCGCGGTCTCCTCGCCGCAGATGTACGCGCCCGCGCCGCGCCGGATCTCGATGTCGAACGCGAACCCCTGGCCCATGACGTCCTTACCGAGGAAGCCACGGGCCCGGGCCCGGTCGATGGCGGTGCGCAGCCGGCGCAGCGCGCGGGGGTACTCGCCGCGCAGATACAGATAGCCGCGGTGGGCCCCGGTGGCGTAGCCCGCGACGGTCATGGCCTCGACGAGGGCGTAGGGATCGCCCTCCATCAGGACCCGGTCCTTGAAGGTGCCCGGTTCGCTCTCGTCGGCGTTGCAGACCAGATAGTGCGGATGGTCGGGCTGCTGGGCGGTGGCCGACCACTTCCGCCCGGTCGGGAACGCGGCCCCGCCCCGCCCGACCAGACCCGCCTCGGTGACCTCCCGGATCACCCCGGCGGGCCCGAGCGCGAACGCGCGCCGCAAGGCGGCGTAGCCGCCGTGGGCGCGGTAGTCGTCCAGCGACCCCGGGTCCACGACTCCGATCCGGCGCAGCAGCACCAGGCCGTCGCCTCCGGCCTGGGGTACGGATGTGGCCCGCCGCGCGGAATTCTCCGGCCGCGCATCAGGGTTTGCGTGCGGCTCCGTGGATGCGGAGTTCTCCGACCGCTGCACGGCGCCGGGGCCCGGGTCGGGAGCGGCCGCGTCGTCATCGGCCTGGGGGACGGCCTGAGGGGTCGCGTCGGCCTGGGGGACCGCCGCCACCGCGGGCGGCTCTGCCGCCGCCTCGTGCGGCGCGGACGCCGCGTCCGCGACCGCCTCGGCGGTGGCGGGGGCGACGACCGCGGTCCGCGGGGTCTCGCCCGCGCGGATGGCCAGGGCCGCCGGGGCGCGCTCGCACAGGCCCAGACACGGACTGGGCTGCCAGACCGCCCCGGACCCCGCCGAGCCCGCCGGGCCCACGTCCCGTTCGAGCTCCGCGCACACCCGGGCGGAGCCCCGGGCCGCGCACGCCAGATCCGTACAGACGTGGACGACGGTCGCCGGACGGGGTTTCACCGCGAACATCGCGTAGAAGGTCGCCACCCCGTAGCCCTCGGCCGGAGGGACCGTCAGCCGGCGGCACAGATAGTCCAGGCCGCCCTCGCTGATCCAGCCCACCCGGTCGTTGAGGGCGTGCAGTCCGGGCAGCAGCAGATCGCGCCGCTCCCGTGCCTCGCGGCCGCCGCGCGCCCAGCGCAGATCCGTGTCCGTACGGTCGTCCGCGCCCTCCCAGGTGGACTCGGGCGGGCCGAGCAGCGCGTCGACCGCCGCCCGCTCCTCGTCCGTGGGCTTGCTGTCACCGAACCGCAGATCCACGATCAGCTCCTTACGGCGGTCACGGGAATCTTCTCGATCCTTATGGCCGACGCCTTGAACTCCGCCGTCCCCGCGATGGGGCAGTTCGCCTCGATCGTCAGGGAGTTGGTGTCCACCTCGTCGGGGAAGTGCATGGTCATGAAGGCGAGCCCCGGCCGCAGCCCGGGATCGATCCACACCGGAGCCACCACCGAACCGCGCCGCGAGGTGACCCGCACCCGCTCCTCGGCCTCCACCCGGTAGCGGGCCGCGTCCTCCGGGCACAGCTCGATGTACTCGCCGCGCCGCAGCGGAGAGGCGAACCCCCCGCTCTGCACCCCGGTGTTGTACGAGTCCAGGCGCCGTCCCGTGGTGAGCCGGATCGGGAAGGTGTCATCGGTCAGATCGACCGGCGGATCGTGCTTCACCGGGCCGAAGGGGGCGAGCGGGCCGCGCAGCGCCGGATCGTTCTCCCACAGGCGGCCGTGCAGATAGGTGGGCTCGAGACGGTCGGTGCTGGGGCAGGGCCACTGGATGCCCTGGTGCTCCTCCAGCCGCTCGTAGGTCATGCCGAAGTGGTCCGGGGAGACGGCGCGCAGCTCGTTCCAGACCTCCTCCGCGCCCTCGAACTTCCAGTCGTGGCCGAGCCGCCGCGCCAGCTCGCAGATGATGTCGATGTCCTCGCGCGCCTCGCCCGGCGGCTCCACGGCCTTGCGCACCCGCTGGACGCGCCGCTCGCTGTTGGTGGTGGTGCCCTCCGTCTCGCACCAGCCGGCGGTCGCCGGGAGCACCACATCGGCCAGTTCGGCGGTCCTGGTGAGGAAGATGTCCTGCACCACCAGGTGCTCCAGCGACTCCATCCGCCGGACGGCCTGCTCGGTGTCGGCCTCGGACTGGGCCGGGTTCTCGCCGATGCAATAGACGGCGCGCAGTTCGCCCGCCTCCATGGCCTCGAACATCTCGGTGAGGTTCAGTCCGTAGCGCGGCTGGATGACCACGTCCCAGGCGCGCTCGAACTTGGACCGGACGGGCGGGTCCAGGATGTCCTGGAAGCCGGGCAGCCGGTTGGGGATGGCGCCCATGTCGCCACCGCCCTGCACGTTGTTCTGGCCGCGCAGCGGCTGGAGCCCGCAGCCGTACCGGCCGACATGGCCGGTCAGCAGGGAGAGATTGATCAGCGCCCGGACGTTGTCGGTGCCGTTGTGGTGCTCGGTGATGCCGAGCGTCCAGCACAGCTGGGCGCGCTCGGCGGTGGCATAGGCGTGCGCGAGGTCGCGGATGGCGTCCGCAGGGACGCCGGTGACCTTCTCCGCGACGCTCAGGGTCCAGGGCTCCACATGGGCCGCGTACTCCTCGAAGCCGGTGGTCGCGCGCTCGATGAAGGCCCGGTTGGCGAGCCCCGCGTGGATGATCTCGCGGCCCACGGCGTGGGCGAGCGGGATGTCGGTGCCCACATTGAGCCCCAGCCAGCTCTCCGCCCATTCGGCGGTCGAGGTGCGGCGCGGATCGACGGCGTACATCCGGGCGCCGTTGCGGATGCCCTTGAGGACGTGATGGAAGAAGATCGGGTGCGCGAAGCGGGCGTTGGAGCCCCACATCACGATGAGGTCCGTGTCCTCGACCTCCGCGTACGACGACGTGCCGCCGCCGGAGCCGAAGACGGCGGACAGCCCCGCGACGCTGGGCGCGTGGCAGGTGCGGTTGCAGGAGTCGACGTTGTTGGTGCCGATCACCACCCGGGTGAACTTCTGGGCCACGTAGTTCATCTCGTTGGTGGCGCGGGCGCAGGAGAACATGCCGAACGCGTCGGGCCCGTGGGCCGCCGTCACGGCCCGGAACCCGGCGGCGGCCCGGCTCAGCGCCTCGTCCCAGGAGGCGCGGCGGAGCTCTCCGCTCACCGAGTCCCGCACCAGGGGATGGGTGAGCCGCGGGTACTGCTTCTGCTGTCGGTTGCGCTGGCGGTTACGGGCCACGACGGGCTCCTTACGGCGGTCACGCCGCGCGGTGCGACGTGAGGGGACCGAGCGTCCGGGAATCGTCGACTGAATATTGAATACAGTATGCCCGAGAAGGGGGTCAAGGAGTCGGACGACACCTCAACCCCCCTTCGGTCTCCCGGTGATGGGACTCCGGACCGTGTAGGAGAGCTCGTTTGGTGGAGCGGGCTCAGCCGGTGAAGAGCTGGGTGGCCTTCTGGACGAGCTCGTAGACCCCGTACCCGAAGGGCAGCACCACCCAGGCCCAGACGGCCACGGTCAGCGCCGTGCGGTCTTTGGTGGGCTCGGTCATCGGTCCCCTCCCTTCTCGGCGGGGGCCGCCTCGGACTCGGCCGCCTCGGACTCGGCCGCCGCGGGGGCCGGTTCATGGAAGCGCGGATGGACCGGCCGTATCAGCTCGTTGGCGACGAAGCCGACGACCAGCAGCACGATCATGATGGTGAGCGAGAGCGAGTACAGCCCGGGGCCGGTCTTCCCCGCCTCCTCCTGGTGGTCGGCCACCTTGTTGACGATGTACGGGCCGAGCACCCCGGCCACCGACCACGCGGTGAGCAGCCGGCCGTGGATCGCGCCCACCTGATAGGTGCCGAACAGGTCCTTCAGATACGCCGGAACGGTCGAGAAGCCGCCGCCGTAGAAGGAGAGGATCACCAGGGCGCACACCACGAACAGCGGCTTGGAGGAGTCTCCGAGCTGCGAGATGGCCAGATACATCAGCGCGCCCACGCCCAGATAGACCCGGTACATGTTCTTGCGCCCGATGAGGTCGGAGGTGGACGACCACAGCAGCCGCCCGGCCATGTTGGCCGCCGACAGCAGGGCGACGAAACCGGCCGCCGCGGTGGCGGACACGGGGGTGTCGGTGTCCTTGAAATAGTCGCCGATCATGGGCGCGGCCTTCTCCAGGATGCCGATGCCCGCCGTCACGTTCATGCACAGCACCACCCACAGGAACCAGAACTGCGGGGTGCGGATGGCGTTGCGCGCGGAGACGTCGGCCGTGCTGATCATGTGCCCCTGTTCCTGCGGCGGTTCCCAGCCGGCCGGCCGCCAGCCCTCGGGCGGTACCCGCACCAGCAGTACGCCGAGGGCCATGAAGACCGCGTAGGTCACGCCGTGGACCAGGAAGGTGGCGGCGATGCCGCCGTTGTCGGTGCCGAAGTGCTCCAGCAGCTTGCTGGACCAGGGAGACGCGATCAACGCTCCGCCGCCGAAGCCCATGATGGCGATGCCGGTGGCCATGCCTGGCCGGTCGGGGAACCACTTCATCAGCGTGGAGACGGGGGAGATGTAGCCGATGCCGAGACCGATCCCGCCGATGAAGCCGTAGCCGAGGACCACCAGCCAGTACTGGCTGGTGGCGGCGCCGAGGGCGGCGACGAGGAAGCCGGAGGAGAAGCAGACGAGGGAGACGAACATCGCCCAGCGCGGGCCGTTGCGCTCCACGAGCGTGCCGCCGAAGGCGGCGGACAGGCCGAGCATCACGATGCCCAGCTGGAAGGGGAGCGCGCTGGCCGTGCCCGAGAGGTCCATCGAGGACTCCAGGGGCGGCTTGAACACGCTCCACGCGTAGGCCTGGCCGATCGAGAGATGGACGGACAGGGCGGCGGGCGGCACCAGCCAGCGGCTCCAGCCCGGTGGGGCCAGGGTGCGCGAGCGGCTGAGCGGGCCGAGACGATCATTGGTGAGCATGTGCCCGGACTTTAAGGATTCAACGAGTCGATGACTAGACGTCAAGGCACCTGGGATGTGTCGGCGGCGTGGACAGGCTGGGTAAACTGTAGACAATAACCAATTCACGCATCCGGTGAATCCGGACATCCGGTGAACAATGAACCAGAGGGGGCGCGATGCTGTCCAGGGGACTACCGCAGGGCGCGGTGCCGAAGCTGGAGCGGCCCGGGCCACTCCGCGAGCGCGTCTACGAGGCGCTGCTCGAACTCATCACCACCCGCGCCCTCCGCCCCGGCCAGCACCTCGTGGAGAGCGAGCTCGCCGGTCATCTCGGCGTCTCCCGCCAGCCCGTGCGCGAGGCCCTCCAGCGGCTCAACACCGAGGGCTGGGTCGATCTGCGGCCCGCCCAGGGCGCGTTCGTCCACGAGCCCACCGAGGAGGAGGCCGATCAGCTCCTTACGGTGCGCACGCTCCTCGAGGCCGAGGCCGCCCGGTTGGCCGCAGCCGGGGCCGACGAGACCGGCGTGGCCGCCCTGGAGGACCTGTGCGCGAAGGGCGAGCGCGCGGTCCTGGACGACGATGTGGACGGCGCGGTCGCGGCCAACGCCGAATTCCACGCCAAGGTGATGGAGCTCGCCGGAAACGTGGTCCTGTCCGAACTGGCCGCCCAGGTGGACCGCCGGGTCCGCTGGTACTACACCCCGGTCGCCCGCCAGCGCGGCAAGCAGTCCTGGATCGAGCACCGCGAGCTGATCGCGGCCATCGCCGCCGGCGACGAACACGGCGCCACGGCCGTCATGCGCGCCCACACCGAACACACCCGCCGCACCTACCACGACCGCGAGCGCCCCTGACCCGGTTCGCCGGTTCGCCGGTCCGCCGGTCCGCCCGGCACCGCGGCCTTCAAGCCACCTCCATGCGCTCGACCGCGTCCTTGGCCTCCTTCAGACCGGCGTCGGTGAGCTCCCGGTAGACCTTGATGGCCTCGATCTTCTTGCCCTGCCGCACCAGGGCCATCACCCGCTCCATGCCGGGCTCCGCCACCTGGATGCCCAGATGGTCGAGGACCAGATCCAGCTTGCGCTCGATGCGGTCCGCCCTGCGCTGGATCTTCTGAATCCTCGACTCCAGCAGCGAATACAGCAGGATGAGGGCCATGATCACGATGTACGCCGCTATCTCCATGAGCGATGATCGTAGTGGCCGAAGTCTTTCGCCGAGCATGGACTCCTGGGCGGGCGCCCTGGCGCGCTGTCGCGAAAGCGACGTGGCTTTGTCCTGAGACAGGAGAAAGTCGGAGCCAATTGCGGCGCAAGTTCTTCCCACTCCCGACAACCGCTGCTACGTTCCCCGTGAAAGCCCGGCCACGTGGATGCCGATGACGGCGGGAGGGGCAGCGTGAGGCGCATGACGGCACGACCGGCCAACGCGCATCAGGCGCGATTGCTTCGCCTGCTGCGCGACGGCGGCCCCAACTCCCGAGCTCAGCTGGGCGATGAGATCGACCTGTCGCGTTCGAAGCTGGCCGTGGAGATCGACCGGCTGCTGGAGACCGGGCTGGTGGTCGCGGACGGGCTGGCGGCCTCGCGGGGCGGCCGGCGCTCGCACAACATCCGGCTCGCGCCCGGGCTGCGGCTGCTCGGCGTGGACATTGGCGCCACCTCGGTGGACGTCGCCGTGACCAATGCCGAACTGGAGATTCTCGGCCACCTCAACCAGCCCATGGATGTGCGCGAGGGGCCCGTCGCGGTCTTCGAGCAGGTGCTGGACATGGCCGCGAAGCTCCGGGCGTCCGGGGTGGCCGAGGGGTTCGACGGGGCGGGCATCGGAGTGCCAGGCCCCGTGCGGTTCCCCGAGGGCGTGCCCGTGGCGCCGCCGATCATGCCGGGGTGGGACGGCTTCCCCGTACGGGAGGCGCTCAGCCAGGAACTCGGCTGCCCGGTCATGGTCGACAACGATGTGAACCTCATGGCGATGGGGGAGCAGCACGCGGGAGTCGCCCGTTCCGTCAAGGACTTCCTCTGCGTGAAGATCGGCACGGGTATCGGCTGCGGGATCGTCGTCGGCGGTGAGGTCTACCGCGGTACGACGGGCAGCGCGGGCGACATCGGCCACATCCAGGCCGAACCCGACGGCCGCCCCTGCGCCTGCGGCAACCACGGCTGTCTGGAGGCGTACTTCGGCGGCGCGGCGCTGGCCCGCGACGCCGAGGAGGCCGCCCGCGACGGCCGGTCCGCCGAACTCGCCGCCCGGCTGGAGGAAGTGGGCAGCCTCGCCGCCACCGACGTCGCCGCGGCGGCCTCGGCGGGCGACGCGACCGCGCTCGACCTCATCAGGGACGGCGGCACCCGTACGGGCCAGGTCATCGCCGGGCTCGTCAGCTTCTTCAACCCCGGTCTGGTGGTCATCGGCGGCGGTGTCACCGGGCTCGGTCATACGCTGCTCGCCGCCATACGGACCCAGGTCTACCGCCAGTCCCTGCCCCTGGCCACCGGCAACCTCCCCATCGTGCTGGGCGAACTCGGCCCGGCCGCCGGGGTCACCGGCGCCGCCCGCCTGATCAGCGACCACCTCTTCTCACCGGCCTGACCGCCTGATGGCCACCACCGCATGACCGCCTGACCGCCTGACCCCGTCCGGTCCCGGCCGGGCCGCACCTCGGCACAGCGCAGCAGCAGCACGGCATCCGCACCGCACCGCACCGCACCGCACCGCAACGCTTCGCACCGCCCCTCGGCGTACGCCACGTCGAGGCACGAGCCGCACCACCGAGCCGTACACCACCCGGCACCAGACCCCACCGGGCCGCGCCGCTACCCCGTCGCGCCCCGCCACCCCATCACGGCACCGCCACGCCCCCGCGCACCCGCACGCCCAAGCGACCCGCACCGCATACGAGCGACAGCACCGCATACGAGCGACAGCACCGCATCGAGCGACCCCGCCGAGGAGGCCCGCCATGGCACCGGCACCACCCGACCCGCGCCCACTCCTCACCATGTCCGCGATCACCAAGTCCTTCCCCGGCGTACGGGCCCTGGACGGCGTCGACCTCGATGTCGAAGCGGGCGAGGTGCACTGTCTGCTCGGCCAGAACGGCGCGGGCAAGTCCACCCTCATCAAGGTGGTCGCCGGGGCGCATCAGCCCGACAGCGGCGAGATCCTCTGGCGTGGCGAACCGGTCACCCTCAAATCGCCCATCGCCGCCATGCGCCTCGGCATCGCCACCATCTACCAGGAACTCGACCTGGTGGAGGGGCTGTCCGTGGCCGAGAACGTCTTCCTCGGCCATGAGATGGCCACCGGCGGTTTCGTCCGCTCCCGCGCGGCCCGCACCGCCACCGCCGCCCTCCTCACCCGGCTCGGGCACCCCGAGATCGACCCGGGGCGGCTGGTGGGGGACCTGTCCGCGGCCGGGCAGCAGATCGTTTCGATGGCCCGCGCGCTCTCCCACGACGTTCAGTTGATCGTGATGGACGAGCCGTCCGCGGCCCTCGACCCCGACGAGGTCGACAACCTCTTCCGCATCGTCGGCGATCTCACCGCCGCCGGGGTCGCCGTCGTCTACATCTCGCACCGGCTGGAGGAGATCCGCCGGATCGGCGACCGCGTCACCGTGCTCAAGGACGGCCGCGCCGCGGCCCGCGGGCTGCCCGCGCGCACCACCCCGACCCGCGAGGTCGTGGCGCTGATGACGGGCCGGGACGTGGAGTACGCGTTCCCGCGCCGCACCACGGCGCCTCCGGTCGCCACCGCCACGCCCGTGCTGCGGCTGGAGAACCTGGGCCGGGCGGGGGAGTTCGAGCCGATCGACCTCGAGGTGGCGCCCGGCGAGATCGTCGGGCTGGCCGGACTCGTGGGCTCCGGGCGGTCCGAGATCCTGGAGACCGTCTACGGCGCCCGCCGCCCCACCTCGGGCCGGGTCGTGGTGGACGGCCGCCCGCTGCGCCCCGGCAGCGTGACCGCCGCCGTGCGCGCCGGGCTCGGTCTCGCCCCCGAGGAGCGCAAGGCGCAGGCGCTGCTGATGCTGGAGTCCGTCACCCGCAATGTCTCGGTCTCCTCGCTGACCCGCTTCTCCCGCGCCGGATGGGTGGACCGCGGCGCGGAGCGGGCGGCGGCCCGCCGCTGCGTCCGCGATCTGTCGCTGCACCCCGACGACCCGGAGCGGCCGGTGCGCACCCTATCCGGCGGCAATCAGCAGAAGGCCGTACTGGCCCGCTGGCTGCTGCGCGGCTGCCGGGTGCTGCTGCTGGACGAGCCGACGCGCGGGGTGGACGTCGGCGCCCGCGCCGAGCTGTACGCGGTGATCCGCCGACTCGCCGACGACGGCATGGCCGTCCTTCTCGTCTCCAGCGAACTGCCCGAAGTCCTGGGCCTCGCCGACCGGGTGCTGGTGCTCCGCGAGGGCCGCGTCGTCCATACGGCGCCCGCGCGGGAGCTGGACGAGCACCGCGTCCTCGATCTCGTCATGGAAGGGAGCCCGTCGTGAATTCACCCGGGAGCAGGCCGGCGTCGCCGCCTCCGGCCGACCCCGCCCCGGTACCGGGCGCGGGCGCCACGCTGACGGCCGGTCCGGTCGGCAAACCGCCGGCCGGCCGTACCGACACCGATCCGCTGAGCAGGCTGCGGCGCCTGGCCGACCTGCGCAACCTCTCGCTCCTCGGGGTGCTGGCGGTGCTGGTCGCCGTCGGCGGCATCACCAAGCCCGATGAGTTCCTCAGCACCGACAACCTCCAGCTCGTGCTCACCCAGGCGTCCGTCATCGGTGTCGTCACCGTCGGCGTGACCTTCGTCATCACCAGCGGCGGCATCGATCTGTCGGTCGGCGCGATCGTCGCGCTCGCCTCGGTGTGGGCCACCACGCTCGCCACCCAGGACTACGGGCTCGGCGGCATCCTGCTGTGCGCGGTCCTGGTGGGGCTCGGCTGCGGACTGGTCAACGGGGTGCTCATCGCGTACGGCGGGATGGTCCCGTTCATCGCCACCCTCGCGATGCTCGCCTCCGCCCGCGGCCTCGCCCTCCACATCAGCGACGGCAAGACCCAGGTCGTCACCGTCGACCAGGTCCTGGACCTCGGGCTCCCGGACGCCTACGTCCTCGGCACACCACCGCTGGTGATGATCTTCGCCGCCGTCACCGTGGTGGGCTGGCTGGTGCTCAACCGCACCACCTTCGGTCGGCGCACGGTCGCCATCGGCGGCAACGCGGAGGCGGCCCGGCTCGCGGGCATCGACGTCAAACGGCAGCGGCTGCTGCTGTATCTGCTCTCCGGGCTGTGCTGTGGTGTCGCCGCCTTCATGCTGGTCGTCCTCACCGGCTCGGGCCAGAACACCAACGGCAACCTCTACGAACTCGACGCCATCGCCGCCGCGATCATCGGCGGCACGCTGCTCAGCGGCGGCCGCGGCACCATCACCGGCTCCGTCCTCGGCGTCCTCGTCTTCACCACCATCACCAATCTGTTCGCCCTGAACAACCTTCAGAGCGATGTCCAGCAGATCGCCAAGGGCGCGATCATCGTCGCCGCCGTCCTGGTACAGAAGGGTCGTTCGACGCCATGAGGTATGCCAAGAGCTCCTCCTCCGCCACCAGTCGCAGAAACCTCCTCCTGGGCACCGCCGCGGCGGGCGCGCTGTTCGCCGCCGGGTGCACCAGCAACGAGAACAACGACGACGGCGACAACGCCAAGCAGGCCGCGAACACGGCCAATGACAAGCCCGGTAAGGCGGTCACCATCGGCTTCGCCGGGCCGCAGGCCGACCACGGCTGGCTCAACGCCATCAACGAGCAGGCCAAGCGGCGCGCCAAGGAGTACAAGGACGTCACCCTGGAGGCCACCGAGGGCTCCAACGACACCGCCCAGCAGATCGGCCAGATCGAGACCCTCATCAACAAGAAGGTCGACGTCCTGGTCATCCTGCCCGCCGACGGCAAGGCGCTCACCCAGGTCGGGCTCAAGGCCATGCGGGCGGGCATCCCGGTGGTCAACCTCGACCGGATCTTCGCCTCGCCGCAGGCGTACCGCTGCTGGATCGGCGGCGACAACTACGGCATGGGTCTCAACGCCGGGCGCTATATCGGCGAGCAGCTCAAGGGCAAGAAGAACGCCAAGGTGATCGAGTTGGCGGGGATCGACAACCTGGAGCTGACCCGGCAGCGCACCGAGGGCTTCAACGACGCCCTGAAGAACTACCCCAACATCAAGAAGGTCGGCCGCCAGGCCGCGGAGTTCACGGTCGAGTCGGGCCAGGCGAAGATGGCCCAGCTGCTCCAGGCCCACTCCGACTTCGACGCCCTGTGGAACCACGACGACGACCAGGGCGTGGGCGCCGAGCGCGCCATCAAGCAGGCCGGGCGCGATGACTTCCTCATGGTCGGCGGCGCGGGCGCCAAGCACGCCATGGACGCCATCAAGGCCGACAACAGCGTGCTGAAGGCCACCGTGCTCTACCCGCCCACCATGGCCGCCTCCGCCATCGACCTGGCCCGCGCGCTGGGCCAGGGCAAGGGCGTCGGCGGCCTCGCGGAGCTGGAGATCCCGGCTTCTCTCACCCTCTACTCCGCCGTCGTCACCAAGGACAACGTGGACGAATACCTCCCCACGGGATTCAGCTGAGCCCTGTTGAGGGCCAGACCCCCCACCTCGCGTCGGTTTGCGATCGTCAGAAGGAGTCCCATGGAAAATCCTGAAGCGAAGACACTCGGCGTCGGCATGGTCGGCTACGCCTTCATGGGCGCCGCCCACTCCCAGGGCTGGCGCACCGTCGGCCGTGTCTTCGACCTCCCCGCCCGCCCCGCGATGTCCGCCGTCTGCGGGCGCGACGCGGACGCCGTACGGGCCGCCGCGGACCGGCACGGCTGGGCCGCCGCCGAAACCGACTGGCGGGCGCTGATCGCCCGGGACGATGTGCAGGTGGTCGACGTCTGCACCCCCGGCGACAGCCATGCCGAGATCGCCATCGCGGCCCTGGAGGCGGGCAAGCACGTGCTGTGCGAGAAGCCGCTCGCCAACTCCGTGGCCGAGGCGGAGGCCATGGTGGAGGCGGCGCGGCGGGCGCGGGAGCGCGGCCAGGTGGCGATGGTGGGCTTCAACTACCGCCGCGCGCCCGCGATCGCGTACGCCCGCCGGATGGTGGCGGACGGGCGGATCGGCATGCTGCGGCATGTGCGGGTCACCTATCTCCAGGACTGGATCGTGGATCCGGAGTTCCCCCTGGTGTGGCGGCTGCGGCGGGAGTACGCGGGCTCCGGCGCCCTGGGCGACCTGGGCTCGCACATCGTCGACCTGGCGCAGCATCTGGCCGGGGAGCGGCTGGTCGGCGTCTCGGCGCTCACCGAGACGTTCATCCGGGAGCGGCCGCTGCCGGCCGGCGCGGTGGCCGGGCTCGGCGGCTCCGGGGCGGGCGGGGCGGCGCGCGGGCCGGTGACGGTCGATGACGCGGCGCTGTTCACCGGGCGGTTCGGCTCCGGTGCGGTGGCGTCGTTCGAGGCCAGCCGGTTCGCCGCGGGCCGTAAGAACTCGCTCAGGATCGAGCTCAACGGCGATCGCGGTTCGCTCGCCTTCGATCTGGAACGCCTCAATGAGCTGTCCTTCCACGACCACACCGAGCCCGCGGTCGACTCCGGCTTCCGCCGGATCCTGGTGACCGAACCCGAGCACCCCTACCTCGAGGGGTGGTGGCCGCCGGGCCACGCCCTCGGCTATGAGCACACCTTCGTCCACCAGGCGCGGGACATGGTGCTCGCGATCGCCGACGGCACCGGCCCCGAGCCGTCCTTCGAGGACGGGCTCCAGGTGCAGCGGGTGCTGGCAGCCGTGGAGGAGAGCGCGGAGAAGAACTGCGTCTACACCCCCGTACCCGTCTGAGGAGGAGGCCCGGAATGCCCAGACCCTTCACGCTCTTCACCGGCCAGTGGGCCGACCTTCCCCTGGAGGAGGTCTGCCGGCTGGCCCGTGACTTCGGCTACGACGGACTGGAACTCGCCTGCTGGGGCGATCACTTCGAGGTGGACCGGGCGCTCGGCGAGTCCGGCTATCTGGACGGGCGGCGCGAGCTGCTGGAGAAGTACGGCCTCAAGTGCTGGGCCATCTCCAACCACCTGGTCGGCCAGGCCGTGTGCGACTCGCCCATCGACGAGCGCCACAAGGCCATCCTGCCCGCCCGGATCTGGGGCGACGGCGAGGCGGAGGGCGTAAGGCGGCGGGCCGCCGCCGAGATGGCCGACACCGCGCGCGCCGCTGCCGCCTTCGGGGTGCGCACCGTCATCGGCTTCACCGGCTCCTCCATCTGGCATCTGGTGGCGATGTTCCCGCCGGTGGTGCCGGGGATGATCGAGCGGGGCTACGAGGACTTCGCCGAGCGCTGGAACCCGGTCCTGGACGTCTTCGACGCCGAGGGCGTGCGCTTCGCCCACGAGGTGCACCCCAGCGAGATCGCCTACGACTACTGGACCACCCACCAGGCGCTGGAGGCCGTCGGCCACCGCCCCGCCTTCGGGCTCAACTTCGACCCCAGCCACTTCGTCTGGCAGGACCTGGACCCGGTCGGCTTCCTGTGGGACTTCCGGGACCGGATCTACCACGTGGACTGCAAGGAGGCCCGGAAGCGGCTGGACGGCCGCAACGGCCGCCTCGGCTCCCATCTGCCCTGGGGCGATCCCCGCCGCGGCTGGGACTTCGTCTCCGCGGGCCATGGCGATGTGCCGTGGGAGGACGTGTTCCGGATGCTGCGCTCGATCGGCTACGACGGTCCGGTGTCGGTCGAGTGGGAGGACGCCGGGATGGACCGGCTCACCGGCGCCCCGGAGGCGCTGGCCCGCCTGAAGCACTTCGACTTCGACCCGCCGACGGCGTCGTTCGACGCGGCCTTCGGCGGCGGGGACAAGTAGCCCGGCCCGTCCGGGCATCGAGGACCCGCCCAAGGGCCCCTGGGTGGGGGACCGCGCACCGCGCCCCCACCCAGCTTTGTCCTGCCCGTGGATGAAGCGGTACCTGTTTTGTGTCAAAGGGGTTTCCGGACCGGACAAACCCCGCTACGGTCCTTGAGATGTACCGGTCACCCAGGGGCCCCTCGCCCCGGACCGGTCATCCCGGCGCGACGGCGCGCGCCTGTGCCAGTCACGGCGGCCTGACGGCCCGCCCGTACCCCCCCTCTTTCCACGGAGGATCAGCGTGCACAGGAAAAGGCTTCGACTGCGCGGACCCCTCGCGCTCGTCACGAGCGCACTGCTCGTCGGCGCGGGGCTCGCGTTCACCGCACCCCAGGCGGGCGCGGAACAAGCGGACCAACCGGCCCCGGCAGCCGAGCAGTTCCAGCAGGTCACCCTCGCCAAGGGCGTGGAGGAGACCGGTGAGCCCATGACGCTCGCCGTGCTCCCCGACCGCTCCGTGCTGCACACCTCGCGCGACGGCACCCTGTGGCTGACCGACGCCACGGGCGAGACCAAGGTGTCCGGCAGGCTGCCCGTCTACTCGCACGACGAAGAAGGGCTCCAGGGCGTCGGCATCGACCCCGGCTTCGCCGACAACCGCGCCATCTACCTCTACTACGCACCCCCGCTCGACACCCCCGCCGGTGACGCTCCCAACGAGGGCACGGCCGCCGACTTCGCCAAGTTCGACGGCGTCAACCGCCTCTCCCGGTTCACCCTCAACGCCGACGGCACCCTGAACACCGGCAGCGAGAAGAAGGTCCTGGACGTCCCGGCGTCCCGCGGCATCTGCTGCCACGTCGGCGGGGACATCGACTTCGACGCGGACGGCAACCTGTATCTGTCCACCGGCGACGACAGCAACCCGTTCGCCTCCGACGGCTTCACCCCCATCGACGAGCGGGAGAACCGCAACCCCGCCTATGACGCCCGGCGCTCCGCGGGCAACAGCAACGACCTGCGCGGCAAGGTCCTCCGCATCAAGGTGGCCGACGACGGCTCGTACACCATCCCGGACGGCAACCTCTTCGCGCCCGGCACCGAGAAGACCCGGCCCGAGATCTACGCGATGGGCTTCCGCAACCCCTTCCGGATCAGCGTGGACAAGCCGACCGGCACGGTCTACGTCGGCGACTACGGACCGGACGCCGGAGCCGCCAACCCCGAGCGCGGACCGGGCGGCGCCGTCGAGTTCGCCCGGGTGACCAAGCCCGGCAACTACGGCTGGCCGTACTGCATCGCCGACAACAAGCCGTACCGCGACTACGACTTCGCCACCGGCACCTCCGGCCCGGCGTTCGACTGCGCCGCGCCCAAGAACACCTCGCGGTACAACACCGGGCTCACCGATCTGCCGCCCGCGCAGCCCGCCTGGATCCCGTACGACAACGACTCCGTGCCCGAGTTCGGCTCCGGCTCCGAGTCCCCGATGGCCGGGCCCGTCTACCGCTATGACGCCTCGCTCGACTCCCCGGTGAAGTTCCCCGAGTCCTACAACGGGAACTTCTTCGCGGGGGAGTTCGGCCGCCAGTGGATCAAGCGGATCGAGCAGGGCGCCGACGGGGCCGTGCAGAAGATCAACGACTTCCCGTGGTCCGGCACCCAGGTCATGGACACGGCCTTCGGCCCGGACGGCGCGCTGTACGTCCTCGACTACGGCCTCGGCTACTTCAACGGCGACGAGCACTCCGCGCTCTACCGGATCGAGAACGCCACCGACGGCCACTCGCCCATCGCCGAGGCGAGCGCCGACCGCACCTCCGGCAAGGCGCCCATGAAGGTCGCCTTCTCCTCGGCGGGCACCTCGGACGCCGACGGCGACACCCTCGCCTACAACTGGGACTTCGGCGACGGCACGACCTCCGCCGCCGCCAACCCCACCCACACGTACCGGAAGAACGGCACCTTCACCGCGACCCTCACCGTCAAGGACCCCACCGGCCGCACCGCCAGCGCCAATGTGCACCTCACGGTGGGCAACACCGCGCCCAAGGTGACGCTGCAACTGCCCGCCGACGGCCAGCTGTTCGCCTTCGGTGACGAGGTCCCGTTCAAGGTGAAGGTGACCGACCCCGAGGACGGCACCGTCGACTGCGCCAAGGTCAAGGTCACCTACATCCTCGGCCACGACAGCCACGGCCACCCCGTGACCACGGCGAACGGCTGCTCCGGCACCATCAAGACCAACGCCGACGGTGAGCACGACCCCAACGCCAACATCTTCGGGGTCTTCGACGCCGAGTACACCGACGGCGGCGGGGGCGGCCAGCCGCCGCTGACCACCCACGACCAGTCCATCGTCCAGCCCAAGCACCGCCAGGCCGAGCACTACGGGAAGAGCCAGGGCGTCTCGGTGATCAACCACACCCCGGCCAACGGCGGCAAGACGGTCGGCAACATCGAGAACGGGGACTGGATCTCCTTCACCCCGTATGCGCTGGGCAACGCCAAGGACTTCACCGCACGGGTCTCATCGGCGGGCGCCGGCGGCACGCTGGAGATCCGCAGCGGCTCCTCGACCGGACGGCTGCTCGGCACCGTCACCGTGCCGGTGACCGGCGACTGGGAGACCTTCCAGGACGTCAAGACGACGCTGACGAAGCCCCCGACCGGTACCACCACGCTGTCGCTCGTCTTCAAGGGCGGTGCGGGAGCGCTCTTCGACGTGGACGACTTCACGATCGGCACCGGCTGACGCCCGGGGCCCGGGGCGGCGGCCGTACGCGGCCGCCGCCCCCGGCCCGGGAGGAAGGAGCACGACGGATATGCACCCGCACACCTCTCCGCACACCTCTCCGCCCCCCAGACCCGGCTCCGGGCCCGGCTTCGGATCCGGCTCCGGACTCGGTTCCGGAACCCGCTCCGGAAGCCGCTCCGGAAACCGCTCCGGAAACCGCTCCCGGCGTGGGGCGCGGCTCGCCGCCGTCGGGGCCACGCTGCTGCTCGCCCTGACGGCCCTGCCCGCCGCCGCGTCCGGGGCCGCCGCCTCCGGCGCCGCCGACGACGACCGAGTCCTGGTCTTCTCCAAGACGGCCGGCTTCCGCCACGACTCGATCCCCGACGGCATCGCCGCCATCAAGGAACTCGGCGCCCAGAGCGGCTTCGCCGTGGACGCCACCGAGGACGGCGCGGCCTTCACCCCCGACAACCTCGCCCGCTACGACGCCGTCGTCTTCCTCTCCACGACCGGCGACGTCCTCGACACCGCCCAGCAGTCCGCGTTCGAGGGCTATGTGCGGGCGGGCGGCGGCTACGTCGGCGTCCACGCGGCCGCCGACACCGAGTACGACTGGCCCTTCTACGGGGGCCTGGCCGGGGCGTACTTCCAGTCCCACCCCGCGATCCAGCGGGCCACCGTGAACGTCGAGGACCGGGCCAACCCCGCGACCGCGCATCTGGCGCCGACGTGGGAGCGGACGGATGAGTGGTACAACTACCGCACCAACCCCAGGGAGCGGGTGCGGGTCCTCGCCACGCTCGACGAATCCTCGTACCAGGGCGGCGCGATGGGCGAGGACCACCCCATCTCGTGGTGCCAGGAGTACCGGGGCGGCCGCGCCTTCTACACCGGCTTCGGCCACACCAAGGAGTCCTACGCCGACCCCGCCTTCCGGCAGCACCTGCTCGGCGGCATCCGCTACGCCACCGGCGCCGCACACGCCGACTGCCGCCCCGAGCAGGGCTACCGCCCGCTCTTCGACGGCACCTCGACGGACGGCTGGAAGCAGGCGGGCCCGGGGAGCTTCACCCTCGACACCGCGTCCGGGACCCTCAGCTCGACGGGCGGCATGGGGATGCTCTGGTACGAGGCGCGCGAACTGCGCTCGTACTCGCTCAAGCTGGACTGGAAGATGGCGGGCGACGACAACTCCGGTGTCTTCGTCGGCTTCCCGGCCTCCGACGACCCCTGGTCGGCGGTCAACAACGGCTATGAGGTGCAGATCGACGCCACCGACACCCCCGATCACACCACCGGTTCGGTCTACGGCTTCCAGTCCGCGGACCTCGCCAAGCGGGACGCGGCGCTGAACCCGCCGGGAGAGTGGAACACGTACGAGATCCGGGTGCAGGGCGAGCGGCTGCGGATCTGGCTCAACGGCGTGAAGATCAACGACTTCACCAACCGGGACCCGGCGCGCAGCCTGCTCCAGGGCTACGTCGGCATCCAGAACCACGGGGAGGGGGACGAGGTCTCCTTCCGCAACATCCGCGTCAAGGACCTGCCGGCGAAGGGCAGCGGCCACCACCAGCACCACCACGGCGGCTAGGACCCCCGGTCCGCCGTCCCGACGGCCCGAGGGGAGCCGTGGGGACGGCGTGGCGGCGGGCAGGAGTACGCCGCCTCCTCCCGCCGCCACCCCCACCACCTGTCCAGCGCCGTAACCCTGACGGCCCCGGGCCACCCGCCCGGCGGCTCCGGCCGCCCCGCCCCGGCCCCGACTCCCGGGCGCGGGGCGGCCTCGGCCACGTCCGCCCGACCACATCACCCTTGCGCCATGCCCGCCCGGCCAACTCCACCCCGCGCCACGCCCGAACCGGCGCCACCACCCCCGCGTCGCGACAGCCCGACCGCACCACCCCCGCGCCACGTCCGCCCGGCCAACTCCACCCCCCGCGCCACGACCGAACCGGCGCCACCACCCCCGCGCCACGACCGAACCGGTGCCACCGACGCGGATCCGCGCCACCCCGAACCACCTGCGCAACCCACGCCCATCCCCCGGGAGGCAGCCAGTGACCACCCGTCCCGACGACATCACCCCACTCCGCGGCGCACCCCGTACGGGGGTCTGGCTCATCGGCGCTCGCGGTTCCGTCGCCACCACCGCCGTGGCGGGCTGCGCCGCCGTCGCCGGGGGGCTTCAGCCGCCGACCGGAATGGTCACCGAGACCGAGGCGTTCGCGGACAGCGGCCTGCCCGCGCTCGCCGACCTCGTCTTCGGCGGCCATGACACCGCCGCCACCCCGCTGCCCAAGCGGGCCGAGGCGCTGGCCGCCGACGGGGTGCTGCCGCACGGGCTGCCCGCTGCCGTACGCGGCGAACTCGCCGCCGCCGACGGGGCCGTACGCCCGGGCGGGCCACAGCCCGGCGACGGCCGTGGCGAGGAGGAGCTGATCGCGGCGTTCGCGGCCGACCTCACCGAGTTCATCCGCACGCACGACCTCGCCCGCGCCGTCGTCGTCAACGTCGCCTCCACCGAGGCGGCCCCGGAGGACGCCGGGACGCTGCCGCCCAGCTCGCTCTACGCGGCCGCCGCGCTGCGCGCCGGATGCCCGTACGTCAACTTCACGCCCTCCACCGGGCTCCACCACCCCCGTCTGCGCGAGCGGGCCGAGCGCTCCGGGCTGCCGTACGCGGGGCGCGACGGCAAGACCGGGCAGACGCTGCTGCGGTCGGTCCTCGCGCCGATGTTCGCCCAGCGGGCGCTGGCCGTGCGGAGCTGGTCCGGTACGAACCTCCTCGGCGGCGGCGACGGCGCCGCGCTCGCCGACCCGGGCGCCGCGGCGGCCAAGAACGCGGGCAAGGCACGGGTACTCTCCGACACCCTCGGCGAACTCCCCGACGGCGAGCTGCACATCGACAACGTGCCCGCGCTCGGCGACTGGAAGACCGCCTGGGACCACGTCTCCTTCGAGGGCTTCCTCGGCTCGCGGATGATCCTCCAGACCATCTGGCAGGGCTGCGACTCGGCCCTTGCCGCGCCGCTCGTCCTCGATCTGGCCCGGCTGACCGCCCGCGCCCATGAGGCCGGCCTCACCGGACCGCTCCCCGAACTCGGCTTCTACTTCAAGGACCCGGACGGCGGCCCGGCCGCCCTCGCCGACCAGTACGCGGCGCTCATCGGCTTCGCCGGGCGGCTGCGGGGCCGGTCGTGACGGGGGCCACGAGCACGTGGGGGACGTGGGGCGACTGGGCCGAACTCCTAAGAATCTCCGCCCTGTTCACCGTGCCAGGTGACGCCCTGGCGGGCGCGGCCGCGGCCCGGCGCGGCCCCAACCGGGGCACGGCGCTCGCGGTCTGCGCGTCGCTGTGCCTGTACGAGGCGGGCATGGCGCTCAACGACTGGGCGGACCGGGACATCGACGCCGTGGAACGCCCCGGCCGCCCGCTGCCGTCGGGCCGTATCGCCCCGGGAGCGGCGCTGACCGCCGCGACCGGGCTGACCGCCGCCGGGCTGCTCTGCGCCGCCGCCGCGGGCCGCCCGGCCCTGGCCACGGCGACGGCCCTGGCCGGCACGGTGTGGGCGTACGACCTGGGGCTGAAGAACACGCCCGCGGGCCCGCCGACCATGGCCGCCGCCCGCGCGCTTGACCTCCTCCTCGGCGCCACGGCCTCCGCCGGGCACCTCCGCCCGGCCCTCCGCCCGGCCGCCCTCCTGGGCGCCCACACCCTCGCGGTGACCACGGTCTCCCGCCGCGAGGCGACCGGCGGCTCCTCGACGGCCCCCCTCGGCGCCCTCGCGACGGGAGCGGCGATCGCCTGGGCCACGACCAGACACCCGACCCCCGCCGCGGGGCGCGGCCCTGGGATGGGCCACGGCGCGCCGGTCGCGGTGGTGAACGGAGCCACCAGCGGCGCTCCGGTGGGTGGCGCGGCTGCCGGTGGTGCTCTGGCGGGTGGCGCGGCCGCCGGTGGTGCCATCGCCGCACTCGCCAGGGGGCTCTCGCGCACGGGGCTACGCCGTGGCGGTCCGGCGAGGCGGCTCGTCGCGGCCGTGGCCGGGGTCGCCCTCGCGGGCGGGTACGTGGCCACGGTCGCCCGGCCGTTGGCGCATGCCGCGCTCAATCCGTCCCCGTACCTCCTCCAGCGTGCCGTCGGCAGCGGCATCCGCGCGATGATCCCGCTTCAGGCCGTGCTCGCCTCCCGCGCCGGGGCGCACCGTACGGCCGCGGGGCTGCTCGCGCTCATGCCCGTCGCCCGACGGCTGTCGAGAAAGGTCAGCGCGACATGAGCCGCACCGGCGACCCCGGCCGCCCCACCCCGGAATCCCTGCGCTTCGCCTACGGCACCAACGGTCTGACCGACCTCCGGCTGAGCGACGCCCTCGCCCTCCTCGCCGACCTCGGCTACGACGGCGTCTCGCTGACCCTCGACCATATGCACCTCGACCCGCTCGCCCCGGACCTCGCCGCCCGCACCCGCCGCGTCGCCCGTGACCTCGAGCGGCTCGGCCTCGGCGTCGCGATCGAGACCGGTGCCCGGTATGTGCTCGACGCCCGGCGCAAGCACCACCCCACCCTGCTCGACCCGGACCCCGAGGCCCGTGGCGCCCGGGTCGATCTGCTGCTGCGGGCCGTGCGGGTGGCTGCCGACCTCGGGGCCCTGGCCGTGCACTGCTTCAGCGGGGCGCTGCCGCCCGGTGAGTCCGCGGAGACGGCGTGGCGGCGGCTGGCGGACGCCCTCGGGCCGGTGGTCGTGGCCGCCGCGGCGGTGGGCGTCTCCCTCGCGATCGAGCCGGAGCCGGGGCATCTCCTCGCCGACCTCGCCGGGTTCCACCGGCTGCGCACGGCGCTCGGCGATCCGGCCGCCCTCGGGCTCACCCTCGACATCGGCCACTGCCAGTGCCTGGAACCCGACCCGCCCGCCGAGTGCGTCCGCGGGGCGGCGCCCTGGGTGCGGCATGTGCAGATCGAGGACATGCGGCGCGGGGTGCATGAGCATCTGCCGTTCGGCGAGGGGGAGATCGACTTCCCGCCGGTCCTGGAGGCGCTGCGCGCGGCGGGGTACCGGGGTCTCGTCGGCGTCGAGCTGCCCCGCCACTCCCACGCCGGTCCCGAACTGGCCCGCGCGTCCTTGCGGTTCCTCAAGGACGCCGAACGGGCCGCGAGCGAGGGAGGCGTCCGATGCTGACCGTGACCGAGCTCCGCGCGGCGGTGGAGCGGCGGCTGGACGAGGCGGGCCGCGCCTGGCTGGACGGCGCCCTGACGGACGCGGCGACATCCGGACCGCGCCCGGACGCACCCGGCCCCGCCCGCTGGGAGCTGGACTTCGCCTCCGCGGCCCGCCACGTCCGCCCCCCGCGGCCCGCCGCGGAAGTCCGCACCTCCCAACCCGCCACCGCGGACGGCCGCACCCCGCAATCCACCGCGGACGACCGCACCCCCCGGCCCGCCGCGGACGGCCGTACCCCCCAACGCGCCGCGGACGGCCTCACCCCGCAACCCACCGCGGACGTCCGCACCCCGCAACCCGCCGCGGACGGCCGTACCCCCCGGCCCGCCGCGGACGGCCTCACCCCCCAACCCACCGCGGACGGCCTCGCCCCCCAACCCGCCGCGGACGGCCTCGCCCCCCAACCCACCGCCGACGGCCTCGCCCCCCAACGTGCCGCGGACGACCGCACCTCCCAACGCGCCGCGGACGGCCTCACCTCCCGGCCCGCCGCCGCCGACGACCGCACCCCCCAACCCGCCACCGCCGACGACCTCGCCCCCCACGACCTCCCCGACGCCGCCCGCGTCCTCATCCTCCACGCCGCGCGCGCGGACGCGCCCACCGTCGCGCGGCTGTACGCGCACGGCACGGGCGCTGAGCGCCGGGCCGTGCTGCGGGCGCTTCCGCATCTCGGGCTCTTCGCCGGGCCCGATGCCGTACCGCTCGTCGAGGACGCCCTGCGGACCAACGACACCCGGCTCGTGGCCGCCGCCGTCGGGCCGTACGCCGCTCGGCACCTCTCGCCGCACAGCTGGCGGCAGGCCGTGCTCAAGTGCCTGTTCACGGGCGTGCCGCTCACCGCCGTGGCCGACTGGGAGCGGCGGGCGCGCGGGGACGGCGAGCTGGGCCGCATGCTCGGCGACTACGCCCGTGAGCGCACCGCCGCCGGGCGCCCCGTGCCCGGCGATCTCGACCGCGTCCTGGCCATGACCCGCGCCCTGCCCGGCGCGCCCCGCGCCCTGACCCGCGAGGAGTCCTGATGCGCATCTTCGATCCCCACATCCATATGACCTCCCGCACCACCGACGACTACGAGGCCATGTACGCCGCGGGGGTGCGCGCCCTCGTCGAGCCGTCCTTCTGGCTCGGGCAGCCCCGCACCTCGCCCGCCAGCTTCTACGACTACTTCGACTCCCTCCTCGGCTGGGAGCCCTTCCGGGCCGCCCAGCACGGCATCGCCCACCACTGCACCCTCGCGCTCAACCCCAAGGAGGCCAACGACCCGCGCTGCGCCCCCGTCCTGGACGAGCTGCCGCGCTATCTCGTCAAGGACGGCGTCGTGGCCGTGGGCGAGATCGGCTACGACTCGATGACCCCCGCCGAGGACACCGCGCTGGCCACCCAGTTGCAGCTCGCCGCCGACCACGGGCTGCCCGCCCTCGTCCACACCCCGCACCGCGACAAGCTGGCCGGGCTGCGCCGCACCCTCGACGTCGTCGGCGAGTCCGCGCTGCCCCCGGACCGCGTCCTCGTGGACCACCTCAACGAGACCACCGTCAAGGAGGCCAAGGACAGCGGCTGCTGGCTGGGCTTCTCCGTCTACCCCGACACCAAGATGGACGAGGAGCGGATGGTCGCGATCCTGCGCGCGTACGGGCCCGAGAAGGTCCTGGTCAACTCCGCCGCCGACTGGGGGAGGAGCGACCCGCTCAAGACCCGCAAGGTCGGCGACCTGATGCGTGCCGAGGGCTTCACCGAGGACGACGTCGACCTGGTGCTGTGGCGCAACCCGGTCGCGTTCTACGGGCTCAGTGGCCGTCTGGACCTGGACCTCGACGCCGAGGAGACCGCGGCCACCGCCACCCACGAGGGCAACTCCATCCTGCGCGGCGGCGGCGCCCCGGCCGCCGCGCCGACGGAACGGTGAGGAGGACCCCATGCGCTTCCGCCACCCCGACGGCTCCACCGTCCACCTCGCCTACTGCACCAATGTCCACCCCGCCGAAGACCTCGACGGCGTCGTGGAGCAGCTCCGGCTGCACTGCGAACCGGTGCGCCGCCGCCTCGGCCGCGACCGGCTCGGCATCGGCCTGTGGCTGGCCCGCGACGCCGCCCGCACGCTGAGCTCCGACCCCGCCGAACTGCGCAGGCTGCGCACCGCGCTGGACACCCGCGGCCTGGAGGTGGTCACCCTCAACGGCTTCCCGTACGAGGGGTTCGGCGCCCAGGAGGTCAAGTACCGCGTCTACAAGCCCGACTGGACCGATCCGGAGCGGCTGGAGCACACCACCCATCTGGCCCGGCTGCTGGCCGCGCTGCTCCCCGACGACATCACCGACGGCTCCGTCTCCACCCTGCCGCTCGCCTGGCGCACCCCCTTCGACGCCGACGCCGCCCGCGCCGCCCGGCGCCACCTGACCGCCCTCGCCCAGCGGCTCGACGCCATCCAGGAGCTCACCGGCCGGTCCGTCCGCATCGGCCTGGAGCCCGAGCCCGGCTGCACGGTGGAGACCACCGCGCAGGCCATCGAGGCGCTGACCGCGCCCGGCGGCCCGCCCCCGGACCGCGTCGGCGTCTGCCTGGACACCTGCCACCTGGCGACGCAGTTCGAGGATCCGCACACGGCCACAGACGCGCTCACCGCCGCCGGGGTCCCGGTCGTCAAGGCGCAGCTGTCCGCCGCGCTGCACGCCGAGGACCCGGGGCGGCCCGCCGTACGGGAGGCCCTCGCGGCCTTCGCCGAGCCCCGCTTCCTCCACCAGACCCGCACCCGGGCCCCCGAGGGCGGCGTCACCGGCACCGACGACCTCGACCAGGCGCTCGCGGGCGGGCTCGCGGACACCGCGCCCTGGCGGTCCCACTTCCACGTGCCCCTGCACGCACCGCCCGAGCCCCCGCTCACCTCCACCCTCCCGGTGCTCACCGACGCCCTGGCCCGTCTCGTCGGCGGGCCCGCCCCGCTGACCCACCACCTCGAAGTGGAGACCTACACCTGGCAGGCGCTCCCGCCCGAGCTGCGCCCGCGCACCCGTGACCGGCTCGCCGACGGCATCGCCGCCGAACTCGCCCTCGCCCGCGACCTGCTGACCGACCTCGGCCTCAAGGAGCTGCCATGAGCGACCTGAGCCACGGGAGTGACCTGAGCCACGGGAGCGACAGGAGCCACGGGCCCGGCCCCACCCCTCTCCTCGTCCTCGACGTCGTCGGGCTCACCCCACGGCTGCTGGACCACATGCCACGCCTCAAGGCGCTCGGCCGCTCCGGCTCGCGCGCCGCGCTGGGCACCGTACTGCCCGCCGTCACCTGCGCCGCCCAGTCGACGTTCCTCACCGGCACCACGCCCGCCGAGCACGGCATCGTCGGCAACGGCTGGTACTTCCGCGAGATGGGCGAGGTGCTGCTGTGGCGGCAGCACAACGGCCTGGTAGGCGGCGACAAGCTGTGGGACGCCGCCCGCCGCGCCCACCCGGGCTACACCGTGGCCAACGTCTGCTGGTGGTACGCGATGGGCTCGGACACCGACATCACCGTCACCCCGCGCCCCGTCTACTACGCCGACGGCCGCAAGGAGCCGGACTGCTACACCCGGCCGCCCGCGCTGCACGACGAACTCACCGCGAAGCTCGGCACCTTCCCCCTCTTCCACTTCTGGGGGCCGGGCGCGGACCTGGTCTCCTCGCAGTGGATCATCGACGCCACCCGCCACATCCTGCGCACCAGCCCCACCGATCTGGTGCTGACCTACCTTCCGCATCTGGACTACGACCTCCAGCGGTACGGCCCCGACGACCCCCGCGCCCACTCCGCCGCCGCCGAACTCGACACCGCCCTCGGCCCGCTGCTCGACGACGCCACCGCCCGCGGCCGCACCGTCGTGGCGCTCTCCGAGTACGGCATCACCCGGGTCTCCCGGCCGGTGGACATCAACCGGGCGCTGCGCCGCGCCGGGCTGCTGGAGGTGCACACCCAGGACGGCATGGAGTACCTGGACCCCGGCGCCTCCCGCGCCTTCGCGGTCGCCGACCACCAGCTCGCCCATGTGTATGTGCGCCGCGCGGAAGACCTGGACGCCACCCGCGCCGCCCTGGCCGGACTGCCCGGCATCGCCGAACTCCTCGACGACGAGGGCAAGAAGGCCCACGGCCTGGACCACCCCCGCTCCGGCGAGCTGGTCGCGGTGGCCGCGCCGGACGCGTGGTTCACGTACTACTACTGGCTCGACGACGCCCGCGCCCCCGACTTCGCCCAGCTGGTGGAGATCCACCGCAAGCCCGGCTATGACCCGGCCGAGCTGTTCATGGACCCCAAGGACCCCTATGTGCGGGTGCGGGCCGCCACCGCGCTGGCCCGCAAGAAGACGGGGATGCGCTACCGCATGGCCGTCGTCCCGCTCGATCCGGCCCCGGTGCGCGGCAGCCACGGCCGCCTCCCGGACCGCGAGGAGGACGGACCCGTCCTCCTCTGCTCCCAGCCCGGCGCGGTGCGCGGCGAAGTGGCCGCCACCGACGTCAAGAACCTGCTCCTCCGCCTCGCCGGCCTGACGAACGCAACCGAAGGAGACACCCCGTGAAGAGGGCCCAGGACAACCCCGAACTCGCCGAGACCCTCCGCCGCCGCAGATTCCTCGGCGTCGCCGCAGGCGCCACGGCCGCCGGTCTGCTCGGCACCGGTACCGCCGCGGCCGCCCAGACGGGCACCACTACCGCCACCACCACCGCCGCGTCGGCCCAGAACGGCCGGGGCGGCCCGCTGGTGCCCCGCGGCCACCTCGGCATCCAGCTCTACACCCTCCGCGACCAGGTGCAGTCCATCGGCTTCGCCGGTGTCTTCGAGGAACTGGCCCGGTACGGCTACGACCAGGTGGAGTTCGCCGGCTACACCCAGGGCACCGGCGACATCACGCTCAAGCAGCTGGGGCGGCTGATGCGGGACAACGGGCTGCGCGGTATCGGCAGCCACGTCGGCTACTACTCCGACGACCCGAAGGCGTACACCTTCGCCACCAATCTCACCCAGGTGCTCGACGACGCCGAGGCCCTCGGTCTGCCGCATGTGGGCACCGCCTCCGGGCCCTGGCGCTACGGCTCCACGGTGGACGGCTGGAAGCGCTGTGCGGAGGAGTTCAACACCTACGGCGCGGCCGCCAAGGCGCGCGGGTTGAAGTTCTACCAGCACAACCACGCCGAGGAGTTCTCCTTCGCGACCGACCGGCCGGACGTCCGCCTCTACGATGTGCTGCTCGCCGAGACCGACCCCGAGCTGGTCCATCTGGAGATGGACATCTACTGGGCGTATGTGGCCCAGTACCGCTTCGGAAAGAAGGCCGACGGCTCCCCGGCGCCGTTCGAGCCGCTGAACTACGTCCTGCGGGCCCCGCACCGCTATCCGCTCTTCCACGTCAAGGACGGGGAGCACGACGAGACCGTCCCCGACGGCTACCGGATGGTGGACGTCGGGGACGGTGACATCGACTACCGCCGCTTCCTGAGCGCGGTGGGCAAGACCCATGGCGGGCGGCGTGACCACCACTGGATGGTGGAGCACGACCAGCCCGCCGATTCGCTCACCACCGCCCGCCGCTCCGCCCGCTATCTGCGGTCGTTGCGGTGCGGCGGACGGGGCTGAGCGAGGGGCCTTCGCGACCGGGCCGGACGGCCCCGCGTGCGTCAGACCGCCTCGCGGCTGATCGGCTGTGGGTTCGGGGCGATGCCCCGGACCCGCGGCCGGCCCGGCTGCCGCAGCAGCAGGGCCACCGCGGCCGCCAGCATGGAGATGCCTCCGGCGAGCGCGTACGCGCCGTCGTAGCCCCAGGAGTCGACCACCATCGAGCCCAGGCCGCCGCCGAACAGCCCGCTGACCAGCTTTCCGCTGTACACCAGGCCGTAGTTGGTGGCGTTGTAGTTCTCCCCGAAGTAGTCCGGGGTCAGCGCCGCGAACATCGGGTAGAAGGCGCCGCCGCCGAACCCGGAGAGGAAGGCGAAGAACAGGAACAGCACCTGGTTGTGGATGTTGCCGGCCCAGATCACGCCGAACTGGGCGAGGCCCAGCACCACGATGACGAAGACCAGCGTCGTCTTCCGCCCCCACAGGTCTGAGAGCCAGCCGACCACCCCGCGTCCGACCCCGTTGACGACGGACATGATGCCCATGGACGAGGCCGCCACCAGCGGGCCGAAGCCCACCTCCTTGGCGTAGTCGACCTGGAAGGAGATCCCGAAGATGGACACTCCCGCGGTGAGCACCAGGGACAGCCACATCAGCGGCAGCATGCCGGACTTGATGGCCTCCTTGGGCGTGTACTGCCGCACCGCCGGCGGGTTCTTCGCCAGGCTCGCCGCGCTCTTGGCGTTCCCGGCGTAGTTCAGCGGGTCGATGTCGGCGGGCCACCAGTTCTTCGGCGGGTCCTTGAAGAACCAGGCGCAGATCGCCACGACGATCAGTACATAGACCCCGATGAGGTCCAGGACCTCGTCGAAGTTCCCGGTGTCGAACCAGTAGTTGAAGATGAAGATGAACGGCAGCGCGCCGTAGGCGAACCCTCCATTGACGAACCCCGTCTTCGCCCCGCGCCGCTCCGGGAACCACTTGCCCACCATATTGATGCAGGTGGCGTAGACGAACCCGGAGCCGAGCCCGCCGATGACACCGAAGCCGACGATCGCCGCGAAGACGTTGTCGAGGTGGGAGAGGGCCAGGAAGCCGATCAGACACAGCCCCGCACCCAGGAACATCGCCCTGCGGGCGGTCAGGATCCCCTTCTCCCGCAGCCATCCGGCCGGGAAGGCGATGCCCGCCTGGAAGAACACCCAGACGCTCAGGATCCAGAAGGTGTTGCTCTGGGTCCAGCCGTGCGCCTCCGAGAGCGTGTCCTCCGCCGAGCCGTACGCGTACTCGGACACGCTGATGGCCATCATCGCGATCCACGGCAGATAGACCATCAGCTTCCGGCTGTGGCCCAGGATGTCGCGGTCGGTCTCGCCGATGCGATACGTACGTCCCTTGCTGTCCCGCACTTCACGGAAGGGGAGGACCCCTTCCGGCTGTTCTGCTGCGCTCATGTCGTCCCCTTGGCTTCGAAGGAACCCGGCCAGCGCCCCCTGTCCAAACTCTTCGTGCTCCGGGAAACGTGGGTGGCTACCTGAGCAACCCCGCCGAACGGGCCCACCGGTACTTGGCGCCCAGGACGGCCACCGGCTTCTCGGTGGTGTACGGATAAGCCACGACCCCGCGCTCGAAGAGGTACGCGCACGCCTCCTCGACCTCGGTGTCGCCCGCGAGCGAGGCCACCACCGGTTTGGCGATGCCCCGCGCGCGGAACTCCTCGACGACCCGCGCGGTCAGCTCGGCGAACACCATCGGCGGGGTGACGATGGTGTGCCAGTAGCCCAGGACCAGCGCGTGGATCCGCGGATCCTCCAGACCCAGCCGGATGGTCGCCTCGTAGGTGGACGGCGGTTCGCCGCCGGTGATGTCCACCGGGTTCCCGGCCGCGCCGAACGGCGGGATGAAGCGGCGGAAGGCGGCGTCCAGGTCGTCGGGGATCTCCATCAGCGACAGTCCGTTGTCGACGATCGCGTCCGACAGCAGCACCCCGGAGCCCCCGGCGCCGGTGATGATGACGACGTTGTCACCCTGGGGTGCGGGCAGCACGGGCAGCGCCCGCGCGTACTCCAGCATCTCGTTGAGGCCGGGCGCCCGGATCACCCCGGCCTGCCGCAGGATGTCGTCGTAGACCGCGTCGTCCCCGGCCAGCGCGCCGGTGTGGGACCCGGCCGCCCTGGCGCCCGCCGCCGTACGGCCCGCCTTGAGGACCACCACCGGCTTCCGGGGCACCGTGGCCCGTGCCGCCTCCACGAAGGCCCGGCCGTCCTTGAGGTCCTCCAGGTGCATCGCGATGCACTGGGTGCGGTCGTCCTCGCCGAACCAGGTGAGCAGGTCGTCCTCGTCCAGGTCCGACTTGTTGCCGAGGCCGACGATCGCCGAGACACCTGTCCTGGTCGTCCGGGCGAAGCCGAGGATGGCCATCCCGATGCCACCGGACTGCGAGGTGAGCGCCACCGGCCCCTTGACGTCGTACGGGGTGCAGAAGGTGGCGCACAGGTCCTGCCAGGTGGAGTAGTAGCCGTAGATGTTGGGCCCCAGCAGCCGCACCCCGTGCTCCTCGGCGATGGCCACGATCCGGTCCTGGAGCTCGTGTTCACCGGTCTCGGCGAAGCCGGACGGGATCAGCACCGCGTTCGGGATGCCCTTGCGGCCGACCTCCTCCAGCGCGGCGGGCACGAACTTCGCGGGGATCGCGAAGACCGCCACGTCCACCTCGCCGGGGACGTCCGTGACGGTCTTGTACGCCTTGCGGCCCAGGATGTCGTCGGCCTTGGGGTTCACCGGGTGGATCTCCCCGGGGAAGCCGCCGTCGATGAGGTTGCGCATCACCGAATTGCCGATCTTCCCCGGCTCGTTGGAGGCGCCGACCACCGCCACCGAGCGCGGCTGCATCAGCCGGCGCATCGAGGCCAGGATCTCCTCGCGCGAGTAGCGGCGGCGCGTCCGCGGGGCCGGGTCCCCGATCAGCAGCCGCACATCGGCGGCGAGCACCCCGCTCGCGGTGGCGAACACCGGGTTGAGATCGACCTCCGTGATCTCGGGGAAGTCCGCCACCAGCCGGGAGACCCGCACGATCAGATCGGCGAGCGCCGCGCGGTCCACCGCCTCGCCGCCGCGCACCCCGCGCAGCACCTCGGCGGCGCGGATCCCGTCCAGCATCGACAGCGCCTCGTCCCTCGTGGCCGGGGCCAGCCGGAAGGTGATGTCCTTCAGCACCTCCACCAGCACCCCGCCGAGCCCGAACGCCACGACCTTGCCGAAGGTGGGGTCGGTGACCGCGCCGACGATGACCTCCTGGCCGCCGTCCGGGATCATCTGCTGCACCTGGACGCCCAGGATCCGGGCCTTCGCGTCGTAGCCACGGGCGTTGTCGACGATCGTGGTGAACGCGCTCCGCACCTCGGCGCAGGAGGTCAGCCCCACCCGGACCCCGCCCGCGTCGGTCTTGTGCAGGATGTCCGGGGACACGATCTTGAGGACGACGGGGAAGCCGATCCGGTCGGCGAGCGCCACCGCCTCGTCGGCGGACTCCGCCAGTCCCTCGGCCGGGGTGGGGATACCGTACGCGTCGGTGATCCGTTTCCCCTCGGGGGCGGTCAGCGCCGTGCGCCCCTCGGCGCGGGCGGCGTCCAGCACCGCGCGCACGGCATCGTTGTCATACGTCACCGTCAGATCACTCCGTTCGTCTTGAGCAGCCGCACTTCCTCGTCGCCGAGGCCCAGCTCCCCGACGTACACCTCTTCGTTGTGCTCACCCAGCAGCGGGGAGCGCTCGACCCGGACCGGGGAGTCGGAGAGCTTCAGCGGGGAGCCGACCGTGGTGAAGGAGCCGCGCTCGGGGTGGTCGACCTCGACGATCATCTCGTTGGCCGCGAGCGACGCGTCCTCGACGATCTCCTTGGTGGACAGGATCGGACCGCACGGGATGTTGTGCGCCGTGAGCTGCTCCAGCACCTCCCACTTCGGCAGCGTGCTGGACCACTCCTCGATCAGCTGGAACATCTTGGCCAGCTTCGGCAGCCGCGCCTCGGGCGAGGCCCACTCCGGGTCGTCGGCCAGCTCGGGGCGGCCGATCAGCCGGGTGATCGGCTCCCAGCCGACCGGCTGCACGATGACGTAGACGTAGTCGTTGGGACCGCCGGGCGCGCACTTGACCGCCCAGCCGGGCTGGCCGCCGCCGCTGGCGTTGCCACTGCGCGGCACCTCGTCGCCGAAGTCCTCGTTCGGGTATTCGGCGAGCGGCCCATGGGCCAGCCGCTGCTGGTCGCGCAGTTTCACCCGGCACAGATTGAGCACCGCGTGCTGCATCGCCACATTGACCCGCTGACCGCGTCCGGTGTGGGTGCGCTGGTAGAGCGCGGCGAGGATGCCCGCCACACAGTGCACCCCGGTGCCGGAGTCGCCGATCTGGGCGCCGGTGGCCAGCGGCGGGCCGTCCTCGAAGCCGGTCGTGGACATCGAGCCGCCCATGGCCTGCGCGACCACCTCGTATGCCTTGAACTTGGTGTACGGGCCGTCGCCGAACCCCTTGATCGAGGCGTAGACCAGCCGGGGGTTGATCTCCTGGATGCGCTCCCAGGAGAACCCCATGCGGTCCACCGCGCCCGGACCGAAGTTCTCCACCAGGACGTCGCTGCGGCGGATCAGCTCGGTCAGGAGCTCCTTGCCGCGCTCGCTCTTGGTGTTCAGGGTGATGCTCCGCTTGTTGCAGTTGAGCATCGTGAAGTAGAGCGAGTCCACATCCGGGAGGTCGCGCAGCTGCTTGCGGGTGATGTCGCCGGTGACGTTCTCCAGCTTGATCACATCCGCGCCGAGCCAGGCGAGCAGCTGGGTGGCGGAGGGACCGGACTGCACATGCGTCATGTCGAGGACGCGGATGCCCGACAGGGCCTGATGGGCCTCGAGAGCCTGGGACATGGTGGCGCCTCCCTACTTGTACATGGTCTGGTTCATGGTTCCGGGGGCGTACGCGTCCGGGTCCACCCAGACGTTGATCAGCGACGGCTTGCCGGACTCCCGGGCGCGGCGCAGCGCCGGGCCGATGTCCGCCGGGTCGCGGACCTCCTCGCCGTGGCCGCCGAGCATCCGCGCGAACTGGTCGTAGGGCACATCGCCGAGGGTGTTGCCAACCCGCTCGCGCTCCTCGCCGTACTTGGCCTTCTGGCCGTAACGGATCTGGTTCATCGAGGAGTTGTTGCCGACGATGCCGACGAACGGCAGGTCGAAGCGGACCAGCGTCTCGAAGTCCCAGCCGGTCAGGGAGAACGCGCCGTCGCCGAAGAGCGCCACCACCTCCTTGTCCGGGCGGGCCTGCTTGGCGGCCATCACGAACGGCACCCCGACGCCGAGCGTCCCCAGCGGGCCCGGGTCCATCCAGTGGCCGGGCGACTTGGGCTGGACCACCTGACCGGAGAAGGTGACGATGTCGCCGCCGTCGCCGATGTAGATCGAGTCCTCGGTGAGGAAGTCGTTGATCTCGCTGACCAGGCGGTAGGGGTGGATGGGGGAGGCGTCGGAGCGGAGGCTGGGCAGCCGCTTCTCGATCGCCGCCTGCTCGGCGGCGCGCAGCTCGTCCAGCCACTCCTTGCGCTTGCTCGCCCCGCCGTTACTGTGCCTTATGGGGGGTACCCCCCCAAACCCCCCTAGCCCGGAGGCGGCCTGGGTGACGGCGGAGAGGATCAGCCCCGCGTCGCCCACGATGCCGAGGTCGATGTCCCGGTTCTTGCCGACCGTGCGGTAGTCGAGGTCGATCTGGACCACGGTGGCGTCGGGGGAGAGCCGCTTGCCGTAGCCCATCCGGAAGTCGAAGGGCGTGCCGACGATGACGATGAGGTCGGCATTGGAGAAGGCGTAGCGGCGGGAGAGCTGGAAGTGGTGCGGATCGCCGGGTGGCAGGGTGCCGCGCCCCGCGCCGTTCATGTACGCGGGCACGTTGAGGGTGCGCACCAGCTCGGTGGCCGCGCCGGTGGCGCGGGTGGTCCACACCTGACTGCCCAGCAGGATCGCCGGCTTCTCGGCCTGGACCAGCAGATCGGCCAGCTTCTGGACGGACTCGGGGTCGCCGGCGCCGCGGGTGGAGGCGCGGTAGTGCCCGGCCTGCGGGACGCGGGCCTTGTCCACCGGCACCTTGGCGTCCAGCACATCGCGCGGGATCTCCAGGAAGGAGGGGCCGGGGGCGCCGTGGAAGCACTCGCGGAAGGCCATCGAGACCATGTCGGCGGCGCGGGCGGTGTCCGGGACGGTGGCGGCGAACTTGGTGATCGGCGCCATCATGTCCACGTGCGGAAGGTCCTGGAGGGAGCCCATCTTGTGCTGGTTGTGGGCGCCCTGGCCGCCGATGAGCAGCATGGGTGACTCGGCGCGGAAGGCGTTGGCGACACCGGTGACCGCGTCGGTGGTCCCGGGGCCGGCGGTGACGACGGCGCAGCCGGGTTTGCCGGTGATCCTGGCGTAGCCGTCGGCGGCGTGGGCGGCGACCTGTTCGTGGCGCACATCGATGACATCGATGCCCTCGTCGACGCAGCCGTCGTAGATGTCGATGATGTGGCCGCCGCAGAGGGTGTAGATGACCTCGACGCCTTCTGCCTTGAGTGCTTTGGCGACCAAGTGCCCGCCGGAGATGAGGTCCTGGCTGTCGTCGGGCATGGCGAATCGCGTCCCTTCGTAGGGGTCGGTGCGTGCCTCGCGGATGGATCGTGGGATTGCATATCGCTGGATTGCATACAGTCGACGTTATCCTGTATGAACTTTGTTATCCCACCATCGGCCGAGCGATGTCCAGGGGGCGTGCGCCACTCGTTCCATCCAGCGCTGGATCAAGCATTGTTGACGGGCCATCAGGGAGCACAGGGAGCTGGCAATGGACCTGTACGAACATCAGGCACGGGAACTCCTCCACGACAACGGTGTCCTGGTGCCGAGGGCGGAGGTCGTGGACACGGCCGAGGCCGCCCGCGCGGCCGCCGAACGGCTCGGCGGACGCGTCGTCATCAAGGCCCAGGTGAAGACCGGCGGCCGGGGCAAGGCGGGCGGGGTGAGGCTCGCCGACGACCCGGCGGCGGCCGAGCTGACCGCACGCCGGATCCTCGGCATGGACATCAAGGGCCACACCGTCCACCGGGTGATGGTCGCCGAACCCGTCGAGGTGGCACGGGAGATGTACCTCGGCTTCACCCTGGACCGGGCCGCGGGCCGCTTCCTGGCCATCGCCTCCGCCGAGGGCGGTATGGAGATCGAGGAGGTCGCGGCGTGCCGCCCCGAGGCGGTGGCCCGGATCGCCATCGACCCGGCCGAAGGGGTGACCGAGGCGAAGGCCGCCGAGATCGCTGTCGCCGGGGGACTGCCGCCCGAGACGACCGGGACCATCCGCCGGCTGTGGACCGTCCTGACCACGCACGACGCCCTCCTGGTCGAGGTCAACCCGCTGGTGGTGACCCGCGACGGCGCGATCGTGGCCCTGGACGGAAAGGTCACCCTGGACGACAACGCCCGCTTCCGGCAGCCGTCATGGGACGCCGCCGACGACCGCGCTCGGGACCCGCTGGAGGCCCGGGCCGCGGCCGCCGGGCTCGGCTACGTCAAGCTGGACGGCCGGGTGGGCGTCATCGGCAACGGCGCTGGCCTGGTGATGTCCACCCTGGACGTCGTCGCGGGCTGTGGCGCCCGCCCCGCCGACTTCCTCGACATCGGCGGCGGCGCCTCCGCCCAGGTGATGGCCGACGGTCTCTCCCTCGTCCTCGACGACCCGGATGTGCGCTCCGTCCTGGTCAATGTCTTCGGCGGCATCACCGCATGTGACACGGTGGCCGACGGCATCGTGCGCGCCCTGGACACCGTGCCCCTCACCAAACCGCTGGTGGTCCGGCTCGACGGCAACAACGCCGCACGTGGCCGGGCGATCATTGGCCAATTGGCTCATCCACTCGTCCACCAGGCCGCCACCATGGACGGCGCCGCAGCGCGCGCCGCCGAACTCGCGGCGTCCGCCGCGTCCGCCGCATAAGGGGGCTCCTCGCATGGCCATCTTCCTCACCAAGGACAGCAAGGTCATCGTCCAGGGCATGACCGGCGCGGAAGGCATGAAGCACACCCGGCGGATGCTCGCCGCGGGCACCGATGTCGTCGGCGGTGTCAATCCGCGCAAGGCCGGGACCCGGGTCGACATCGACGGCCGTACGGTGCCCGTCTTCGGCTCCGTACGCGAGGCCATGGACACCACCGGCGCCGATGTGAGCGTCCTCTTCGTCCCGCCGCCGCACGCCAAGGCCGCCGTCACCGAGGCCGCCGACGCCCGGATCCCGCCAGCCGTCGTCATCACCGAGGGCATCCCGGTCCATGACGCGGTCGCCTTCCAGGCGTACGCCCGGGCCCGCGCCACCCGGGTCATCGGCCCGAACTGCCCCGGGCTGATCTCCCCGGGCCAGTCCAATGCCGGGATCATCCCCGCCGACATCACCAAACCGGGCCGGATCGGGCTGGTGTCCAAGTCCGGCACCCTCACCTACCAACTGATGTACGAGCTGCGCGACATCGGCTTCTCCACCTGCGTGGGCATCGGCGGCGACCCGGTCATCGGCACCACCCACATCGACGCGCTCGCCGCCTTCGAGGCCGACCCCGAAACCGACCTCATCGTGATGATCGGCGAGATCGGCGGCGACGCGGAGGAGCGGGCCGCGCGGTACATCGCCGACCACGTCACCAAGCCGGTCGTCGGCTACATCGCGGGCTTCACCGCCCCCGAGGGCAGGACCATGGGCCACGCGGGCGCCATCGTCTCCGGCTCCTCGGGCACCGCGGCGGCCAAGAAGGCGGCGCTGGAGGCGGCGGGCGTGAGCGTCGGAGCGACCCCCACCGAGACCGCCGGGCTGGTATTGGCCCTTCTGGCCGAAACACCCGGCAACCTCGCGTGATGTGAGCCATACCCGGTCCGAGACCGGGTCATGGTCACGCTCCGTGCCACTACCTTGCTCCCCGTACGCACACCCATGCTGTACGGGCGTCGTACGCACATCCATGCCGTACGCCGCCGCCGCCGTACGGCCCGCCACATCCCGCCCCGCCTGTGCAACGAGAGCGGAGATCACCGATGGCACCCACCCTCACCCTCAAGCCCGGAACCGCCTGGGGCGACGCCTGGCAGCGCTGCCTGGCCGTCGCCCCCGAGGCGTTCCAGGACGACCGAGTCCTCAACCTCTGGGACGGCACCTGGCACCGCGACGGCCGGGCCCTCCCCGCCACCACCCCCGTGGACGGCACCCCCATCGCGGGCCCGCCACGGCTCGACGCCACCACCGCCCACCAGGCCGTACGCGCCTCCCTCGACCAGCACCGCGGCTGGCGCCACATCGCACTCGCGGAGCGCCGGGCGCGGGTGTCCGCCACCCTCGACGCGCTCTGCGAGCACCGCGAGCTGCTCGCCCTGCTCCTGGTCTGGGAGATCGGCAAGCCCTGGCGGCTGGCCCAGGCCGATGTGGACCGGGCCATCGACGGCGTCCGCTGGTACGTCGACGAGATCGACCGCATGGCCGAGGGCCGCACCCCGCTGCCCGGCCCGGTCTCCAACATCGCCAGCTGGAACTACCCGATGAGCGTCCTCGCCCACGCCATGCTCGTCCAGGCGCTGGCCGGCAACGCCGTCATCGCCAAGACGCCCACCGACGGCGGGCTGGCCTGCCTCACCCTCGCCTGCGCGCTCGCCACCCGCGAGGGCATCCCGGTCACCCTCCTCAGCGGCAGCGGCGGTGAGCTCTCCGAGGCCCTGGTCCGCTCGCCCGAGATCGGCTGCGTCTCCTTCGTCGGCGGCCGCGACACCGGCGCCCGGGTCGCCACCGCCGTCGCCGACCTCGGCAAGCGCCACATCCTCGAGCAGGAGGGGCTCAACGCCTGGGGCATCTGGAACTTCACCGACTGGGACGCCCTCGCCCCGCTGATCCGCAAGACCTTCGACTACGGCAAGCAGCGCTGCACCGCCTATCCGCGCTTCGTCGTCCAGCGCTCGTCCTTCGACGCCTTCCTCTCCGTCTACCTCCCGGCGGTACGCTCCATCCGCGTGGGCCACCCCCTGGCGGTGGAGAACCCCTCCGACCACCTCCCCGACCTGGACTTCGGCCCCCTGATCAACGCGGCCAAGGCCAAGGAACTCGCCGACCAGGTGTCCGAGGCCATCGACCGCGGCGCCGTCCCCCTCCACCGCGGCGACCTCGCCGACGGCCACTTCCTCCCCGGCCAGGACCTCTCCGCCTACATGGCCCCCGTCACCCTCCTCAACCCGCCCTCGACCTCCCCGCTCCACCACGCCGAGCCCTTCGGCCCGGTCGACACCCTCGTCCTGGTCGACACCGAGGCCGAACTGCTCGCCGCCATGAACGCCAGCAACGGCGCCCTCGTCGCCACCCTCTCCTGCGACGACCCCGCCACCTACGACCGCCTGGCCCCCCAGATCCGCGCCTTCAAGACCGGCCACGGCAAGCCCCGCTCCCGCGGCGACCGCGACGAGCTCTTCGGCGGCTTCGGCGCCTCCTGGCGCGGCGCTTTCGTCGGCGGCGACCTCCTGGTCCGCGCCGTCACCGAGGGCCCGGCCCCCGAGCGCCTCCCCGGCAACTTCCCCGACTACCACCTGATGCCCGACTGACCACCCTCCGTGCCCACCCCCGCGTCCCCCCAGGTCGGCGCGGGGGCGGGCGCCCGGCATACGCAGGTGAAACGCACTCCGAAACCTTGGTATCGTGGTCCATGTCGCCGCGGCCGAGCCGCGGAGCACACCTGGTCCGGGTGGCGGAATGGCAGACGCGCTAGCTTGAGGTGCTAGTGCCCTTTATCGGGCGTGGGGGTTCAAGTCCCCCCTCGGACACGGACCATATCCCCAACTTGTGCGGGTCGAGCGTTGCCTCGGCCCGCACGAGCTGTTTTGCGGCGCGGTGAGCCTGGACCTCGGCGGTCCACTCGGCGACGAGAGTCGAGCCGGGCCGCTCGGGTCCAGCCGTCCACGCACCACACGAGTAGATTCCGTTCACCGGCCGCCCTCGCGCACCTGCCAACCGCCTTCTCGGGAAGGAACTTGGCCCAGGGTCGGCTGTGTCCACCGGCTAACCTCCTTGGCATGCGGAAAGCGGTAGTCGATTGGCTGGCCCTCTTGGGCGTTTGGATCATGGTGCTGGCCGTACCAGTGGTCGTGCTCGGTGGTTTGGGGGTGCTGGTGTGGTCGGTCCTCGATGATGACGAGGGGCTGCAAGAGCTGTCGGATTTACATCGCCTTTGCGGTAAGAATCATGAGGGATTTGGCGAAGCGGCACCCTATGGTGGGGGCGGACCACATCCACTGGTCCTCTTTGCCGGGGGCACGGACCTTCCCGCTCACGCCACTGACGGCCAGAACGGGGAACCGACCCCGAAGGACGTGCAGTTGGTCGCGTGTGCCTCGCGTCCCGCCCGCGCGTCGGACAGAGTGAGCGAGTCCTGTACATACGTCGGCGGCGAAACCGACTCTTCCGGCTTTGGCGGGAGCGTCACCATCGATCAATACCCGGGCAAGGTGGACGTTACCGTGTACGAGGCGAGAACCGGTCGCCCGGTCGACGAATTCCGGCTTTCCGGCCCGGACAAGTTGAAGTGCGAAAGTACGGTCTTGGAGGGAACGAAGAGTCACGATGTCATCACCGTGCCTTCGACATCGGACTACGTACCAAGGCTGGAAGAGTACGTCACGGAAAACGCCAAACCCTGAATGCCAGGGTCGACGAGGACCCGCTGCGTGATGACCGCCATTGGTCGAACTCGAAGTCCGCACCTCCGTCGACCGCGGCCCCGGGCCCCGGCCGCGCGTGGGGCTGGTGGGACCCCTGAGCCACGTGCGCGCTGAACGCCCTATCCCAGCTTCGGGAGGGGTCCCGATCCCCGCCACTACTATCCGCCCATGCGATGGTTCCGCGGGAGAGGCAAGAAATTGAACCGCATACGAGATGTGTGAGTTGCCGACGATACATCGATCCTGAGGACTTGCGTCCCGACCCGATGGGGGAGCGGGGCTTGTGCGACATCGCCGCGAACCTCGGTCTGAGCCGGGAGGATCTGGCTGGGCCGATAGCCGATGTCAGCGCCCAGCCCTATGCGCGGCGGTGTGATCGCTGCAATTCCTGGATATCCACAAGTACTCCGCCTCCTGGCGTCTGAGCTGGTCAGCCCCTCAAAACGAGAGGTGACAGAGAAGGGACTGAGCCATGGCAGGGGATACCGTCGCCTGGATCGTATTGGGCGTCATTTTCGGGGTGCTGCTGATATGGGAATTTTGGGCATGGGTATGTCGCCTGCGTGACCCGGATGAGTCCACGGCGAGACCTCGAAGGAAAACCGTGCCGACACCGCATCCGGCATATACGCTCTCCTGCGCCTACTGCGGCTATGAGTGGCCATCTCCGGATCCTGCATCCGAAACACTGAAATGCCCTAACCCTGCGTGCGGTCGAACGCATCAGGGAATCCGGTACCCCGATCCTTGGGGCCGACCGTACCGGTAGGGCAGGGCTGATTCAACGTCAGATTGATCAGGTCGCGTTGCAGATCAGGGCGGTCCGAAGCGAACGTCGTGTCTCTCACGTGGTGCACCGCGCACGCCGAGCGGTCCGCGGGCGTGGAACCCCGGGCGAGCGAGGGCGTCCTGGGGTGCATGGCGGGCCCACTGCCCGATGGCCGGATAGGAGCGAGCACCGGCCAGGACCGCGCAGGCGGCGGGCAGTAGATCCGAGGTGAGGGTGTGACCCGTCCGCGCGGGTCGGGGGCGGGGGCGGAGGTGGTGGGTGGCTCCGGGCTAACTAACTTGCGTGTTGGCTAACAAGTTTATACGCTGCTCCTCATCCAGAAGGAGGCTTTGATGATCGATATGGATGAGCGCGCCCTCGACACCCTGCTGGCCGAGGACCCCGGCGGCCCCGTGGTGATGCTGAACCTGCTGCGGTTCCGCCCGGACGGTGGACGCGAGAGCTACCAGCGCTACACGGAGGCGCTGGGGCGGGAGATCCACGCGCGGTACGGACTGCGGGTGGAGTACCTGGGGGACGGCGGTCGTGCCCTGGTCGCCGAGGACGGGCAGGCGTGGGACACGGTGCTCCTGGTGCGCTACCCCAGCCGCCAGGCGTTCGTCGACATGGTCCGAGACCCCGACTATCGGGCGGTGGCCCATCTCCGCGCCGAGGCGCTGGTGGAATCGGTCCTGCAACCCACCGTGCCGCTCCAGGGCGGTGTGGCCTGATGCCCGCGGTCTTCGTGCACGGCAATCCCGAGACGGCGGCCGTCTGGGATCTGCTGGTGGCCGAACTGGAGGCCGCCGGTGCGGCCCCGGCCGACCTGATCCGGCTGTCCCCGCCCGGGTTCGGCGCTCCGCTGCCGGACGGATTCGGGGCGACCGTCCACGAGTATCGCGACTGGCTGATCGGGGAGCTGACACGTTTCGCCGAGCCCGTCGACCTGGTGGGCCACGACTGGGGCGGCGGACACGTCCTCAACGCGGTGATGAGCCGCCCGGACCTCGTACGCAGTTGGGCCAGCGACACGATCGGGGTCTACGATCCCGACTACGTCTGGCATGAGCTCGCCCAGCGGTGGCAGACACCAGGAGTCGGCGAGGCCGATGTGGCCGAACGCTTCGGGGCGCCCCTCGAGCGGCGGATCGCGACGCTCGTCGAGCGGGGGATGGGCGAGGCGGTGGCCGAGCGGGTCGCCGAGGGCCAGAACGAGGCGATGGGCCGGGCCGTGATCGCGCTCTACACCTCCGCCACGCGGCCGGTGATGACCGAACTCGGCCGGGATCTGGAGAACGCGGCCCAGCGGCCGGGGCTCGTGGTGCTCGCCACCGAGGACCACGTGGTGGGGACCGTCGAGCAGCGACGCCGCGGCGCGCGCCGGGCCGGTGCCCGGGTGGAGGTCCTCGACGGGCTGGGCCACTGGTGGATGACGCATGACCCGCGCCGTGGTGCCGAGGTTCTCACCCGCTTCTGGGCGTCACTGGACCGCGGGTAGCCGCACAGCCGGGGCTGCCACGCCCGCCGGCTCAGGGGCGTCGGCGCAGCTCGGGTGCGGTGGGGGGCCGGCCGGTGAGGTTGGTGATCAGCTCGGTGCACAGCTCGCGGAGCTTGATGTTGCGGTGCTGGGAGGCGGAGCGCAGGATGCCGAACGCCTCCTGCGCGGTGCACCGGCGCTGGCCCATGATGACGCCGAGGGCCTGGTCGATGACGCTGCGGTGGGCCATGGCGTCTTGCAGCTGACCGGCGAATTCCTGTGTGTCGGCGATGCGCTGGGCCAGAGCGATGGCGCCGGTCGCCTGAGCGGCGAGTGAGCGCAGGGAGGTGAGATCGGCCTGTGCGTACGCCTCCGGCGGGGCGGCGTACAGGTTGAGGGCCCCGGTGGTGTGGGTGCGCGGGGCTATCGGCAGGGAGAGGGACGAACGCATTCCGCAGGCGACGGCGTAGGCGGGGTAGTCGCCCCACCTGGTCTCCGCGAGCATGTCGTCGATGAGGAGTTCCTCTCCGGTGCGCAGGGCTTGCAGACAGGGGCCGTCGTCCTGGCCGTACTGCTTCTCGTCCAGCTCCGGTGCCGCGGTACCAGAGCTGACCACGGTCAGGGGCCGGCCATCCCGTTGCAGGGTGAGGCCGGCGCCCTGGGCGCGGGACAGCGCCAGGGCCCCGTCGGCCAGTGTCTGGAGGAAGTCTTCGAGTGAGTCGGTTTCCAGCAGCCACTGCGTGATGTCGCTGCCGTCGTACGCGTCGTCGACGCTCATGGGGATCCCTTCACAAGGCCCGCAGCCTTTCAGTCGGCATCGTGACGTGCCACCGGGGCAACGGAATCCAAGTCCGAGGGGCCACCTCCGGGGCGACCACCGCCTGACGCCGGTGTCGGACGACGCGGCATGGCCACTTACGACCGTGCGAGTACCACTTTGTGTTCCGTGGAACCCGTGTGAGCGAGCACATTGCACCCGTGAGCGAGCACATTCGCACAGCGGCGGCTGGTGAGCACGCATCGCGTTGAGGGAAGTGATCCAGATGACTACGTACGGCCCCATGGCGGAAACGGCGGATATGGCGGACGACGAACGCACCCGCGCGGCACGGTTGGTGGATGCCCAGGCGAAGGCCGCGCGGCTCTTCGCGGAGATCGAGGAGCGCGGGCTGGTGGCGCCAGGGGAGGGGGAGCGGGCGGTCAGTGACCGGATCCGGGACCTGGCGAACGAGATGTTCGGTACGACCCGGCACTGGCACAAACGGATCGTGCGCTCGGGGCCGAACACCCTCCTGCCGTACCGGGAGAATCCGCCGGACCGGGTGATCGGTACGGACGACATCGCGTTCGCCGACTTCGGACCGATCTTCGAAGAGTACGAGGCCGACTTCGGCAGGACGTTCGTCCTCGGCGACGATCCGGTCAAGCGCCGGCTGCGGGACGATCTGCCCAGGGTGTTCGCCGCCGGGAAGGCCTTCTTCGAGGGCGACCCTGAGATCACCGGCGAGCGGTTGCACGCCGAGGTCGGCCGGCTGGCCGCCGAGGCCGGCTGGGGGCTGGGCGGCTGGCACGCGGGGCACCTGGTCGGGGAGTTCCCGCACGAGACGATCGACGGCGCGGACGTGGAGTCGTACATCACGCCCGCCAACGGCACACCGCTGCGGCGCACCGACAAGACCGGGCGCCGCTGCCACTGGATCCTGGAGATCCACCTCATCGACCGGGAGCGGGGGTTCGGCGGGTTCCACGAGGAACTGCTCACCCTGTGATCGGTCCCCGGCGCATTCGAGGCGGTGCGGACGCGGCGTTGTCGGGTGCGGTCCGGGCGTCAGCGGCGTGGCCGGGCGTCAGCGGCGTGGTTCGGGTGTCAGCGGCGTGGCCCGGGCCGCCGGCCCGGCGGTTGGGCGGGTTCGGGGAGGGCGGTGGGCGGGGCGAGCGGCCGGGTCTGCGGGGCGTCCTCGGAGAGGGTGATGACCTCGCCGCCGTGGCTGATCCGGACGGGGTCGCCCTGCCACAGCGCATAGGTGACCCGCGAGCCCGTGATGTCGACGCGCAGACAGCTCTGCCGGACCCGCAGCGAGAAGGCCAGCCGGTGGAGACTCTCGGGAAGCCGGGGCGCGAAGTACAGGACGTCCCCGTGGTCGCGCAGGCCGCCGAAACCGGCGACCAGCCCGATCCAGGTGCCCGCGAGGGAGGCGATGTGCAGACCGTCGCGGGTGTTCTTCTCCAGGTCCGCCAGGTCCATCAGCGCGGCCTCGCCCAAGTAGTCGTAGGCCAGGCGCAGATGGCCCACTTCGGCGGCCATCACACACTGCACACAGGCCGACAGCGAGGAGTCCCGGACGGTCAGCGGCTCGTAGTAGGCGAAGTTCCGCGCCTTCTGGTCGCGTTCGAAGGCATCGCCGCACAGGAACATCGCCAGCACCAGGTCCGCCTGCTTGACCACCTGCTTGCGGTACAGATCGAAGTACGGGAAGTGCAGCATCAGCGGATAGCGCTCGGGGGGTGTGCCCTTGAAGTCCCATACGTCGAGCCCGGTGTAGCCCGCCGACTGCTCATGGATGCCCAGCGCGTCGACGTACGGCACGGACATCGCCCTGGCGGCATCGCGCCACGCGGCGGTCTCCGCCTCGTCGACGCCGAGCGCCGCGGCCTCCGCCGGGTGGCGCTCGGCCACGTCGGCGGCGGCCCGCAGATTCGCCCGGGCCATGAGGTTGGTGTACGCGTTGTCGTTCGCGAGCGCGCTGTACTCGTCGGGGCCGGTGACGCCGTCGATGTGGAAGCGGCCCCCGGAGTCGTGATGGCCGAGGGAATGCCACAGCCGGGCCGTCTCCACCAGCAGTTCCACCCCGGTCCGCCGCTCGAAGTCGGTGTCGCCCGAGGCCCGGACGTAGCGCACGGTGGCCGCGGCGATGTCCGCGTTGATGTGGAAGGCCGCGGTTCCGGCCGGCCAGTACCCGGAGCACTCCGCGCCGTCGATCGTGCGCCACGGGAAGGCCGCGCCCCGCAGTCCGAGCTGCCGGGCCCGCTCCCGCGCCGCGGGCAGGGTGTTCTGCCGCCAGTGCAGGGCCTCGGCGACGCAGTTCGGCGAGGCGTAGGTGAGCAGGGGCAGCACGAACGCCTCGGTGTCCCAGAAGGCGTGTCCGTCGTAGCCGGAGCCGGTCAGGCCCTTGGCCGGGATCGCCCGCTGTTCGGCCCGGGTGCCCGCCTGGAGCACGTGGAAGAGGGCGAAGCGCACGGCCTGCTGGATCTCCGCGTCGCCGTCGACCTCGATGTCGGAGTGGTGCCAGAAGCCGTCGAGGAACTCCCGCTGCTGATCGACCAGGCCCTGCCAGCCGGTGTTGCGCGCACCGCTGAGCGCGGCCTCGACCTGGTCGCGTACGGCCGGCAGCGAACGGAATCCGGACCAGCCGTACGCCACGAACTTCTCGACGCGCAGCCGCTCACCGGGGTCGAGTACGGCGGTGACGGTGACACGGCCCACGTCGTCCGTGCTCTCGCCCGCGGTGCGGGTGGATCCGGGGCCCCGCACCACATGGTCGGCGGCTGCCGCGACCCGCTGCCCGCTCGCCGCCGTACGGTGCACAAGGCGCAGCCGCAGGTCGAGCGCGAAATTCTCCTCGGGCAGCAGACAGGACTCCAGCGCGGCGCCCACCCGGGGATCGCCGCCGAGCGTGGGCAGTTGCTCATTGGCGACGAGCTCCGACTGCACGACCACGTTCGTCCGGTCGTCCAGCGGCTCCACTTCGTAGGCCACCGCGGCGATGGCGCGCTGGCTGAAGGAGATCATCCTGGTGGAGCGCACCCGGACCGTCTTGCCCACCGGCGAGGTCCACTCGCAGACGCGGTGGAGCAGCCCGGTGCGCAGATCGAGCACCCGCTCATGGGAGCGCAACCGCCCGTAGCGCAGGTCGAACGGTTCGTCGTCGACCAGCAGCCGGATGAGCTTGCCGTTGGTCACGTTGATGACCGTCTGGCCGGACTCGGGGAAGCCGTAACCGCCCTCCGCGTACGGCAGCGGATGCTGCTCGTGCACACCGTTGAGATAGCTGCCGGGCAGGGCGTGCGGCTCGCCCTCGTCGAGGTTGCCGCGCCAGCCGACATGCCCGTTGGACACCGAGAAGACGGATTCGCTCTGGGCCAGAACGTCCAGGTTGAGCTCGGTCTCGCGCAGACACCACGGCTCGACGGCATAGGCATGGTGGCTGATCACTTGCGACCCTCCAACAGCTCGTAGAGGTCCGATGCCACACCGCGTACTGTGTCCGGAATGCCCACCTTCGCCGTATGGAAATTCTACCGGCGATATCAGCAGCGCGCCGTGGCGCGCGGCGTGGTCATGAACTCCGAATGGTCGCCATCGAGGCGGGAGAGATGGTCGAGCAGCACGCCCTCGCGCAGGGCCCATGGGCAGGTGGTGAGCCGTTTCACCGCCATGACGTCCATGGCGGCCTCCGCGACGACGGCACCGGCCAGGCATTGATGCGCCCTGGAGGCGGAGATGCCACGCAGCTTCGCTCGCTGCCCGTCGGTTCTGACCGCCAGCCGTGACACCCAGGGCACCAGCTCCTTACGGCTGAGACTGTGGACCGCGGGCGGACCGTCGCCGGGGCGCGGGGTTCCGGCGAGGCGGGCCAGCTGGGCGAACGTCCTGGACGTGGCGACGCAGGAGAGGGGCGCGGGCTGTGCGCGCAGTTCGGCGGTGGCCTGTCCGAGGGCGGCGCGTACGTGTCGGCGCAACGCCTTCACGTCCCGCTTCCGCACCGGTGTGGCATCGGGCAGATGGTGGCGGGTGAGCCGGTCGGCTCCCAGCGGCAGGGAGATGGCGAGGGCGGGGTACGTGCCGTTTCCGCAGGCGATCTCCAGGGAGCCACCGCCGATGTCGAGGAGCAGTATCCGCCCCGCCGACCAGCCGAGCCAGCCGCGCACCGCCCGGAACGTCAGCCGTGCCTCCTCCACGCCGCTCATGAAACCCACGCGGATACCGGTGGCGGCCTCGATCTCGTCGAGCACCGCGTCCCGGTTGGTCGCGTCCCGCACCGCCGAGGTGGCGAAGGGGATCAGGCGGTCGACGTGGTGGGCGGACGCGGCCGCGACACTCGCGGTGACGGCGCCGACCAGGGACCGGATCGCCTCGCGGGCGATCACCCCCTGGCGATCGGTCGCGTCGGCCAGCCGGACCGGCTGTTTCCACGAGGTCACCGGCTCCGGGGGGCTGCCCGGGAACAGGTCGGCGATCTTGAGGTGGACGGTACGGGATCCGATGTCGAGCACTCCACAGCGCATCCGTGATGAGTGCCCCTGCCTGACATGTTCCAGACGTCGGATGATCGCGTACTGTCCGGAGAACCGGCTGTGTTCCGCGCCTTCGGGCCGCGCCGGGCCCGCCCCGCGGTTACTCCGGGCCCGCCCCGCGCCGTGACCTCGGCGGCCTGCGGCGGTGGCTGGTGTCGCACCACGGGTAGCGCGCGCTGCGGCCGCACAGGCACACGGCCGCCATGAAGCGGTCCGAGCGCACCACGCTGCCATCGGGCAGGGTGATCTCGACCGGTCCCTCGATCAGCATCGGGCCGTCGGTCCCCAGCCGCACGCTCACCGCGTGGTCACATGTGTCGTTCGGCACGGATCACCACCAGCTCTTCCTTCGTCTCGCCCGGGGCGATCAGCCCATGGGCCTCCAGCCAGGGGGCCTGCTCGCGCAGCACCGGCCCGAAGGGGATCGTGCGGCGGTCGGCCACGGCCGCCCGCAGCCCCGCCCCCGCCGACTCCAACTGCTCCACCGTACGATCCGGGCCGCACAGCCCCGAGTGCACCAGGAGCAGCACCCCGCCGGGGCGCAGCAGCGGTGGCGCGTCGCGGCAGATCCGGTCGACCACCGCCCGCCCGTCGGCCCCGGCCCGCCAGGCCACGCCACGGCCCCGGCGGATCCGCCGCCCCGCCACCGGCACATACGGCGGATTGGCCACGATGAGATCGAACCCGCGGTCGGCGACCGGTGTCAGCAGATCGCCCTGGAGGACACGCACCGGCAGCCCTTTGAGGCGGGCGCGCAGCCAGGTGGCGCCCACGGCGAGCGGTGAGACATCGACCGCGGTCACCTGGGCCGCGCCACGCCCGGCCGCGGCGAGGGCCAGGGCCCCGCTGCCGGTCCCCACGTCCAGTACCGCCGTGTCGGCCGTGATGTCCTCGCGCAGCAGGGCCTCGGACAACAGCCATGTGTCGTCCTGCGGGGCGTACACACCTGGAGGCGTCTTGAACACCATCAGCGGCGAGTACCCCCGGCGGAGCGTGATGTGCGCGTGCGATGTCCGGGAAGGGTCACAGGCAGTCCCGGGGCAGCGTCTCGTTCCAGGTGCGGGAGAAGACCCGCCGGTCGCCCTCGTAGCCGTCCAGCGTGGCGTCCACGAAGAACTCCGTTTCGCTCGAGCGCAGCACCGTGCTCGTCACCACCCGCACATCCCAGTCGTCGCGGTGGAAGCGCATGGTCCAGGTCGACTCGCCACCGACCGAGGTGAAGTCGTCCGCGACCGCCGTATAGCGCTCGTACGCCCGGCGGCCGACGTCGAGACCGATGTCGTCGAAGCGCAGGGTGCCCGCGTCCTTGACGATCTCCAGCTCGGACCCGTAGCCCACCAGGTCGCGCTTGACGTCCCAGCGCTCCTCGTGAGGCGTGATCCGGGTGGTGGCGGCGGGCGGCGTGCCCTCCGGCTCCCCGAACGGGCACGGGGGCCGGTCCTCGTCCGCGGACTCCCGGCGCAACGGCAGGGTGAGGGCGCTGTCGGACTCGTACACGGTCAGCAGCGCCGGCCGGGGCGGGGGCCAGGCGAGCGGCCAGTACGACGTGGACAGCGACAGCCGGATGCGGTGGCCGGGCGGAAACGCCTGGGCCACCCCGTTGAGCCGCACCCGGGCGCGGTAGCGGCGGCCGGGCTCCAGCGGTTCGGGATCGCCGATGGTCTCGCGGTGGGCGATGTTGAGCAGACCGTAGGTGATCCGGGTGGCGCTGCCGTCCGGAGCCACGTCGGAGAGCCGGGCGGCGACCATGGCGATCGGTTCACTGACCGACAGCTCCAGTTCGACGGAGGGCGAGCCGAGGATCTCCACCCGCTCGGTGAGCGGATCGGTCTGGAACACCAGCGAACCGCCGTCCTCCTCCCGCTGGTCGTACGGCAGGTCCGGAGGCGCGTTGTACGAGGCCCACTTGCCCGCGAACTGGCCCACGGACAGCGGTGACTGGACGGTCGGCGGCTCGCCCGGCGCATCCTTCCCGGGAGGTGTGTCACCGGGGTCGGCGATGCGGTGGCCGGTGAGCGGGTGCACCACCGGCTCGACGTTGGGGGAGGGCCACCGGGGCTCGGCGGTCCAGCGGCCGGGCCGCTCCTCGTAGGCGGTGGACGGTGGCACGCTGTCCTGCATCCACGTCCACAGCATGGGCCCGTCCATGACGCCGTTGTCCACGCCCTTCAGCCAGTGGTCCCACCACCGGACCACCTCCTGGAGGTAGCCGATGGCCGGGCCCGGCTCGCCCAGATGCGGGTACTTGTGCGACCACGGCCCGATCAGGCCCTTGCGCGGTACGTCCAGATTGCCCAGCAGCCGGGTCACGGCGTTGGAGTAGCCGTCCGCCCAGCCGCTGGAGGCCAGCACGGGGCACCGCACGGCCTGGTAGTTCTCGCACACCGAGGCATGCCGCCAGTAGTCGTCGCGGCGCTGGTGGCGCAGCCACTCGACCACCCAGGGGCGGGCGTTCTCCAGCCGCTCGTGCCACATCCCGCGCCAGCGCTCGCCGACCACCGCCGGGTCCGGCGGGCAGGTGGCGTAGGCGAACATCGTGCCCGCCTCGGCGAGGTTGTCGGACAGCAGCGCACCGCCCATGTAGTGCATGTCATCGGCGTACCGGTCGTCGGTGAAGGACGCGATGACGATGGCGCGCAGGCTCGGTGGCCGCCGGGCGGCCACCTGGAGGGCGGCGAACGCGCCCCAGGAGATGCCCATCATGCCGGTGGCGCCGTCACACCAGGGCCGCTCGGCCAGCCACGCCAGGATCTCCTCGGCGTCCGCCTGCTCCTGCCCCAGGTATTCGTCCGTCAGCACCCCCTCCGACTCCCCGGTGCCCCGCAGATCGACGCGGACGCACGCGTAGCCGTGACCGGCGATATAGGGGTGGTGAATGGAGTCGCGCACGGAGGTCAGATCCCGTTTGCGGTAGGGGATGTACTCCAGCACCGCGGGCACCGGCTCCTCGTCCGAGGACGTGGGACGCCAGATACGCGCCGACAGGCGAACGCCGTCGGACATCGGGATCGTGATGTGTTCCTCTTCCTTCGTGGCGCACGGCAGATTGCTCACGAGGCGCATAGGCCGACTTGCTCCTTCCCTGGCGGTGGCCTTGGTGGTGGCCGTGGTGGCGGCCCTGGTGACAGGGGCGCACGGGTTCCCACGGACGCGACCGGCACACCGGCACACCGGCACACCGGCGGCCGGGGCTCAGCCGTGCGGCTCCCGCGTCTTACGCTCCGGCCGCCGCTCCCGCCGGGCGCCCGGGGCGCCGGCGTCGAAGAGGAGGTTCAGGGCGGCGACACAGCGGTCGTACTTCTCGCGCAGGTCGTCCTCGCTGTCCCCGCCGGTGAAGATGTGGGCGAGTTCGAAGCTGTAGCTGTCCTGCTGCTCCAGCTGCGACAGCCGCTGTCCCTCCTCGGGCACCACATCGATCCGTACGCCCGGGATCTCCCGCTCGATGCGCTCGATCTCCTCGTCGACGGGGGCGTCATGGACCACACCGTCGGCGAACCACCGGTAGTACCACTTGGCGGCCATCGCGTAGGGGCCCTCCCGGTACGGCAGGACGGGGTCCTCGCCGAGGGCGAGGCTGACCATGCAGTGGTGGTTGGGCACCCCGTCGACATAGGCGAAGAGTTCGGCGTGCGACTGGGAGTGCCGGGGGTTGATCTCCAGGAGATTGATCTCGTCCTTGGCGGCGTCGTAGAAGTACTCGATGCTGAACGTGGCCCCGTCCATGCCGATCTGCCGCATCACCCGCCGCGAGACGTCATGCAGCCGCCGGATCACGGGCTCGGGCAGCGCGGAGGGGTACTGGTGGCGCAGAAAGGACGAGCTGTCGGGGTAGTCGATGGAGTCCAGCACGCCGTAGACGGTGACCTCGCCCCGGTGGACGTACCCCTCCACGGCGACCTGCACCCCGCTCAGCGCCTCCTCCGCGAGGCACACCTGGCCGCCCACACCCGCCATCTCCGGCGGGAGCTCCAGCCGTTCGAGTACGGCGTCGAAGGGCTTGCCCACGCGGCCGATACCCTCACGGATCCGGCTCACCGCCGCGCCGAACTCCTCCTCGTCCTTGACGGAGAAGGCCAGCTCGGACGAGTACGCGAGGGCGGGCTTGAGCCACATCGGGAAGCGGACGCCCTCCGGCGGCCGCGGGTCCCGCGCCTCCAGATCCACCCGGCCGAACCGCGGATGCTCCTCGATCACCTTCCGCTGCTCCAGCCGGCTCCAGTACTTGTGCTCGCACTTGACCACCGACTCCAGGCTGGTGCTGCGCGTGCCGTAGCGCTCGCTGAGGATCGGCACGAGTGTGCTCACCGGGAAGTCCCAGTAGCCGACGATCGCGTCGATATCGCCCTCGAAGGCGTCCAGAACACCTTCCGCCTTCGCGATGAGGTCCGCCACGGACACCTCGCCGCTCTGGAGATCCTCGACCGTGAGCAGGCGGTGGAACCGGTACCGGCCGGCACCGGGCCCACTTTCCAGGATGGGCACATTGGCCTCGTCCAGGCCGATCACAAAGATGTTCTTCTCGTCCACGGGCGTGTTCCCTCCTGCGCCGACGTTTTCCGGCGTCCTGAGTACCCGCCTGCGGGCCGCCAATCCTGACGGGACATCCGGTGCGATTCGATGCGAGAACACCCTGTTTAGCGTCCGCATCTCGGGTACCCGCCGCCCCAGAACGATGGAATCTCCGCGAATAAGGAGGAACCAGTCATGGCTGACAACCCCGGTAACTTCGCCAACGACCCGAAGCGGGCTTCGGAGGCCGGTCAGCGGGGCGGTCACGAGAGTGGCGGCAACTTCGCCAATGACCCGCGGCGTGCGGCGGAAGCCGGTCAGAAGGGCGGCCACCAGAGTGGTGGCAACTTCGCCAACGACCGGGAGCGCGCGTCGGACGCGGGTCAGCGCGGTGGCCACGAGAGCGGCGGCAACTTCGCGAACGATCGGCAGCGCGCCTCCGAGGCCGGCCAGAAGGGCGGCCACGAGAGCGGCGGCAACTTCGCGAATGACCCGCAACGTGCCGCGGAGGCCGGTCAGAAGGGCGGCCACCAGAGCGGTGGCGGCCAGACTGGCGGCTGAACCCGCGGTGACGTGAGGCGGGCGGGAGCCACCGCCCTGCCCGCCCCGCGAGACCGGTGGGCCCGACGCCACAGCGAACGGCCCACCGGTCTTCGTGTGTTCGCAAGGGGGGAGCTGTTACGGGGTGGTGGGTTCGTTTACGCTGTCGCTCGCTCGAACGGCGAGAGACGGGGTGACGGGGAGCATGTCCCGACCGCAGCAACCTGGGTGGCCGACGGCTCCGCCACCACACCGCCCCTTGGGGGCCGCCGATCCCGCCACGGCCGGTCCGTACCGGCTGGAGGCGGTGCTGGGCGCGGGGGGAATGGGCCGCGTCTACCTGGCGCGTACGCCGGCCGGCAGCGCGGTGGCGGTCAAGGTCGTCCACCGCGAATACGCGGGCGACGCGTCGTTCCGCAAGCGCTTCGAGCAGGAAGTGGCCGCGGCCCGGCGGGTCCAGGGTCTCTACACCGTGCCCGTCGTGGACGCGGATCTGCGGGCCGAAGAGCCCTGGCTGGCCACGGCGTACGTGCCCGGGCCGTCCCTCCAGCACGCGGTCGCCGAGAGCGGGCCGCTGTCGGCCGACGCGGCGCTGGGGCTGATCGCCAGGGTGGCCGAGGCCTTGCAGTCCATCCACGCCGCCGATGTGATCCACCGTGACCTGAAGCCCTCCAACATCATCCTCACCGCCGAGGGACCCAAGGTCATCGACTTCGGTATCGCCCGGGCCGCGGACGTCACCGCGGTGACCGCCACCGGGATGCGCACCGGAACGCCCGCCTACATGGCGCCCGAATACATCAGGGGGCAGGACGTCACCGGGGCCGGTGATGTGTTCGCCCTCGGCGTGATCGCCAGTTTCGCCGCCACCGGACGGCTCGCCTTCGGCGGCGGCTCCGACCACAGCGTCATCTACCGCATCCTGGAGCAGGATCCCGACCTCGACGGCTGCCCCGAGCCCCTCCGGGCCATCGCCTCCCGCTGCCTGGAGAAGGACCCGGCGCGGCGGCCGACCCCGGCCCAGGTCGTCGAGGAGTGCGGCCGGGCCGGCACGACGGGCGCCGCGGACGCCGTCGCCGACGCCCACACCCGCACGGTGGTGTCGCCGTCAGGGCCCGGGCCCGGAACTCCCGGTCCGCGGGGCGCCCCTGGATCGCCCAGCACTCCCGGCTCGCCCGACGCCGAGACACGCACATCGCCGTCGCCACGCGGATCCGGGCCCGCCGCCCCCGTACCGCCGCCGTCCGCTCCGGCCGCGCACGACCCGGCACGGGGCGCCGCCTCCGGTGGTCCCGCGACCCCGCCGGGCGCCGACACCCCGCCGGACCCGCCGGTCCCGGATCCGCTCACCACGCCCGCCCCGGGGCTGCCCGTCCTGCTCAGCGGGGTCGGGATCCTCGTCCTCGCCGTCGTCCTGATCGCCGTCTACCTCCCCGGCTCCTCTCCCGACCGCGGCCCCAGCCTCCCCTATCGCTCGTTCGAGCCGACGGCCGCCATCGGCCCCACCGGGCAGTCCGGGGACACCGAAGGCATGGCGTTCAGCCCGGACGGCAAGACGCTGGCCACGGGCAGCGACGAGGGCAAGGTGCGAACGTGGAATGTCGCCGACCGCAAGCCACGCGCCACCTTCACCCAACGCGACGGCGTCGGCAACAACGGGTTTCCGACGCGCGAGGTGACGTTCAGCACCAATGGCAAGCTCGTCGCCGCCACCAATACGACCGGCTGGGTAACCATGTGGGACGTGGCCGAGCACCGGCAGATTCGCGTCCTTGACGGCGTCAACGGCGGCGACAGGGTGGCCTTCAGCCCGGATGGCAAGCTGTTCGCCACCGGCAGTCAGTCCGGCTCGGTGTTCCTGTGGGACATCAACAGCCGCAAGAAGGACGAGATACTCGCCTACTACGACCAGGACGCCAAAGTCACGGGTGTGGCCTTCAGCCCGGACGGCCGGACGCTGGCCTCCGCGAGCGACGACTCCGACAGCAACCTCACCCCGGAACACTCGGTGCGGCTGTGGGACGTGGCACACCGCGATCCGGATCCTTATGGCCAACACGGTCCACGGGTCACCATCTCCCCCGCGCAAGGGATCCTGAGCCTGGCCTTCAGTCCGGACGGCAAGACAATCGCCACCGGCAGCTACGACAAGGTGCGGTTGTGGGATGTGAAGACCGGCCGTCAGCGAGCCGCCCTCAGCGACTCCTACCAGGCGACGGTCGACCACCTGGCGTTCAGCCCGGACGGCAAGACGCTCGCCGCCCCCGCCGGACATGGACTGATGCTGTGGAACGTGGCCACACGCAAACCACGCGCCATCCTGTCGACCGGTGCGCAGGGGCCGGAGAGCACGGTCCGGGACGTGGCCTTCAGCAGGGACGGCCGGCTCATCGCGGGCAATGACACCAAGCACCACAAGGTGTACCTGTGGAAGAACCCGTACCGGGCGCGCTGAGCGCTCCGCTGGAAGTGTTGCGATGCGTCGTCGGCCGACTGCGGCGCCGTCGTGGCTGCGGTTGACCCTGACGCGGGGGCAGCCTCGCAGCATGGCCGGCATGACGACGACGCGCCACTTCACCGTTCACCACGACGGTGTCACGATCCCGGTGTCCCGGGGCGGCCGGGGACGGCCGCTGGTCCTGTGCCCCGGACTCAACTCCACCCGGGCCGAGCTGCACGAGCTGATCGAACTCCTGCGGCGCGACCACGAGGTGGTGACCTTCGACCTCCGGGGCCATGGCCTCGCCTCCGTCGCCGACCGGTACTCCTTCGACGCGTTCCGGGGCGATCTCTTCGCCGTGCTGGCGGAGCCGCGGCGCCTCGGCCTGCACTCGCCACCCGTGCTCGTGGGCTACTCGCTGGGCGCGGACCTGGCCGTGCACTACGCCTCCGAGCGCCCTGAGGCCGTCGCCGGGCTGGTCCTCATCGACGGGGCGAACCCGCTGCCCGAACCGTTCATCACCGACGCCGACCTGCCGGAGTTCCGCGCGATGGCGGAGGACCCGGCCATGTGGCGGGAGCTCGGGCGGGTCAGGGGCACCGCGCGTCAGGTGCTGCTCAGCCCGCGGGACATCCTCGATCTACAGCTCGAGATGGATGTGGTGCGGGCCGGAATCCTCGACCGGTACCGGAAGATCGACCGCCCGATCCACATGATCATGTCGGCCGCGATCGCGGGCGACAGCGCCGAGGGGCGTGCGCCCCGGCACAACCGGCTCTGGCGCGCGGGCATCGACCGGCTGGTGCGCGAGCGGCCGGACACCTCCGTGACCTGGCTCGACACCGGCCACCGGCTGGTCTTCACCCACGCCAGGGAGATCGCGGAGATCATCCGGCGCCACCCGGCCGACGCGGTGGCTTCGTAAACGACTTCCAGGAGACTGGTCCGATGCTGACCATCGGCGAGCTGGCGTCGTACGCCGGAGTGACGGTGCGTGCGATACGCCACTACCACGCCAAGGGGCTGCTGCCGGAGCCGGAGCGGGACCACTCCGGCTATCGGCGGTACGGCGCCGACGCCGTCGTCGAGCTGATCAGGATCCGGACCCTCGCCGGGGCCGGGGTTCCGCTGGCGCGCGTACGGGAGCTGCTCCGGGCCGGTGAGGAGGAGTTCGCCGCGGCGGTCGCGGAAATCGACCAGCGGCTGCGGGCGGAGATCCGGGAGCGGCAGCGGCACCGGGCGCGGATCGCCCGCCTGGCCGCCGGGGACGGCCTGGCGCTGCCCCCGGAGGTGGTGGAGTTTCTCGACCGGCTGCGGGCGCTCGGGGTCGACGAGCGGATCGTCCAGGTGGAGCGCGACGGCTGGATCCCGCTGGCCGCGCACGCACCCGAGCGGGTCCCGGAGTGGCTGGCGCGCAAGCGGGAGCAGCTCGCCGACCCGCGGTGCATCGGCTTCTACCGCACCCTGGGCCGGGCGCTCGACCGCGCCGACGACGACCCACGGCTGGACGGGCTGGCCGATGAGCTGGCCGGCTACCTCACGGAGATGGCCGAGGAGCGGGGCGAGGACTACATCGACGACGCCGAGATCGAGCCACCGCTGGTGAGGGTGATGGACACCCTCGCGTTCGACACCATGCCGTCGGCCCGCCGGCTGATCGAGCTGTTGAGGCAGCGGGGCTGGACCGGCTGGACCAAGGTCGGGCGCGTCGACGGGGGCGCGGCCGGGCCACCAGGAGCGCGGCGAAATCCGGGGGCTCGGCAGAAGGGGCCGAACGGGTGAGGATGGGCGGATGACCACGACCTCGCGTGCCCATTCGTTCAACGCGGCCGCCGCCCAGTACGCGGCGAACCGTCCCTCCTACCCGCCCGCACTCTTCGACGCCGTCGAGGAGCTCGCCGGACGCCCCCTCGCGGGCGCCCGCGTCGCCGACGTCGGCGCGGGCACCGGAATCGCCACCGCCGTGCTGCGCGGGCGCGGCGCCGATGTGATCGCCGTCGAGCCGGGCGCGGGCATGGCCGCCGAGTTCCGCCGGGCGCTTCCGGACGTGCCGATCGTCCGGGGCGACGGCAACGCCCTGCCCCTCGCCGACGCCTCCCGCGACCTGATCACGTATGCGCAGTCCTGGCACTGGACCGACACCGACCGGTCCGTTCCGGAGGCGCTGCGCGTGCTGCGCCCGGGTGGCGCGCTGGCGGTCTGGTGGAACACCACCGCCTTCGACGTGCCGTGGATCGCCGCCCAGGCCGAGCGTGTCGCGGCCCACTCCGGTGTGACGTCGACCCCTCATGTGGGCCCCGACGACAGCCGCGCCGTCCGGCTCGCGGGCCTCTCCGGCCTCCGCGTCACCCGCCGCCATGTGCGCTGGAGCCGTGTCGTCTCCCTCGACACCCACCTGGCCAACATCACCAGTCACTCGGCGTTCCTCGTCCTCGGCGAGCCCGGTACCCAGGCGTTTCTCGCCGCCGAGCGCGGCCGGCTGCGCGAGCTCTTCCCGGACGAGAGGGTGGAGGAGACGTATCTGGTGGACCTACTGGTGGCCGCCCGTCCCTGAGCCTTCGCCCTGGCTCTCCTCCTGGGCGTCTACGTCGGGCGACCGGCGGCCGGGTGCCCCGGCCGGCCGTGCCCCATGCGCGCCGCGTCTACCGGTGCGTGCCACGTCTCCCGGTGCGCGCCACGTTTACCGGCCCGGTCGACGGCTACTCCTGTGAGGTGCTTCGTGCCGCACTACCGAGGAGGCGCCGTGGCTCAGGTATCGGATTTCGTGCTGGCTCGGCTGCGGGAGTGGGGGGTGGCGCGGGTCTTCGGCTATCCGGGCGACGGGATCAACGGGCTGCTCGGGGCGTTCGACCGCGCCACGGGCGACCCCGAGTTCATCCAGGTCCGGCACGAGGAGATGGCCGCGTTCATGGCCTGCGGCCACGCCAAGTTCACCGGCGAGGCCGGAGTCTGCGTCGCCACCTCGGGGCCCGGCGCGGTCCACCTGCTCAACGGCCTGTACGACGCCAAGCTGGACCACCAGCCGGTGGTCGCCATCGTGGGCCAGCAGAAGCGGCTCAGCCTCGGCAGCCACTATCAGCAGGAAATCCATCTGGACCGGCTCTTCGCCGATGTCTCCGAGTACTGCGAGACGGTCGTCCACCCCGGCCAGGCACGGCATGTCATCGACCGCGCCTTCAAGACCGCGCTGACCACCCGGGGCGTGGCGACGATCGTGATCCCCAACGACATCCAGGAGGAGGACGCCCAGCCCTCCCCGCCCAAGGCGCACGGATCGGTGTTCTCCAGCGTGGGCTGGAGCCGCCCCCGCGTCCTGCCCGACCCCGATGAGCTCCGCCGCGCCGCCGATGTCCTCAACGAGGGCGAGAGAGTCGCCATCCTCGTCGGCCAGGGCGCGGCCGATGCCGCGGGCGAGGTCGTCGGAGTGGCCGAGCTGCTGGGCGCCGGGGTGGCCAAGGCGCTGCTGGGCCGGGATGTCCTCCCCGACGACCTGCCCTATGTGACCGGGCCGATCGGGCTGCTGGGCAGCACCGCAAGCGACAAGATGATCAAGGAGTGCGACACCCTCTTCCTGATCGGCACCAGCTTTCCGTACTCCGAGTGGCTGCCGGACGAGGGGCAGGCCCGGGGCGTCGAGATCGACATCGACGGCCGCATGATCGGGATGCGCTACCCCATGGACGCCCATCTGGTGGGCGACGCGAAGGAGACCCTCAAGGCGCTCCTCCCGCTGCTGCGGCGCAAGGAGAAGCGGGCCTGGCGGAAGAAGGTCGAGAAGGATGTGCGGGAGTGGCTCACCATCTGCGACACCTGGGCCGGCCAGCACTTCGGGGACACCATCAACCCCCAGTCGGTGGCCGCCGAGCTCTCCTCACGGCTGCCGGACCGGGCGATCCTCACCGCCGACTCCGGATCGGCCACCAACTGGTGGGCGCGTCATCTGAGGCTGCGCGACGGAATGGACGCCTCGCTGTCCGGCACGCTGGCCACCATGGGCCCCGGGGTGCCGTACGCGATCGCGGCCCGGTTCGCCCATCCCGCCCGCCCGGTGATCGCCTTCGTGGGAGACGGCGCCTTCCAGATGAACGGCATGAACGAGATGATCACCGTCAAGCGGTATATGGACCGGCTGGCGGACGGCCCGCCGCTCGTCTTCTGCGTCTTCAACAACCAGGACCTCAACCAGGTCACCTGGGAGCAGCGCGCCATGGCCGGGGACCCGAAGTACCCCGCCTCCCAGGTCATCCCCGACATCCCCTACGGCGCGTACGCCGAGCTGCTGGGGCTGCGCGGGATCCGCTGCGCGTCCCCGAAGAAGGTCGGCAGGGCCTGGGACGAGGCGCTGGCCAGTGACCGGCCGGTCGTCCTGGAGTTCATGGTCGACCAGGAGATCGCCCCGATCCCGCCCCATCTCATGGTCCCCATGGCGAAGAAGACCGTGAAGGCCGCGCTGCACGACCCCGAGCTGGCCGGGGTCGCCCACCGGGGCATCCGGCAGAAGGTCGCCCAGTACGCCGAGCGCCTGCCGGGACGCGGGCACGCCTGAGAGAAGGGGGGAGCGCGGCATGCGTACCGCGAGCGGACTGGAGGGGGCGCTGCGTGCGGAGGTGGACGCCGAGGTCAGGTTTGACGCGGGCAGCCGGGGCGCGTACGCCACGGACGGCTCCAACTACCGCCAGGTGCCCATCGGCGTCGTCGTCCCGCGCACTGTGGAGGCGGGGGCGCGGGCGGTGGAGGTGTGCGCCCGCTTCGGCGCGCCCGTCCTGTCGCGGGGCGGCGGCACCAGTCTGGCCGGTCAGTGCACGAACACCGCCGTGGTGATCGACTGGAGCAAGTACTGCCACGCCCTGGTGCCGGTGGATCCCGAGGCGCGCACCTGTGTGGTGGAGCCGGGGCTGGTGCTGGACGAGCTCAACCGCCAACTGGCCCACCACAAGCTACAGTTCGGGCCCAAGCCGTCCACGCACAGCCACTGCGCGCTGGGCGGCATGATCGGCAACAACTCGTGCGGCGCCTCGGCGCAGGCATACGGCAAGACCGTGGACAACGTGCGCCGTCTGGAGGTCCTCACCTACGACGGCGTGCGCATGTGGGTGGGGCCGACGTCCAAGGCCGAGCGGGCGCGGATCGCGGCGGAGGGCGGTCGCCGGGCCGAGATCTACGACGGGCTGGACCGCGTCGTCGGCGAGTACCTCGCGGACATCCGGCGCGGCTACCCCAAGATCCCGCGCCGGGTCTCCGGCTACAACCTGGACTCGCTGCTGCCGGAGAACGGCTTCGACGTGGCCCGGGCCCTGGTGGGCAGCGAGGGCACGCTGGTGACGGTGGTGCGCGCCGAGGTGGACCTGGTGCCCGTACCGCCGTACCAGTCGCTGCTGGTGCTCGGCTACGACGACATCTGTACCGCCGCCGACGATGTGCCCCGGCTCCTGGAGCACTGCACACCCGGCGAACTGGAGGCCCTCGACGGGCGGATGGCCCAGCTGATGCGCGAGGAGCACGCCTACCTCGAATCCCTCAACTCCCTGCCCGAGGGCGGAAGTTGGCTGATGGTGCAGTTCAACGGGGACACCCAGGAGGACGTCGACGAGCAGGCGCACGCGCTGCTGCGCTCGGTGGGGCGGGACGAGAAGGACGCCACGGTGGCCTTCTCCGACGACCCCCGGCGCGAGCAGCGGATGCTCAGGGCCCGCGAGGCGGGCCTCGGGGTGACCGCGCGCCCGCCGGACGACCGGGAGACCTGGGAGGGCTGGGAGGACTCCGCCGTCCCGCCCGAGCGCCTGGGGGACTATCTGCGTGATCTGAAGGACCTGTTCGGGGAGTTCGGCTACGACCATCCCTCGCTGTACGGCCACTTCGGACAGGGCTGTGTGCACACCCGCATCCCGTTCGGGATGAAGACCGCCGACGGCGTGGCCGACTTCCGCCGCTTCCTGGAGCGCGCCGCCGACCTGGTGGTCTCGTACGGCGGCTCGCTGTCCGGTGAGCACGGGGACGGGCAGGCGCGGGGCGAACTGCTCACCCGGATGTTCGGTGAGCGTCTGGTGGCCGCGTTCGGCGAGATGAAGGCGGTGTTCGACCCGGGGAACCGGATGAACCCGGGCAAGGTCACCGGCCCGAACCCTGGGACGGTCACCGGCCCGAGCTCTCGGACGGCCACCGGCCCCGGCAGGGCCACCGGCCCCGGCGAGGCCACCGGCCCGAACCCGGTCGACGGCCAGTTGCGCCTGGGCCCGGGGTGGCGGCCGGACACCCCCGACACCCACTTCGGCTACCCCGACGACGACCACTCCTTCACCCGCGCGGTCATGCGCTGTGTCGGCATCGGCAACTGCCGCGCCCACCACGGCGCCGTGATGTGCCCGTCGTACCGGGCCACCGAGGAGGAGGAGCACTCCACCCGCGGCCGGGCCCGGCTGCTGTTCGAGATGCTCGACGGCCACCCGGACTCCGCCGTCACCGACGGCTGGCGCTCGACCGAGGTCCATGACGCCCTGGACCTGTGCCTGGCGTGCAAGGGCTGCAAGTCCGACTGCCCGACCGGTGTCGACATGGCGACGATCAAGGCCGAGTTCCTCGCCCACCACTACGCGGGCCGCCCGCGCCCGGCGGCGCACTACTCCATGGGCTGGCTGCCGGTGTGGGCCCGGCTGTCCCGTATCGCGCCCTCGCTGGTCAACACCGTGGCCCGGGCGCCGGGGGTGGCCGGTCTCGGCAAGCGGCTGGCCGGGGTGGACGGCGTGCGCCAGGCGCCCGTGTTCGCACCGCGGTCCTTCCTCCAGTGGTGGCGCGCCCGCGCCGCCGAGGAGCCGGACCCGGCCGACCCGCGGACCGTGGTGGTGTGGCCCGACACCTTCAGCACCTACTTCCACCCCTCGGTCGCCATCTCGGCCGTCCGGGTGCTGGAGGACGCCGGCTTCCGGGTCGCCGTACCGACCGAGCCCGTGTGCTGCGGTCTGACCTGGATCTCCACCGGGCAACTGGCCACGGCGAAAAGGGTGTTGCGGTGTACGCTGCGGGTGCTGCGGCCCTATCTCGAGGCGGGCACCCCGGTCATCGGCCTCGAACCCTCCTGCACCGCGGTGTTCCGGGCCGACGCACCCGAACTGATGCCCGCCGACCAGGACGTGGGGCGGCTGGCCGGGCAGCTCCGCACCTTCGCCGAACACCTCGTCCACCACGCCCCCGACGGCTGGCGGCCACCCGCGCTCGGCCGGCAGGCCGTCGTCCAGACCCACTGCCACCAGCACGCCATCATGAAGGACGACGCGGACCGCGAACTGATGCGCCGCGCCCACCTCGTCACCGATGTGCTGGACGAGGGCTGCTGCGGCCTGGCCGGAAACTTCGGCTTCGAACGCGGCCACCACGAGGTCTCGATGGCCATCGCGGAACAGGGCGTGCTGCCCGCCGTGCGCGCGGCCGCCCCCGGCAGTCTGCTGCTCGCGGACGGCTTCAGCTGCCGCACCCAGATCGAACAGGGCGACACCGGCCGCGGGGCCCTCCACCTGGCCGAGGCGCTGGCCCTGGGCCTTGACACCACCCTGCCCAGCGAGCGGCCAGAACGCCTGGCACAGCGCGCGGCCCCGCCCTCGCGCACGGCCCGCTGGGCGACCACCGCCGGTGCCGCCGCCCTCACGGCGACGGCCGTGGCGGGGGCCGCGGCGGGCGTCGGCCGCGCCGCCTCGCGGCGCACGCGCCGCGGGGGAGGGTGACCGCGCGGTGGTGACGAGTCGCGTCGTGGCGGGAGGCGCGGGCGAGCGCGTCGTGGAGGCGGTGGACAGCGCCGTCTACACGGTGCCCACCGACGCCCCCGAGGCCGACGCCACCCTCGGCTGGGACAGCACCACCCTCGTCCTCGCCACCGTCCGCTGCGGCCAGGTCACCGGACTCGGCTACACCTACGCCCCCGCCGCCACGGCCCTGGTCATCGACGATCTGCTCGCCGACGTCGTCACCGGCACCCCGGCCCTCGATGTGCCACGCGCGAACGAGGCCATGCACCGCGCCGTGCGCAACGCCGGACTGCCCGGCGTGGCCGCCCAGGCCATCGCCGCCGTGGACATCGCCCTGTGGGACTGCAAGGCCCGCCTGCTCGACCTGCCCCTGGTCCACCTCCTGGGCAGGGCGCGCGACGAGGTGCCCGTGTACGGCAGCGGCGGCTTCACCACGTACGACGCCGAGCGCCAGGACCGGCAACTGCGCGGCTGGACCGAGGAAGAGGGCATCCCGCGCGTCAAAATCAAAATCGGGGAGTCCTGGGGGCGGTGCGCGGAACGCGACCGGAAGCGCCTCGCCGAGGCCCGTACGAGCATCGGCGACACCACCGACCTGTACGTGGACGCCAACGGCGGCTACCGCGCCAAACAGGCCATCCGCATGGCCGACACACTCGCCGACCACGGTGTGACCTGGTTCGAGGAGCCCGTCTCCTCGGACCACCTCACCACGCTCGCCACCGTCCGCGACCGGGTCCCCATGGAGGTGACGGCCGGTGAATACGGCTACACCCTGCCCTACTTCGCGCATATGCTCGCCGCCGGTGCCGTGGACTGCCTCCAGGCCGATGTCACCCGCTGCGGCGGCATCACCGTCTGGCTGCGCGCCGCCGCCCTCGCCCACGGCCGGGGCCTCGAGATCTCCGGCCACTGCGCCCCACACGCCCACGCCCACGCCGCCGCGTCCGTGCCCAATCTGCGCCACCTGGAGTGGTTCCACGACCATGTGCGCATCGAGCGTCTTCTCTTCGACGGCGCCCTCGCGCCCGACGGTGGCAGCCTCACCCCGGGCCATGACGGAGCGCCCGGGCTGGGGCTCACGCTGAACGGCGAGCGGGCGCGGCCGTACCGGGTGGCCTGAACCGCACGCCATCCTGGACATCGAGCCGTGGCCCCGGCCGCCCTCGCGCCGCCGCGAATATCCGGTGGCGGGCCCGGCCGTCCGGTGATGAGGATCGCGGCATGGATGTCTTCCTGGAGACCGAACGGCTGGTGCTGCGCCCGTTCACCGACGCCGACGCCGAACACCTCTTCGCGCTCGACAACGACCACGAGGTCATGCGGTTCCTCACCGGCGGCAAGCCGACGAGCCGGGAGACGATCCGTACGAAGACCCTGCCACGCTTCCTCCACGACCACCCGGGCCTCGGCACCCGGAGCTACTGGGCCGCCGAGGGCAAGGCCACCGGAACCTTCCTGGGCTGGTTCGAGTTCCGCCCCCTGGCCGACCACAGCCCCGCCGTGGTGGAGCTCGGCTACCGCCTGAACCGGCTCGGGCCGTCTGGGAGCGGCGCCGCTAGCCATGTGCCGGGGGAGGGAACCCTGCCCTCCAGCCCCTCCGGCGTTTGGCCTTCCAGCCCCTCCGGCGCTTGAGGAGCGGGGTCTGGGGCGGAGCCCCAGTTGCGGGAAGGGGCGGGTAGGGGAAAGCAGCCCGCCGCAGGCGTACGCGCCCCCCGCCGGACACCCCTAGTACCCCACAGTGAAGTGCGTGTCCTCGCCGGGATTCTCCAACTCATCGAGGACCGCCACGGCAAGATCCTCCGCCGAGACCCGCGACGTGCCATCGGCCATGGCGATGAGCGTCGTGGTACCGCGCCGGTACCCCCCGGTGCGGTCCCCGGGCTCGAGGAGAGCGGGCGGGCTGAGGTAGACCCAGTCCGCCGAATGCGCCCGGCAGACATCCAGTTGCGCGGCGCTGGCCGCGGCGATGGCACGGAAGGGCGCCGGGACGTACTCCGGGCTGTCCAGGACGAGCCGCCCGGGGTGCCCCGGATTCCGCAGGGGCGCGGCGCCACCGACGACAAGGATGCGTGCCCCGGCCGCCTCGGCCGCGGTGAGCAGCGCCTCCGTGGTCCTGACGGCGGTGTCCTCGTGTCCGGGCGCGGGCCGGGTCGCGGCCACGACCGCGTCGGTGCCGGCGAACAGCCGGCTCATCCGGCCGGGGTCGTTCGCGTCGCCGTGCACGGCGATCACCCCGACCGGCGGGGCGACCGCCGGCTCCTTGCGGAACACCGCGACGAGGTCATGGCCCCGGCTCACGGCTTCGTCGACGACACGCGAGCCGACCATACCGGCGGCTCCGACAACGGCGATCTTCATCTGGGTGTCCCTTCCGGGCTGGGGGTGGGGGTGGAGACGGAGTCGTGCCCGGGCGTCCGCGGCCGGGCACGTGTGCGGGTGCGGGTGCGGGTGCGTGTGCGTGCGCGCGTACGCGGCGGAAGCTGTCCCGCGACGATCGCGGCGAGCGAGAGCGCGAATCCCACGAGCTGGATCGGCCCGAGCGTCTGGTCGAGCACGATGACGCCGAGAACCGCGGCCACCAGCGGTGAGAGCAGGGCGAGAACCGCGACCGAGGCCACGGGCAGGCTGGTGATGCCCTGGAACCACAGCGCGTAGGTGATCAGACCCCCGACCAGCCCCAGCCAGAGATAGCCGAGCGCGGCGGGCAGGTCGATCGCGGGAGGTGCCCCCTCGGCGAGGAAGGTGAGGGGCAGCAGGAAGAGCCCGCCCGCGGTGAGTTGCCACCCGGCGAAGGTGGTGGCCCCGACCCCGGCGGGGCGCCCCCACCGCTTGGTGAGCGTCACGCCGAGCGCCATCGTGACCGCGCCCGCGAGGCCCGCCACGACCCCGACGGTGTCGAGCGCCGCGTTCGGCCCGATCACCACGAGACCGACGCCGACGACGCCCGTCACACCCCACAGGAGGCGCCATAGCGAAAGGCGCTCATGGAGCACGGTGACGGCCAGGACGGCCACGACCAGCGGCTGGGCCGCCGCCAGGGTGGCGGCCACGCCACCCGGCAGCCGTTCGGCCGCGAAGAACAGCAGCGGGAGGAACAGCCCGATGTTCAGCACGCCGAGCGCCGCGGCCTTCCCCCACCAGGCGCCACGCGGCAGCGTCCGGGTGAGGGCCAGCGCGATCAGGCCGGCGGGCAACGCGCGCAGGAACCCCGCGAAGAGCGGATGCCCCTCGGGGAGCAGTTCGGTGGTGACGACATACGTCGTGCCCCACACCGAGGGAGCGAGCGCCGTCAGGGCGGTGCGTGGCAGGTTTCCGTGGCGGACACCGCCGGCCCCGCCGGAAGCCACTTGTGTGGTGTGCCGTGTCATGCCTCGAAGTCTCACCTCGGGGCCATTGATGAGTCCAACACATGTTTGCCACCTCATCGATCTCGATCCACGATGGATCCATGGAGCTTCAGCAGATGCGGTACGTCGTCGCCGTCGCCGAGACGAACAGCTTCACGCGCGCCGCGGAGCGGTGTCTGGTCGTCCAGTCCGCCCTCAGCCACCAAATCGCCCGCCTGGAGAAGGAGTTGGGCGCGAGACTCTTCGAGCGCACCAGCCGCCGGGTGCGGCTGACACCGGCCGGCGCGGCCTTCCTCCCGGCCGCCCGCCAGTGTCTGGACGCCGCCGAGCGCGCGGCCGCCGAGGTCGCGGCGGCCGTCGGGGAGGTACGCGGACGGCTCGCCGTGGGCCTGATCCCCACCGTCACCGCGGTCGACATCCCGGGCGCGCTGCGCGACTTCCGCGAGCGGTACCCGGGGGTGCGTATCAGCCTGCGGGTGGGCGCGAGCGACGAGCTCGTCGAGCAGGTCAAGGAGGGCGCCCTCGACGTGGCGTTCCTCGGCCTGCCGACCACCGCCCGCCCACGGGGTGTCGCCGCCCATGAACTCGCGCGGGACCGGCTCGTCGCCGTGGTCGCGCCGGACCATCCCCTCGCCGGGGAGTCACGGGTCGACCTGCGCAGGCTCTCCTCCGAGGTGTTCGTGGACCTCCCGGCAGGGACCGCCGGACGCGCCCAGTCCGACCTGGCCTTCGAGGCCGCCGGACTCACCCGTGACGTGGCCTTCGAAGTGACCAGCGCGGACTTCATCGCCCGGCTCGTCGGACCGGGCCTCGGCGTGGCGATGCTCCCCACCGCCTACGCGCCCCAGCTCGCGGGCGTCGTCACCATCGAGGTCGCCGACGCACCGGCCCGCGTCGAGTACGTCATCTGGAGCCGCTTCAGCCGCACACCGGCGGCGACCGCCTTCCTCACGGCGCTGGACATCGCGCCCACGGAAGCCTGACGCGGCCGACGGGATCGGGCCGCCCCGCCCTCACGACGCCTGCCGACGGGACCGGCGCATCGAGGACGACCGAACCACCAGACGAGTCCCGATGACCCGACCGGTGCCGTTGAGCCGTGTGCGGGGGCGGGCGACGGGGGACGGCGGTCCGACCGGACGAGTTACCGGCCCGACTCTGGGAACGCGCCACGGAACGGAAAGGACTACGCAATGCCCAAGATCGCCATCATCCTCGGCAGCACCCGCCCCGGCCGCAACGGCGCGGCCGTCGCCCAGTGGGTCTTCGACATCGCCCGGCGGCGCACCGACGCGGAGTACGAGCTCGTCGACATCGACGACTACCGGCTCCCGCTCCTGGACGAGGCGGTCCCGCCGTCGCTCGGCCAGTACTCGCAGCCGCACACCAGGAGCTGGGCGGAGAAGATCGCTTCCTTCGACGGCTATGTGTTCATCACCCCCGAGTACAACCACTCCACCTCCGGCGCCCTGAAGAACGCCATCGACTTCCTGTACGCCGAGTGGAACAACAAGGCCGCCGGCTTCGTCGGCTACGGCAGCGCCGGTGGCACCCGCGCGGTCGAGCATCTGCGCCTGGTCATGGCCGAGCTCCAAGTGGCCGATGTGCGCGCGCAGGTCGCCCTGTCCCTGTTCACCGACTTCGAGAACTTCAGCGCGTTCACCCCCGCCGAGCACCAGACGGAGGCCGTGAACACCCTGCTCGACCAGGTCGTCAGCTGGAGCACCGCGTTGGCCACCGTCCGCGCGGCCTGAGCGTTCCGCGAGAAGTGCCGCGAGGCGCGGTCGTTCAGCGAGGCAGTGCGTGGCGGCCGGTCAGCCAGTCCCGGCGCATCAGCGGCAGGGTGCTCTCCACGTCCCGGACGCCGGTGACCGGCAGCCGCACCTCGAAGCGGGTGCCGGGGCGTCCGTCGGGCCGGTCCAGTACGGTGATCCGGCCTCGGTGCAGGGTGATCTGCTGGGCGACCAGGGTCAGGCCGAGGCCGGAGCCGGGGCTGTCCGGGCCGCGCCGGAAGCGCTGGAAGACCTCCTCGCGGCGCTCGGGCGGGATGCCGGGGCCGTGGTCGTCCACGGTGAGCACGGCGAGCGGCTGCCCCGGGTCGCCGGAGTGGCGCAGGGTCACCTCGACATGGGCCGTGCCGTCGGTGGCGCGGCCATGGGTCCAGGCGTTGGTCAGCAGGTTGTCCACCGCCGAGCGCAGCCCCTCCTCCCAGCCGTGCACCAGCAGCCCCGGGGTGGTGCGCACCGACACCTCGGCGTCCGGATGGGTGCGCCGCAGGTCGGAGACGGACGCGTCCAGCACCTCGGCGAGATCCAGCGACGTGAACGCGTCCGCCTCGACCAGATCGCCCTGCGCGAGCGCCCTGAGCATCACCAGCAGCCCCAGCAACCGGGTGTGTTCGCGGCCCAGGTCGTCGAGCACTTCCGCGCGGTCCACCGGGTCCAGGTCGGGGTGGTCGGCGAGGATGTCGATATTGGTGCGCATGCTCATCAGCGGGGTGCGCAGCTCGTGGGACGCGGTCGCGGCGAACGCGCGGGCGGTGGCCAGCGCCTCCCCGGTGCGTTCGACCTGCTCGTCGTAGCGGGCGAGCACGGTCTGCACCGTGTACGCGAGGTCGTCGACCTCGCCGATACGCGTCGGCGTGTGCTCCAGGCGTACGGCGCTGGTCCTGGGGTCCAGGCCGCTGGTGCGCCGCTGCAACCGCCGCAGCGGCAGGACCGCCCGGGCCGCGATGGCCCAGGTGGTGGCCCCGGCCAGGGGCGCGGCCACCAGCGCCCCGAACAGCACCCGTTGGCGCACCAGCGCCAGCTCCTCCTCGGCGGTGTCCGGCGAGAACAGCCACAGATTCGGCGTGGTGCCCCCTTTCGCGGCCCCGACACGCAGCGACAGGACCAGCCAGTCCGTGTCACCGGAGGTCACGGTGACCGGCTTCTGGGCGTCGCGGGGCAGCGAGGGCAACGGATCGGGCTGCGGTCCGGCCGAGATCGTGTCCCCGGGCGCGGTCAGCCGGACGCCCACGTCCCGCGCGGAGTTGACCAGCCGTCGCTTCCGGGCCTGCTCCATGACCGGGCGGTCGGTCCCGGCGACATCGAGGAACGACTTGGCGTTCTTGGCGACGACCGTGGCGCGAGCGCGCAACTGGGAGTTCTGGTGGGCGCGCAGATCGTCGCCGACCAGATGCAGCAGCAGCCAGCCGGAGGCCAGCACCAGCAGCGGCACGCTCACGCCGACCGCGAGCGCGATGCGGGTGGACAGCCTCATGGCGCCTCCCCGGATGGCGTTTCCCCGGACAGTCCGTCGTTGCCTACCATGCGTACCTCTGTTCCGCGGTGGTCGAACGCGTCCGTTCGAGGAACAGATCAAAGCATCGACATGGCCCGTGTCTCCACACCGGACCGGCGCGGCACCGGCGACCGCCGCCGCGGTGGCACCGCGGTCAGGAGCCGAGATCCCCGGTGAGCGCGTCGGTGAGCGCGTCGGTGAGGGTGGTCGTGGGCCGGCCGATCAGACGGCTCAGATCCGAGGAGTCGGTGAAGAGCTCACCGCGCTTGAGCCCGAGGTCCGAGTCGGCGAGCACCTCGGCCAGTTCGGCGGGCAGCCCGGCGTCGAGCAGCGCATCGCGGAACCGCTCGGCGGGGAGGTCGCCGTAGACCACCTCCTGGCCGGTGGCGGCGGACAGCGCGGTGGCCAGCTCCGCGAGGGAGAAGGCGGTGTCCCCGCCCAGCTCGTACACGGAGCCCGCATGCCCTTCGGTGGTCAGGACGGTGGCCGCGGCCTCCGCGTAGTCGCGTCGCGACGCCGCGCTGACCCGCCCGGCACCGGCACTGCCGGGCACGACTCCGGACCGCAGATAGAGCGGGATCTGCGAGGTGTAGTTCTCCAGGTACCAGCCGTTGCGCAGGACGACCCCGGGCACCCCGCTGTCGCGCAGATACCGCTCGGTCTTCGCATGGGCGTCGGCGAGGATCATGCTCGCGGTGTGCGCGTTGAGGGTGCTGGTGTAGGCGATCAGCTCGGCACCGGCCCGCGCGGCCGCGTCGATGGCGCGGGCGTGGTTGTCGAACCGCTCACTGACGGTGGTCGTCGACACCAGCAGGACCTTCCGCGCCCCCTTGAACGCCTCGGTGAGGCCGGTGGCGTCGGTGAAGTCGGCCTGCCGCACCTGGACGCCGCGCTCGGCCAGCTCGGCCAGCCGGTCGGCGCTCCGCCCGGTGGCGATGATGTCGGGTGCCGCCACTCCGCGGCGCAGCAGGTCCTCCACGACGAGGCGGCCGAGCTGGCCGGTGGCTCCGGTAACGGCGATGGACATGTCTGTACTCCTGCTTCTGGTACGTGTTTCACGTGCTTCACATGGTTCGCGGGGGGCTCGAACGCCCCGTCAGAAGTACACCGGAGTGACTCCCCGTTGGGAAGTGACCACTTTTCGGTTAGGCTACTCTCCAATGGAGAGTAGGGAGAGCACGGGCATGGCGAAGGCATCGCGCACCGACTGGGACCCGTACGCCGGCGGCTGTCCGTCCCGTGAGGTCCTGGACCGCATCGGCGACAAGTGGACCGTCCTCGTCCTCGGCGAACTCGCGGAATCCGGCACCAAGCGCTACACGGCGCTGCGCCGGAAGCTGGACGGGGTGAGCGAGAAGATGCTCACGCAGACGCTGCGCGCGCTGGAGCGGGACGGGCTGGTCCGGCGGACCGTCCATCCGGAGATCCCGCCCCGGGTCGAGTACGAGATCACCGAACTGGGCGCCACGCTGCGCGAGCCGTTGGTGGCGCTGAAGAACTGGTCGATGCGGCACATGGACGAGGTGCTGGAGGCGCGGGCCGCCTACGACCGGGAGCGGGACGCCGCCGCACAGGGCTGACTCGGCCCCCGGCCGTTCTCAGGTGTGCGGGAACGGCTCGGTCAGCGATGTCAGCACATGGTCGGCCTCGGCGGCACGCAGCTCCTCCGCGGAGTAGTGGCCGCTCGCGACCCCCACCGCCGTCGCGTTCGCCGCGCGTGCGGCCTCGATGTCGCGAGGGGTGTCCCCGACCACGTAGACATCGGAGCGGCCCAGCTCGTGCCCGTGCAGCCGGGCGGCCTTCGCCATCGCCAGCCGGGTGATCTCCGCCCGGTCCGGGGAGTCCGAGCCGTAGGCGCCGAACACGAAATAGCGGCCCAGCCCGCCCGGTTCCATCTTGATCCGGGCCGCGCCCTCCATCGCGCCGGAGATGAGCCCGAGGATGATCCCCGCGTCCGTGATCCGTCGCAGGGTGTCTTCGACGCCGTCCATGACGCGATACCCCTCCGAGGTCCGGATGTCCTCCGCGAGATGCCACAGATACGCCGCGTACAGGCGGGCCATCTCATCGTGACTGGGCTCGCGGCCGAGCACGGCCCGGAACGTCTCCCGGCCGACCTGCGGATCCGTCTCCCCGGCCGAGGTGTGTTCTCCGATGTCGGCGGCCACGCCGTGCAGCCGGTCGAAGGCCCAGGCCCAACTCCGGGCTCCCGAGCCTCCGGTGTGGATCAGGGTTTCGTCGATGTCGAAGAGTGCCGCTATCGGTCCGGCCATCACACGTTCTCCTCCGGTTCCGCCTGCTTCCAGGGTGCGTGGTGGGACCGGGGGCGGCCAGTTGCGGGGCCGCGGTGTTGGTGGTGCGGTGGAAATGACGGAGGCAGCACCCCCTGGAGGACTGAGGAGGGGAGCGACCATGGGCACCACCGACCGCGGCCTGCGAGCCGACCTGCTCGTGCTCGGTTTCGGCAAGGGCGGCAAGACGGTGGCCGCCACGATGGGCGGGCTCGGCAAGCGCGTGGTGCTGGTCGAGCGGTCGGCGCGGATGTACGGCGGCACCTGCCCGAACGTCGGCTGTGTGCCGACCAAGGCACTGGTCCACCACTCCCGCAAGCGCCGGCCGGAGGATGTGCCCCAGGAGTGGTACGAGCGCTCGGTGGGCGAGGTGCAGGCGCTGACGAAGCTGTTCCGCGGTGGCAACTACGACGGGCTGAACGACATGGACACCGTCTCGGTGATCACCGGGACCGCCGCGTTCACCGATCCGCACACCGTGCGCGTCGAGACCGCCGACGGCCCCCTGACGGTCACCGCCGAGACGATCCTCATCAACACCGGATCGGAGCCGATCGTCCTCGACATCCCCGGCCTGCGGACCAGCCAGTACACTGTCACCAGCACCGAACTGATCGACACCACCATCCTCCCGGAACGGCTGGCGATCATCGGCGGCGGCTATCTCGGCCTCGAATTCGCCTCCATCTACGGGCAGTTCGGCTCCGAGGTCACCGTGCTCGAGGCGGCCCCGAAGGTGTTCGGCCTGGTGGACGACGACGTTGCCGCCGTCGCCGAGAACATCCTGGTGGAGGAGCGCATCCAGATCGTCACGGGGGCCGCCGTCACGGAGATCCGGGACGGCGAGACCTCCGCGACCGTCGTCTACGAGACGGACGGCCGGCAGCACACGCTGGAGGCCGACGCCGTCCTCGCCGCCACCGGCCGCGCACCGGCCACCCGCGGTCTGGGGCTGGACGCCGCCGGTGTGCGCACCAATGAGCGCGGCGCGGTCGAGGTCGATGAGCATCTGCGCACCAGCCGGCCGCATATCTTCGCCCTCGGAGACGTCAACGGCGGGCCGCAGTTCACCTACATATCCCTCGACGACAGCCGTATCGTCCTCGATCAGCTGCTCGGCGAGGGCAAGCGCTCCACCGACGACCGGGTCGCCATCCCGCACACCGTCTTCATCACCCCGCCGCTGGCCACCGTCGGGCTCACCGAGAAGCAGGCCCGGGCGGCCGGGCACCGGGTGAGGATCGCGAGCCAGCCGGTCGCCGAGATCGTCGCCATGCCGCGTGCGTACATCGTCGAGGACACCCGTGGGGTGATGAAGTTCGTGCTCGACGCCGAGACCGACGAGATCCTGGGCGCCGCGCTGCTCAGCGTGGACGCGCAGGAAATCATCAACACCGTCGCGCTCGCCATGCGCCACGGCATCCGGGCGGCCGAGCTCCGCAACGCCGTCTACACCCACCCCACCTCCACCGAGGCCTTCAACGACGTCCTCGCGACGATCGTCAGAGCCGACACCTAGCAGGGCGCAACAGACAACCATCGAGCGCACGGAGGGCGGCGTCGCCATGACCGACCTGGACACGCTGTCGGTGAACACGATCCGCGGACTGTGCATGGACGCGGTCCAGAAGGCGCATTCGGGGCACCCCGGAACGCCCATGGGGATGGCGCCCGTCGCGTACACACTGTGGCAGCGGTTTCTGCGCTTCGACCCCGCCGATCCCATCTGGCCGAACCGCGACCGCTTCGTGCTCTCCGAGGGCCATGCCTCCGCCCTGCTCTGGTCGCTGCTGCATCTGACCGGTGTGCGCACGGTCGACCCCGAGTACGAGGTGCTGGGGCGTCCGGCGGTGACCCTCGACGATCTGAAGTCCTTCCGGCAGCTCGACTCGCGCTGCCCCGGCCACCCCGAGTACCGCTGGACGAGCGGCGTCGAGACGACCACAGGACCGCTCGGCCAGGGCGTCGCCACCTCCGTCGGCATGGCGATCGCCGGCCAGTGGCTGGCGGCCAGGTACAACCGCGACGACTTCACGCTCTTCGACTTCGATGTGTACGCGCTCGCCGGGGACGGCTGCATGATGGAGGGCGTCTCCTCCGAGGCCGCCTCGCTCGCCGGACACCTGCGGCTGTCCAATCTGTGCTGGATCTACGACTCCAACCGGGTCACCATCGAGGGCCACACCGACATCACCTTCACCGAGGAACTCGCCGCGCGCTTCCTGGCCTACGGCTGGAACGTGACCACCGTGGCCGACGCCAACGACCTCGGCCGGATCGGCCGCGCCTTCCACTCCTTCCGCGCCGAGAGCGCGCGTCCGACCCTGATCCTCGTCCACAGCCACATCGGGTACGGCTCGCCGGTCGAGGACTCACCGAGGGCACACGGGGCGCCCTTCGGGCCGGAGGGGGTCAAGGCCACCAAGCGCGCCCTCGGCCTGCCGCCCGACGCCGACTTCCACATCCCCGACGGTGTGCCCGACTGGTTCGCACGGGGGATCGGCGCGCGTGGCGGGCAGTTGCGCAGCCACTGGGAGAAGACGTTCGACGCCTACCGCGGCGCGTATCCCGAGCTCGCCGACGAGTTGGAGCGGATCCAGCGCCGTGAGCTGCCGGACGGCTGGGAGACCGCGCTGCCCGCCTTCCCGGCCGATCCGCAGGGCCTGGCCAGCCGCGACTCCTCGGGCCAGGTGCTGAACGCGGTGGCCAAGGCGGTGCCCTGGGTGCTCGGCGGCTCCGCCGACCTGGCGCCGTCGACCAAGACCCGCCTCACCTTCGGCGGTGCGGGCGACTTCCAGCCGTATGACCACGCCGGGCGCAATCTGCACTTCGGCGTACGGGAGCACGCGGCTGCCGCGGTGGCCAACGGAATGGCGCTGACGAAGCTCCGTCCGTACTGGTCCGGGTTCCTGATCTTCTCCGACTACGCCAAGGCGGCCATTCGCCTCTCCGCGCTGATGGAGATCCCCACCGTGCACATCTTCACCCACGACTCCATCGGGGTCGGCGAGGACGGACCCACCCACCAGCCCGTCGAGCAGCTCGCGGGGTTGCGCGCCACGCCCGGGCTGCTGGTGTTCCGCCCCGCCGACGCGAACGAGGTCGCCGAGACGTGGCGGGTGGTCGCCGGTCTCCGCCGGGCCCCGGCCGCGCTGGTCCTCTCCCGCCAGCCGCTGCCCACCTTCGACCGCACCCGGCTCGGCGCGGCCACCGGTGTCGCGTGGGGCGCCTACGTCCTGGCGGACGCGGACCGGGGCGAGCCCGAGGTGATCCTGCTCGCCACCGGCTCCGAGGTGGCACTGGCCCTGGCCGCGCACGAGGAGCTCACCGCCGAGGGCATCGCGTCCCGCGTGGTGAGCATGCCGTGCTGGGAGCTGTTCGACCGTCAGCCGCGCGAGTACCGCGACCAGGTGCTGCCGCCCTCGGTCACGCGCAGGGTCGCGGTGGAGGAGGGCTCCACGTTCGGCTGGGACCGGTATGTCGGCGCGGACGGGGCCGTCGTCGGCATGCACACCTTCGGCGCCTCCGCACCCCTCAAACAGCTGCTCACGAAGTTCGGATTCACCCCCGAGCGCGTCGCGCAGGTGGCGCGCGAGCTGGTGGCCCCGGGCTGAGCGGACGATGACGCGACAGGAGAGCACATGGCTACCGACACCCCTATGCAGCTCGGCATGATCGGGCTCGGCCGGATGGGCGCGAACCTCGTGCGCCGGCTGATGCGCGACGGCCACCGCTGTGTGGTCTACGACGTCAGCGAAAGCGCCGTACAGGAGATGGAGGGCGAGGGCGCCGTCGCCGCCCGCTCGCTCGGCGACCTGGTGGCGAAGCTGGAGCGGCCACGGGCCGTCTGGCTCATGCTGCCCGCCGCCGTCGTACAGCCCACCCTCGACCAGCTCACCGGGCTCCTCGACCCGGACGACGCGGTCATCGACGGTGGCAACTCCTACTACCGCGACGACATCACCCGCGCGGCACAGCTCGCCCCGCACCGCGTCCACTACCTGGACTGCGGAACCTCCGGCGGGGTCTGGGGTCTTGAGCGCGGCTACTGCCTGATGATCGGCGGTGAGGACGGGCCCGTCACCCGGCTCGACCCCATCTTCCGCACCATCGCGCCCGGCACCGGCTCCGCCGAGCCGACACCGAACAGACACGCCGACGGAACGGCACCGGAGGGCTATCTCCACTGCGGCCCCAGCGGAGCCGGCCACTTCGTGAAGATGGTCCACAACGGGGTCGAGTACGGCATGATGGCCGCGATCGCCGAGGGGCTCAGCATCATCCACCACGCGGACGCCGGCTTGCGCAAGCGCGCCGCGGACGCGGAGACCACTCCGCTGCGCGAACCGGAGGCGTACCAGTACGAGATCGACGTCGGCGAGGTGGCCGAGGTGTGGCGCCGCGGCTCGGTCGTGGGCTCCTGGCTCGTCGATCTCACCGCCGACGCGCTGGCCCGGTCGCCGAAGCTGGACGAGTTCACCGGGCGCGTCTCGGACTCCGGCGAAGGGCGCTGGACGGTACGGGCCGCGATCGACGAAGGCGTGCCGGCCGCCGTGATCAGCACGGCGCTCACCGACCGCTTCCAGTCCCGGGGCCTCGGCGAGTTCGCCGACCGGGTGCTGTCCGCCATGCGCAGCGAGTTCGGCGGACACGCCGAGAAGAGGAGCGGGCGATGACGGCGCCGGACGACCATGTGATCGTGCTCTTCGGCGCCACCGGCGACCTCGCCAGGCGCAAGCTGCTCCCCGGGCTGTTCCACCTCGCCGCCGCGGGACTCCTCCCCGACGGCTACCGCGTCGTGGGCTCGGCCCCGACCCGCTCCGCGATGAGCGACGACGCGTTCCGCACCCACGCCCATGACGCGGTCGCCACCTTCGGACGGTCCAAGCCGACCGGGCCGGTGTGGAAGTCCTTCGAGGAGTCGCTGTCCTTCGGCGCGGCCGACCCCCAGGACCCCGGGGCGCTGCTCGCGGCCGTACGGGCGGCGGAGGACTCCCTCGGCGGGCCGTCCCGCAGACTGTTCCACCTGGCCATTCCGCCCTCGGCGTTCGCGTCCACCATCGGCATGCTCGGCGACACGGGCCTGGCGGCGGAGAACGCGAAGGTGATCGTGGAGAAGCCGTTCGGCACCGATCTGGCGTCGGCGCGGGCGCTCAACGAGACGATCAACGCCGTCTTCGACGAGTCCCGGGTCTTCCGCATCGACCACTTCCTCGGCAAGGAGTCGGTGGACAACATCCTCGCCCTCCGCTTCGCCAACGGCATGTTCGAGCCCAACTGGAACCGGGACCACATCAGATATGTGCAGATCGATGTGCCCGAGACGCTCGGCCTGGAGGGCCGTGCCCACTTCTACGAGGGCACCGGGGCCTTCCGGGACATGATCGTCACCCATCTGATCCAGGTGCTCGGCATCGTGGCGATGGAACCACCGGTCTCGCTCGCCGCCGGGCCGTTGCGCGACGAGAAGGACAAGGTCTTCGAGGCGCTGCGCCCCATCGGGCCCGAGGACGTCGTGCGCGGCCAGTACGAGGGCTACCGCGACGAACCCGGGGTGGCCCCCGACTCGACGACCGAGACGTTCGCCGCGCTGCGGGTGGAGGTGGACAACTGGCGGTGGGCCGGGGTCCCGTTCCATCTGCGCTCCGGCAAGAACCTCGCACAGGGCCGCCAGGTGATCACCCTCGGACTGCGCGAGCCGCCCCTGCGGATGTTCCCGGCCGACCTCGCCGACCAGGAGCGGAACCGGGCCAACAAGATCGTGATCGACTTCGGGGACCCCGGGTGGATCGCCGCCCGCTTCCTCGCCAAGGAGCCCGGCCCCGCCATGCGGCTCGAACCGGCCACGATGACCTTCGGCTACGCCGGGTCGTTCTGCGAGGAGAACGGGCTCGAGGGCTATGAACGCCTCATCCTGGACGCCATGCTGGGCGACCAGTCGCTGTTCACCCGGGCAGGTGGCATCGAACGCATCTGGGCCGCGTCGACCCCCCTCCTGGAGAACCCCCCGCCGGTCCGCCCTTACGCCCCCGGCTCCTGGGGCCCCGAACCGGCCGTCAGCGAACTGATCGCACCCTACTCATGGCATCTGCCGGACGCGGCCGAGGTTATGCCCGGCACGTTCGGCACCGGCTGAAGAGCGCGTCGCGGGGGGCTTGGTGGACGGCCATGTCCACGGCTGCCCCGCCACATGATCGCTACGCCGCGATGACGGCCGCCGTGGTGCGGCCGCCGTCGACGTCCAGCACGATGCCGTGGACGAACGCGGCCTCGTCGCCCGCGAGATAGACCGCCGCGTGCGCGATGGCCTCCGGACTTCCGACGCCCCCGGCCGGGGTGCCGTTCATCATGGCCTCGCCCGGGTGCACCTCGCCGGGTACGGGTGTGTGGACCACTCCCGGAGAGATCGCGTTCACTCGCACACCCCGCGGGCCGAACTCGGCGGCCCAGGCCCGTGTCAGGGTCTCCATCGCGCCCTTGCTGGAGCTGTAGAGCGCGCCGATGGGAATGCCCAGCCGGGCGATCCACGACCCCAGGTTGACGATCGCCCCGCCGCCGGCCTCGGCCATCGCCGGAGCGATCGCGGCGGTCAGGAAGAACGGCGCCTTCACATTCACCGCGTAGACGTGGTCGAAGGACTTCTCGTCGGTGTCCGCGGTGCTGTCACCGGGGTAGACCCCGGCGTTGTTGACCAGGACGTCGATGCCTCCGCCCAGAACGGACGCCGCCTCATCGGCCAGGGCGCGTGAGGCCTCCGCGCTTCCGTCCAGATCCGCCCGTACGAAGTCGGCCCGGCCGCCCCGCGCACGGATGGCGGCGACCACCTCCGTGCCCCGCTCGGCGCTGCGCCCGGACACCACCACATGCGCGCCCTCGGCGGCGAACCGCTCCGCGATCGCCCGCCCGATGTTGCTCGTCGCACCGGTGACCAGCGCCCTCTTGTCCTGCAACCGTCCACTCATCACGCACTCCCGCACGCTCGTTCTCCGCACCGTGGATGCCCCGCGGGTCCGCCGGGGCCATGCCACTGTGCGAAGAAAAAAATGGACTTGCAAGTCCACTATCCGGGGTCGCTCAGGGCCGCGGTGGCGCGCCTTTCCGTCCCGTGGCGCTCAGGCCGCCGCGGCGCGCTTGTCCGTGGCGCTCAGGCCGCCGCGGCGCGCCGCAGATCCCCGATGCCCTGATCGAGCGCGGCCCGCAGATGGTCGGCTCGGCCGGTCGACTGGAGAATCAGCACACCACCCTGGATGCCCGCCAGCAGCGCGGCCGCGCGGTGCTCGACATCCAGCTCCGCGGGCAGCTGCCCGGCCTTCTGGAGGGCCCGGATGCCGGTGGCCAGGGACTCCTGCCACTGCCGCATCAACGTCACGACGACATCCCGGGCCCCCGGGGTGGAGCGGCCCAGATGGAGGACGAGCGAGCCCAGCGGGCACTCCTCGCCCTGCTCCGCATAGCGCTTGACCACCTGATCGCGCCACCGCTGCCACGCCTCCCAGGAGTCCAGGCAGCCCAGATACGGCTGCTGGTCCGCCAGGACCTGGTCTGCCTCGTGGCGCGCGACCGCCAGCAGCAGCTCGTCCTTCCCCTCGGGGAAGTAGTGGAACAGCTGGCTCTTGCTGGTGCGTGTGCGCGCCATGACGTCGTCGAGCGTGGCCACCGACACGTCCTTCTCGCGCAGCACCGCGGCCGCGCCCTCGACGATCCGGCTCCGGGTGGCCTTCCCCTTCGCCGTCAGCTCCTTGCGCATGGTGCGCCCCTCTCGACTGGACTGACTGGTCCAGTCTATTGCATTTCGGGTGCCGGCCAGAGCGCCCGGGCGGCGTCGGGCAGGCCGTCGACCGCGTCCGGGCCGAGCGTGGCGAGCTGGAGGATGTAGCCGGGCACCGTGGAAGTGATCAGTTGGGCGAGTGAGTCCGTCGCGGCGTCCGCGGGCAGCTGGCGGACGTCCTGATGCTCCCGCACGATGGCGGCGAGGTCCGCCGTCGCCTCGGTGAGCGCGGTCTTGAGCCGGTCGGCGAGCGTCGGGTTGCGCAGGGATTCGGACCAGGTCAGCAGCGCGATGGCGGCGAAGCCGCTCTCCGTGTGCTTCGCCCTGATGACCTCGAAGAGATCGGCGATCGCCTCGCCGACTCCGGCGGCGGGCCTGCGCTCGGCCTGGCGGCGGGCCTGTTGCACCACCTCGGCCAGGTTCTCCTCGGCGATTGCGATGATCATGTCCTGCTTGCTGGAGAAATACCGGTAGAGCGACCCCGAGGACACCCCGGCCTCGGCGAGCAGATCCTGCATCGACGTCTCATGGAAGCCGTCCCGGACGAAGCAGCGCCGCGCCGCGGTCAGGATCTCCGCTCTGCGGGCGTCGAGGTACTCCTGGCTCACCTTCGGCATGGCGCCAGGCTACATCAAAAGCGATCGATCGTTCATCTTCTCCTTGACGGTGGGTGACGAGCGAGGCAGTGTGGAGAAATAAGAGAACGGTCATTCGTTTTTTTGGCAGGAGAACGCTTGTGGCGACAGCCAGTGGAGTCGTGCCCCGGGTTGCGCATGACGTTGCTCGCGCGCTGAAGGACAGCGGCGTCGACCGGGTCTTCCTGATCACCGGTGGCGATCTGTGGCTCTGGCGCGCCCTGCGCGATCACGGCATCGAGATGTGCCTGGCCCGCAGCGAGGCCGCGTCCGTGGTGATGGCCGACGCCTACGCCCGGGTCACCGGCAGGCCCGCCGTCGTATACGGGCAGTGGGGGCCGGGAGCGGCGAACGTCGCCGCCGCGCTCGCGGACGCCCGATGGGCCCACAGCCCGCTCGTGGCACTCACCAGCACCGTCTCGACGCGGGTCGAGTACAAGTACGAGTACCAGGAGCTCGACCAGCCGCCCATGTTCCAGTCGGTGACGAAATGGCAGGCACGGGTCACACGGGCGGACCGTGCCGGGGAGCTCGTCGCCCAGGCGTTGCGCGTGGCGGGCGGGGGAGCCCCGGGAGTCGTCCTCAACGCGTACGACGTACCGGCGGGAAGCCCCGGTCCCACGGAAGCAACCCCGTGACCCCGTGACCCCGTAACCCGTAACCCGTAAGGAGGAGAAATCCCACGTTCGAGGATCCCGGGGACTTCGGGACGTTCGGCCGCTACGTGGAGACACCGGTCGACGCCATGCCACCGGAGATGCGCCGCGCGTACGCGTACACGCGGCGGCTGCGCGGCCTGGTGCCCGGCCCGCACAAGATCTGGCTGGCCAACCCCCGGCTGCTGACGGCGATCGTGCCCACCGGTGCGTACTTCCAGACGGACTCGTCGCTGTCCAAGGCGGAGATCGAGATCGTCACGAACGTCGTCACCGGCCACTGGCGCTCGGCCTACGCCGCCTATGAGCACGAGAAGATCGGCGTGGCGCTGGGCGGTCTCGACCCGCGGAAGGCGGCGGCCATCGTCGCGGGCCTTCCCGCCTCCTTCGACGACCCACGACAGCAACTCGTGTACGAACTCGCGTCATCGCTGGTGGGGCGGCGTGTCATTCCCGTCGGGCTGTACCGCCGGGCCAAGGAGACGATCGGCGACACGGGCATCGTCGACGTCACCGTGCTGATGGGCTGGTTCACCGGTGTGTCGCTGACCCTCGCCGCCTTCGACGTGCCGTCGAACGCGGTCGGCCTGGACCAGTGAGAACCGGAGGAAGGACGACCATGGAATCCGCAACCCTGCACACCGTCGCCGAGTTCCCCGAGCACTCCTTCCTGGAGAATCTCGCGGTGCGCAGCGACAACTCGATCGTCGTGACGTCGCTCAACCACAAGCAGCTGTGGCTGATCCCGGCTGCCGGTACGACGGACACCCCGGTCGAGCCGATCCTCCTGCACACCTACGACCACCTCGTCTCGGCGGTCGTGGAGACCGAGCCGGATGTGTTCCACGTGGCCCTCAGCGACGGCTACACCACACACGCGTCGTATCTGAGCCGGGTCGATCTGCGTGGCCGGTCACCCGGCGCCGCCCCCGCGATCGAGACGGTCCTCACCTTCGACTCCCGGGTGCGGGCCCTGAACGGGGGCTGTCGGATCGCCCCGGGCGTCCTGCTGCTGGCCGACTGCTTCGGCGGCTTCGTCTGGCGGGTCGATCTCTCCGCCACCGGTGGCCCGGCGACCGCCGACGTCTGGCTCGCCCACCCGAGCATGGAGCACGACCCGCGCAGCACCATGAGGCCGCCGCAGCCGGGCGTCAACGGGGTGCGCTACGCGGAGCGGACCCATCACCTGTACTACACCTCCACGGCGCAGCGGTTGTTCATGCGGGTGCCGGTCGACCCCGACACCTTCGATCCGGCCGGGGCGCCGGAGCATGTCGGCGGTGGCACGATGGCCGACGACTTCTGCCTCGACGAGGACGCGGGCGTCGCCTACGTCACGACGCACCGTCAGAACACCCTCGACCGCGTCCGGCTGGACGGGCCGCCGGACCAGCCCCGGGACATCGTCCTCGGCGACCCCCTGGACCTGCGGCTCCTGGGGCCGTCGAGCATCGCCTGGGGCCGCGGCCCCGGTGAGTACGGACGCGTGGCCTACCTGATCACCGACGGCGGGACCACCGCCCCGCCTCCGGACGGCCGTGCGCGCCGCTCGAAGGTCCTGCGTATGGAGCTCGCGCGGTCAAGGCCGTCGTGAGGTTGAGCCGCCGTAAGCCTGGGCCGCCGTAAGCCGTAAGCCGTAAGCCGTAAGCCGCGCGCCGTCGGCCGAGGCCGTCAGCCGGAGTCGTCGACCAGTTCGGCGGCTTCCTGTCGCAGGGCGTGCGCCACCGCGTTCGCCGACGCCGTGGCGGGGCTCGGCGCGTGTACGAGGCTGACGCGCCGCCACTCCTCCGCCACGCCCTCGACGGCGATCAGACGCACACCTGGCGGGACGGCGGGAAGCAGTGCGGGTGGGGCCGTGGTGATGCCCGCCCCGGCCGCCACCAGGTGAAGCTTCGTCAGCCAGTCACGGACGGTGTGGCGGACCCGGGGCCGTCCCGGCAGCCCCGGCCAGACGCCGAGCAGTGGCTCCTCCGCGGCGGCCGGGCCGGCGATCCACGGCTCGCCCGCGATCTCCTCGGCCGTGACGCTGTCGCGCCCGGCGAACCGGCCGCTCGCCGCCACCGCCACGGTCAGCCGGGTCTCGAACAGCGGCTCCACGCGCAGCGGCGGGGCGTCGGTGTCGGGGGGAGCGGTGGGGTGGCCTGGAGGACAGCAGGGCGACATCGAGCGTGCCGGTGCGTAGCGCCCGTACCAGCGACGGGGTGGTGCCTTCGCGTGTGCTCACCCGGATCCGGGGGTGCTCCCGGCGCAGGGTCGCCAGGGCGCGGGCCACGATCACCGCTCCGGCGGTGGGGAAGAAGCCGAGCCGGACCGGGCCGTCCGCCGCCTCGCCCCCGCGCAACTCCCGGTCGGCCGCGTCGAGCGCGTCCAGCGCGACCACGGCGTGCCGCAACAGGGCGCGCCCCTCGGCGGTCAGCCGCGCCCGGCCCGGGGGAGGGGCGACGGGATCGCCGCCCCTCCCCGGGCGCTGCGCCGGCTACAGACCGACGTCGCGGCCGCGGATGTCGTCCAGCGACTCACGCCGGATCAGCAGCCGCGCCCTGCCGTCCGCCACGGCGACCACCGGTGGGCGGCCGACCAGGTTGTAGCCGGACGCCATGGACAGGTGGTACGCGCCCGCCACCGGCACCGCGAGCAGATCGCCGGGGCGGATGTCGCCCGGCAGCTCCGCCTCGCCCGCCAGCACGTCCCCGGCCTCGCAGTGGCGTCCGGCCACGGTGGTGGTGGTCGGCGGCGCGGTGGTGGCGCGGCCCACGAGCCGGGGCGCGTAGCGCACTCCGTACAGCGCCGGGCGGGGGTTGTCGCTCATCCCGCCGTCCACGGCCACGAAGGTGCGGTGTCCGGTGCGCTTGATGGCCAGGACCCGGTAGAGCGCGACTCCGGCCGGTCCGACGACGGCGCGGCCCGGTTCGACGATCAGCCGTGGCACGGGCAGCCCGGCCGCGGCGCAGCTGTCGGCCAGTTCGGCGCGCAGCCGGGGGCCGAGCGCGGCGATGTCGAGGACGGGCTCGCCGGGGCGGTAGGCGATGCCGTGCCCACCGCCCAGATCCAGCTCGGGGAGGGTGACCCCGTGCTGCTCCCGGACCCTGGCCAACAGCCCGACCATGCGCCGTACCGCCGCCAGATAGGGCTTGGCGGAGGTGATCTGGGAGCCCAGGTGGCAGTGCAGGCCCACCAGTTCCAGGTGCGGCTGGTCGAGGATCCGGGCGATGGCGTGGTGCGCCGAGCCGTCGGTGAGCGACAGGCCGAACTTCTGGTCGTCGGTGCCGGTACGGACCTTGGCGTGGCCGCCCGCGGCGATGCCCGGCGCGACCCGGACCATGACCTTCTGACGGCTGCCCTCGGGCACGGCGACGGCCAGCCGGGCGATCTCCGAGGGGCTGTCGATGACGATGCGCCCGACCCCGAGGCGCAGGGCGGCCTGGAGGTCGTACGGGCTCTTGGCGTTGCCGTGCAGCACGATGTGCTCGGGCGGGAAACCGGTGGTGACCGCGAGCTCCAGCTCGCCGGCCGAGCACACGTCCAGGCCCAGGCCCTCCTCCGCCGCCCAGTGCGCCATCGCGCGGCACAGGAACGCCTTGGCGGCGTAGAGGACGGCGGCCTCCGGGAACGCCTCACGGTAGGCGCGGCAGCGGGCCCGCACCTCGGCCTCGTCGAGGAGGTACACCGGGGTGCCGAAGCGGTCCGCGAGCTCGGTGAGCGACACTCCGCCGACGGCCAGGTCGCCGTCGGCGAGCGGGACGGTGGAGGCGGGCCAGACGGACAGGGCGCCGTCGCGGGGTGGGGTGTGGGGTGTGTGGGGTGCGGGGTGTGCGGTGCCCGGGATCAGTAGCGTGGCCATGGCGTCCTCCCTCAGCCGAGCGATGGGCTGAGGAGCCCGACGGGGGTGGCGGCCCCCGCCACCGGTACGGCGCCGAAGGCCCCTCCGAGCGTGGCGTCGCGGCGGTGCGGTGGCGCCGGGGGCGCGACTGCGGGTGTGGCGGCGTGGCGGAGCTCCGACGCCGGCGGTGCGATGTCGCGGACCGCGAGGCGCGGGTCCACGGTGAGCGAGGTGGCGCCGAGCGGCTCGGCGAGGGCGCGCAGCGCGGATTCGCCGAGCCGGATCCACGGCTGCCGGGCACCGAGGACCGCGGCGAGCCGCCGCCGGGTGGAGAAGCCGACGGCGGTGCGGCTGCCGTGGGGCGTACGGAAGAGACGTACGGCGCAGCCGGCGGGTCCCGG
>NZ_JBQTCE010000016.1:0-263827 GCF_052665095.1 Streptomyces sp. NEAU-174 | reverse complement strand
ATGGTCGCGGTCGCCGGTGGTATGCACTGCGCCGAGACCACTGCCCAGGCCCGCCTCGAGGCGAAGCCCCTGTTCGAGATGGCCAAGCTGTCCACCGACGCATATGAGCGCCTGTCGAAACTGTCGAAGGACTACGCCTACATGGGCGCTGTCAAGGACATCGACTTCAACGACGAAGAGTACATGTTCGAACACTCCCAGGGCTTCATGGTCGGCGACCCCGACCACTGCATCGAACACGTACAGCGATACGCCGACATGGGCGTCGACGCACTCGTCCTACGCGTCGACAGCCTCCCCCACCACCAGCTGATGCGCTCGATCGAACTCTTCGGCAAATACGTCATCCCCCGCTTCAAAAACCCCCGCAACGTCGTGCGCTCGGCCGACGACATCCTCGCCGAGATCCGAGCCGCCCGCCCCGCCCACGAAGAAGCACTCCGCCAGTACAACGACACGCACAACCCCAGCCACCACAAGGAGACCAGCCGATGACCACCCTCTACAACCACGGCACCGGCAACATCCTCACCGAACACCACCACAACGGCATCCTCCAGATCACGATCGGCGTCCCAATACACGGAGCGGTGCGATGACCGGCGACCTGGGCTCCTTGTCCTTCGAGCCGTTGACCCCGACGTCGTATCTGGATCGTGCTGCGGCGGCGCATGGGGATCGGGTCGCAGTGGTGGATGGGCGGTCCCGGTGGACCTATGCGGAGCTGCGTGATCGGTGTCAGCGGTTGGCGGGCGGGTTGGCCTCGTTGGCCGGGGGACGTCCGGTGGCGGTGCTGGCACCGAACACGCATGTGTCACTGGAGGCGCACTACGGGGTGCCGTGGTCGGGGGTGCCGCTGGTCGCGGTGAACACCCGGCTGTCGGCGGGCGAGGTCGCCTACATCCTGGAGCACTCCAAGGTGTCCGTGCTGATCCACGACCCGTCGTTCGACGCATTGGTGGACGAGGCCCTCGCCCGGCTGGACGCCCCACCGCACCGGATCAGGGCGGGGCGGGAATACGAGGATCTGCTGGCCGCGGCGGAGCCGCTGCACCTGACCCCGACCGACGAACGGTCGCTGCTGTCGATCAACTACACCTCGGGGACCACGGGCCGCCCGAAGGGCGTGATGTACCACCACCGGGGCGCGTTCCTCCAGGCCGTGGCGATGGTGGGACACACCGGACTGACGCCGTCGAGCGTGTACCTGTGGACGCTGCCGATGTTCCACTGCAACGGATGGACGTTCCCGTGGGCGGTGACCGCGGCGGCTGGGACGCACGTCTGTCTGCCGAAGGTGAATCCGGAGGAGGTCTGGCGACTGCTCCGGGAGGAGGGCGTCACGCACCTCAACGGGGCGCCGACGGTGCTGTCGATGATCGCCTACGCCCAAGAGGCCGCACCCCTGGACCGCACGGTGCGGATCGCCACCGGTGGGGCGCCGCCGTCGCCGGCGATCCTGCGGCGAATGGCGGCGCTGGGGTTCGAGGTCACGCACCTGTACGGGCTGACCGAGACGTACGGCCCAGCGATGCTGTGCGACTGGCGCCCGGAGTGGAACGACCGCGACGCCGCGGCACAAGGGCGGCTCAAGGCGCGCCAGGGCGTCGGGAACATGATCTCGTGCGTGCCGCGGGTGATCGCGGACGACGGCACGGACGTCCCCGCGGACGGTGTCACCACGGGGCAGATCGCGCTGCGGGGCAACAACCTCATGCTCGGCTACCTCGACGACCCCGAGGCCACCCTGGCAGCGGTGCCGGACGGATGGTTCCGGACCGGGGACATCGGCATCCTCCACCCCGACGGGTACGTGGAGCTGCGTGACCGCTCGAAGGACGTGATCATCTCGGGTGGGGAAAATATCGCGTCGGTCGAGGTGGAGCAGGCGATCATGGACCATCCGGCGGTACTGGAGGCGGCGGTGATCGCGGTGCCGGACGAGCACTGGGGTGAGGTCCCTGCCGCCTATGTGAGCCTGCGGGAAGGCGCCACGGCCACCGAGGCGGAGATCATCGAGCATGTGAAGGGCAGGCTGGCCCGGTTCAAAGCGCCGAAGACGGTCACGTTCACCGAGTTGCCGAAGACCTCCACCGGGAAGATCCAGAAGTTCGTGTTGCGGGACAAGGCATGGGCCGGGAGCGAGAGCCGCATCCGGTGAACGACAGGAACGGGCCGGCGGCACGCGAGGTTGTCTCAGAACGTGTCAAGCCTCGTGCCTTCACGAGGCAGGGGCTGCGGCAGGTGGTCGCCGTCGTCCTCATGTGGCGAGGGCGCATCGGGTTGTTCAAGCGCAGTGGATCTGTCCAGCATGATGCGGGCTTGTGGCACTGCATCACCGGACATCTGGACGCTGACAGCGACCCGGTACGGCAAGCCATCCAGGAGATCTGGGAGGAGACTCTGCTCCCCGCCCGCGCTCTGGAGCAGCTGACCGCGGGCCCCACGCTGCGTCTCGCTGACCCTCGCGGCGGGCCGGACTGGACCGTGCACACTTTTTTGGCCTGCACCAGTCAACGCCGGCTCACTCTCAACTGGGAGCACACGGCCTACCGGTGGGTACGGCCCTGGAAGCTGTCACAGTTCGACGGGCAGGTCGCATGGCTGACAGATGTCCTGCGAGCAGTCGACTCTCTGCCATCAGCCAAGGCACGTGATAACGCCGCGTCTTAAGGCCGGTGCGAACCGGTCCGGCGCCCTGGGCCAGCCGATCAGGTGGCCCGAATTCAAGCAGAATGCTCGATCTCAAAGGCACATCCTGTGCAGTCGCGGAGTGATTCGTCTTCTGGCGGAGCAGAACGCGAAATCCCTAAAGCATGGTGCCGAATGCGGAGGTGGTCTGTGATGGTGACGGAACTGAGGCCGTCCGGCGGCAACGGCGGTCCTGCCCAGGCGGAGGAGGTTGTTGCGCTGGAGTCGGTCGAACAGCGGGTGCTGTGGCTGTCCACCGCGATCATCGATCACGCCAACCGGGTGCGGCCGAACCCTTCGGGGCTGAAGGTGGGCGGCCACCAGGCGTCCAGTGCCTCGATGACCTCGATCATGACGGCGCTGTGGTTCCACGCGCTGACCGCCGAGGACCGGGTGTCGGTCAAGCCTCATGCCTCACCGGTGTTGCATGCGATCAACTACTTGCTGGGCGAGCTGGACGAGTCCTACCTGACCACACTGCGCGCCTTCGGCGGCCTCCAGAGCTACCCCAGCCGGGCCAAGGACCCCGACCCGGTCGACTACTCCACCGGTTCGGTCGGTATCGGCGCCACCGCTCCCCTGTGGGGCGCTCTCGCCCGGCGCTACGTGGAGGGGCGCTTCGGCGGTGCCGGGAGGGGGCGCCAGTACTCCCTGCTCGGCGACGCCGAGCTGGACGAAGGCGCGATCTGGGAGGCCATCCAGGATCCGATGGTGCCGGGCCTGGGCGAAGTGGTGTGGGTGGTCGACCTCAACCGGCAGTCCCTCGACCGAGTCATCCCCGGCGTCGCCGCGGACAAGCTCCAGGGCATGTTCGCCGCGGCCGGCTGGCAGGTGATCTCCCTCAAGTACGGGCATCTCCTTCAGGCGTTGTTCACCCGGCCCGGCGGCGAGGCCCTGCGCGCTCGTATCGATGCCATGGGCAACCCCGAATACCAGCGCCTGCTGCGCTGCTCCGCCGACGAACTGCGCGAGCGCTTGCCCGGCACCGGCTCCACCGCCGGACCGATCGCCGACCTCATCGCCCCCCTGGACGACGCCTCGCTCCTGGCGGCGCTGCGCAACCTGGGCGGCCACGACATCGGCGCGCTGTCGGATGCGTTCGCCGGTGTCGACGACACCCGCCCGACCGTGATCTTCGCCTACACGGTCAAGGGCTACGGGCTCCCCACCGAGGGCCACCCGCAAAACCACTCCTCGCTCCTGACGGTCGACCAGATGAGTGCACTGGCCGACCGCCTGGGAACCGATCTCGACGACCCGTGGAGGCGTTTCGGTGCGGGTTCGGCGGAAGCGGCCCTGTGCGCGGCGGCCGCCCAGCGACTGCACCGCCCCGAACAGGCGCCCCAAGAGCCCCCTGCCGTCCCCGCCGACCTGGCGCGCCCGGCCCCTTCCGGCATCGGGAACACTCAGCAGGCTCTCGGCCGCGTCCTGCTGGATCTCACCCGGCGGGCGCCGGAGGCGGCCGCCCGGATCGTCACCGTCAGCCCGGACGTCAGCTCCACCACCAACCTGGGCGGCTGGCTCAACAAGGTGGGCGTGTGGTCGCCCACCGAGCGCACCGACTGGTTCGCCGACGACGCCGAGACCATCCTGCACTGGCGCGAGCAGCCGGCCGGTCAGCACGTGGAGCTGGGCATCGCGGAGACCAACCTGGTCGGTCTCCTCGGCGAGCTGGGCGCCACGTGGAGTCGGTGGGGCCAGCCGCTGCTGCCGATCGGCGTCGTCTACGACCCCTTCGTCAACCGGGCCCTGGAGCCTTGGTCGTTCGGCATCTATGCCGGTGGCCAGTCGATCCTGGTCGGCACCCCCTCCGGTGTCACCCTCGCCCCGGAGGGCGGTGCGCATCAGTCGATCACCACCCCCTCGCTGGGCATCGAACAGCCCGGCTGCGTCACCTACGAGCCCGCGTTCGCGATCGACACCGAATGGTGCCTGCTCACCGCACTCGGCAACTTGGCCAGTCCAGGGGGCAGGTCGGCCTATCTGCGACTGTCGACCCGACCCATCGACCAGTCGACAGCCGCGGTGCCCAGCGACCCGGCCGCTCGCGAACGCCGTCGCCGGCAGGTGACCGCCGGGGCCTACCGGCTGCGGCAGCACGAGAAGCCCGTGGTGACACTCGCCGCGATGGGCGCCTTGATCCCCGAGGCCCTGGCCGCCGCCGACCGGCTCGCCGCCATCGGCCACGGCGCCGACGTGGTATGCGTGACCAGCCCGGACCTGCTCTTCCGCGCACTCCAGGCCCGTCGCGGCCTGTCGGACGACCCGACCTGGATCCTCGACCAGGTCTTCCCCCTCGACCGGGCCACCCCGCTGGTCACCGTCCTGGACGGGCATCCGCACACCTTGGCTTTTCTGAGCACGATCCAGAACGTTCCCGTCAGCACCCTCGGCGTGACCCGGTTCGGCCAGTCCGGGGCGATCGAGGACGTCTACCGCTACCACCGCATCGACACGGACAGCATCGTCACCACCGCCCTCGACCTCATCGATTGAGCGAGAACCCGGAGCCTCTGCGTGCAGGGGATTCGCCTCTCATACCCCGTCCGGCGGCACGCCCCTGTCCTGCCGAAAAGACGTACCGCCGGACGGTCCCGGTGCGGCCGACCCGCACCACCCTCCATGGGGCAACAGTTCCCCACCCACTCCGTCCGGCGGCACGGCGCGGCACCCGCCCTGACACGCCGCGCCCTGCCGCTGGACGGTCACAACCAACCTGTCCGCCTTTCCCACGGCGAGCCGAGCAGACACTTCCACCCAGACGATTGGACATGTGATGAAGGCTCTGAGCGGAATCGAACGAAAATGGTCCGGGGCTCCGGCCGTCCCCCGACCAGCCGCACCGTCAGCCAGTCGTCGCTATCTGGCCGTGGGTGGCAGGATCGGCGAGGTCGTCTCCAGGCCGTCCGCAAGCGCCTCCGTCGCCAATGAACGCCAGCAGCGCAATGCCGAAGGGTTCCTCCGCTGATGCGCATCGTCCTCGTCGGGCCGCCGGGTGCTGGTAAGGGCACTCAGGCCACACGCCTGGCCGAGAAGCTGACGATCCCGCACGTCTCCACGGGCGATCTGTTCCGGGCCAACATCAGCCGGCAGACCGAGCTCGGGAAACTCGCGAAGGTCTCCATGGACGTCGGCAATCTCGTCCCCGACGAACTCACCATCGAGATGGCGAAGGACCGCATGCGACAGCCGGATGCCGAGAACGGCTTCCTGCTCGACGGTTTCCCGCGCAACGTCTCGCAGGCCGAGGCGCTCGACGAGCTGCTGAAGACCGAGGCCATCAAGCTGGATGCGGTTCTTGACCTCGAAATCCCCGAGGGGGAGATCATCGAGCGCATCGCCGGCCGGCGCATCTGCCGCAGCCAGTCGGCACACGTGTTCCACGTGTCGTACAGCCCGCCGAAGAAGCAGGGCGTGTGCGACGTCTGCGGCGGTGAGCTCTACCAGCGCGACGACGACTCCGAGGAGACCGTCCGCAAGCGGCTCGAGGTCTACTACACGCAGACCGAGCCGATCATCGAGTACTACAAGACGCAGGGCCTCGCGGTCACGATCTCCTCCCTGGGCCCTGTGGACGAGGTCACGCGGCGGGCGTTGGAAACCCTCAAGCGCGAGGACGACGGCAAGTAGCCGCCAGCATGTCTTCCGCCCACACACATGGCGGCGGCGGGCGTGTGCCCAGAGCGGAGTGCCCCTTGACGTCCAGGGGGGCCTGACCGGCAAGAACGTCACAAAGCATCCAACGGAACCGCGCGGCCCGGTCCGGATGCTGATCGCCTTCCAATGTCTTGGCGGTCCCCCGCAGGCTGAACCTGTGCTCCTTCAACAGCCGACCCACCGTGGGCGCAGTCACCCGATGGCCCTGCCGGACGAGTTCGGCAGCCAGGTGCCGCAGCGACTTCGCCGTCCACCGCGGCGCTCGGCCACGGCGGCGTTCGCCTGGTCGCGCCTGCGCCCCGGCGCCCGCGGCGACGTGGCCATCGGGGTGGACAGGCTCTGAGACTCGTCCACCGCACCTGGGGTGATACGGGGGAATCGCCCATCCTGGTCGCCAGGAGCAGCACGCGCATGTGGCAGATCGTCCAACGCCTCGAAGATGCCCGGGCGGAAGGGCGCCTGCGGAGCTGCGGATTTCCCGCAGCGGCTCAGGGGGCTGACTCCGCGTTTCCTGCATCCGGTCCGATGTGTTCTGGACGGCGTTAGTCTGTCTCGCGGTCAGGCCGGGTGCGAACGTGGCGGTCGCGTCCGGCGCCATAACCGGCAGCGGCCATGACCAGGCTCAATGCGGTGAGGAGAAGGAGGGCACCAGTCCAGCTGCCGGTGGTGTCGTGGAGGACGCCCAGAAGAAGGGGTCCGGCCGCGGCGACGAGATAGCCGATGGACTGAGCCATCCCGGCCAGGGCTGTGGTCTCGCTGGGACCAGTGGCACGTTGGCTTTGGAAGCTCAGGGCGAGCACGAGACAGGCACCGGCGCCCAACCCGAGAAGAGTGCACGCCGCGAGTGCGAGCGCTGGAAAGAGGAGCAGGAGCGCGAAGCCTGCGGCGACGATCGCTGAGCCCGTGGCAGCAGCGAAGCGCTGGTCGTGGCGGCCTCGAGTGATCAAAGGCAGCAGCATGCTCGTGACCAATGCGACGAGCTGGTAGTAGAACAGCATCCAGCCGGCAGATGTGGTGCTCATGCCCTGCTGACCGAGCATGCTGGGCAGCCAAGCGACGGCGGTGTAGAAGGCAAGGGATTGCAGGCCCATGAAGAAGGACACCTGCCACGCCAGCCAGGATCGCCATGGTGTTCGAGCGTGTGTCCCACGAGACCGCACGCCGCCGTCCGGGCGGGAGCCGCGTAGCCGAGGCAACCACACGGCGAGAGCGGCGACGGCGACGACCACTCCCCAGGCCAGGGCGGAATGCCAGGTTCCGGGTAGGACCCCGGCAAGCGGGACGGAGATGCCGGACGACAGAGCGGCGACCACTCCCATAGCGGTGACGTAGAGAGCGCTGACGGTATGAACCCGCGGGCCGGGCACGTGGGTGCGAATCACCGTAGGTAGCAGGACGTTGCCAACTGCGATCGCCACCGAGAGGATCACGGTTCCGAGGAACAAACAGGCAAGCGAAGGCAAGGACCGGATCACGGTGCCCGCTGCCAGCACTGCGAGGGCGGCCACGAGGAGGCGGGTGGTGCCGACCCGGTGCGAGGTGCGCCCGACGAAGGGCGAAGTCACAGCAAACACAAACAGCGGCAGGGTGCTCAGTACGCCTCCCTCTGACGCGGTCAACCCGGTGTCGTGCTCGATGGCCGGCAGCAGTGTGCCCACACCCGTCAAGGTCACGCGCAGGTTGGCCGCCACCAAAAGGATCGCGATCAAGAGGCCGGCCGAAAGGGCGGGCGTAGTAACCGGCGCCTTCGGGGTTGCGATCCGGTCGGCCTTCGTAGCCGTGGTGAGGCCGGCGCGGGAGTTCCTCGAGGTGGTCACTTCTGTCGTTCCGTTCCGGTCTCGGTGAGCTTCACGATCTCGGTGGCGCAGTAGCGCGCACCGACCTCGTCTTGCGCGGCGATCGCCTCGACGAGACGCCTGTGCAGAAGGCAGTGCTCCGCGGCCGTCGCGCTGGGCCAGAGCATGCCGCCGATCTGTTCGGTGACCGCGATGCTGAGGACGTCGTACACCTCGGTAAGAAGGGTGTTCCCACTGGCACTCACCACGGCCTGGTGGAAGCGGGTGTCGATCTCCGCGATGGCGGCCATCTCCGGTGAATCCGCCGTCGCCTCGGCCTCGTCGAGGAGGTCCCGAAGGCGATTCAGGTCGTCTTCGGTACGCCGCAACGCGGCCAAGCCCGAGGCGTACTCTTCCAGTACTGCGCGCAGTTCCAGCACGTCGCTCCGCCTCGAGGTGTTGGCGCGCCTCATCAGTACCGAGTGCATTTCGCTCGACGTCCGGACGTACGTCCCGTCACCCTTCCGAGCCTCCAGCAGGCCCAGATGCACCAGCGCGCCGAGCGCCTCGCGCACCGTCGTACGCCCCACACCGAGTTGCTCGACCAGATCATGTTCGGGCGGAATCCGCATCCCTACAGGCCATGCGCCGGATGTGATCTGCTCACGAAGGGTGTCCACCAGTTGCGCCGACAAGCTCGCGACGCGGCGCGGCGCACGAAGATCTCTCATAAGGCGACCCTAACACCGAATGTCTGACATCTGTACGGGAACGCTCGGCCCAGGTGAGCGGTCGGTAACCTTTTTCCTTTTCGCCCGTCTCTTGACTCCGCTGATACCAGGACATACGTTGAATGTGAATCACCCATAACGTTAGTCGTCAATAACGACGAGAGAGTCGGTACGGACGTCATCGTCATGGCTGAGGGGCGATCCCCGCAGGATCCCCGGTGGCCTGGCGCCGCCGTACCGCGCCCGAGACGTTCCTCTCCGGCCCCCGCCCCACCGGGAACACCCCCTGGACAGCACCATGAATCACAACCTGCCCGTGAAGCTCGGCAACAGCCTTGAGACAGTCTCATCCGCTCGGACAGATGTGGTCTTCCCTCTGCCTCACATTCCAGAAGGTCTTGCCGCCGTCCGCCGATGCGCCGCCCGCGCTATGCAACAGTGGCGCATCCCCTCGGACCTTGCGGACGATGCGCTTCTGGTCGTCTCCGAACTGATCACCAATGCGGTCGTTCACGCCCTTCCCCCTGCGTCGCTGTGCCTGTCCCGGCAGGGTGGCCGGGCCGCGTGCGCTGTCCGCATCGAGGTCACGGACGCGGGCCCGGCGCTGCTGCCCCACCGCGGCCGGTCTCCTCGGCTACCCGAGGAGACCGGCCGCGGGAGTGCCATCGTCGCCGCACTGTCCGCCCGCTCCGGAACCACGACCTACCAAGGCGGAACCACTCGATGGGCGGAAATCCAATAGTCCACGCCCTGACCAGGCCCCTCGGCGTCCACCCCGCACGGCAGCGTGCGGTCGCGCGGCAGACGTGTCACCTGCATCTGGTGGAGGCGGTCAAGGGGGAGCTTCGTGAGCAGCGGCCCGGTCTTGTACTTGGCCAAGGGGTCATGCCGGCCCGAAGACTGTGCCAGTGCGGCCGGCCGCAGCCCAGCGCGGCGGTCAGGCAGAGCCGCGGCGTCCAGGCTTACTGGGCACGGCAGGTCCTGAGGTAGCTGAGGAACGATGCCTGTAGCCCCGTCACGTGCGTTTCGTGCATGAGTGCGCTGGTGACGGATCCGCTGCGTGAGGCGAGGCGGTGGAGGAACGTGGCCGTGTTCTTCGTGAGATTCTGGTAGACCGCCAGGTCCCCGAGGATCTCTCGGTCGTTGAAGGTCACGTGAAGCTTGGTAGCAGGCAGGGTGTCACCCATTGCTTGAAGACGAGCGAAGACCTGACTGTCTGCATGGACAATGCCGGGGCTGCCCGCGCCGATGCTCTCGAAGAAGGTGCCACTGGTGAGCCAGGCGTAGAGGCTGAAGAGTCCGCCGTAGGAATAGCCGAAGAGGCCGTGACCGCTCGGGGCTGTGCCGTAGTCACGTTCGATCCGCGGGTGTAGGTCGTCGGTAAGGAAGTTCAGGAACATGTCCCCGCGGCTGTCGCTCAATTCAGCGAGGTAGGCGTCGGCTTGCTCACGAGTCGTCGTGCCCGCTTCGACCCCCATCTCCACCGCATCGATGTACTCCTTCGCGATGGGTTCGCCGGGGGGCACCAGGTCTCGGTTGCGCAACCGCTCCCAGCGCTCTGCTTCCTCGCCCGCGTACCCCACGCTGACTTGCACGTAGGGCTGAATCGACTGCATGGGGTCCAGTTGCGTGACGATGAGTGGGGCGGTCATGCCCACGGTCCAGTTGCCGTCGAGCACGTACACGACAGGCGCTTGCGCCGCGGCAGGGTCGTAGAGCGGTGGCGTGGTGACCCAGACGCCGTAGTCGTGCCCACCGCTGGAGCGCATCTCGAAGTAGTCGGTGTTTGCGAGGCAGCCCTGCCACATGGTGCTCATCTGAGGTCCTTTACGATTCGGCCGGCCTGGATTACGAGGACGGCGTTGGTGGGGTCGGCGAACAGTTCTGGGTCTTCGAGCGGGTTGCCGTTCCACAGAACGAGGTCTGCCTGCGCGCCGGGAGTGATGACACCCACCTGGCCGGACAGGCCGAGGATCTCGGCGTTGGTCCGGGTCGCCGCCACGAGCGCTTCCATCGGCGTCTCGAGGGCCGCGCGCAGGCTGAGTTCTTTGCCGCGACGGTCCTGGGCCGGGCCGATGAGGTCGGAACCCAGCCCGATCCGTACTCCTGCGTGCTTGGCGACAGCGAGCGCCTCCGTCATCTGCTCGTGTACGCCCTTGGCTCGGTCGCGGGTCGACTCGGCGAGACCGGCTCCGGCGGTGTCGTGCAGCAGTTGCTCGACGACAGCGAACGTGGGCACGAGGGCAACCTCGCGAGCGGCCATCAGGGTCGCTGTGGATTCGTCGAGGCTGGTGCCGTGCTCGACACAGCGCACCCCGGCCTCGACCGCATTTCGTATGCCCTCGTTGTTGTGGGCGTGGACTGTCACGTAGGTGTTGCGTGCCGCAGCTTCTTGAACTGCGACAGCGATCTCTTCGACGGTGAACTGGGTGTCGGTCAGTCGATCACGTGCGCCCACCACTCCGCCGGTCACGCAGAGCTTCAGGAAGGAGGCTCCGCGACGGAAGGCTTCGCGGACGTTGTGCCGCAGTTCGTCCGCGTTGCCTGCCATCATGGAGAGGGCGCACAGGCCCGGGATGTGGTGGCTGCTCCACAGCTCGGTGGGTTCCCATTCGGCTCCGTAGTAGCCGTGGCCGCCGATCTGGCACTGAACAGGTCCGCACGACAGGACGCGCGGCCCTCTGACCTTGCCCTTCGCGATCGCGGTGACGACACCGCCGTCGATTCCGCCGGTGTCGCGAACGGTGGTGAAGCCGGCGTCGAGCGTCGCGCCGGCCGTGGCGAAGATGTCCGCCGCGATCTCGGCGGCGCTTATCCGAAACGAGAAGTGCGGCTGGATCGGGCTCGACAGGCCCAGGTGGACGTGAGCGTCGATCAGGCCGGGCGTCATCGTCAACCCTTCGGCATCGAAACGCTCGCCGTGCGCGCTCAAGGCCCCGAGTCGGGTGATGCGGCCGTTCTCGATAGTGATGTCGAGGTTGCTGGGATCGCGCCCCGTTCCGTCGATGACCGTCGCGCCGACTACCTGAGCAGGTCCCATAGTCGATCCTCCGCCGTTGCGAGCTGACTGCGACCATGTGCGAAGCAACACGGAACCGCCCATCCATCTTTTCCAATGGATAAACTGTGGGAGTGATCCTGTCAACCTCGGAACGCAAGGGCAGCGCGCGCGAGCGACTCCTGGCACGGCTTCTCGACGCCTTCGGCGAGGCCCTGCCCCCGCCGGAGATGTCGCTCCGTGAGATCGCCGCCCGGATCGAGACCAGCCACGCCCTGCTGCGATACCACTTCGGGTCACTCTGGGGCGTCTTGGCCGCCATGCTCAAGGCGCAGCGATCCCGTGACAACGAGGCACTTCTGGAGGTCGCCCAGCAGGGCACCTTCGACGATTTCGTCGTGGCGATCTGGCGTACTTACACCCGGCCGGAGCAGCTGTCGCGTGTCCGCGGCTTCTTCTACGTCGTCGGACTGGCCGCGTACGGCCCCGAGGACTTCCGTGAGTTCGTGGAGTCGATCGACGACCTGACCGCGATGCTGTCCTCACTCGCGGAACGCGAAGGGCTCGACACGAAGGAAGCGAGGGATGTGGCCACCGTCACCATTGCCGCGATTCGCGGCCTCCTCTTGCAGGAAGTCCTGACTCCCGGAACCCGCTCGGAGGACGCGGTCACCTTGATCCTGCGCATGAGAGAGGGCCGATCCGTTCCACGATCACGTCCGGAGCGTTGAGCAGACCCTCGACCCTTGCCGCCGCCTCACCCGATCCCTCGGACCCTGTCCGCGAAGGCGCTGACAAGCAGCCTCGACCATTTCCTGCTGGCAGAGTCGGTCTTCGCTCACGCCTGCGACAGCCACGGCCCCGTAGCTGTCGCGTCCGGAGCCGACCTCACCTTTGTGGCCCTGCCTATGTCCGCCGAGGTGGTCGTCAACGCGGCCGGCCCATGGCCGGGACAGCTGAACCGGCTCGCCAAAGTGGGCGGCGACTTCACCCGTCGGTCTGCGGCCGCTGCGCCAGGAGGTGCACCACGTAGCGGCGCCCACCGGCTACCACGACGCCGGCGGCGACGGGCACGCACCGGTGCTGGTCGATCACTCAGGGCTGGCAGATATATTTCGTAGCTCGATATATGCTCGATGCATGACCAGACAGAATCCGCCCTTGACGGAACCGCAGTACTTCATCCTTGCTGCACTCATGGATGGTCCGTTGCACGGTTACGGCATCATCAAGGCTGCCGAGCAGGCCACCGACGGGCGGCTCCGGATCGCTGTCGGCACTCTCTACGGCGCGCTGGAGCGGATGGAGCGGGCCGGGCTGGTGGCCGCCGGTCATGAGGAGATCGTGGACGGGCGGGCGCGGCGCTACTACCGGCTCACCGAAGACGGCACCGAGGCGCTCCGCCGGGAGGCGCTGCGGATGCAGCAGGCGGCGGCCGTCGTCATCGGACACGCGCGGGATGCCGGAGCGGCCCCGGCATGAATCGTCTGCTGCTTGCGGCCTATCCCGAGCCCTACCGTTCCCGGCAGGGAGAGGAGTTGCTGGCCTGCCTGGACGAGGCGTATCCCGGCCGCTCCTGGCCCCCGACGCGGGAAGTTGCCGCCTTGCTGCGCGCCGGGGTGCAGGCCCGCGCCCGCGCCGTCGTCGACGACACGGCCCGGCCGTGGTGGCTGGACGGCATCCATCTGGCCGCCCTGACCCTCGCCGCGCTGGCGCTGGTTCCGTACTTGCAGGACGTGTGGCACTGGGCACTGCACATCGACCCCGGACAGCACGCCATCGCCTTCCGCTTCTCCGGCTGGTACCCGTGGGCCGAAGGGCCCACGCGGATACGGCTGCTGCCCTACGGGCTGCTCCCGCTGGGCTGCCTGATCGCTCTGCTGCGTGGCAGAGCGTGGATCGCGCTGCCGGCCGCGGCAGCCATGATCTGGGCCGGCGCCACGTCCCACGGCCGCACCGTCTTCGGCGACGAGGGCAAGGCGGGCCTGGGCTACTACGGTCTTGGCGCCCCGATAACGGCCCGTGACCTGGTGCTCTCGGGGGCACTGTGCGCCGCGTGCGCCGTGCTGGCGCTCTGCCGTCCCAGCCGTCTGCGACGCCGCTCGTACCGCTGGCTGGCCCCCGTCGTGCTCGCCATGTTCGTGGCCGGGGGCCTGCACATCATCTCCGTCAGTCCGGCCTTCCAACGCGGCTTGTTCGTCCTCGAAGTCGCGGCGCTGATCGCCGCGTGGGTGGCGACGGCCGCCACCGGCGACTACCGGTGGCTGATCCCCGTCGCGGCGGTCGCGTTCATCCGCACGCAGGCGATCGTCGTCCAGCCGGACGCGTTCATGCAGTCCTTTCCGGACCTGGTCGTCCTCCTTCTCCTGATCGCACCCCTCCCGGTCCTGGCGATCACCGCCCAGCGCCGGGAGAACCGGGCGCTCGCCGATTAGGAGCGCACCCCCGGTGGGCCGACCGAGCCCGGCGGCCCACGTCGCGCCGCAAGACGTGCGTGACCGCACTCCCCCCAACGGAAGAAACAGAACGATGACTCAGCACGATTCCCCGTCCCTACCCGCGCACCGTCCGGGGGCCTCAAGGCAGGCCCCCGAAGGCCCCAGCCCGTCGCGTACGACACGGCCGTGGATGCCGGCTCTGCTGTACACCCTGGGGTTCCTGACGGTCTACCTGCTCGCCATCTGCACCCCGTGGGGGCAACGAGCTGAAAACCCCTGGTTTTATCTCGGTAAACAGGGCGGCGAAGAAGCATGGATCTACCCCCTGTCAGGAGCGGCCTACGGCTCGACGCCCCTGCCGCCGATGGAGTTGAGTGCCAAGCCCACGCTGATGGTGGGCCTGGCCGTCATCGTGGTCCTCACCCTGGTGCGGCGGTGCTGGCGGCAGGGCTGCGCGGCGCTCGGGGTCGTCATTCTCACGGCCGGAGGCAACGATGTGCTCAAATCGACCATCCTGCCCCGCCCCGATCTGGTGGGCGCGCCTGAGAATCTCCTTGATCAGGGTTTCCCCAGCGGGCACTCGGCCATCCCCGCCGCGCTGACCCTCGCCGCCGTCCTCGTGGTGTCCCCCCGCATCCGCCCCTACGTCGCCATGGCCGGTGTGCTGTGGCTCGCCTGCATCGCCGCCGCCAGCGCGACCATGGGCGGCCACCGGCCCAGCGAAGTGCTGGGAGCCACGCTGTTGGCCTGTGCCTGTTACGGCCTCGCGACCTGGCTGCTGCCGCCGGCCGCCGCGCCAGGTGCCACGCGGAGCCCCCGTGCGCTGCCCGTCATCACCCTGACGCTGGCACTGGCCGTCGCCCTCGTTTCCGGCGCACGGAACGACACCCTCACAAGGTCACTGGTCTCCGCGGCGACGGCCTTCATATGTGCGGCCCTGGTCTGGTACGCCGCAGTCGGGCGGCCCGCACACACCGCACGCCGCACACGCCCCGCACTGGACTGACCACCCGGCCGGCTCCGGGCGGGAACCGGCGCATCCTGGAGAATCCGGCAGGTGAACCCATTGCGTTCCGGTCTGGAACGTGGACGCGATCGCGTCGATCACCTCCCGGTGATCACGCCACCGGCCACCACGCTTCGGTGTCCGGTCCGGGAGCAACGGCTCGATTCGCATCCACTGCGCATCAGTTAACCGGCACGCCCGGACCAACGATCGACTGATCCAAACGAAACTGCCTAGTCGGATTGAGCGCCATCGGCGTCCGTCCCGCTGCGCCGGGCTATGAGTTCATCCTCGATACGCCGGAGCGTGGCATTGACGATCTCGATGGTGGCGGGGTCGTCGATGATGCCCCGGAGGGTCCGGTCCCAGTTGTCGCGGAGGATCTGGTGATTCTGGTGGGCCTTGTCGGTGGGGTACAGGCGCACGCCTCGGGCGTTGCGGTCGTCCACGACGCGATCCACGAGCCCCCTCTTCTCCAGGCCGCGCAGTACCCGGCTGAAGTTGCTCGACGGAAGCAGGGTCGCCTCCGACGCGGCTCGCGCGGACGTGCCGGGGTGGTGGTGGATGTACCGCATGACGCTGATCTCGATCGGCGTGCACGGCTCGAAGGCGGGGTCCGTCGGGGGCCGAAGCTGCCGCCCCACGGCGAAGACCAGGTCGGCCAGCTCGTGGAGACTGGCGGCTTTGACATCGCTCATGTCACGAGGATACCTTCCTATCGCTTGATAGCTGTCAATTGATAGCATTGAATGGCGGACGCCCCCGCGCCTCGAAGGCCGTGGCGCTGCTCAGGCAATCCACCGACTCATGGATGAGGAATCCCCTATGGACATCAGCGGAGCCGTAGTACTCGTGACCGGAGCGTCGTCAGGCATCGGAGGGGCCACCGCACGCGCCGCCTCCCGCGCCGGTGCGCGCGTGGTGCTCCTCGCTCGCCGCGAGGAACGCATCCGACAGCTCGCCGAGGAACTCGGCGAGTCCGTGGCCCTGGCCGTGCCATGCGATGTGACGGACCGGGCCCAGGTCGCGGCGGCCGTAGAAGCCGCGATCGAGAAGTTCGGGCGGATCGACGTCCTGGTGAACAACGCAGGCCAGGGGCTGCAAGCGACCGTCGACGCCATCGACCCCGAGGACTTCCGGGCCGTCCTCGAACTCAACCTCGTCGCACCCCTGACCGCGACGCAGGCCGTCCTTCCGCACATGCGCAAGCAGGGAGCCGGGGCCATCGTGAACGTGGGCTCCGGGATCATCTGGTCGTCGCTGCCCGGATCCGGCGCATACTCCGCCTCCAAGGCCGCCCTCGCCAAGCTCTCGGCCATCGCCCGCGTCGAGCTCACCGACGACAACATCGCCGTGTCGATGATGTTCCCGTCGATCACCGAGACCGAGTTCGTCAGGACGGTCCGCGGCGACGTCGCAGGCGCGCTGAAAATGGAGGGCTCCAGCGGCTTGGTACCCCAGTCGCCCGAGGGCGCCGCCGACACAATCCTCGATCTGATCAGGAGCGGCGCCGAGCAGGCCGACCTCGTACCGGAGGAGTACGGCGGCACGCTCAAAAGCTGAGCCACCGAAACTGAAAACACCCCGACGCACGTCATGCGGTCGGGCGGGCAACGCCTTCCGCTGCTGTCGACGAAGCACAGCCGGCAGCGGTGGAAGGACACGCACCACCCGGTCCGTTATCGAGGAAGAGACACGGCAAATGGAGATAGGCGTAGGGCTGCCGGGTCATGTCACCGGCGTTGAGGAGCGTACGTTGGTGACGTGGGCGCGGCGGGCTGAGGAGCGGGGATTCGCCTCGCTGATCGCCAGCGACCGCCTGGCCTGGTCCACTCCGGAACCCCTGATCACACTGGCCGCGGCGGCCGGGGCCACCGAACGCATCCGGTTGGTCACCAGCGTGCTGCTGGCCCCGCTGCACACCAACCCCGCATTGTTCGCCAAGGCCGCGGCGACCTTGGACCGGATCGCGGGCGCCGGACGGCTCCATCTCGGTCTCGCTCCCGGAGCCCGCGAAGACGACTACCGGGCGAGCCACCTGGACTTCCGTACTCGAGGGCGTGCCCTGGACACACTGGTGGAACGCGTCACCGCCATCTGGCGGGGTGAAGAGGAGGTGGGTCCGGCCCCGGTCACCCCCGGAGGGCCGCCACTGTGGTTCGGCGGCGCATCACAGGCGACGCTGCGGCGTATCGTCTCCCACGGCACCGGATGGATCGCCGGAACCGGCGGAGACATCGACGAGTTCATCACATTCGCCACCCGCCTCCACAGCCGCTGGAAGGAGGCCGGCAGGCAAGGACGTCCGCGCACCAGGGCCACGGCGATGTTCGCCCTCGGCGGCCACGCACACCGATCCCTCGCCCGCGCCGTCAACGACTACTACGCCTTCGCCGGCCCCGACTACGTCCGGACCGTCATCGACACAGCGGCCACCACCGCCGACATGATCCACGCAACCGTCACCGCCCACGAAGCAGCCGGACTCGACGAACTCGTCTTCGTGGGCAACGACACCGACCCGAAGCAGATCGACCTGCTCGCCGACATCCTCGGGGACAAACTCACCTCCCCGAACAGCACAACCAGGGCGCCGGACCGCTCACATCGAAGGAACCAAGATGCCGAACGAGCTGAACCACTTCATCGTCCACTGCCGTAACCGGCGAGAGTCCGCTGCGTTCCTGGCCGACCGATGGCCGCCCCCGCCCCCTTCGACTACGGCCGGTTCACGCAGGTCAACACATCAAACAACGTCGGCATCGACTTCGCCGACGACAAGGTGACCGGCGAGGACGACCGGCTCTTCCTCAAGGAGCACGTCGGCGACGACCTGCTGGTCTGCTTCGGCCACTCCGACTGGGTCCGCGCCCGCGAACAGGGCCGCCACACCGGGGAGCTGGAACCCGAGCACCGCCTGGCACTGGAGGAGCTGCGCATCGCGGTGGACGGCCGCACCAAGGACTGGGAGACCTTCCAGAGGCAGGCGGTCGAGTTCCATCTGCGCAACGCCCGCGCCTGGGCCGACCGCGCCACCGGCCAGGACCTGAGCACCCAGGTCGACCCCGACTTCCAGCACGGACCGGCAGCTCTGTCCGAGGCACCCATCGCCGGCCCCACGGCATCGAGCTGAACCCCGCTCATCCACATCCGCAACCCCAGTCGACAGGACCCGCATCCCCCGGTCGGAAGCCGAACGCGGACAGCTGCTGCGGGCCCTGGCCGGCAACGCCATCCGCAGCAGTCTGGAACGCCACTTCGGCATCACCCTGGCCTTCATGAACTGCCACCGGGTGGCCGCGTTCCGACCCGGGACCGAAAACGGCGCCACATATGCGAAGTTCACCTCCACGCGCTCCCAGATCCTCAACCAGTCACCCGAGTTCCGCGACTGCTGAGCCGCGCAGCACATCTGAGCCCCGGGCCGCTGGTCCGGGGCTCAGGTGCGCTGGGTACGCTGCCGCCTCTTCAGCGACTGTCCGGGGTGACCACCACATCGTGGTAAGGGTCCTTGGGCGCGGGAACGCGGTCGACGATGGAGACGTCGAGGGCCGGGCTGGCGTCGTCGGTGCCCAGCTTTCCGGTGGGGCGCCAGGTGCCGGTGACCGTCACCCAGGTGTCGGCGGGCGGCGCGGCGGGCCCGTGCACCCGCACCTTGCGCACTTGCGCATCGGCGGCGCAGCAGCTGATGACCAGGCGGCTGACGTACCAGGTGCCGTGGCGGCCCGGGGTGACGAAGCCGGTGAGGCGCACGGTGTGGCCCTTCAGGGTGCGGTCGGTGTCCCAGACCGCCCGGGAGCTGAAGTCGTTCAGCGACATCTCGACAACGCCTTTGTCGGGCAGGGCCGGGAAAAGACTGTCACCGGTGGTGGAGGCGGGGGCCTTGGGGGCCTTGGCGTCGTCGCGGGAGGCAGTGTAGGAGCCGAGTGCGGGCGGCGCCAGGAAGAGGATGGTCAGGGCCGGTACGTACAGCAGCCAGGCGACCTTCGGCCCGCCCGCGTGGCTGTGGCCGTGGCCGTGGTCCGCTTCGTTGCCCTGGTCCTGGTCCTGAGCGTCACCATGCGTGCGGGGGCGGTTGAACGGAAAGCCGTCGCGGGCGGCGCTCACCGCGCCGAGCGCGATCAGCAGCACCCCGGAGGCGATGAGCGCGGGCCGCAGCCCCGGGCGCACATAACGCAGATACAGATCGGTCAGCAGGGAGATGTGCAGCAGACCGACCCCGAGGAAGAGGAGCAGCAGCACCTGGATGTTGCGCTTCACAGCAGCCACCACCCCACCAGAGCGCTGCACGCCACCGCCACCACCCAGGTGGCCGACGAGAAGCGCACCGCGAAGGCGCGCCCGAAGGTGCCGGACTGAAGGGCGATGAGCTTCAGGTCCACCATCGGGCCGACCACCATGAAGGCGAGCCGGGCGGTGGGTGAGAAGCCGGTCAGCGAGGCGGCGACGAACGCGTCGGCCTCCGAGCACACCGCGAGGACCACCGCGAGCAGCCCCAGCATGGGCAGCGACAGCCACGGGGAGTCGGAGAAGAGCCGCAGTACCGAGTGTGGCACCGCGACGTTGAACGTGGCGGCGGCCGCCGCGCCGACCACGAGGAAGCCCCCGGCGTGCAGGAAGTCATGCTGGAGCGAGACCCGGAACTCCTCCGCACGGCTCGCGCCGGGCGCGTGCCCGACCGGTCCCTTCGGCAGCCGCAGCCACTCCTCGCGGCCCGCCCGGATCCACAGCCAGCCCATGGCCACGGAGGTCAGCAGCGAAGCGATCAGACGGGCGGCAACCATCTCCGGGTTGCCGGGGAAGGCCACATAGGTCGCCACCAGCACGATCGGGTTGATGGCCGGGGCCGACAGCAGAAAGGCCAGCGCCGCCGCCGGGGCCACCCCCCGCCGCATCAGACTCCCGGCCACCGGCACCGAAGCGCACTCACACCCCGGCAGCACCACCCCGGCGGCACCGGCCACGGGCACGGCGAGCGCCGGATTGCGCGGAAGCACCCGGGTGAACACCCACGCCGGTACGAACGCACTGATCGCGGCCGACACCACCGTGCCCAGCAGTAGAAACGGCACGCCCTGGATGACGATCGCGGTGAACACCGTCCGCCACGCCGCCACCGCCCGATCGTCGAGCGCTGTGGTGATGTCCGGCCCCAGCACGATCGCGACTCCGCCGAGAAGCACCACCGGGGCCCCAGCGATCAGCGCCTGAACGGCGACGCGCGCCGCTGTGCGCAGTCCACCGGACTGGTCGGCCCCGTCCGCTCCGTCGGGGCGCCGCGGCAGCGTCCGGCCGCTGCTCTCATGCGGCGGCGCTATATCGACATCACTGTCCATTCGTCTCCCCATAACGGCTTTCGCCACGGCGGCATCCGGGCTCACCTTAACGGCGGCGGATGGGCGGCAGACACACCATCACGCATGAAGAGACATTCACATGGCCATGGATTTCATTTTCATCTACTCTCTATGCATACCGCTTCCCGCCGAGTGCCAGTGAGGTGATCCGCCGTGAGCAGCCGGAGGACCCGGCAGCGAACCGCCGTCCTGCGCGTCCTCACCGGCTGTCAGGACTTCGTCTCCGCGCAGGAACTGCACACGCTGCTGACCGCGGCCGACGTTCCGATCGGGCTGACCACGGTCTACCGGGCCCTGCGGGATCTGGAGGCGACCGGTGGCGTCGACGTCGTACGCGACGAGGCGGGAGAACGGCTCTACCGCCCGCGGCCCGCCGACGGACACCGTCACTACCTGATCTGCCGCTGCTGCGGCCGCAGTCGGCCGGTGGACTCCGAGATCGTGGAGCGATGGGCCGACCGGGTCGGAGCGGACACCGGATTCGCCGCGGTGGAGCACACCGTCGAACTCACCGGCATCTGCGGCGACTGTCAGCCCGCCACCGACGAAGGAGAACCGTCGCCATGCCACTGGGAGCCCGCCCGGGGCAGAGCCCGCAGCTGCGCGAGCTGAGGCAGTCCGTACGGCGCCTGCTCGGACTCGACGACGACACAGCCGTCGTCATCCGGCAACTCGCCTGCGCCGAACCCGGCTGCCCACCCCTGGAAACGGTCATCGCCGTCCTTCCCATGAACGGCCAGGCCCGCCGATGGGCCCTGCACACCACCGCCGAAGAGATCACCGAGGACGACCTGCGAACCGCCCTGCTCACCCCGTCCCCCGAAGGAGCCTGAATGACCACGCCCACCCTCGACGAGCCCCGCGACGAGCGCGTCCCCGTCACCGTCCTGACCGGCTTCCTCGGCTCCGGCAAGACGACCCTGCTCAACCGCATCCTCACCGAGCAGCACGGACTGCGCATCGCCGTCATCGAGAACGAGTTCGGCGAGGTCGGCATCGACGACGCCCTCGTCCTCGACTCCGAAGAAGAGATCTTCGAAATGAACAACGGCTGCATCTGCTGCACCGTGCGCGGAGACCTCATCCGCATCCTGGGCGCGCTGATGCGCAGGCGCGAGAAGTTCGATCACATCCTGATCGAGACCACCGGTCTCGCCGACCCCGCCCCCGTCGCCCAGACCTTCTTCATGGACGACGAGATCGCCGCCCAACTGCGGCTTGACGCCATCGTCACCCTGGTCGACGCCGCGCACGTGCTCCGGCATCTGGACGAGGTCAAGCCCGAGGGCGTGGAGAACGAGGCCGTCGAGCAGATCGCCTTCGCCGACCGGATCGTGCTCCGTCGGCATCGACCTGACCGGCGAGCTCGACGAGGAACGCCTCAACCGGTGGCCGGGAACTCTGCTGCGGACCAAGGGCGTCGACATCTTCCGCTCCAAGGGCATCCTCGCCCTCGCCAGGGCGCCCAAGCAGTACGTCTTCCAGGGCGTACACATGCTGCTCGTCGGCGAGTTCGGCCGCGACTGGCACGACGGCGAGCAGCGCCGCAACCGACTGGTCTTCATCGGCCGCGACCTCGACCGGGAGGCCCTGGAGCGCGGTTTCGCCGACTGCCTGGCCACCGCCGGAGCCGCCGCATGAACATCACCGCATCCGACACCGACCTCGCCACCGCCTGGGACACCGCCGTCGACGACGCGCCCGTCGCTCTCAACGCCCGCCAGGATCTGATCGCCGTCGCGGGCGCGGCGGGCACGATCTGGATCCTGGACGCCACCACCGGTGCGGGCATCGGCACCTTCGAACTGCCCGGCGGGGCCCTGAGCGTGGCCCTCGCCCCGGACGCCCGGCACGCGGCCGCCACCGGGCCCACCGGCTACGCCCTGTGGTGCAGGGAGGACGGCCGTACGACGGTTCGCGACACCGGCGCCTGGTCCGCCACAGCGGCGTGGGCGGACAACGAACGGGTCGCCATCGCCGCCGGACGCCGTGCCCTCGTCCTCACCCCGGACGGCGAGGAACGGTGGGCCACCGAGCCCGCGGCCACCACCGTCACCGACCTCGCCTGGCTGCGCCAGGGTCGGCGGCTGGCCGTCGCCGCCTACGGGGCCGTGCGCTGCCACGAACGGCACACCCTCAAGCCGGTGATGACCTACCCCTACATCGGCTCGCACCTCGCGCTCGCCGTCGCCCCCACCGGACGGTGGATTTGCAGCGGCAACCAGGACGCCTCCATCCACATCTGGCGCGCCCGCGATGCGGGCGAGCTCACCATGTCCGGCTACCCGGAGAAGGTCTCCCGCCTCGCCTTCGACGACACCGGTTTCTGGCTCGCCGCCGACGGCGCCCCCGACGTGACCGTCTGGGACTTCTCCGGCAAGGGCCCCGCCGGCACGGCCCCCCGCTCCCTGCGCTGCCACGAGACCATCACCGCGCTGGCCTGGGCCGGGCCCGAGCTGCTGGTCTCCGCCCACCGGGACGGCCGGATACGCGCCCACCGGCTGCCTTCCCGGACCACGCTGTGAGTCTCGTTAAGGCCACGATCGGGGCCGCCCGCGACCGGCCGTGCACCCTGGTCGTCTGCCGTGGCTGCTGCTGCGGCAACCCGCGCAAGCAACCCCATGTCGACCATCAGTGGCAACTCGACCAGTTGCGCGCCGCAGCCGCCGATTCCGGTGGGTGGCTCGCCGTCCGCACGACGGACTGCCTCGGCCCGTGCGGCCAAGCCAAGAGGGCCCGACGGTCCAACCGTCGGGCCCCGCTTCGGTGTGGAGAATGCGCCCTCGCCAGGCCGTGAGGCCGTCAGTTGAGGTGGGCGGCTCCCGCCGGAGAAGGGACCGCACGCAGCCGGTCGGGAAGTGTGTCATCGTCCGGCATCCCCCTCCGTAGCCACGCGCTCAGCGCCTCGGCGTCGGCCACGGTGGCGATCGGTCCCAGCCGCGCCACAGGTCCGCTGGGCCTGCGATCCACCGCACACGGCTGGACGGCAGCGTACAGCCCATGGCGACGACGGCAGTCCAGGAGCTTGCCGAGACATCCGGTGGAAACGAGGACGCCGTGCGAAGAGCCTTGAACGGCCTTGCGCAGGCTCTCCATCACCTCATCGCCGTCGCCTTCCCCACGACAGCTCCCGCAGACGACAAGAGTGAAGGGGCGGTTCGGACGGTCGTCCGGTCCCTGCGACATGAGGCTCCTCCGAGGCAACTGAGGCGAACGTCAGGTCGACGCGACCGGACAGCTAACGGGAGCCGTAGGGAATCAGGGCCATCTCGCGCGCGTTCTTGATGGCGCGGGCGATCTGGCGCTGCTGCTGTCGTGTCACATGGGTCACCCGGCGGCTGCGTATCTTGCCGCGGTCGGAGATGAACTTCCGCAGCAGGTCAGTGTTCTTGTAATCGACATAGGTGATGCCGGCGGCGTCGAGCGGGTTGACGCGGGGGCGCTTGGCTCCCCGGCGGTCGGTGATGGTGGTGCGGCGGGCCATGAGTGAATCCTGTCCGTTGAGCGTGGGGCGCCGTCAGGCGACCGGGTCGAGCAGTTCGTCGAAGGCGTGCGGCAGCCGGCTCCAGGCGTCCGGCCCGGCCGCGTACTCGGCGTCGGTCAGCAGACACGAGTCGAGCAGGGCCAGCAGCCCGTCGCGGTCGAGGCCGGGCGAGGTGAAGGTGAGGTGCTGACAGCGGTCGCCGTGGTCGGGGTGCCAGTCCAGCGCGGCGGCCACCCGCCGCTCCGCCGGGACCATCTCCCAGGCGGCGTCCGGCAGCGCGGCCAGCCACGGCCCGGCCGACTCCACACACAGCGCACCGCCCGCCGCGTCCCACGACAGCAGGGTGTCCCCCCGGTCCGCCAGCCAGAAGCGGCCCCGGCTGCGGGCCGCGGCACAGCTCAGGTCTTCCAGCGCCTCGTAGAGACGGCCCGGGTGGAAGGGACGGTGGCGCCGCCAGACGAGGGTGCTCACTCCGTGCTCATCGCTGTCCTGTGGCAACAGTGCGCAGGCCGGGTGCTGACGGGCGGCCGCCGCCGCGATGTCGAAGCCCTCGAGGAGGGCGGGCCCCAGGGCCCCCTCGCCGAGCCGCAGCTGCCGTGCGCCCGGGGTGAGTTGGGTGAGCAGGGCCAGATCGCCGTCGTCCGCGGGCTCTTCGGACGTCTCGTCCTCGGCGACGGCGATCACCGTGGGGTACTCCAGCTGCCGGGCAAAGGTGTCCGCGATGGTGCGCTGGTCGGTCGGGGCGGCGGCGAGACCGGCCTCGGCGAGATCGTCACCGTTCGCGAGATACGGCACCATCAGGGCCGGATCGACCGCGGTGGCCACCCCGGTCAGCTCCAGCGGCGCGCCCTCGGCCGCGATGACGGCGGCCATGGCCTGGGGCTCGACCGAGTCCCACAACTCGACCACCGCGAGCCGGTGCCCGCCGCCCGTGGCCAGGCGCAGCAGTTCGGGAACCATGTCCTCGCGCAGCGCACAGCACGCGCAGTCGTTCACCAGCGGCGCCTCGCCCTCGCCGAGCGGCCCGGAGGCGTCGCGTACGGTGCGGCGCACCGCGCGGTCGGTGGCGGCGGACAGGTCGTGGTGCAGCGCCACGGAGCCGGGCACCGTGCGCAGGATCTCCTCGACGGCGGCACGGCGGGCGTCGGCGTGCAGTCCGCCCACGACCGCCACGGCCAGCCGGTTCTCCTCCGCGGTCACCGGCCCCTCCCCCGGTGTCCGTAGCGCCGCTCGAACCGCTCGACGCGGCCCGCGGTGTCCACGACGCGCTGGTTGCCGGTGTAGAAGGGGTGGCTCGCCGAGGAGATCTCGACGTCGATGACCGGATAGGTGTTGCCGTCCTGCCACTCGACGGTCTTGTCACTGGTGGCGGTGGAGCAGGTGAGGAAGGCGAAGTCGGCGGCCCGGTCCCGGAAGACGACGGGCCGGTACGCGGGGTGAATTCCGGGCTTCATGGCGGTCAGCGCTCCTCACGGAAGTCGACGTGGCGGCCGGCGACCGGATCGTACTTGCGCAGGGTCATGCGGTCGGGGTCGTTCCGCCGGTTCTTGCGGGTCACATACGTGTAGCCGGTGCCCGCCGTGGACCTCAGCTTGATGATCGGGCGTAGTTCATTGCGTGCCATGCACACCAGCATAATAGATTTGGTTTTCATTTTCATCAAGCTGGTACGGTGCTCCGCGTACCACTCCCGGACACTTCGAGAGGAACCATGTCCGCCCACTGCCAACTCACCGGCCGACAGCCCGGCTTCGGCCAGAACATCTCCCACTCGCACCGCCGCACCAAGCGCCGATTCGACCCCAACGTCCAGCGCAAGCGCTACTGGCTGCCGAGCGAGGGCCGCCATATCCGGCTCACCCTCAGCACCAAGGCCATCAAGACCATCGACGCCATCGGCATCGAGGCCGCCGTGGCCCGTATCCGCGCCCGGGGAGGGAAGGTCTGATGGCCAAGAAGAGCAAGATCGCCAAGAATGAGAAGCGGCGCGTGGTCGTGGCCCGCTACGCCAAGCGCCGCGCCGAACTGAAGGCGGTCATCGCCGACCCCAGGACCTCGGCGGAGGAACGGCTCGACGCCCAGCGGGAACTGCGCCGCCAGCCCCGCGACGCCAGCGCCACCCGCGTACGCAACCGCGACTCCATCGACGGCCGCCCGCGCGGCCATCTGCGCGCCTTCGGCCTCTCGCGGATCCGGCTGCGCGAGATGGCCCACGCGGGCGAACTCCCCGGGGTGACCAAGAGCAGCTGGTAACCCTCACCGGGCCACCGGACGCGGGCGGACGCCACATGCCGTACTCCGGCCCGAAGCGTCCGCACCGCGGTCCCCGCCGCGCCCGCGTTCGCACTCGCGTCGGCAGCCTCCCCGGCAGCAGATTTGGCAACGATCAACGGGCGTTACCGTCTGCCACACGGCCCTGGCCACCTAAGGTTCAGCCCTGGGGTCCTGGGTCGCGGTGCCGAGCAGCGGATCGGGCAGGTCGGCCCAGTGGTCGGGGCCGAGTGCCAGTTCACCGTCGTCAAGTACGGCGGTGTCCAGCGCGGCCCGCAGCCGGTCCGCGTCCAGTTCCGCTCCGATGAACACGATCTCGTTGCGACGCTCGCCGTAGCGGTCATCCCAGTGCCACGAGGCCAGGGTTCGACGCTCGGACGACGCGGCGCGCCACGCGCCCGTATCCCCGTCCTCCAACCAGCTCCCCGCCTGCCGCAGTTCGAGATGACGGCCGGCCGAGCGCCAGGAGATGACCGCGTCCGGGTGTGTGGCCACCCACAGGTGCCCTCGGCTGCGCACCACCGCGGGCATGACCTGGGGCAGGCTCTCCGCCAGCCGCTGGGGGTGCAACGGGCGCCGGGACCGCCACAGCACCGAGGCCACGCCACGGTCGATGCCACGGCGGCGTAGGGCGGGGGCGACGACATCGAGCCGGTCGGCCGGTCCGGCCGCGGCCCACCCGGAACCGGGCCGCGTCAAAGGCGTCAGCAAGGCGCTGTCGCGTTCTTCCCCATCGAGGAGGACCAGGGCGGACGGGTTGAGATGGGCGAGCAGAGCACGGGAGCCGTCAAGGCGGCCGTCGTCCTCCGATCCTCCATTCCGCAGGACCATCACGTGGGCAGCCTCCACTTGCCGGGCCGCGGCCTCGGCGAGCGTAAGGGGGACAGCCTGCGGATGGTCACCGAAGACGTGGGCGGCGCGGTGCACACAGCGCAGGTCGCTCAGCAGTCGGCCGGGGTCGACGCCGACGGCGAGGGGTGCGAGATCGTAGCAATCCGACAGCGGAGTCCTTCCCAGCGGGCTTCGCCACAGCTCCGCCAGAAACGGCAGGGCGTCAACGTTGTCAGGGAGCGCGAGCACGACATGCGCGCACGGGGCGGCCCTGGCGATGGCACCCAGATCCTGGCGGACAATCACTGCCGGGTCACCGGTGGCCACTTGAGACAACGAGGCCCGCTGGCGTTCATCACCACCCACGGCAAAGCGCTGCACAAAGGGGTACCGCCCCGCCACGTCTCCATGGACCGAGACCGAGAGCACCAGCACGTCGGGCGAGGCACGCCGCAGCAGGTCCAGAACGCGGCCTCGCGCTTCAGGGGTGTTGCCGGACACCACGCCCAGCAGGCCGCGCCCCCTTCCCTCACCCCCAGCCCTCACCCCTGCCCCCGTCCGATGGCAGTGACGAGCGCATAAGCAGTCCTGCGTACCCGCAACATCACCAACGGCGGCACTTCTCCTCCTCAGCGACGACCTCACAGCAGCCAGCACACTACATGGAAACGGTACCCATTTTCATGTACGGTCAGCGGGAACAACACCGACCAGGAAAGGGCCCATACGACATGGCCGTGCCCAAGCGGAAGATGTCCCGGAGCAACACCCGCCACCGCCGCGCGCAGTGGAAGGCGAGCACGCCGGAACTGGTGACCATCACCATCGACGGCCGCGAACACCAGGTACCGCGGCGGCTCGTCCCCGCCTACCGGCGCGGCCTGCTGCACCCCGAGGACTGACCGCGCCATGGCCGATCAGCTGCCGGTGACGGTCCTGTCGGGATTCCTGGGATCCGGCAAGACCACCCTCCTCAACCACCTCCTCAACAACCGCGACGGGCTACGGGTCGCCGTCATCGTCAATGACATGAGCGAGGTGAACATCGACGCCGCACTCGTCCGCGACGGCGACGCGGCCCTCTCCCGTACCGAAGAGCGCCTGGTCGAGATGACGAACGGCTGCATCTGCTGCACCCTGCGCGACGACCTGCTGGAGGAGGTGGACCGGCTCGCCAAGGAGGGACGCTTCGACTATCTCCTCATCGAGTCCAGCGGCATCTCCGAGCCCATGCCCGTCGCCGCGACCTTCGCCTTCCCCCGCGACGACGGCGCCACGCTCGGCGAGGTCGCGCGGCTCGACACCATGGTCACCGTCGTCGACGCCGCGAACTTCCTTCCCGAGCTGACCGGCGGTGACGAACTCGTCGAGCGGGGCCTGGACCAGTACGAGGACGACGAGCGCACCGTCAGCGATCTCCTCATGGACCAGGTCGAGTTCGCCGACGTCATCGTCCTCAACAAGCTCGACCTGGTCGCCCCGGAGACGGCCGAACGGCTGGCGGCGGCACTGTCCCGGCTCAACCCGGCCGCCCGTCTCCTACCCGCCACACACGGCCGGGTCGCTCCCGGGGACGTGCTCGGCACCGGCCGCTTCGACCTCGAACGCGCCCAGCAGGCCCCCGGCTGGGTGAGGGAGCTCAACGGCGACCACGTACCGGAGACCGAGGAGTACGGCATCTCCAGCACCGTCTTCCGCTCCCCCCGGCCCTTCCACCCCGCCCGACTGTGGGACTTCATCACCACGGACCTGGACACCGGGACCTACGGCGGCGTCCTGCGCTCCAAGGGCTTCTTCTGGCTGGCCACCCGCCCGCGCGTGACCGGACTGTGGTCACAGGCCGGCGCCGTCGCCCGGTTCGAACCCTCCGGAGCACGCGAGAGCCACAACGCGGCCGACGAAGCCGCCGCGCGCGGCCAGGAACTCGTCTTCATCGGCACCGGACTGCGCCCCGCCGCCCTGCACCAAGCCCTCTCCGCATGCCTGCTCACCGACGAGGAACACACGCTGGGCGCTCAGAGCTGGTCGGCCTGGCACGACCCCTTCCCCGCCTGGGAGACCTACGGCCTCGACGAGACGTGTGACCACGAGCACGGTCCACACGAGGCCGAACCCGTACCGGTGCTCTGAAACTCAGCACACCCGGCAGGCTCCGAGCGGCGCCACGTGCGGGGTCGGGCCGGGTCCGGTTCACCCCGCACACTGATCCACCACCGCTTATGCCTGGAATACCTTCGGCCCCGCACTGACCGACGAGCTGAGAGGTGTCGAAGCCGTCGAGGGAACGATCGTCGATCTGGGCGCCGGTTCAGGGAGGGGCGTCCGCGCCGTGTGCGCCGCTCTCCCGGCTGACTCCCCGGTCCTGGCCGTCGAACCGTCCCCGTCACTACGGGCGGTCCTGCTCGCCCGGATCCGCGCCTGCGCCGACGCGTCACCGTGGACTCGGGCGACGCTGCGCCTGACGGAAAACCCATCCGCCCTGGTGAGAGGCGGTGGGGAGATGTAGGAACCTCGTCTGAGGACGCGGGGATCGAGGCCGTCCTTAGCGGCGTTCAGATGCCGAGAATGAACGCCATCGCGGAACGCTGGATCGCATCATGCCGACGCGAGGCAACCGACCGCGTCCTGATCACCGGAGAGCGCCACCTGCGCCTTGTCGTCAGCGAGTACGCGGAGCACTACAACAGACACCAGCCGCGTCGATCCCTCGGACAAAGGCCACCAGACCGCCAGCGGGTGAACGCAGGTACTCAAGAGGACCACGACTCGGCATACGTCCCCGCATGAAGAGCTGGAAGATCCTCCGCAACTGCCACCTGAAAGGCGACGGCGTCCACCACGCCATGCTCGGCGCCGCCCGCTCGCTTACTCGCCGACGGCTCCGTCGATCGCCTCGCGCAGCAGGTCGGCGTGGCCGTTGTGCCGCGCGTACTCCTCGATCATGTGGGTGAGGACGTAGCGAAGCGAGATGGTCACGCCGCCGCAGTTGACGGTGTCGTCGAGGGAAGGGAAGGAAGACGCGACTGCGCGGGCACGGACGCACTCCTCGTGCCAGGCTCCGAACGCCTCATCCACGTCGGCGTCCTCGACATGGAACTCGGCGGATGTGCCGTCGACCTCGCCAGGCCAAAGCGACCTGATGTCCTCGGCGTTCAGGGCGAAGCGGAACCAGCTTCGCTCGATGGAGGCTGCGTGGCGTACCAGGCCCAAAAGTGTGAGCCCTGAGGTCGGGATCGCCTTCTGTTTGAGCTGCTCGCCGGTCAGCCCCTGGCACTTCATGGCCAGGGTGGCCCGCTGGTAGTCGAGGAACGAGGTGAGCGACGCACGGTCGTCGGCCACCTTCGAGGGGGGTATGCGCTGGTCATCGTTCACCAAACGATGATGGCAAGGACCCCCTCCCGCGAGCCACCCCTCGTGCCAAGGGCCGGATACCAACGCCCGGCCTTCCCTTTGCCACCCGGTGATCTTGGTTGTCGCGGGGTGGGGCGGCACGGCTGAGGGCGGCTCCGATCTGGCCGGATCGGCGACCGCCCTCACGCTGCGGCCACTGAGCGAGTAGAGAGCTGGGACGGCGAGGCTCGACCCCCGCGCGCGGCCGATCGGTCGGCAAGGTTGAGCCTGCGGCGTTTGCGCGGCTGATGCGACTGCCGGCACCGGTGACCACGCGATCGCGCTGCGCAGGACAGCGGTCACGAGAGGACTTCCCCCAGGCAGGGATAGTCGGTGTAGCCGCGGTGGTCGCCGCGGTAGAACGTGGTCTCGTCGGCTTCGGCGAGCGGCGCGCCGAGGCGGAGGCGGTGCACGAGGTCGGGGTTGGAGATGAACAGCGTCCCGAACGAGAGGATGTCCGCCAGCCCGTCGTCGACCAGGCGCAGTTGCCGGGGGCCGGCGGGCCAGTCGTGGTGGGTCTCGTGCGGATTGAGCATGAACACTCCTGCCCAGTGCTCCCGCAGTTTCACCGTGAGGTCGCGGTGGCCCGGAAACTCGAATACGTGCAGGTAGGCCAGGTCGCGTGGCAGACCGTCGACCAGGGTCAGGTAGAGCTCGTGCAGGTCCGGCTCGTCGAGGCCGTACGCGGTGCAGCCAGGGGAGATCCGCAGTGCGAGCCGCTCGGATCCGATGCGCGCGGCGACGGCATCAACGAGGTCGAGCGGGAACCGGACGCGCCCGGCGACGCTGCCGCCGTAACGGTCGGTGCGGCGGTTGGCATTGCCGGAGAGGAACTGCTGAATGAGGTAACCGCAGGCTCCATGCAGTTCGACACCGTCGAACCCGGCGTCGATCGCGTTCGTGGCCGCATCGGCGAAGTCGGCGATGGTATCCGCGATGCCCTGCATGGTCAGGACTTGCGGTATCGGGTACGGCTTGCGCACGGCCGGTTCGCCGCCGTGGACGCGCACGACGCCTTCGGCGGCACACGCGGACGGCGCGAGCGGGTGCAGCCCGCCACCGAGGAGTTCGGGGTGGCTGTTACGGCCGGCGTGCATGAGCTGTGCGTAGATCCGGCCGCCCGCCTCGTGCACGGCGTCGGTGACCGGGCGCCAGGACGCGACCTGCGCCGTGTCGTGCAGGCCGGGGGTGTCGGTGTAGCCCTGGCCGACACGACTGGGTTGGGCGGCTTCGGCGACGATCAGCCCGGCGGTCGCGCGCTGCCGGTAGTACTCGGCCATGAGCGGGGTCGCTGACAGGCCGTCGCCGTAGGCGCGGCGGCGGGTCAGCGGGGCCATGGCGACGCGGTTGGGCAGGGTAAGCGGTCCGATGGTGATCGGGTCGAATGCGTTGGGCATCGGGAATTCCTTCTCGGAGAGATGTATTTTCGTGCCCCGCCACAATCCCCTCGCGCTGAGCCGACAGCAGCCCGGGCAATGCCGCCACCGGGCCCGTCAGGTACTCGTACAGCGCCGTGCCAGTGGGGCACTGCACGCTCGCGTACAGGTTGGACACACCGGTGGTGGCAAGTGGTGGACACAACCGCCAGCGGCGGGGTGATTCACACGCTCGCAGCCCTCGACCTGACCACCGGCCAGATCTACTACCGGATCCCTACGGCTCCTGGCTGAACTGGATCGAGTCCGAGTTCGCCGCGCTGCGCTGCTTCGCTCTCAATGGCATAGACCACCAAACGCACGACGAGCAGAACGCCGCCACCGCCGCCCACATCCGCCGGTACAACGCCCTGATCGACGGGGAACGCGTCCGAGGGTCAGGTCACCAGGGGACGACCCCGTTGTCGTCGAAAAGCTGGCCGGTCGGGCCGTCGTCCGGCAGGGTCGCCAGCCGGATGGCGATCGCCGCGCCCTGCTCGGGGGTCTGAGTCCCGCTGAATCCGTTGAGGTCGGTGGCCACGTAACCAGGGCAGGCGTTGTTGATCAGGATGCCGGTGCCGCTCAGCTCCTTGGCGTACTGGATGGTGACGGCGTTGAGGTAGGTCTTCGTCGGCGCGTACGCCCCGCTGATCCCCCCGAGGTCAACGCCGGGCGTGGTCTGTAGGGTCAGGGAGCCGACGTGGCTGGACTGGTTGACGATCCGGGGGTGCGCCGAACGGCGCAGCAACGGCAGCATCGCATTGGTGACCCTGATGACGCCGATGACGTTGGTCTCCACCAGCCGCCGCACGGTCTCGAGGTCGATGGTCGTGGGTTCCTCCGGCCAGCCGCCGGCCACGCCGGCGTTGTTGACCAGTACGTCCAGCCGCCCCGCACGCTCCTCGATCAGTTGGACCGCGGCGATCACGCTCTCGTCGTCGGTCACGTCCAGGGGCACGCCGAAGGCGTCGGCACCAGCCGCGCGCAACTTCGCCACGGCGGCCTCCCGGCGCTGCTCGTCCCGGGCGCCGACACCGACACTCCAGCCCCGCGCACCGAGCCCGGCCGCGATCTCGTACCCGATTCCCTTGTTCGCGCCAGTGACCAGCGCGATCGTTTTCTCGTTCACGACAGCGAGCATGCCTGCGCTGCGGCCGGGCACCAACACCCTCTCGGTAGCGCAGCAATACCCGAGCGATATCGATCAGCCGTGAGCCGTCATTAGCCTGGGCGCATGGAAATACGCGAGCTGCGGTACTTCGTCGCCGTCGCCGAGGAGCTGCACTTCGGCAAGGCCGCCCAACGCCTTGGGATAGCCCAGCCGCCGCTGTCCCGCACGATCACCCAGCTCGAACGACGGCTCGGAATCGCACTGCTGGAACGCACCAGCCGCAAGGTCACCCTCACCGAGGCCGGAGCCGTGCTGCTGGCCGAAGCACGCGCGATCCTCAGCGCGGTGACCGCGGCTGAGCGGCGTACCCAACGGGCCGCGACACCACACCCCAGCCTCGTCCTCGCCGTCAAAACCGGCACCACTGGCGAGCTGCTGACCAAACTGCTCGACGCCTACGCCGCGGAACCCGGCGCAGCCACCGTCGATCTGCTGCTCTGCGAGGCACACCAGCACCAGCAGCTGCTGCGGGACGGGCAAGCCGACGTGGCTCTGCTGCACCTGCCCTTCGACTCAGCAGCCGGGCTCGACACCGAAACCCTGTGCACCGAGGGGCAGGTCGCGATCCTGCCGGCCTCACACCCGCTCGCCGACCGCCCCCAGGTACGGATGGCCGACGTCACCACCCTGCCAACGCTCCCGATGGCCCGCTGGCCCGGCCCCGGCGGCAGCTACCCAGAGGGACCCGGCGCAGAGATACGGAACCTGACACAGCTCTTCCAGCTGATCGCGCTCGGCCGTACCACCGTGGTCATTCCCGAGTCCGCCGCCGCCGACCTGCGCCGGGACCTCGCCGCCGTGCCGGTCCTGGACGCTCCGCCTGTGACAACGGTGATCGCCTGGCCGCCGCACAGCCGCCTTCGTACAGTTGCCGACCTGATCCGCGTGGCAACACGTCTTTGAACCCGGATGAGGAGGGCAACCCCCCAACGACAGCCCCGATCAAGCAACTGGCAACTGTGAACGTGTGGGGCTCGGATATTCATCGCTGCTGGTCAAAAGGCCACGGCCTCCGTCCAGGCTCGGACACCCGATCGCCGCCTCCACCGTCTGGCAGATCCTCCACACTGTCCCGCACCCGGCGCCTGCACATCGCCGGTGTCACCGCGCACCCGACCGCTGCCTGAGCCACTCAGCAAGCCCGCAACCTCGTCACTGACCTGGGCATACGCATGGACTCGCTGCGTTTCCTCATCCGGGACCGCGACAGCGCGCGATGATTATTCAAGCCCCACAGGCCGCCCACCGGCACCGGTGCAGCCGCGTCGATCACTGCCGTCACACGGTCGGACAGCACCGGGGCTCCCGGTGCCTGGAAGAACCCGCGCCTGCGATCCTCGGCACTGCTCAATCTCTCGGGCCGCTCACCCTGGATGGTTGCGGGCTGAGATCAGCGGCATCGGCACCCGGACTCCGGGTATCACCGAGATACAGGTCGAAGGGGCAATGAGTTGATGACCTCTCCCGGATGCACTCGCGCTCGGGCTCGGGCTCGGCCATGCCGGCGACGCCCTGCCCATCCCAGTCTTGAGCGCGACTCTGGACACCAGCGTCATCGCAGCATTCCAATGGACCCGCCGGGCTGCTCGCAGCTGGAACACCCGCCTTATGGCGAGAGCTGCGGGTGACACGGGGGCTGTCCAGTGAACGGCGTCTCTGGAGATGTCCGGGTTCAAGCGGAGAACGGAGGGACCATGGCCGAGATTCCGGGGCGCTCAGTAACGAGCAAGGTCGTCGCGCTTTTCGACGCCTTCGGCCCTGACTCCCCTGAGCTCACCCTCAACGAGCTCAGCGCCCGCACCGGGCTGCCCCTGTCGACGGCGCACCGGCTGGCCACCGAGCTCGTCGCGTGGGGCGGACTGGAGCGCTGTGACGGTGCCGGCTACCGGGTCGGGCTACGCATGTGGGAGCTCGGATCGCTCGCCCCTCGCGGCGAGTCGCTGCGCGACGTGGCCCTCTCGGTCATGCAGGACCTGTTCGAGGGGACCAAGGAGAACGTTCATCTCGCCGTCTGTCAGGACAGTCAGGCGCTCTACATAGAGAAGATCTCCGGGGCCGGTGCGCTGCTGGTGAAGTCGCGCCGCGGCGGGCGCCTGCCGCTGCACGCCACCGGGGTCGGCAAGGTGCTGCTGGCTCATGCGCCCAAAGAGGTGCAGGCCAATGTGCTGGCGGGGCCACTCGCGCGCTTCACCCGACACACCATCGTCGAACCTGGCCGGCTCGTCCGGGTCCTCGACGATGTACGCGAGACGGGCGTCGCCTTCGCCTACGAGGAGCTCACACTCGGGTCACTGTCGGTCGCCGCGCCCATTCGAGACGCCTCGGGAGCGGTTGTCGCAGCACTCGATGTCGTCCTGCACACCACTGGCGGACGCCCGGAACGGCTGGCGCCCGCCGTACGCACCGCCGCCATCACCATTTCCCGTGCGCTACGTGACCAGCAGATTCGCTCCCATCCCTGACTTTTGCGCGCTGCACTCCCGCTCAATGGGAACGCAGGCTTTCGCCGCACCTGCGGCAGCCACGACTGTGACCTTTGCCACCGAAACGGGAAGGTCACCCATGACTGGCAGTACACCGGACGCCGAGGGCGCGGTCCCCACCACGGAGCAGCAGCACGAGATCGACCATTACCTACAGACTTACCGCGAGATGGCGGGCTTCGTGCCACCGCGTATCCAGGCCCGTTTCGACAGCCTGGGCCGGACGAACCCAGAGCTGCTGCTTGCGCAGGAGAAGGTCCGTAACCTCGTCACCTACACCGATGTGCTGGATCAGAAGACCGTCCAGCTGATCCTGTTCGCCGTGCTGGCGGTGCAGCTGCGGGATGCGGCGAAGATCCACGGACATGCGGCCCGGCGGGCCGGGGCGAGCTGGGAAGAGCTGCAAGCCGCGATCAACCTCGCCTACCTCTTCGGTGGGGTCTCGATCGCCAATCACGCGCCGTCCATCCTGGAGGGCGTCGCCGAGCTGGAAGCCAAGGCCATCGCTGAGGAAGGCACGGTGCGATGAACAGCCGCCCGGAGCCGATCTACGACATCGCCCAGCTCGGCCACGCCGAGCTGCGCACGCCCCGGCTCGAGGAGTCCGTCGCGTTCTTCACCGAGGTCTACGGGCTGACCCTCGTCGGCGAGGACCCCGGCCGGGCGCACCTGCGTGCCTGGAACGACGACGTCCTGACCTCACTCACGCTGACGGGCGCCCCCGAGGCCGGTCTGGGCCACGTGGCGTGGCGGGCGACCAGCCCGCAGGCCCTTGAGCGACGGGTCGCCGCGCTGGAGAGGCACGGCGTCGAGGGCACCTGGCATGACGGCGACTTCGGCCACGGCAAGGCCTACCGCTACACCGGCGTCGGCGGGCACATCCAGGAGGTGTACTTCGAGACCGAGAAGTACGTGCCGCCGCCCGGCGAGGCGCCGGCCCTTCCCAACCAGCCGCAGCGCTTCGCCCCCAAGGGCGCCGCTGCCGCGCGCATCGACCACATCAACCTGCTGGTGCCGGACGTCGCCGAGGCGAGCCGCTTCCAGCAGGAGGTCCTCGGGTTCAAGCTGCGTGAGCGGCTCGTCCCCGCCGGGGGCGAGGAGGTCGGCGCTTGGCTGTCGGTCATGACGAAGGCCCACGACCTCGCGCTCACGAAAGAACCCGCCCCCACCACCGGACGGCTGCACCACCTGGCCTACGCCGTGCCCGAGACCTCGGATGTGATCCGCGCCGCCGACATCTTCCTCGAGAACGACGTGTTCATCGAGTTCGGTCCCGCCAAGCACTCGCGCACTCAAGGCTTCTTCCTCTACGTGTACGAGCCCGGCGGCAACCGCGTCGAAGTGTTCACCGGCGGGATCCACATCTTCGCGCCGGACTTCGAGACCGTCACCTGGGACACCGAGTCGAAAGGCCGCGGCACCGCATGGGGCCTGGGCGTGCCGGAGTCGTTCCACACCCACGCGACCCCGCCGTTCGCAGGGGCGCCCGCGTGACCGGGCTGACCGCGAGCTACGTGACGCTGCACGGGGCCGGGTTCACCGATCCCGCGCGCACTCCTTTCGCCGCGCGGGCCGCCGCTGCCGCGAGGGCGGGATTCACCGGGATCGGTGTGCAGTTCGCCGACCTCGCCGCGCACGGCGGGGTCGATGCCGTGCGCACCGTGGCCGCCGACGCCGGGCTCGCCGTCACCGAGGCCGAGTTCCTCGGCGGGTGGGCGCTCGCCGAGTCGGTCGCGACGCCCTCGGAGGCCGAGGTCACGCTCGCTGAGGCCGCGCGCGTCTGGGGGCCGCTCCGGGTCACCTCCGGCGAGTTCGCCGCCGGACCGGCCGATCCCGGACGCGCGGCCGACCGCCTCGCCGAGCTGGCCGCCCGGTTGGCCCCCCTCGGCGTCACCCTGGCGGTGGAGGCATTCGCCTGGGGCGCTCTGCGCGACTATCCCACCGCGCTCGACGTGGTCCGGCGCAGCGGCGCCCCGAACGCCGGAGTGATGATCGACATCTGGCACTGGTTCGCCACCGGCGCCGACACCGCCCTGCTCCACGACATCGACGTCCGCGAAGTCGCCGGCGTCCAGCTCAATGACGGTCCCCGGGTCCGCCCGGACGACCCGGACATGCTGCACAAGGCCCGTTCCACCCGGTTACTGCCGGGCAAGGGTGAACTCCCCGTCCGCGCGCTGGTCGCGGAGCTTCGCAACCTCGGCTACACCGGCCCCTGGTCGGTCGAGGTCAACGACCCGCGGTTCCGCGCCCTGCCCGTCGATGAAGCCGCACAGCGAGCGTTCGGCTCCGCCACCGCAGTCCTCGACGACTGATCCCCGGCCTCCGGCCGCCTCGGCCCGACGCTCGTCCCCGACACCGCTCGTCCTCAACACCGCTCGTCCCCGACACCGCTCGTACCTGACACAAAGGAGTGTCCTGTGTCCGATGCACTCGCAAAAACCGGCCAGACGCCGCGGAAGGCCGCGCTCGCGTCCTTCCTCGGCAGCATGGTCGAGTATTACGACTTCTTCATTTACGGATCGGCGTCGGCGCTGGTCTTCAGCCATGTGTTCTTCCCGGACGTCAGCGCGACCGTCGGTACGCTGGCCGCGCTGGCGACCTTCGCGGTCGCCTACATCGCCCGGCCGATCGGCTCGTTCTTCCTCGGCCACTTCGGCGACCGGATCGGCCGCAAGCGCGTCCTGATCTTCACGCTGGCCACCATGGGCGGTTCGACCTTCCTGATCGGCTGCCTTCCCAGCTACTCCGTCATCGGCGTCTGGGCACCGATCCTGCTGGTGCTGTGCCGCGTGGCGCAGGGGTTCTCCGCCGCAGGTGAGCAGAGCGGCGCGAGCTCGATGACCCTGGAGCATTCTCCCGAGGGCAGGCGCGGCTACTTCACCAGCTTCACCCTCTCCGGGACCCAGGCCGGGCTGGTCGTGGCGACACTGGCCTTCATCCCGGTCGCGGCCCTGCCGAGCGAGGCCCTCTATTCCTGGGGCTGGCGGGTGCCGTTCTGGGCCAGCGCCATCGTGGTGGTCGTGGCGATGTTCGTGCGCCGGACGCTGGAGGAGCCGCCCGCGTTCGAGGAGATCAAGGAGAGCGAGGAGACCGTCAGGTTCCCGCTGACGGTATTCGTCCGCCACTACTGGGGCTCGTTCCTTCGGATCGTCGTCTGCCACCTCTACGGCACGATCTCCACCACCGTGACCGTGTTCGGCCTGGGGTACGCGGTGGATCAGTGGGACATCTCGCGCTCCTCGATGCTGTGGACGATCGTGATCTCCAACATCGGCCAGGTCGTCACGATCCCGTTGTGGGCCAGGCTGTCGGACAGGATCGGCCGCCGCCCGGTGTTCGCCGTGGGCGCCCTGGGCTGCGCCGCGTCGGTGTTCGTCTACTTCTGGGCCATCACGACCTCGAACTGGTCACTCGTCGTGCTCGCCTCGGTCCTGCTGGGCTCGGTGTGCTACGCCGCGCCGAACGGCGTCTGGCCGTCCCTGTACGCGGAGATGTTCGACGCCCGGGTCCGCTACACCGGCATGGCTGTCTCGACCCAGTTCGCAAACGTGCCCCAGGGCTTCCTGCCCACCATCGCCGCGCTCATGATCGGCACAGGTGCCTTCGGCTGGGTCCCGCTCGCGATCCTGCTCGCCGTGCTCTGTCTGCTCGCCGCGGCCGCGGCCCTCGCGGGCCCCGAGACCGCTCACGTGCCGCTCGACCAGCTGGGACACACCTCCCGTCCAGCCGCAGAGACCCCCGCCGCCCGTCTGACCACCACCACCTGAGGAGCCGCCGTGCGACACGGTCGCCTACTGATCCTCAACGGCCCGAACCTGAACATGCTCGGGACCCGTGAGCCCGCCCTCTACGGCGCCGACACCCTCGCCGACGTCGAGCGCATCACCGCGCAACGCGCCGAGGCGCTCGGATACAAAGCCGATTTCCTCCAAAGCAACTGGGAAGGCGCGCTCATCGACCGGCTCCACGAAGCCCGCGGAGGCACGGACGGCGTCGTGATCAACCCGGGCGCGTTCACCCACACGTCCGTGGCACTGCGCGACGCGCTGCTGGCCTCCGAACTGCTCATCGCCGAGGTACACATCACCAACGTGCACAAGCGCGAGGAGTTCCGGCACCACTCCTACGTCTCCGACATCGCCGAAGCCGTCTTCGTCGGAGCCGGCATCCAGAGCTACATCTACGCCGTGGAGACGCTGCACCGTGCCCTCGAACGGAGGGACACCCCATGAGCGCGCTGCGGACCGGCATCGTCGGAACCGGGAAGATCGCCGTCAACCACGCCATGGCGCTACAGGCGATCCCGGGTGTCGACCTGGTGGGCGTCAGCGACGTCGAACCCGACCGTGCGGCGGCCTTCGCCGCACGGTTCGGGATTGCCGGTCATGACCCGGACCCGGAGAGTTTCCTGTCGTCCGGGCTGGACGCGATCACCGTGTGCACCCCGCACCCCTCGCACGAGCGAGTGGTGGTCGCCGCCGCCCGGCACGGTCTGCACGTGCTGTGCGAGAAGCCGATCGCGGTGACCCTCGCCGAGGCCGACCGCATGGTCACGGCCATGGAAGAGGCGGGCGTCCGGTTCGGTGTGCTGTTCCAGCGCCGCTTCTGGCCCTCGGCGGCGCGCCTGCGCGCGGCGATCGACGAGGGCAGGCTCGGCCCGCCGATCGTGGGGACGGTGACCATGCGCTGGGGCCGCGACGCCGAGTACTACGCCGAGCCGTGGCGCGGCCGCTGGGACACCGAGGGCGGCGGAGCCCTCCTCAATCAGGGCATCCACTACGTCGACCTGCTCCAGTGGTACCTCGGCACACCGGTACGGGTGTACGGCGCGATCCGCACCCTCAAACACGGCGACTGCATCGAGGTCGAGGACACCGCGGTGGCGACCGTGGAGTTCGCCTCGGGCGCGGTCGCCACGATCCAGGCGGGCACGACGTTCGCCCCGGGGCTCGGCACCACGGTGTTCGTGTCGGACGCGGCAGGCCAGGCCGCGACTGTCACGGAGTACCCGGAAGGCACCGGGCACACCGACCTGTGGACGGTGAAGGGCGAGGAGGCGTACCGGCAACTGCTCTCCACCGGGATCGACGCCGATCCGCCGCTCAGCCGGATCCACGAGGGCCTCATGCCTTTCCACCGCGAGCAGATCACCGAGTTCGTGACCGCCGTCCGTGAGGGCCGCGATCCGCTCGTCACCGGGCGGGACGCGCGCACCGCACTGGCGGTGGTGCTGGCGATCTACGAGTCGTCGCGAACCGGCCTCCCGGTGGATCTGACGTGACCGGCCGGGTCCCGCGCGAACCCTACGTGTGGGGCAGGTCCACCGGCACCCCCACCACAGCGCCCGAGGAGCACACCGTATGACCGACACGACCACCAAGGCCCGCGCCCTCTACGAGGCCCGGCGCACCCGTATCGCGATCGCCGGACTGGAAGCGGTGACGGTGTGCACCCCGCGCCCGTCGCACGGGCGTGTGGTGGTCGCCGCCCACAGGCACGCTTCGTATGTGCTGTGCGGCGAGCTCGCCGCGTCCCCACGCAAGAACGGTCCGGTGCCGGTCACCACACGTTCCGCGGTCGCCACAATCCGGGTGATCGAGCCCGTGCTCGCCTCGGCCGACCCCGAGGGGGAATCGTGACGACTCTGCTGACGGGCCTGATCGGAAGCGGGATCGGGTTCTCGCTGTCCCCCGCGATGCACGAGCGGGAGGCTGCACTCCTCGGCCTCGAGCTGCGCTACGACCTGTGGGACCTCCAGGCCCTGGGGGCCTCTCCGGGCGATGTCGGCGACCTGCTGCGGCGAGCCAGGGATGCCGGCTACCGGGGCCTCAACATCACCCATCCCTGCAAACAGCTGGTCCTCGCGCACCTGGACACCCTGTCCACTGATGCGGCAGCGATCGGCGCGGTGAACACCGTGGTCATCGGTGAGGACGGCCTCGCGGGCCACAACACCGACTGGACCGGCTTCCGGCGCGGCCTCGTCGACGGGCTCGCGGGCGCCCCGCTGGACCGGGTCGTCCTCGTCGGCGCGGGCGGGGCGGGCGCCGCGGCAGCCTACGCGCTGCTCGACCTGGGTACTGAGCGACTCGACGTCGTCGACGCCGACCCGGACCGGGCGGCTCGCCTCGCCGCCGACCTCGACCCGTACCGGGTCCGCGGTGGCAGACTCACCGAGCTCCCGACGCTGCTCGGACACACGCACGGGGTCGTGCACGCAACCCCGGTCGGAATGGCTGGTCACCCCGGCCAGGCAGTGCCCGGCAACTGCCTGCGGCCCGACCTCTGGGTCGCCGAGATCGTGTTCCGGCCGCTCCACACCGCTCTGCTCGCGGCCGCCGCCGAGGCGGGCGCGGTCTTCCTCGACGGCGGCCGGATGAACGCCCACCAGGCCGCCGATGCCTTCCGGCTGTTCACCGGCTTGGAGCCGGATCCCTCGCGGATGTACGCCCACCTGCGCGAACTCGTCGCCCCTGAAGTTTCCCGCGTTCCGCTGAGCGGGGCGCCCTCTCCCCACCCGACCGAGAGGATGTGACGGTCCCACCATGGGGCAGCAGAAGATCCCGGCGGCCATAGTCGGCCCCGGGAACATAGGCACCGACCTGCTGGCGAAGCTCGCCCACAGCCCGGTGATCGACGTCCGGTACGTCGTGGGCATCGTCGAGTCCGACGGCCTGGCCCGCGCCCGCACCCGCGGCATCGAGGCCAGCGCGGAGGGGGTGGACTGGGCGCGCGCTCGCTTCGAGGCCCTGGTCGCCGAGATCGGTGACGAGGCCTGGGTCGGTTACCACGGTCACCAGAACATGAGTTTGGGCGTCACGAACTCCGTGATCGCGCACGAGGCCGGCGTCCGCTACATCGACGGCTCACTATGCGCGCTCGGTGCCGGCGCGGGAGACTCCCCCACCGAGGTGCTCGGGGCGGTGTTCGACCGGCTCGGCGTCGCGACCGGGCTCGACGCCGGGCTGCTGCTCGACGCTGCCGAAGAGGTCGTCCGGCCGTACCTGAGCCGGTGGCCGAAGATGGACCGCAACGCGATCGTGCAGGGCTGGGCAGGGGTCTACTCAAGCTTCCTGCTGCACGCCGAGCGCGCAGCCGAGCGGTACAAGGTCCCCGCGCACGCCATCTTGCGCCGCTGCGGCGAGCGCGGCTGCGTCGGCGGCCAGGAGGACATGATCATCGACATCGCCATCGGGCCGGCCGAGGAGCAGACCACATGACCGATACGACGGCCAAGGCCCACGCTCTCTACGAGGCCCGGCGCACGCGTACCGCGATCCCGCCGTTCACCGACGCCGAACCCGGTCTCGGCATGGACGACGGCTACGCCATCCAGCAGGAGCTTGTGCGACTCCTGCTCGCCGACGGCGATCGGATCGTGGGGCACAAAGTCGGGCTCACCGCTGTCCCGATGCGGAAGGCGCTCGGCATCGACACTCCCGATTACGGACCGGTTCTGGCCTCCACCGCCTACCGCGACGGGGACGCGGTCCCGCTCGACGCGTTCGTGGCACCCAAGGTCGAGGCCGAGATCGTCTTCGTTCTGGGCGACCGGCTCGAGGGCCCGGGTGTCACCGTCACCCAGGCCCGGGCCGCCATCGCGGGTGCCGTGGCCGGGATGGAGATCATCGACTCCAGGATCGCGGACTGGCGGATCAAACTCGCCGACACCGTCGCCGACCTGGCGTCGAACGGCGCCATGGCCACCTCGAGCCGCATCGTGCCTCTCGACGATGGTCCGAACGGCTGGGATCCCCGGCTGGTCGGGATGGTTCTGACCCGCAACGGCGAATTGGTCGACACGGGCGCCGGCGCCGCCGCGCTGGGAGACCCGGTCGCCGTCGTCGCATGGCTGGCGAACACCCTGGGCGAGCACGGAGTTGCCCTGGAACCTGGGCACCTGATTCTGACGGGCGCGCTGCACGCGGCCCTTCCCATGAACCCGGGCGATGTGTTCCGGGCCGAGTTCGACCGGCTGGGCCCGGTGACGGTGAGGATCGCATGAGCGTGAACGTAAGCGAGTTGGCCGCCCGGCTGAGCAAGGCCGTTGCGGATCGTACCGCCATCACCAAGCTGACCGACGAGTTCCCCGAACTCGACATCCCCACCGGCTATCGAGTGCAGCGCGAGCTACGGTCCGCGACCGGACAGATCGCCGGCTGGAAGCTCGGCGTCACCTCACGTGCCAAGCAAGCCCAGGTCGGAGTGGACAGCCCGATCTACGGCTTCCTGCCGGCCACGGGGGCGGTGGACCTTGGCGAGCCACTGGACACCTCGGCGCTCATCCAGCCGCGCTGCGAGCCGGAGATCGTGTTCACTCTTGGTCGGGACCTCAAAGGCCCGCACATCACCGCGGCCGATGTCGTCGCCGCGTCGTCGGGGGTGGCCGTCGGTATCGAGGTGCTCGACTCCCGATTCGTGGACTACGGCTTCACCATGGCCGACGTTGTCGCGGACAACACCTCGGCGAGCCGGTTCGTCGTCGGGGTGCCGGTCACGACGTCTGGGGTCGACCTGCGCCTGGTGGGCGTCCTCCTGGAGAAGAACGGTGAGGTGGTCGCGACCGCCTCCGGAGCGGCGTCGCTGGGCCACCCGGCAGCCGCGGTCGCCTGGCTCGTCCGGCAGCTCGCCGCCGAGGACGAAGGCCTGACCGCCGGGCAGATCGTGCTCTCCGGCGGACTCACCGCCGCCGTCCCGGTCAGGCCCGGGGATGTCGTCACCGCGACCATCGATCGCCTCGGCTCAGTAGAGCTGAGCTGCCGGTGACCCAACGCTGCAAGCAGAGCGAGCACGGCCGTGTGCCGCAGCCGTGGTCCCCACGCGGCCAAGGTGCGCGCGGCGTGCGTCGGCGCTGTGGTTTGGCGGGACGGGCGAGGGCGAAGAGGTAGTCGCGTTCGTCGTCGTTCAGGTGCAGGGCGCGGGCGACCGAGGCCGGCACAGCCTCAGAGACGTGCGGCGTCGGGCGCAAGGCGGGCGCGACTCAAGCGCAGGAAATCGCCGAGTTCGCTGTTGTGCTCCATCCTGCGCTTGCCGAAAAAGTCATCCGTCCTGGTGGGCGGTGGTGCGCGCGGTGTACCGGAGGTCGACCGGCGAAGTCGCCCGTCAACTCGGCAAGGGCAAGGTCCGGTTCACGCCCAGCGATCGGGCGTTCCTGGCGGCGCTGCCGCACCGGCTGCCACCTCACGTCCTGCGAAGATTACGGCTGCTTGTACGCCCTGACACGGTGCTGCGTTGGCACCGCCCCCTCATTGCGCGCCGCCATACCGCCTCCTGCCGGCCCAAGCGTCCGGGACGGCCGCGCACCACCAGGAGCGAAGGGAGCCCCCCGTCGGGGCAGGGTGACCAAACGGGTCCCCTGCCCCGACGGAGCTCGGTCGGCCGGGCGGCGGGTTACCGGCGCCCGGCAGAGACCGGCGCCGTGTGCGGCGCTCCTCTGCTCAGCCGAAGTTCACGTCGCTGCACCACATGTAGGCCTGGTCGAGGTGCGAGGCCTGCCAGATCACGAACAGGATGTGGTGTCCGGTGTAGCCGGAGGTGCTGACGTTGAACGTGTAGTCCGTCGCCGGGCCGAAGCGGCCGGTCTGCGTGATGAAGTCGAGGTTGCCCCAGCCCAAGGTCTGGGTCTTGGGGTCGAAGCCCTGCTTGCTCACGTAGGCCCTGAAGTAGTCGGCACCGTGGGACGCCTGGTCGTGCACGTGGACCGAGAAGTTGTTGCCGACGGTGGTCGTCTTCCACTGCCCGGGCTTGTTCAGACTGGCGTTCCTCGAGAGGTTGTTGCTGCACAGCGTCCCGTTGGGGGTCTGCGACTGGAACTGGCCACCGAGACCGTCGCGGAGCGCGCTCATCCAGTTCCACATGGTGTCGGGGTTGGCCTGGAAGGCCTGCCAACACATGGGGTCTTCGGTCTGCATGGCCGGGTTCATGTGGTCGTTACCCCACCTTTCCCAGCAGTGGTACGCGCGGGAGGCGGGGCCGACGACGGAGCCGTGAGCCTGGGCGGGGGCCGACCAGGTCAGTGCGCCGACAACCACCGCGAACAGCATGGCGAGCGCCTGGAGAGGCCGGCGGAGGGCCGACCGGGAACGCCCGGTTAATGGGCTCTGTCTGCGCATATGGGGGGAACTCCTTCCAGTTGAAAGGCACCATGGGAGCGCTCCCAACCTACGACTTCTGAGTGAAATGTCAATGAAGCAAACGAAGTTGATTACAGGGGTGGGCGGCGATCAAGAAATCCGCCGTGAGCCGGGAGCGGAGGCTTCGGCGACTTCGGCGGCACGACAGTCAGAACCCTTCCCGAAACCGGAAACCAGCGTGCGGCCTGCCTGCGTTCCGCGTAATTCGGAGTTCAGAGAGCCACGCCACTGCGGGTGCCGATAAATCATTCACGCAGGTCGGCAGACTGATCACGGATCTTCGGTTCTCCTCGACGTTCACCCCCGGGGTCTTCACCTGCGCAGGACCCCGGCGGCATCATGATCTGTCGTACTGCTGCGCCTGGCCTTGCGCTTGCCGAAAATCTGTCCGTCCTGGTGGGAGACAGTGAGCGGGGGTGTTCGGGCTTCGATGGCGATCGGTTGAGACGCGCTCTCACGCGGGTATCGATCGCCGAGGAATGATGGTCGGCCGTCTGCACCCGTTACCCGCGCCGATCACCGATCCGGACCAGATCGCCAGTCTCGACATACGAAGACGCGAGCGCCTCGGCGGCATCCTCCACGAATACCGACATGCTGCATGACCTGCACGAATGAGATTTCCGGCAAGCGCACGGCGGACCTGCTGCGTGAGGTCGTGGGCTCCTGCTCGACCTCGTCGACCGCGCGGAGGTCCGCGACGCCGCGGCCGCGTGGACCGGACGGGTCAACACCGTCACCGCCCGCACGGACCGGGTGGGCGTCGACGCGTTGCTCATCCGGCCCGACGGCTGTGTCGCCTGGGCCTTGCCTACCGGGCAGGACCTCGACGCCACCACGTTGGTGCGTGCGCTGGGCACCTGGTTCGGCCAACCGGCCTGAGCGCCGTATTAACCGTCGTCTCAGGTTCGCTCCGTATGAAGTAGGCATCCAGATAAGCGATGTAACCCGTATATAGGAGGCTAGTGATGGCAGTCAACGCAGCACCGTCCGGCGAAGCGCCGGCCGGTCGGTTGGCAGGCCGATGGGTGCCGTGGTTGGTGATTGGCTTGTGGTTGGTGCTGGCGGCGGGCATGGTGCCGCTGAGTGGAAAGTTGAGCTCGGTCACCACCGACAGCGCCGTGGACACTCTGCCGGCCGGTGCCGAGTCCACCAAGGTGGCGGTGCTGGAGGACAGTCTCCCCGACGGTGACAACAACACGTTCGTCTTCGTGTACCACCGCGCCGGCGGCATGACCGACGCCGACCGCGCGACGGTCGAGCGCCACTACAACACCCTTGCCAAGCGGTACCCGCCGAAGGCGACGGCGGCGGCCGGCGAGGACGACGAGGGCTCACCGATAAGACGCTCCACCGACGGCAAGGCGATGATGTTCACCCTCGAGGTGAGCACGACCTACGGCGAACCGGAGGCCATGGTCGGCCCGTTGCGTGACGCCGCCAAGGACCGCCCCGCCGGCCTGGAACTCGACGTGACCGGCCCGGGCGCGATCGACGGCGACATGGACGCCGTCTTCGACGGCATCGACGTGCAGGTCCTCCTCACCACCATCGTCGTCGTCACGCTCCTGCTCATCCTCACCTACCGCAGCCCGGTGTTGTGGATCATCCCGCTGGTGGCCGTTGGCGCGGCCGCACTGACCGCGATGGCGACCGTCTATCTGCTCGTCAAGGGCTTCGGCATCGTGGTCAACGACCAGAACTCGGCGCTGCTGACGATCCTGGTATTCGGCGTCGGCACGGACTACGCGCTGTTGCTCATCGCTCGATATCGGGAGGCACTGCACCACCATGAGAACGTCCGGGTCGCGATGGTCCACGCGTTACGCGGCGCGGCGCCGGCCATCGTCGCGTCCGCGGCCACCGTGGTCGCCGGCCTGCTCTGCCTGCTCGTCGCGGACCTGAACAGCACCAGCGGGTTGGGCCCGATCGGTGCGGCCGGGATTCTGTGCGCGCTGGTGGCCATGCTGACGCTGTTCCCGGCGGTGCTCGTGGTGCTCGGCAGGCGGATCTTCTGGCCGGCCATCCCGCGGTTCAGCACGGCCGTGGAGGAGAAGCCGGGGCTGTGGGGACGGCTCGGCACCGCCATCAGCCGCCGCCGGTGGGTGGCGACACTCGGCTCGCTCGGAGTCCTCGGCGTGCTCGCCATCGGGCTGGCGGGCAACACCGGCGCCCTACGGGAGCAGGACCAGTTCCTGTCCGCGCCGGAGTCGGTCACCGGCTTCACCGTTCTCCGCCAGCACTTCCCGGAGCTCGGCGGCCAGCCGATGACGATCTTCACGCGGCCGGCGCACCAGGAGCGGGTGCTCGACATCGTCAAGGACACTCGCGGTGTGGCCCTGGCCATCCCGGAGCAGACCAGCCGTGGCTGGGCCAACATCTCCGTGTTCCCGACGGACGCGCCGGACACCGTCGCAGAGTACGACACGATCAAGCGGGTGCGCACCGCCGTGCACGCGGTGAGCGGGGCGGAGGCGATCGTCGGCGGGCCGAGTGCGGAGAACCTCGACACCGAGGTGACCACCAGCCGCGACGAGAAGCTGGTGATCCCGCTGGTGCTCGCCGTCGTCCTGATCGTCCTCGGGCTGCTGCTGCGCGCGATCGTGGCCCCGCTGATCCTGATGGCCACCGTGATCGTCTCATTCGCCGCAGCCTTCGGCGGCAGCGTGTTCGTCTTCGACACGATCCTCGGGTTCAAGGGTATCGACTATTCGGCGCCGGTGCTGGCATTCCTGTTCCTGGTGGCGCTCGGCGTCGACTACAACATCTTCCTGGCCAGCCGGGCCCGGGAGGAGACCGTGCGTCTCGGCACCAGAGAAGGCATGCTCAAAGCCCTCTCGGCCACCGGTGGCGTCATCACCTCGGCAGGCCTGGTCCTGGCGGCCACGTTCGCGGTCCTCGCCACACTTCCGCTGGTGATGCTGATCGAGGTCGGGTTCCTGGTCGCCTTCGGCGTGCTGCTCGACGCCCTGCTGGTGCGGTCGGTCCTGGTGCCCGCCCTCACCCTGCTGATCGGCCGGCGGATCTGGTGGCCGAGTCGGCTGTCCCGTCCAGTGGCGGAGCTGCCGGACGGTCAACAGTCGCTCGGCGACGACGAGGAGCCCGCGCTGCAACGGTGAGCGCGGCGGCACGGACGAGATCCGGGACGGGGCCCCAGGCCCGTCCCGGATTTTTTCATGGGCCCGACGGTCGCCGCCCTTTGGTCCTGCGCCGTGCGGCCGGGGCTGGGGTCGGCGCACCGCGGTGTCCTGCCCCGACGGTGAGCCGCGCGGGGCCATGCCCGAGGGCCGCCGTCCCTTGTCCTGCGCCGCGCCGCCGGGGCGGGTCAGCGCACCACGGCCGGAAGGTCGACCCGAAGCAGCGCACCACCGCGTGCGGAGCGGGCGACGGTGGCCCGGCCGCCGTGGGCGTCGACGACCCGCTGCACGATCGACAGCCCCAGACCGGATCCCGGCAACGCCCGGGCGCTGTCGGCACGGTAGAACCGGTCGAACACCCGCGGTACGTCGGCGGCGTCGATGCCCGGCCCGGCGTCGTCGACCTCGAGCACCGCCGACGCGCCCTCGGCACGGAGCCGGACCTGGACCGGCTGGTCCGCGGGGGACCACTTGCCGGCGTTGTCGATGAGGTTGAGCACCGCCCGCTGGAGCGCAGCGGGACGCCCGTTCACCCACACGGAGGTCACGTCGAGCGCGACCTCGATGTCGGGCACGCGGGAACGCGCCCGGGTCTCGGCGGCCACCACCACGTCGGCGAGGTCGAGCAGCTCGGTGCTCTCGTCGCTGACGTCACCGCGCGCCAGGTCGGTCAGCTCGGCGGCAAGGGTGCTCAACTCGGCCACCTGGGCGCCGAGATCGTTGAGCAGCCGGGTCCGGCTCTCCGCCGGCAGTGCGCTGTCCAGGGTGCCGCGCCGATCGAGCCGGATCAGCAGCTCGACGTTGAGGCGCAGGCTGGTGAGCGGGGTCTTGAGCTCGTGGGCGGCGTCCTCGGCGAGCAGCCGCTGGGCCCGCCGGGAGTCCCGGAGCGCGGCGAGCATGTCGTTGATCGACTGGATCAGCCGCCGGATCTCCCCACCGCCCTCATCCGGGATGTCGGCGTCGAGATCCCGGGTGTGCGCAACACGTACCGCGGCGGCGGTCAGTCGGTCGATCGGTGCCAGCCCGGTCCGCGCCACGGTCCGCCCGACAAGGGTGCCGCCGGCCACGCAGAGCAGCCCGATCAGCAGCATGCCGAACCCGAACTGGTTGATCGGGCTGTCGTCGGCGACACGGGCCACCTGGACCGCGCCGTCGCCCGCCCGCAGAGTGTAGATGCGGTAGCCCTCGTCGTCGCTGTCCCTCGACTCCATCAGGTCGGCCGACGCGCCCTGCGCCACGCGCCCGGCGTGCTCGCTGACCGGGGGCAGCGCGGGTTGGCCGACCGGCGTCCGGGTCGAGCCGTCGGGCAGGATGACCCGCACCAGCTGACCGGATCCGGGATACGGCGGTAGCTGGACCTGCGCCAGACCGGCGCGCTCCGCGGTCGTCGCCAGGACGCGGGAGTCGGCGCGCAGCTGATTCTCGGCGGTGTCCCGCAGCTCCCAGCCCAGCAGCTCGCTGGCCACCTGGAAGGCCACGAACACGCTGACCGCGATGGCCGTCGCCGCGATCACCGTCAGCCTGGTCCGCAGGGACCGCCGGCGCCACCATCGGGTCAGCCGGCGCGGTTCCCGGCCGGCGGGCCTGCTCACGGAGGAGTATCCCGCAGCACGTAACCCAGGCCGCGCAGCGTGTAGATCAATCGCGGCTCACCCTCGGCCTCCATCTTGCGGCGCAGGTAGCTCACGTATACCTGGAGGTTGTTGGCGGTGGAGCTCATGCCGAAGCCCCAGATCGCCTCGAACAGCGCGTCGCGGGTCAAGACCCGGGTCGCGTTGCACACGAGGACCTCCAGGAGGGAGAACTCGGTCCGGGTCAGGTGCAGCGGCCGCCCGCCACGCCACGCCTCGAACCTGTCGGGATCGAGCCGGACGTCGGCGAACGACAGGATCTGCGACTCCCCGTCGGTCGGCGTGCGCCGACGCAGCAGGGCCCGCACCCGGGCCAGCAACTCCTCGGTGGCGAACGGCTTGGGCAGGTAGTCGTCGGCACCCGCGTCCAGCCCCGTGACCCGGTCGGAAACCTGGTCACGGGCGGTCAGCATCAGCACCGGCAGATCCCGACCCGCGGCCCGCAACCGCCGGCAGGTCTCCAACCCGCCGAGGCGGGGCATCATCACGTCGAGGAGCAGCAGATCCAGCGTGTCACCGCTGGCCCCACCGACCCCGTCGAGCACGGCGAGACCGTTGGCGACGGTGCTGGTGTCGTAACCCTCGACCTGGAGCACCCGCTCCAGCGACTCACGGATGGCCGGGTCATCATCCGCGATCATGATCCGCACGCCGGCCCGCCCCCTTCCAGTCGATGCTTTTTGCCGCTCATTGTCTCCGATCAACCTGAGACCAGGATTAGCGCGTCGCTGGGGACCGTGCTCTGGAGCGTAGGAAGTCCGCCCGGGTGCTGGCGGACCGCTCGGGTGCTGGATCGATGCCGGCCTCCTGCAAGATCTCCCAGACGGTGGAAGCGGCCACCTTCACGCCCAGGACAAGCAGTTCGCCGTGCAGGCGCCGATACCCCCAACCGGGGTTCTCCCGCGCCAGGCGCAGCACCAGGGCCCGCACGGAGTGAACGGTCCGAGGCCGTCCCGAGCGCTTGGGCCGGGAGGCGGCAGCATGGCGGCGTACGAGAAGGTCGCGGTGCCAGCGCAGCACCGTGTCCGGACGCACCAGCAGCCGCACTCCGCGGAGCCCACAGACTTGAGTTGCTGGACCACACCGTTGACGTCGTAGTTGTTGACCCGCGTGTTCCACTGGTCGATCGTCGGGAAGATTCCCGTGTTGTAGGCCGAGGTAGGGCAGCTGTAGGGACCGTCTGAGCTCAGGGGGCAGTTCTCGGCCAGGTAGTGCGTCATGACACCGAACTTGCCCTGGCTCATCCAGTCGGTGGCGCTGCCTCCGATGGCCTTGGCCGGGGCGCTGCCCAGGCCACAGAATGCGAGGACCATGACGCAGGTGAACGCGGCGAGCGCCATCACACGCTGCCTGATTCTTCGGGCCGGATACATGGAGGGTGTTCCTTTCGGGGTGGTTTCCGTGAGACGACGGATCGTCTGATTCGTGCCTGAGCCGGTTGGGAAATGACCGGGTGGGAGTCCTTGAGCTGACGGCCTGCATCGTCAGCAGCCACAGTCGAGTCGAATCATGACGCTGGAAGCCCAGCTGCTAACGGACGGGACCTGAGGGAATTCGACGACTCGCCGAGCTCCGCCGGGTTCCAGGCGTACAGGCTGCCCAACTCGGCGAGACCCGAAGGCGCAAGGCCCGCATGAGCTCGGGAAGCTGCCCGGAGGTGAGCAGTTGCTAGGTATAGGCGTTGCGCTCGCCCGCGCTGGGCGCAACCTCGCCCCGCTATTTCGTAGTGAGACGTGTCCGTTGAGATCGGAGGCGTATGTGCGGCCGGTGCTGGTGTTCCAGGTGCCGGTGTAGGTCATGCCGGGGCGTCGTCGCCGAGGGTCGTCGTGGGGTAGAGCTGGGTTCGCGGGACGGCTTGTTTGGGGGTGTTGGGGCTGGTCCAGATGAGCTTCGCCGCGGCCTCGCCACCGTTTTCGGTTTGCTCCAGCTTGATGTCGTAGAGCTGTCCCGCTGTGAGGTTGATGCTGCCTTGGTTCCAGGTGGGGAGGTGCGGGGTGGTGTTGTCGATGATGAGCTGTCCGTTGATCCATAGGCGGACGGTGTCGTCTGAGATGGTGGTGAAGGTGTAAGTCTCGGAGTACCTGGGCTGGATCTTGCCGGTCCAGCGGGAGGAGAAGTTGTCGGTTCCGATGGACGGGGCAGGGGATCCCTCGTAGCGCCACAGGTAGTTGATGGTGGGGTCGGTGCGGGTCACGGCCGGCGTGCCGGTGAAGGTGGTGTTGGTCCAGAATTCGGCTTTGAGGCCGGTGCCGGTGCCGGCGGCTGCCGGAGCCGGGGTGGCGATGTCGGCTTCGATCACCGTGGCGATCGGATTGGTCGCCGAGCCGGAGGGCGTGAAGTCGTAGCCGTCGCCTGCGGTGCGGACCGTCACGGTTTGGTCGCTGCCGAGCACGCGGGCCGCGGTGACGGTGAACGGGCTTCTGGCCGTGACGTGCAGGGTGCCGCCCGCGCCAGGCCAGGTGTAGGCGTGGAGGTAGAGCTTGTTCCCCTTGCGGGTGATGCGTCCCCAGGACGGCTGGCTGGTCAGCCCGCTGAAGCCGGCGCCGTAGATGGCCACGCCATGGGTGGCAGCCCAATCCTTCATCCCTCGCAGGGCGCTCGTATGGCCGGGTGAGATGGCGCCGGTGTCGGTGGGCCCTACGTTGAGCAGGAAGTTGGAGTCGATGCTGGTCGAGTGAATCAGGTCGCGGGTCAGTGTGGTCGGCGACTTGAAATTGTTATCCCAGTAGGCATAGCCCCACCGGTCGCTGACGTTGTCGCAGGTCTCCATCAACTCCGACGGTGACGGAGAGGTGGGATAGTAGCCCTCCGGGGTGGTGAAGTCACCGTCACCGGGCCGATACAGGTGGTAGTTGTCGGCCCCGTGGTGGTCGATCGACCGCTCGTTGATGATGATGCCGGGCTTGAGTCCGCGCACGTAGGACTCCATCCGCGCACCGTCCTCGAAGCTGTAGGGGTTGGGCGGGTCGGTGTAGCCCTTGTACGAGCCGTCGAACCACAGGACCTCGGGGTCGTAGTCGGTGATCAGCTCTTTGATCTGGGCCTTGGCCCTGTCGAGGTACGCGGGGTAGTTACCGCCCGGCAGAGCGTCGGGGTCGTGCCAGTCCCAGATGGAGTAGTAGACACCGAAGTGCAGGCCATTGGCGCGGGCGGCATCGGCCAGCTCGCGCAGCGGGTCACGCTGGAAGGGCGTGCGCTGGCGGATGTTGTAGTCGTTGACCTTGGTGGGCCACATGGCGAAGCCGTCGTGGTGCTTCGCCGTGATGACGATGTATTTCTGCCCCGCGTCCTTGGCAAGCTTCACTATCGCGTTGGCATCGAACGACGTCGGATTCCACGTCGAGGCCCTGGCCATGTAGGCAGAGTCCGGGATGGCGCAATTGCGCTTGATCCATTCAGCGTCTCGGCAGGTCGTCCCGTCGGGCCTGCTGTACTCACCGCGGAAGGCCGAGTAGACCCCCCAGTGCAGGAACAGCCCAAACCTCGCGTCAGTCCACCACTGCGTGCGCGGGGAGGACAGCGGGTCGTCGATGGCGAAGTTGTCGCTGGGCGCAGCCCATGCCGGTTGCGGGGCCACGACTACGAACGCCGCCAGCAGAGCGGCGACACAAGTGGCAATCGGCCGTAGGCGGGTGAGGTGGGGACGCATCGTATGGTCTCCAGGAGCCGGCGATCAGCGGAAGGTGAAGCGGTCGGTCATCAGGTACTGGCCGTTCTTCTTGACCAAGCGGATGGTGCGGATGCCTGCGGGCAGGCCGTCGACGCGGTGGACGAGCTGTTGGACGAGGCGGGTGGGGTTGGCGGTGTTCACTGTCGCGACCCCCATCCGCGACACCCACTTGGGTGCCGGGCAGCAGGCCGCTCAGCGTGGTCCAATCGTCGGCCAGGTCGCCCACTGAAGCGGCGGGCTTGGCCGAGGTGGCAGGCACGGTGACCAGGCCGAGTCCGAGCAGCCCAGCCGCCACTCCGGCCACGACCGTTCTACGGGGTCGCATGGTCTTCTCCGGCGATGCCGGAATGGATGAGCTCGGGGCGACCTTCGTGCAGGGCGGTGGCGAACGACTTGATGAGGCCGTGGTCGCCGCCGGCGTGGCCTTCGGCGGCGGATGAGCCGTCGAGGGAGGTGTCGATGGTCGTGGTCTGCTCGGCGAGGGAGTCGAAGACGCTCAGGTACCGGCCGTCGCCGGTGAGCCGGCCTCGGGTTCCGAAGATCTTGGTGTGCCGGTTCTCCAGCGGGGTGAACGCGGTCCGACCAGATCTAGCGGTGATCGCCAGGGGTGTTCGCCGACTCCTGGAACCAGGAGTGCCGGTGGGAGGTGTGGCCCGGCACCAGGTCGAGCATGACCCGGATGCAGCGGCTACGAGCCGCCTCGATCAAGGCGGCCGCGTCCTCGTTCGTCCGTAGCGCGGCGCGATGCTCAAGTAGTCCGTCACGTCGTAGCCCGCGTCGCCGAACTCCGAGGCAAAGCACGGGCTGAGCCAGACGGCGTCGGCGCCGAGCCACGCCAGCGGGTAGATCTGGTACAGGACCGAGCCGGCATGCCCTGACAACGCCTTTTGAGACTGAGGCATGAGACTTCAGACCTTTCACTGGACGAGAGGTCAACCAGACGACGGCCACAAGCTGGGAGTTTCAATCTTGCGACCTTGAATTAATTATCCTGATGTTCATAATATTTCGAGAGTAGCAGGATCGTTGCACCCGAGCGGCACGACGTCAAGAGGTTGGAGAACAGCTCGATGAATGAGGGCTCTCCGCAGCACTGGTACGGACCGCCGTTGAGCCGCCCGACTACGGTCGCGGCCCTGCGCGTGATCCGCGCCGACGCTGCCGAGCCCCATGAGGACGGCTCGCCGGCGGCCTCACCCTCACCGAGGTCGCCCACCGGGCGGCTGTCTCCCGCGCATCGTCCGAGGACGCCGTCAACGAGCTGACGAGCGTGGACTTCTCGCCGAGATCGTCCCGGATCCGGACGCACCGAGGCCCGTCGGCCGGCCCGCCAAGCGCTACCGTTTCCGCGCCGAGTACGGGGCCGTGATCGGCGTGGACATCGGGATCCACAAGGCCCTGGCGCTGTGCACCGACCTCGTCGGCACCATCCGCGGCAGCCACCGCATCGAGGTGTCCGCCGAGCACAGCAACGCCGAACGCGTCCAGGCGGCCCGCACCGCTCTCAAACGCGCCGCTCGAGCCGCATCGGTGCGTCTCGCCGACGTCCTCGCCGTCGGCGTCGGCACCACCGGCCCCGTCGACCCGAACACCGGGACCATCGCCCTCTCCCCTGCACTGCCCGAGTGGTCAGGCGTCGACATCCGCAAGGAACTGACCGGCCTGGGCTCCGGGCCTGTGATCGTCGGCAATGACGCCAACCTCGGCACGCTCGCAGAGCACTGGCGCGGAATCGCCAGAGACGCCCCAGACGTTGTCTACATACTGGCCGGCCACCAGTTCTCCGTCGGCATCCTCATCGACCGCCGCGTCCGCCAAGGCCGCCACGGTGCCGCCGGAGAAATCGGAGTACTCAAAGCAGCCCGCTGGTACGAGGCCCGTGACGCCCTGGCCGCCGGCAAGCCCGTCGACGACCCCGCCTTCATCGACGACCTCGCCACCGGAATCGCCGCCTCCACCCTCCTCTTCGATCCCGACAAGATCATCATCGGCGGCGGCCTGTCCCGAGCCGGCGACACGCTCCTCAAACCCCTCAAACGCCGGCTCGACGAGCTGTGCCCGTTCCCCATCTCCCGGTTTTTTGATCTGCGAACGTTGTTCGTCCGGGCTGTTCGCCGTCAGTGTTCGGTGGTGCGCCGCGCGGCTGCCCGGGCAGGCTCTGGGCGCCCCCTTCTTGTCGTTTTTCTGGGTGTGGTGCCGGGTCAGCTCGTAGTCGACCGGTGCCATCATCCCCGCGGCCGAGTGCCGCCGGATGGTGTTGTACCCATCGAACCACTCGGCCACTGCGTGGCGGGGCCTCTCACGGGAAGCGAAGCGGGACCGCGATAGCAGTTCCATCTCCAGGGCGGAGTTGAACGCCTCGGCGACCGCGTTGTGGGCGGGACCAGCCGGGAACCGGACACCGGACCAGCCACCCCTACTCCGTTACCCGAGGACTATAGGTCCGAGCTATTCCGAGAGATCGGGCAGTGATCGCAGCGCGGCGGCCTAGTTGATCTACATCAAATCCTGTACAGCAGTGAGTTTGATGAGTTGCTGCGTCACCCCTAGACGCCATAGCAGGTAGCGTCTATACATTCATCCGATGTCTCTGGCCGACGCCGCGGCCCTGTACGCAACACGTCCGAGGTGCTCACGGCCCTGACGTCCCTTCACGCGCCCCAGCCTCGGCCAGCACACCCCACCATCCAGGAGCCGCACCATGTCCTCTGTACCCTTGAGTCGACGTTCCCTCCTCAAGGCTGCCGCGCTAGCCGGAGGCGTCGTGGCCTTCGCGCTCCCACAGGTCCTGTTGCCTGCCACCGCCGAGGCATACTCCGTCCCCTCGAAGATGGACTGGTGGTACCAGGACCGGTTCGGGATGTTCATCCACTTCGGGTCCTACTCCCACCTCGGCCACGGTGAACAGGCGTTCAACGCCGAGAACTGGTCCAAGGCCGACTACCAGACCCAGGTGTCCGCACACTTCAACCCCACCGCCTTCAACGCCGCCGCCATCGCCCAACTGGCCGCGGACGCCGGCATGAAGTACCTCGTGATCACCGCCAAGCACCATGAGGGCTTCGCCATGTGGGACTCCGATGTCCCCAGCTTCACCGACACCACCGGCACCAAGCTTTACAACCTGCACGATTACGCGGGTGTCCAAGGCGACCTGCTGGCGGCGCTCAAGACCGAGTGCGAGGCGCGCGGCGTCAAGTTCGGGCTCTACTACTCGATCATGGACTGGAACCACCCCTCCCAGACCAACCGAGGGGGTCCCACCACGATGGCCTCGCAGGCCGCACGTACCAGCTACATCGCGGACATGAAAGACCAGCTTCAGGAGTTGCTGGACCGCTACGACCCGGCGATCCTCTGGTTCGACGGCGACATGCCCAACGACCTCGCCAGCCCCACCCTGGAGGACTGGTGGAACCGGTCGGACGGCGTCGATCTCTACAACTGGTTGATCGCTCGCAAGCCCGACCTCGTCATCAATGAACGCGTCAAGCACAACTGCGGACTGGGCGACTACACAGTCGCGGAGTCCAGTGTCCCCAGCACTCCGCCGGATCGGCTGTGGGAGACATGCGACACCATGAACGGCGCCTGGGGATATCGCTCGGACGCCGAGAACTCCTACCGACCCGTCGGCGATTTCGTCCAGGAGCTCGCCACGTGCGTATCCCGGGACGGCAACTTCCTGCTGAACATCGGCCCCACGGGCGACGGCTCGGTCACCGCCGGATCCGTGACCATTCTGCGCGGCCTGGCCTCCTGGATGCCGACGTACGGCGACAGCATCCACGGAGCCACCGCAAGCCCCTTCGCCACCGACCCGGCCTGGGGCAGGGTCACCAAGAAGAACGGCAAGCTGTTCGCCCACGTCTTCACCTGGCCCGCCGACGGCGTGCTCCAGATACCGGCGATCACCAACACGATCAAACGCGTCTACCTGATGAACAACCCCTCGGCCGCGCTCACCTACACCGTCAGCGGCGGCCAGATCAGCGTCACCGTCCCGGCCACCGCCCCGGACGCCCATGACTCCGTGGTCTGCGTCGAGGTCAGCGGCGTTCCCACGTCCGCCGGGGTGACGGTGTTCCAGGACGTGGGTTACTCCGGGGCGAGCGCCATCCTGTCGCCGGGCAGCTACACCTCCTCCCAGCTGTCGGCCGCCGGGGTGAAGCCCTCGGCCATCTCCTCGATGAAGGTGCCCAAGGGCTACTCGCTGACGGGCCACTCCGGCGACAACTCCACCGGCACGTCCTGGACGTTCACCGCGGACAATCCCGACCTGCGGGCGACCGGCAACAACGACGCCATCGTCTCGCTGAAGGTCACCTTCAACCCGACCTCGTAAGGGGCGGATCACCGACCGCGGCAACGGCCAGGACTCGATCGCAAACCGCAGGGGCTTGTCCTCGCCGGCGGCGCCGGACGTCGGTGAGGGCGGGCCATGACTGATCCCTGAGTGGAGACGTGTACTGCGGTGCGCTAGCTCACACTTAATCCCCTCGTTCGCACCAAGGAGGATTGCCTTGCGCAAATCCGGCACATCCATACGAAGATCGATTGCGGCAGCCGCCGCAACCACCGTCGCGTGTGCTCTCGCCATCGCTCCCGGCCCCGCCTCGGCACAGCCGACCTCCAACCGGGTCCAGGTGGAGATACCCGGCCCCGAACACTTAGGGCCCGGAGCACTCGCCGACTCACACACCGAAGCGGGATCCGGGTACACCTCGGTCCCACGGCAGGGCAAACAGTCCACGTCGCCCGGCAGCCTCACGCCCGATGAGGCGTTCGCCGACGGCGCGGTCACCAAGGTCGTCGACAACGGTCCCACCGGAAACCGCCTCGACATCGTCTTCGTCGGCGACGGCTACACCGCAGGTGAACTCACACAGTTCCACGCGGACGTCAGGGCGCACTGGGAGGAGATCGCCGCCGTCGAGCCGTACCGCACATACGCCCGCCTCTTCAACGTGTGGGCGGTGGACGCCGTATCCCGCCAGTCCGGAGTGTCCGGCGATCCAACCCCGAACGTAGTGCGGGACACAGCCCTCGGCTCCTACTTCTGGTGCGACAACACCGACCGGCTGCTCTGCGTCGACCAGACCAAGGTCGACTCATACGTCGACAACGCCCCAGAGGCCGACCTGGTGATGGTCCTCGCCAACAGCAGCATGTACGGCGGCGCCGGCTACAACACCCCCAGCCCGAGGCTCGGTTACGAGGGCATCGCCACAGCCTCCGCCCACAATGCCCAGTCCGGTCAGGTCGCCATCCACGAGACAGGCCACTCACTCGGCAAGCTCGCCGACGAATACTTCGACCCCAGGCTCCCCGGCTACGAGCACTACAGCGGGCCCGAACCACGCGAGTCCAACATCTCCAAGCTGACGGCCGCGCAGATGCAGAGCGCCCGCACCAAGTGGTACCGCTGGCTCGGCCAGGCATCACCAGACGGCGGCAGGGTCGACACGTACGTGGGCGGCGGATACTACGTGACCGGCCTCAACCGGCCGACGGACGGCTCGCTGATGCGCTTCACCGGCAGGCCCTTCAATCTGCCCGGGGTCGAGGCGATGATCGCGGGCTTCTACCGGCACGCCTCCGTGGCGCGCGCCCTCACGCCGACCGAGCGTCCACTGCGGGCAGGCAAGAGCGCGCACATCGCCCTCACCCAACCCGCAGGGCCGTCCGCGCGACCACTGAAGGTGCGGTGGTATCTCGACGACGAGCCGCTGAAGACGAAGGCAGGGGATGACACGGTACGAGTCTCCGAACTGCGCCTCCACACACGCGACTCGCAGCCACATCACCTGACCGCGGTGGTCACCGACCCCACCGACGACGTCCGCGACCCCGCCATCGCCAGGACGCTGAGGACGACTCTGACCTGGAAGGTCCACGCCTGACAGCACGGACCGACGAAACCTGGGAAGCGGCCTCGACGCGATCGTCTACGCCGGGGCCGAGTCGGTTCCTGGCCTCGTTCCACTCCGCGATGACAGTAGAAGTTCTTCATGAACGTGCCGGGACGCGGCCCCGGGGAGCGCACGAATCCCTCTGGAAGGCCGCCCGGCGGCACCTGCTCCGGGGTGGCCAGATGTAGCGGCGGTCCGCGGAGTCCTGTTGGGAGTGCGTGAACCACGGGTGCTGGTCCGAGCCGGCGACCTTCTTCTCGGCTCGCTGGGCCCGAGTCGCCCCGCCGTGGGGCGGGACGACTCGGCCTGCGCTCCCCCGGTGGGTCCTTCCGCGTCAGTTGGGGTTGAGCTGCTGCTGCGGTATGACCTGCTGGTCCTGGCCGGGGCTGGACCAGAGCAGCTTCATGTGGGCCTCGCCGGTCTGCTCGACATACTCGATCTTGATGGCGTGGCGGCGGCCCTTGGTCAGGTCCACCTGGGCCTGGTCAACCTGCACGTTGTGCGGCTTCCAGTTGTCGATGACCAACTTGCCGTCGATCCAGACCCGTACGTTGTCGTCCGAGACGGTGCTGAGCGTGTGGGTCTCGGTGCGCCGCGGTTCGAGGGTGCCGCTCCAGCGGACGCTGAATCCGTCCGCCGGAACGTCCACATGCGGAGATCCGGTGAACTTCCACGAGTGGTTGACCGTCGGGTCCGTACGCGTGAGTTTCGGCTCGCCCGACAGCTCCGGGTTGTCGAAGACCTCCTGCTTCAGGCCGGTGCCGCTGCCCGGTGCTGCCGTGGCCCCGGGGTCGACGGTCAGCTCGATGACGGTGGCGGTCTCGTTGGTGGCCGCGCCGGAAGGCTTGATGTCGTAGCCATCACCGGACGTGGTGACGGACACCGACTGGTCGGAGCCCAGCACGCGGGCCTGCTTCACGTCGAAGCCGGTCCGGGTGGTCAGGTGCAGTGAGCCGCCCGACTGGGGCCACTGGGTGACGGCCGCGTACAGCGTGTCGCCCTTGCGGCTGACCGTGCCCCAGGACGGCTGCTCGACCAACCCGCCGCTGCCGGCTCCGTGGACCGCCTCGCCCTGGTCCGCGGTACGCAGCCAGTTGCCCATCTCACCCAGGCGCTCGGCGGCGGGGCCGGGAACCCGCCCGTGGGCGTCGGGACCGATGTTGAGCAGGTAGTTGCCACTCCGTGACGAGGTGGTCAGCAGGTTGCGTAGCAGCTCGCTGCTCGACTTCCACTTGTCGTCGTAACGGGCATATCCCCAGTGGTCGTTGAGGGTCCCGCAGGACTCCCACAGCTGACCCGCGACCGACGTATCCGGTATCTCTTGCTCCGGAGTGCTGAAGTCGCCGTCGGTCACCCGATTCTTCCCGACCCGGTTGTTGACGATCAGATCGGGCTTGAGGCCTCGCAGATATGCCTCCAGGCGCTCGCCGTCCTCCGCAGTCCAGGGCTGTTGCCATGCCCCGTCGAACCACAGCAGCGCCGGATCGTAGGTGTCCACCAGCTCCTTGAGCTGGGCGTACATGCGCTTCTCGTACGCAGGGAAGGTGGCCCGGTCTGCGAAGTCAGGATCGTGCCAGTCCCAGATCGAGTAGTAGAGGCCGAGCTTGATCCCCGCCTCGTCGGCGGCCTTCTTCAGCTCGGCGATGATGTCCCGGTTCTTGTCGAAGGCCGAGTGGTCACGCAAGTTCCACGAGTTGGCCTTTGTCGGCCACATCGCGTAGCCGTCGTGGTGCTTGGCCGTGATGACGATGTACCGCATGCCTGCGTTCTTGGCCGCGGCGACGACGGCCTTGGCATCGAAGTCGGCGGGGTTGAACGTTGCGGCCTGCTTCTCGTACTCCTCCCTCGGTATGTTGCAGTTCCGCATGATCCACTCGGCATCGCGGCAGACGGTGCCGTCGGGGCGGGTGTACTCGCCCTCAAGGTTGGAGTAGGGACCGAAGTGGATGAACATGCCGAAGCGGTCCTGGCGGAACCAGCTCGTGCGATCCGCCGTGAATGGATCATCGGCCGCGTAATCCGTGCCGGGGCCGGTCGCACGTGCGGTCGGCGCGGCGCTGGGCTGCGCGGCGCTGGGCTGCGCGGCAGATAGGGATCCGGCGGCGAGCGCGGCGGCAACCAGCAGCGGCAGCGCGGTAGCTCCTCGTGCGGTGCGGACGTGTGGGGGGTGCATTGCGGCTCCTCATTCATCGGATGGCTGGAACGTAGAAGCGGAGCAGGGCTACCTCAAGACGAGAGCATGTAGGTCCCACCGGCCGTCGTGGTGAAGGTGTACCGGTCGTTGTTCTGGCTCGTGCCGACCGCGGCTCCAGCCGCATCGGTGACCTTCATGGTCCGGCCAGGCCACGGGTTGAGCACGGTCACCGGGCCGCCCGCATTGTCCGCGGTCAGGGAGACGTTGGACACGCTGCTGCCGTCGTAGTCGGCGCTGACCAGGAAGCCGCCAGGGGAACGGAGACGGCTGAAATGTGCCTTCTGGCCTGCGGGGTAGTTGGGGAACAACCGTATGGTGCCGTTGATGGACTGCATCAGCATCGCGTTGATCGCGTTGGTCGCGGCAACGCTCTCCAGGCCGCCGCCTTCCTGTTCGACGCTGAGGTTGGACCGCATCTTCGAGTCGATGAGCGACTTCAGCCGCGCTTGGAGTGAGGCCGCCGGATAGCCGACGCGCGCCGCCACCCCGTAGCTCTTGGCGAGGTTGTTTCCCTGGTTCCAGGAGTCCATCGCGTCAAGCGTGTCGATCGCCGTCCGACGCTGGATCTCGGAAGATTCCAGGTCCAGGTGGCCGAAGGGATGGATGAACTCCAGGTTGCAGATGGTCCTGCCGACAATCGTCGAGAAGTCGGTGTTGGTGTAGTCACGGTTGTAGACCGTCTTGCCGTTGTAGGTCACGGTCGGGAAGTCCGGCAGGCCGGAGAGGATGTCCTTCCACTTGTCCCGGCGCGAGGCGTCGGCTCCGAGCTGCTCGCTGTATTTGAGGGTGCGTGTCAGCACGTACCGGATGGCGGCGAGCCCCAGGGCGTCGTCCTTGGCCCAGTCCTGTTCGTAGGCCGCGCCCATGAAGTGGTACTTCCCATCGGCCTCCTTCGGCCCGATGTAGTCCTCCCAGAAGTTCGCCAGTTCCAGCAGGTACGGATAGAGCGTGTCCTTGAGGAATCCGGTGTCCGGCGCGTACTCGTACTTGTCGACCATGGGGACGGCTGCGTAGCTCGCATTGGTCGGCTGGTTCCAGAACGTCCACTGGCCTGAGGCGCCCTGCGGACCGATCGAGACCGGGTACAGGTAGCCGCGGGTCGAAGCGGGGACGGACTCCTTGAACACCTGGCTCAACGGGTCGTTGACCGCACCGCCCGGGGTTGTCTGGACGCGGGCGATGTTGGCCGTACCCGTGGAACGGTAGTCCAGAACCGCCTGGATCATCGGCTCCGCGATGTCGATGCGGTTGCTGGAGAAGGCGCCGTAGTAGGGGGCCAGCGCGTTGTAGTTGAGGAAGTAGCCGCCGTTCCATTCCGGAGTGTCGGTGGTGCCCCACGGCCCCCACAGGCCGGGACCGGTCGAGCCCCGGCGCGAGGAGCTGCCGAGAAGGTACTGGGAGCCGTAGTAGTACTTCTCCAGAGACGGGTCGTAGACCCGGACGTAGGACTTGAGCCAGTACTGCTTCCACCAGTCGCGGTGCTTGGTGCTCAGATCCGCCGCGGATGCGGCCGTCACCGCGTTGGCGTTGGTTACAGCGCGGCTGACGTGATCGGTGACACCGCGGCCGCCTTCGACGGCCGAGACGATGGTGACCGTCTCGCCCGGCTTCAGGGTGAACACGGCGATGGAGGTGCCGGTGGAGTTCGTACCGGTGGAGACCGAGGCGCCGATGACCTTGGTGGCGAGGCCCATCCGCGACACCCACTGGCTGGACGAGGCGCTCTCGGTGCTGCGCTCCGCCCAGAGGGTGGAACCCTCGGTGCCGGACTTCGCCGGGTACTGAGAGGCCCCGGACTTCGTCCAGGCGTCCAGGGCGAGCCGGACCTCGGCGGTCCCGGTCGTGCTGACCTCGGTGACCACGATGTCCGCGGAGTCCGCGACGAAGGTGCGCGTCCGGACGGGCACACTGTTGACGGTCAGTTCGGTGCGGACCTCGGCGTTGAGGATGTCCTGGGTCATCTCATACGCCGTGCCGTCGTCCGAACCCGACACCTTGCGCAACGTGAGCCCGCCCAGCGCGATCGGGTGAGCGCCGTCAGCCCCCGGGCTGGTCCAGAAGTCGTTCTTGCCCAGATACAGCCGCAGGGTGTTGCGGTCCCCACCGACGACCACGCCAAGCTCTCCGTTGCCCAGAAGGGCCCCGTCGGTCATCTTGTCAGTCAGACGGTCGGGGTCGGTCGTCGCGGGCGGCGAGGTCCAGTGGCCGGCGTATCCGGACAGCAGGTTGCTGAGCGTGTCCCAGTCCGCGTCGCCGTCGGCTGTGGCTGCGCGGGTGGCGGTCGCTCCGGTGCCGTCGGCGTGGGCGGTTCCTACGGCACTTGCGAGTGGCGCGAGGGTAATGGCGGTGAGCAGGGTCCTGCGCTTCATGACGATGCTGTCCTTTCCTTGATCCGGTCAAGGGAGTGGCATGCGTCGAGCCCCGGGGCGTGCCGGGTATGGCGCGCCCCGGGCCTGTTCGTCTATCCGACGGTTCGGGTCAGGCGCTCAGCCGCCACTGCTGGTTGCTGCCGCCGTGACAGCCGTGGATGATCAACCGCGTGCCGTCGCCGGTGCCACCGCTGTCGGCCTCCAAACACTTGTCGAATGCCTTGAGCTGCCTACCGACGGGGTCGTACGTCCACTTCTGGGCATTGGTGCCGTTGCATTGGTAGAGCTGCACCGGGGTGCCGTCGCTGGTGTCGGCCTGCTGGACGTCCATGCACTTGCCGAGCGCTCGGACCTCACCGTTCTCCGGGTTGAACGTCCACTTCTGGGCGGCGGTCTTGTTACAGGTGTGCAGCTGCAAGTCGTTGCCGTCTTCGGCACTGGCCTGCGGCACGTCCGTGCAACGCTGGCTGGCGACCCCGGTGATGGCGTTGGGGTGGGGGTCGATGACGAACCGGTCGATGGTGACCCATCGACTGCTCTCGGTTGTGATCTTGATGGTGTGGGTTCCGTAGGGCAGCGTGGGGCTGAGGTAGGCCGGAACGTCGACACTGCGGGACTCGTCGGCGAGGTTGACGCTCGTGGCCGGGCCGCCGTCGATGGATACGGAAGCCGTGCCCTGGTCAGGCCCTGTGACACCGTTCCAGGTGATTCCGGTGCCGGTGAACTCGTACGTGGCGGTGGAGCCTGCCGTGTTGGAGTTGTGGCAGGTGTTGTTGAAGCAGCTGCCGGGGTTGGAGCTGGAGAACCCGGTGTAGGTGATGGCGGGGTTGGTGTCGTCGATGTCGGGCCTGGTCGTGGTGTCGACTTCGAAGGCGTCCACGGACACGGCGCCCGTCGTCGTCGGGGTGACGGTGATGGTGTGCTTGCCGCGGCTCAGCCCATGGCGGGCGAAGACGACGTCGTTCCCGGTCGGAGGCGAGGAAGCGAGGTCGACGGTCGTCGGGGGGCCGCCGTCGATCCGGACCTCTGCCTTGCCCGCGCCCGCGTCGCGTGCGCCGACCCATTTGACGGAGGTGCCGTCGAAGGTGAACGACGCGGAGTTTCCGGTCGCCGTCGAGGTACGGGCCGTGCCACCGAAGTACTGGTCGCCGCTGGCGGTACCCCACGTGCCGTTGTAACTGATCGAGGGGGAACCGCTGTCGGTTCTTCCGCCGTTGCCGGGGAGGGTGCCGGTGGCTTCACCGACGGCGGCGAGTTGGGCCATCGACGAGTCGGAGATGCGGCCGCTGGGCCAGTCGTAGCCGACGTCCCAGGTCATCGCGGCGCCCTGACTCATCGCGCCGGTCGCATAGTTCACCAGTGTCTCGGTGCTGTGGGACATCGCGGCGTTCGAGGGATTGCCCCAGTGGCCCTGGATGCGGTTCAGGCCGTGGTTGAGCACCTGGGTTCCGTTGTAGTCGCGCCAGCGACCGTCCAGCGAGAGCTTGTCCTCGCCGGAGACAACATCGGACTTGGCGGCGGCGTTCTTGTTCGTCTCGTATTGCCAGCCGGCCGCACTGAGCCCGATCAGGCTGTCGGGGTTGCCAGCGTGCAGCGCGTCGATGAAGTCCGAGGCGTAGGAGTCGAGGTTCGCGAAGCCGCCGTCCACCCACCAGCCGTCGATGAGCGGGCCCCACTCCTTGGCCCAGTACTTGGCGACCTCGAGCCACTTCTTCTGGAAGTCAGCGTTGTGCACGCCGCCGTCTTCGTGGTTGTTGGGGTCGGCGCCGAGCTTCTCGGCGGCGTAAGCGTCGTTCCTCGGCGGGTCGAGCGGGATGTACGCCATGAACTTCAGCCCCTTGGCGTGCGCGGCGGTGGCGAGGTCCTTGATCAGGTCGCGCTGCGAGAGGCGGCTGGGGTGAGCGTCAGTGGCCGGGACGTACTGCTCGTACACCGGGTTGGGCGCGTCCCAGTAGCCGGAGATCTGTCCGACCGGGATCTGGAGCCATCCGGCGCCGACGGAATCGACTTGGTTGACGACGCCCTCGACGTCGTAGTTGTCGACCCGGTCGTTCCACTCGGCGACCGTCGGCCACTTCCCGGTCGTGTAGGAGCCGACCTGACAACCCGGCGGACAGCCTTCCGCGAGGTAGTGCACGGAGACGCCCCACTTGCGCTGGTTCATCCAGTCCGTGGCGTGACCACCGGCGGCCGCAGCCGGGGTCGGCCCGACGGCTACGAACAAGCTCACGATCACTACGGCTGCCGAGATCGAGCTCACCAGAGCACGCAGCCTTCTGCACAGTTGCATCGCTTCTCCTCTGGGATCAGGGGTTGACGCCGTCCTTGTGCCGACTCATGCGGTCACTCAGTCGCCATTGCTGGTTGTCGCGGCCGTGGCAGGCAGCGATAATCACCTTGGTGCCGTTGGCCGTCGCACCGCCGGAAGCATCCAGGCACTTACCGAAGGCCGTGAGCTGCTTGCTGTCGGGGGCGTAGGTCCACTTCTGAGCGTCCGTGCCATTGCAGGAGTACAGCTGCACGGGAGTGCCGTCGTTCGCGTTCCCCTGCTCGACATCCAGGCACTTGCCGAGAGCGCGCACCTCACGGCTCTCCGGGTTGAACGTCCACTTCTGAGCCGCCGTGCCGTTGCAGTCATACAGCTGCACGTCGGTGCCGTCCTCAGTGCTCGCCCCCGGAACATCGACACAGCTGTTACTGCCGACCCCGACGAGTGCAGTGGGCAGCTTGCCCACCGCCTGGCCCAGCGACTCCAGCTGCTGCATGGCCGGGTCGGAGATGTGCCCGTTCGACCGGTCGTAGCCGACATCCCAGGTCACCACTCCCCCGACACGGATGACCTTGAGGGTGTGTTTGATGAGATCCTCGGTGCTGTAGGACATCGGCTGGTCGGGCAGGCTGCCCCAATCGCGCTGCGCCATGCTGAGGTACTGGAGTTGCATCTGGGTGCCCCGGTTGTCGAGCCAGCGGCCGTCGGTGGGACGTTTGGACCAGTCGTCGACGCCGGTTTCGCCCGGGTTGAAGTCGGACTCGGTGGTCACCGACCCAACACCATCGGGCAGGCCGTTGAAGGAGAGGAGAGCCTTGGGGTTGCCGCTGCGCATAGTGGCGGCCATCTTGTCGTAGAAAGGCTCCAGGTCCCGGTAGCCGGAGCCGTCGATGAAGTAGCCGTCGACGTCGGTGCCCCACTGCTGCGCCCAGGTCTTGGCTACCTTGAGCCAGTTCTCCTGGTAGGTCGCGTTCGGTGCGGCTGGCTCCTGGCTGTCGCCGCCGAGCTTCTTGCGGGCGTAGTCATCGCGCTGGATGGCGTCGTCGGTGATGTAGACGATGAGCTTGATGCCTTCCTTGTGCAGCGCGGGGCCCAGTTCCTTGATGAGGTCCCGCTGGGAGAGGCGGGAAGGGTGGTCTGCCGTGGGTGGCACGAGCTGGTCGTAGGCGGCGTTCGGGGCGCTGTAGTAGCCGGTGTTCTGGCCGACCGAGATCTGTAGCCAGCCCGCTCCGATGGACTTGAGCTGCTTGACGACACCGTCGACGTCGTAATGGTTCACCCGGTCGTTCCACTGCGCGACCGTCGGCATGTGGTCGGGGTAATCGCTGAGACTACAGTTTGGGCAGCCTTCGGCCAGGTAGTGCTCCATGACACCGAACCTGCCGTCATGCATCCAGTCGGTTGCCGAGCCGCCAGCGGCTGCCGCCGGAGTCGGTGCCGCGACCACGGCGGTAGCCATCGCTACAACGGCTGACAGTGCCAATCCGGCGCATTTACGTCGATACATTCCCGAGTTGTGCACGGGTTCCACTCCCTAATGTGGTGTGCATGCGCGACCGCCCAGTGCGGTGGGCGGCCCGGCTCTTGGGCGCCTCGGGGTTGAGGCGGTGTTTCAGGTGCGGCAATGCGCGTGGACGCCGTAGGCCGGAGGCGGTCCCTCCACCGGCCGGACGGAATCCGTGGCAGGTCAGAGTCGGACGACCTGGCCGGTGCGGCGGGATCTCTCGGCCGCGAAGACGACGCGATGGCTGTCGCGACTGGCCTCCGGGCCGGTGAGCAGCAGTTCGGGGCGGCCCTCGTGGTGCGCGCGGACGAATGCCTCGATCAGGCCGGCGTCTCCGCCGCCGTGGCCTTCGGCGGCCGAGGCGCCGCCGTTGTCGGTGTCGATGACGGTGCGTTCATCAGTGCGGAAGTCGTAGATCTCGATCGTCCGGCCGTCGCCGGTGATCTGGCCGTGGGTGCCGAAGAGCTTGGTGTGGCGGTTCTCCTGCGGGGTGAAGGCGGTGAGAGTGAAGGAGGCGGTGGCGCCGCCGTCGTACTGGAGGTTGACGACCTGGTGGTCGACGATGTCGTTGTCGGATGCGTAGACGCAGCGCCCGTACGGGCCCTCGGCCAGGGCCGTCTCGACCGCCTCCGCGGTCATCTCGTCGGCGGCGATCCGGGTGAAGTAGCGCTTGACGCCGCCCTCGCGCAGACCGACCGGGTAGACCTTGCGGGCCGAGTACGGACAGTCGGGCTCGACGGAGCAGCTGACACACCGCTCGCCCGCCCCGGCGGGGGCGTTCTCGGTGCGGAAGTGGGTGAGCGAGCCGAAGGACGACACCGCGGTGACGGGGCGGCCGACGAGGTGGCCGAGCCAGTCGATGTCATGGCAGGACTTGGTGAGCAGGAGGAAGGACGAGAGGTCTTCGCGGCGCCAGTTGCCGCGTACATAGGAGTGGGCGAAGTGCCAGTAGCCGATGGGCTCCAGGTGTTGGACGCTGACCAGGTCGCCGATGCGGCCGCTGTCGAGGAGCTCTTTGAGGCGGCGGGTGTAGGGCGAGTAGCGCATGACGTGGCAGACGGTCAGCGATACTCCCGCTGACGTGACCGCCTCAGTGATGCGGTCGCACTCCTCCATGCCGGTCGCCATCGGCTTTTCCAGCAGGATGTCGTAGCCGCGTGCGGCGAACGCCTCCACCGCCTCGAGGTGTTGGGCGTCTTGCAGGGTAATGAGTACGGCGTCCGCGAGGCGGGGAGCTTCAGCCAGCTCGCGCCAGTCGGCGTACCGGTGGTCGAGCGGCACCCCGTGCTGCTCGGCGAAGGCGGCGCGGCGGGCGTCGCGCGGCTCGGCGACGGCGGTGAACACGACGGGTGTCTCCCCCGCCGTGGCCAGAGCGGCATAACCGGTGCCGCGCGCCCCCGCACCGGCCACAGCCAAGCGGAGCGGGCCGCCGAGGGGACGGCCGAGGTGCTCGCTGAGATTGGCGAACGTCTGCGTCACGGTGGTCATTTCTTGACTGCACCTCCGGTTGTGCCCTTAACGATGTGCTTCTGGAGGGCGCGGTGGAAATCTGCACGGGCATCCCGTCCGGTCGGCCCCGGGGGCACCAGCCGGTGAACCCTTGGTGTCAGCCCTTGCTGGCTCCTGCGGTGAGGCCCTTGACGAAGTGCTTCTGGAAGGCGAGGTAGAAGGCGAGGACAGGCAGGGTGGCGAGGAACATCAGCGCGAAGACCTGGCCGTAGTCCTGCTGGTGCTCCCCCATGGCGCGATAGATGCCGACGGTCACGGTGGTGCCCTCGGCCGGACCGAGGATGATCAGCGGGTTGAGGAAGTCGTTCCAGATCCACACCCCGAGGAAGATCAGCACGCTGGCCGAAGCGGGCCGCAGCAGCGGGAACACCACCTGCCAGAAGGTCCGCATCCGGCCGGCGCCGTCGATGGCCGCTGCCTGTTCGAGTTCGACGGGGATGGTCTTGATGAATCCCGCGAAGACGAACACACCGAAGGGGACGTAGTAGCCCACGTTGACCAGGACGAGTCCCATGACGGTGGACATCAGCCCGAAGTCACGCAGCACTTCGGTGATCGGAGCGATGATGACGGCGGGCGGGATCATGAGCCCCACCAGCATCACGACGAGCATGATCCGGGCGCCGATTCCCTGGCTGCGGGCCAGGAAGTGGCCGCACATCGCGGACAGCACAGTGAGTACGGTGATCGAGATTGCGGTGACCTCGACGCTGTTGATCAGGCCGTACCAGAAGAGGTGGTCGGAGCGGGTGAAGACCTGCTTGACGCTGTCCAGGGTCGGCGGGATCGGCAGTCCAACGGGCGAGTCGACGATCTTGCTGCCGGGCTTGAAGACATTGACCAGGACCAGATACAGGGGCAGGAAGAACACCGCGGTGACGAACGCGGCCACCATCGGGCGCAGCCATCCGCTGGTCTGCTTGCTCATGCGTTCACCTCGCGGCGCTGGAGAAGGCGGAGGACCACCGTGGACACGACAGCGACGAAGACGAGCATCACCACGGCGACGGCGGAGGAGTAGCCGCTGCGGTTGCCCACCAGGCCGGTCTGGATGACGTCGAAGGCGATGGTGCTGGTGGTGCGGTCGCCGGGGCCGCCGTTGGTGATGACTTGGACCTGGTCGTAGGTCTTGAAGGTGCTGATCAGCATCATGACCGTGTTGATGGTCAGCGCCGGGGCCAGCAGAGGCCAGGTGATGTGGCGGAACCGCTCGAAGGGCCCTGCCCCGTCGACGGTCGCGGCCTCGTGCAACTCATGCGGCACGCCCTGTAGCCCGGCCAGGTACACCACCACGCAGAAGCCGATCATCTGCCAGGTGACGATCCAGCACAGCGTGTAGAGGGCCAGGTCCGGATCGGACAGCCAGCCCGGCGGGTGATCGACACCGAGTTTGTGCAGCGTCGTGTTGAGCAGGCCGTCGTCGGTGAGGATGGACTGCCAGATGACGCTGACCACGACTCCGCTGAGCACGACTGGGGTGAAAAACACGCCGCGCAACGCGTTGTAGAGCCAGCCGCGGCGGTCCAGGAGGACGGCGATGGCCAGACCGATCGCGTTGGCGGCGATCGTGACGACCACGGTGATGATGAGGGTGTTGGTCAGCACCTTCCAGAAGTCGGGGTCGTCGGCCAGCGTCCGGTAGTTGCGCAGTCCGACCCACTTCGTGGGCGGATTGAAGGGGTTGCGATTGGTCAGGCTGTAGTACGCCGCGATGCCGATCGGGACCAGGACGAAGCAGACGTAGAGTGCCAGCGACGGCAGGCCGAAGACAGCGAAGTGGCTCAGCCGACCGAACCTGCGCGTTGTGCGTCCAGGCCCTCCACTCATGCGTGGCGAGCGGCCCGCAGGCGGACTCTGCTCGGCGGGTGGGTCCTGTGCGGTGGTCCCAGGATGTGTCGCCGTCATCACGGCGCTCCTTTCGGGGGCGGTGCCTGGGGGGTCTGTGGGGGCGGCCGGGCACCGCTGGGTCGTTCCTACTGCTCGGCCTTGGTCCACTCGCTGTCGAGGAACCGTGCGAACTGGTTCGCCGACTTCTTGCCGGTGATCAGGTCCTGCACGCCGAGGGCTGCCTTGTCGGACAGGCCGGGCAGCAGCGACCCATCGCCGTTCTCCTGGGAGAAGGCAGTGGTCACACGGCCTTTCTTGAGCGCTTGTTCATAGACCGCGAGAGTGTCCTGGTAGACCGGGCCCATGCCCTTCGGCGGCTGGTAGCCCTTGATCGCGATGATCGCCCCGTCGGACTTCACGACGGCGTCGAGGTTGGTCTTGTCGAGCTGGAACGCCAGCGCCCACTTCCTGGCCAGCTCCACGTCCGGGGCATGGGCACTGACGCTCAGTCCGCCGCCGGTGAAGGCGGGCACCACGAGGGAACCGTCGTCGGTGGGCCAGGCGAACACACCGACCTCGAAGCCGGGCTTCTTGGCGTCGGCGGACGCCGGGAACCACGACCCCATCGGATACATGGCACCCTTGCCGTCGCGGAATGCCTTCTCCGTGTCGGCGTAGGAGCGGCTGAGTCCTGCCTTGTCGATGTAGCCCTTCTTGGCCAGCTGGGCCACCTTGTCCACCGCCTTGACGAAGGCGTGATCGTCGAAGCTCTTCTTGTCCGCGGCACGTTCGGCCAGCCACCGGGGGTCGCCCTTGTAGACATCCGTGGCGATGGCGGCGATCAGCGGGTACATGTCCGCCCAGGTGTCCTTGCCCCCACCACCGACAACGATCGGTGTGATGCCCTTGGCCTTGAGCTTCGCGCACACCTCGAGGAAGTCGGCGTATGTCGTGGGCGGGGCGGAGATGCCGGCCTTCGCGAAGAGGGCCTTGTTGTAGTACACCAACGGCACGGCCTGGGTGTTGTACGGCAACTGGTAGATCTTGCCGTCGATGGCGTTGGACTTCGGCCAGACGAATGTGGTCAGCTCCTGCGGCGTGAATGCGGCGAGCTTGCCGGCCTGGGCGAACCCCTGGGGGTTGATCGCCGGCATGATGTCGGGCATCTGGCCGGAGGAGTCGAGTTGCTTGACGTAGGCGGTGCGGTCGACGACGGGCGACACCAGCTTCTTGATCTTCACTCCGGGGACCTGCTTCGAGGCCCGCTTGATGGCCGCGTTCCAGTAGGCGGCGTCGAGGTTGGGTGTCTCGAAGGTGAGGAACGACAGTTCCACGTCGCTGCCGGACGACGAGGACGACTTGCTGCCCGCGGTACAACCGGTCAGGGCCGCGACCATGACCGCCCCGCTCCCGGTGAGGAATCTCCGACGATCCATTGCTGCTCCTAGCGATGATCTGTGATGCGTAGTGGCGGGGTGGTGGTCAGGACGCGGGCAATTCGAAGATTCCGTAGGAGAAGCCTTGGGTCCGGACTTCACCGCCAGTGATCTCGACTCCATGTACGGCGAGCGGGCGGGCACCGTCGGCATCGGACAACGGCGCGCGGGCCGGTTCCTGACAGCCATTGATGACCACCAGGTGGCTGTCGCCCCGGGTGTAGACGAAGGGGTAGTCGCGGTGCAGGACCCGCACTGGTGCGTCAGCACCCAGCGCGGGTGTCTGTTTGCGCAGGTGGATGAGCGTACGGACCTGGCGCAACAAAGAGGTCTCGGTCGCCTGGGCGGAGGCGACGGTGGGCCGGTCGGGATCCGGATCGATCGGCAGGTAGAGGCGCTCGGCGGGGGCGGTGGAGAACCCGGCGTTCGGGCCGTCGTCCCACTGCATGGGGGTACGGGAGCCTTGGCGGGCCTGGGTGTCGAGCTGGCTGCCCTCCTTGTCGGACAGGCCGGGGAGGTATCGCATGCCGATCTCGTCGCCGTAGTAGATGACCGGCAGCGAGGGCCAGGTGAGCTGGAAGGCGAAGGCCGGAGCGACCATGTCGCGAGTGCGCGGACCGCAGGCCAGGCGAGAGAAGTCGTGGTTGGCAGTGGGCAGTGCCACCAGGCCGCCGCCGTCAGCCGCCGCCTCGGCTTCGTTCCACGCGGTCAGGAAGGTCTCCATCGACCCCTTGCCGTCGGGGTCGAAGTAGCACGGCTGGCCGTCGCTCCAGGGGCCGACGCTGCCCGTGTTGTTGTCCCACAGGGAGCGCAGAGCGTCGCCATCGAAGTGCAGGAAGAAGTCGGAGTGGAAGCCGGCCGGGATGGAGGTTCGGGGGTCACCCCACTCGGCCAGCAGGGCACAGTGCGGATAGCTGCGATCGATCCACTCGCGCATCTGCCTCCACAGATTGCCCGTCTCCACCTGGCCCGGGTCGTCCTTGACCAGGGAGAAGGCCATGTCCACACGGAATCCGCTGACGCCTCGGTCGAACCAGAAGGCCATGACGTCCCGCAGAGCCGCCCGGTTGGCCATGGGCCCATCGGCGTCCACGGGCTGCCGCCATGGCTCGGTCTCGTCGGACCTGGCGTATCCAAAGTTCAGCGCGGGCTGGATCGGGAAGAAGTTGGCCCGGTAGAAGCCGCCGCGCGCGCCCTGGTTGGGAATCCATTCGCGCATCGGGGAGGCGATGCGGTCGGACCAGATGTACCGGTGGTCACCGGGGGTGTTGGCCGACTCCTGGAACCATGGATGCCGGTGCGAGGTGTGCCCCGGCACCAGGTCGAACATGACGCGGATGCCACGGCTGCTTGCGGCGTCGATCAGTTTCGCCGCGTCCTCGTTCGTGCCGTACCGCGGGGCGATGCTCAGGTAGTCCACCACGTCGTAGCCGCCGTCACCGAACTCGGAGGCGAAGCACGGGTTCAGCCAGACGGTGTCGACGCCCAGCCACGCCAGGTAGTCCAAGCGTTCGACGATGCCGGCCAGGTCGCCGATGCCGTCGCCGTCGGAGTCGGCGAACGACTGCGGATAGATCTGATAGAGGACGGCATCGGACAGCCAGGAGAGCGCGGTACGGGACTGAGGCATGAGGCGGTACGGCCTTTCGCAGGGAGAGCCAACCGGCGCCGGCGGAGACTGGGTGTTCCGGCGCGATCACTCTGAATTAGTAATGCAGATTGATTTAATATCTCGCCGCAGGCTAGGATGTTTGCACCAGGTGGTCGCAGCGTCAAGAGGTCGGAGATGTTTCTATGAGTTCGGGTGCCCCCCAACACTGGTACGGGGCGCCGTGGAAGCGTGCCACGACAGTGGCGGCCCTGCGCGCGCTCCACACGGACGCCTCGCGCGCGCTCGACGACGGCTCCACCGGTGGCCTCACCTTGACGGAGATCGCCGGACGGGCAGGTGTTTCCCGTCCCATGGTCGAGGACGCCGTGGATGAGCTGATCGAGCGCGAACTGGTCGCCGAGATCGTCCCCGACCCCGACGCACCCCGGCCGGTGGGCCGGCCCGCCAAGCGCTACCGGTTCCGCTCCGAACGCGGATACGTGCTCGGTGTCGACATCGGCATCCACAAAATCCTGGCACTCTGCGCCGACCTCTCCGGCTCCATCCGCGGCAGCCACCGCATCGAGGTGTCGGCAGACCTCGACAAAACCGACCGCATCACTGCCGCGCGCACCGCACTCAAACGCGCCGCGAGAGCGTCAGGGATCCGCCTCGCCGACGTGTTGGCCGTAGGCGCCGGAACCACCGGCCCGGTCGATCCGCACACCGGAACAGTGCTCCGGTCCCCGGCCCTGGCCGGGTGGGAGGGCGTCAATCTCAAGGAGGCACTGTCCGGCCTCGGTTCAGGGCCAGTCCTTGCCGGCAACGACGCCAACCTCGGCGCGCTCGCCGAACACTGGCGCGGGACCGCCGCCGACGCCCAGGACGTCGTCTACATCCTGGCCGGGCACCTCATCGCGGTCGGCATCCTGATCGACGGGCAAGTACGTCAGGGCAGGCACGGGGCCGCGGGAGAGATCGGCGTACTCAGAGCCGCTCGCTGGCACGAAGTCCGCGACGCACTGGCCGCCAACAAGCCCATCGACACGCCGGAACTCATCAACGACCTGGCCACCGGCATCGCCGCGGCCGTCCTCGTCGTCGACCCGGACAAGGTGGTCATCGGCGGCGGTGTGTCGCAGGCGGGAGATACCCTCCTCGAGCCGCTGCGCCGCCGACTCTACGAACTGTGTCTGTTCCCGATCCCCGTCGAAGCCTCACACTTCGGCGACCAGAACGTCGCCATGGGCGCGATCCGCCTCGCCCTCGACGAACTGGAAGACGAGCTCTTCACCGGCACCACGTGAGGCGACACCGCACGGTGGAACGTCCGCAGCCGTCCTCGCTCACGCGCCGAGCTGACGCTCGGCAGCCTTCCGTCCGCTCCGGGTGGCATTTGTCGACGTGCCGGTAGTGCTGCGGCTGGTGCCGCAGCAGTCTGACGGATGGGCAGGGCAACCCGGTATCACGGGTCATCGCGGGCCGCACGGCCTCCTGGATGGCGAACATGCCGTACATCCCGGTGTGCGCGTAGAGAAGGCCGCCGCCATTGGTTTGAGCGGGAGGCCTCCGCCGGGACTCGTCGCCCCGCTCCTGATGAAGTCCACGGCCTCCCCCGGCCGCACGAAGCCCGCGTCCTCAAGGCCGTAGAGCGGCAGATGGGCGAAAGCGTCATAGAGCATCAGATCGCGAAGGGCGCGGAACGTGGTGAGCTCCTCCATGAAGATCGCGCCCGGCCCCTCCCCGCTCTCACCCGAGCCCAGCACGGCCACGGGACGGAAGGCCAGGTCCATCTCCGCGGCCCGCTCCCGGGTCGTGACCACGAGCGCCCCGCCGCCGTCGTTGACGGGGCAGCACTCAAGCCGGTGGAACGGCCAGGCGATCGGCGGCGAGGCGAGCACGTCCTTCAGCGTCAGCAACTCCGGCCGGAATGCCCGTGGGTTGCGGCTCGCCCGGCGCGACTGGGCCACCGGCACCTCCGCCAGATCCTCCGGTGCCAGCCCGTACGCGTCCAGGTATGCCAGCGCCGGCAGCGTGAAGCGCGCATACGGGCCGAGGGCCCCGTAGGGCATCTCGAACTGCCCGCCGGGGCTCGCCGGGTCCGGGACGTACGGTGCGCCAAGACATGACCGGCCCGACTCGCCGTGGGCGATGACGATGACGCTCGCCTGGCCGGCCTGGAGCGCCGCCACCGCATGCCTGACGTGGAGCATGTAGGAGCAGCCACCGACGTTGGTGCCGTCCAGCCAACGCGGGCGTACGCCGAGCATGAAGGCGACATCGGAGGGCGGCAGCACCGCCGTGACGCCGTCCGCGTCGGCGACCGAGAGCCCCGCGTCGACGAGCGCCAGGACGGCGGATTCAGCGGCGCGCCGATCGTGAGCCCGGCCGGCTCGGGCGGTGCGCCGGGCAGGTTTGTGAGCAGGCGTGGCCCTTCCGGGAGCGCCGCGATCGCGACGACGTACGGCGCCTCCCCCTCGAAGCCGGGCGAGGCGCGGTGGACGACGACATACGACGCCGCGTGGCCCGGCCGCTCGCTCTCTTCCAGGACACCGGGCCGCCGTTGAAGGGCGACCTGGCGCGAGGCGGGAAGAACGCTCGTCCCGTGTGCGCGCACGTGGGCAGCCACAGCTCACCGAGCCGTGCCTTGTCCCCGTAGGTCTGCGTCTCGGGCGTGGGCGCCGGACGGAATCTGTCCCCCACGAATTTCCTCAGCCAGCGCGCAGTGGGCGGACGAACGAGCGGATGTCCGCGGTGATCAGCTGCGGTTCCTCGGCCGCCGCGAAGTGACCACCGCTGGGGAACATGGTCCACTGGCGCAGGTCGCTGTGTGCGGCGACGAGCGATCGGGGCCGGTACAACAGGTCCCGGGGGAGAACGGCCACCGCTGTCGGCACGCTGATCTCGGGCTTCACGTCATTGGCCAGCCCCATGGGCAGGTGGACTTCGGAGGCCCGGCAGAACAGCTCGGACCCGACGAAACTGTTCGTGAACCAGTACAGCGAGAAGTGCGTCAGCAGCGTGTCCTTGTCGAAGCGGGTCTCCACGTCTCCGTGGCAGTCGCTCCACGCCCGGCGGCGCATGAGCATCCACGCCGCCTGCCCCACGGGGCTGTCGTGCATCGCCCAGGCCAGGGTCTGCGGGTCGAAGGCATGGATCAACGCATGGTAGAAAGCTCCCGGACCCCTGTCCTGACCTGCGATGACTGCCAGTTCCTCCGGAGTGAGCCCGGCCGGGTCACCGGCGTCGTGGGGCACTCCGGGCAGGATCGGGAAGCTCATGTGGACACCGATGAGCGAGTCCGGATGTGCGTGGCCGAGTCGTGCGGTCACAAAGGCACCCGCGTCGCCGCCGTGGGCGACGAACCGCTCGTAGCCCAGCCCCCGCATCAGCTCGACCCATAGGGCGGCGGTCTCGACATAGCCGACACCGGTGCGGGTCAGGGGCCCGGAGAAGCCGAAGCCCGGCAGTGAGGGAACAACGACGTCGAAGGCGTCCTCAGGATCGCCGCCGTGCGCGGCGGGGTCGGCCAGCGCCATGATGACATCTCTGAAGTCCCAGAACGTCCAGGGCCACCCGTGACTCAGGACGATGGGAACGGGGTCGGGCCCTTTCCCTCGCACATGGATGAAGTGGATCGGCACACCGTCGATCTCGGTGCGGAACTGCGGGAACTCGTTGATGCGCGCTTCCTGTGCACGCCAGTCGAAACCGTCCTGCCAGTAGGCCACCAGCTCGCGCAGGTAGGTGCCGTTGACGCCGGAGGACCAGTCCTCGTTGTCGAGTTCGGGCGCCCATCTCGTGTCGGCCAGGCGCGCGCGAAGGGCGTCCACCTCACGTTGGGGTACATCGATCTTGAAGGGCTCAATCTGTGCCATCATTCCTCGGTTTCATCGGAAACTTCTCCTCCAGGCGGGCACTCACGTGAGCGAGTCGACCGCTGAGATCGGCAGGATCCCCTCGTCCATGGGCACGGCGAGGGCGAGGAACACCCGCCCGTACACCTCCGCCGTCGTCGCGATCTTGAAGTGCCGCCCCCACTGGACGTCGGAGCCCAACTCGGCGCTGAGGCGCAGGATGGTCAGCTCGCGCCGGCCGGGCCTGAGCACCACCAGCGCCTTGACCGCCTCGCCCCAGACCGGGGTCGCTGTCCGACCGTCCGGAAGGTGCGGCAGTGGGCGGCCCGGGTCCTGATTGAGCGCGTTCACCAGTAGGTCGATCGTGTTGAGGGGACGACGAACGGGGTCTTGCGAGTACATGCCGGACCGGACTCCTCTGCGTTCGGGTGCTGGACGGCACGCGACCTTGGCATTGCCTAGGACGATGGCACGCGACGGGGCGTGCGACATCGGGCAACTGTCCGAGGTCTGCTCCGTTATGTAGGACAACCGGCGCGGTGAGGCGATCAGTCTCGCTCGTCCTGCTGCCTCCAGAGGCGGTACAGGCACACGGTGACGAAGAACTGAGCGCGCCGGTTCGGCTCGGCGAGCGAGTAGCCGAGCTCGGCCTCGGCCTTCTGCACCCAGTAGGCCACGGAATTGTGGTGCAGGTAGACCTGCGCCGCGGCCTTGCGCAAGGAGCCCGTGATCGCGTAAGCCTCCAGGACGAGCAGGATCTGCTCGCCGTACTGCTCGAACAGTCCGGCGAGGACCCCAACCTCCGGCACGGCGTCGATCTCGTCGTGGCTGAGACGGCAGAGGGCCGCAAGCCCGGTGAGCCGCGCGCCGTCGATCAGTACGCCGTGAATGGGCTGGTACGGGCCGCGGTCGTGCGGCGAGGGCCGGGTGAACAGGTACGCGTCATGGGCGTTGACGTACGCTTCCCGGGTGCGTGCCGCCGGCACGATCCTGCTGTACGCGGCCCGGACGTCGACCGGGACTCCCGGAACGGTGACGCCGTCCGCGCCGTCCGCCATGAGGAGGAGCACCGTTTTCCCCTGGTGATCCGTGCGGGCAACGATCTTCTGCGTGGCCGCGACCGCCTCCGCGAAGTGCTCGACGCCGGCGCCGGGGCCGCTGCACAGCAGAACTCGGATCTCCGTGTCGCGGGTGATGCCGAGCCGCGTGAGCGCCGATTCGTGCGCGGCCTCGCTCGGCGTGCCGTTGATGAGCGCGCTGATCGGCTCGGACTCCCCGTGCGTCAAGGCCGCGCCCCAACGCTCGATGATCGACACGGCGGCGGACAGCCGGTTGAGGAAGTGACGCGCCGTGGGCTCGGGCAGGCCATCGGCCCAGACCCGGCCGCCGGAACCGACCACCGGCACCGAGAACGCGGTCAAGGGGCTGCCCACCGGCGTCAGTGCCCCACACCCATTGCGGGCGACGCCGCCCCCGTCGTCCCTGACCCTTCCCACAGCGGCCCGCATGAAAAGCGCCGCTCGCTCGATCAGGCGGTCGAGGTCGGCGCCTTCGAAGAGCTGCGTATCGAAGAAGGCGGTGATGGTGGACTCATCCGGCTGTTTCGTCGACGCCGGCCCCTGGGAGTTCACACTTGCGTCCCTTCGCTCACCACCGCATTGCCGGTTTTCGAGGGCGGGAGTGGGGGAACACCCTAGCCTCTCTGTTTCGCTTCGGGTGGCTGAGCCGGTCTGAGCGGGTGTGCGGTGGTGGGTTTGGTTGCTCGTCGTCGACGGGTATGGCCGGGGCCCGACGCGCAGGTCGGGTGCTCCAGGGTTCCTCGGGTCGTGGGCGGGCAGCGGTGGTGTCGTGGTTCAGATGGCTGACCGGGCCAGGGCCGTGAGGCGTGCGAATGCGCTGGTCAGCTCACCCTGCGCGCTCGATGCGGGCGAGCACCTTATCGGAGATCCGGTGCAGCGTCCGTAGCTCGTCCGGGGCCAGGACGTTGATGAACAGGTCCAGCACCTGGCTGACGTGTCCAGGGGCCGCGTCTGCCAGGTACGCGAAACCGGCTTCCGTCAGGATCGCCTGCGTGTAACGCCCGTTGTGCGGGTCGGGCTCGCGGCACACGAACCCGCGCTTCTCGAGCCGACCGATCATGTGGGACAGGCGGGACAGTTCCGTGTTGGCCAGGCCCGCGAGCTCGCTTATCCGCAGGCGGCGCCCGGGCTGCTCGGACAGGTGCGCCAGCACGTGGTACTCGATGAAGCTGAGCTTCGAGTCCTGCTGGAGCTGCGACTCCAGCGCCGCCGGAAGCCTCTGGATGAGCTTCATGAACCCGCGCCACGCCGCTAGCTGATCACCGCTGAGCCGGCGCGGCTCGGACACCTTGGACTCCCCTGGGGCAGACATGTGCGCAGCATACCCATGTCACCGAGGGCTGACTTGAACATTCACGTGAGGTGGGCTAGGTTCGCACTTGAACATTCAAGTGTGAGTGTGTCCAGATGGGAAGGGCTACCCATGAGCGACCTGAAGCTCGCCATCATCCTCGGCAGCACCCGTCCCGGCCGTAACGGTGAAGCGGTGGCGAACTGGGTGCTGGCCAAGGCCAAGGAGCGGGCGAACGCCGACTACGAACTGATCGACTTGCTCGACTACCCGCTGCCGCACCTGGACGAGGCCGTGCCGGCGAGCAGGGGCGCGTACGCGGGCGAGCACACGAAGGCCTGGTCCGCCGAGATCAAGGAGTTCCGGGCGATCGAGCACCTGCGGGCGATCTCGAGCGAGTTGCAACTGGCCCACGTGCGCCAGCAGTTGTCATTCTCGTTGCTCACCGACTTCGAGAACTTCTCGGTGTTCAAGCCCTCCGCGATACACGACAGCGCTGCTTCCGTCCTGTTCGGCCAGCTCGAGTCCTGGGCCGGCGCGCTCAAGTCCGTCCGAAGCTGAGTCTCGATGAAGCTTTACGGGCTCGAAGAGCACTTCGTCACCGCCGACGTGCTCGAGGCGTGGAAGCGGCGCGACCCCCAGCTCGCCGAACCGATGATGAAGTGGGCTGTCGCCAGTGACATCACGCCGGCGTTGCTGGACCTGGGCGGCGGACGCATCGCCGCGATGGAGGACGCCGGGATCGACACCGCGGTGCTGTCGCTGACGACGCCGGGGCTACAGAACCTCGACGCGGCGGAGGCAGTCCCCTTGCAGGCGCCCACGAACGACGCGATCGCTGCCGCCGTGGGCCGCCACCCGGGGCGATTCCAGGGGTTCGCGGCGCTCGCCACCTCCGCACCGTCGGCCGCGGCCGAGGAATTGCGGCGTGCGGTCACCGAGCTGCGGCTCAGTGGCGCGCTGGTCAACGCGAACTCCGGTGGCCGGGCTCTGGACGCGCCCGGATTCTGGGACGTCTATGAGGCTGCCGAGGATCTGCGCGCACCGATCTACCTGCATCCCAGTGTTCCGTTCCCGGCCGTCACCGCGGCCTACTACCGCGGTTTCGGCGAGCCGGTGGACAGCATGCTGGCGACCGGGGCGTTCGGTTGGCACTACGACGCCGGACTGACCATGCTCCGGATGATCGTCGGCGGCGTGTTCGACCGGTTCCCCAAGCTTCAGGTCATCCTGGGGCACTGGGGCGAGGTGGTGCTGTTCTACCTCGACCGTGTCGCGACCATGGACAAACTCACCGACCTGCGGCGTCCGATCGCGGAGTACTTCCGCTCGAACATTTTCATCACCCCGGGCGGCATCTCCAGCCACAAGTACCTGCGGTGGAGCCTGGAGACGGTGGGGGTCGAGCGGATCATGTATGCCTCGGACTACCCGTTCAACCGGGAGAGTACCGGATCCGCGCGTCGTTTCCTGGAAACGGCACCGATTGGCGAGGCCGACCGCGAACGTATCGCCTTCCGGAACTGGGAAAAGCTCGTCGCCGGAATCCGGCGCTGACCGATCGCGCCGAAAGGGGGTTCGCGTGCCGGTTCTGCCTGGCCGGGGAGGCCGCTGTATTCACCGATTCGGGTAGTGGTGGGGATGCAGTCGTGTTCCTGCACCCCGCCTCGGGCTCGGCTGACAGTTGGGTGCCTCGCTGGTGCTCGTCGGTACCGCCGACCTGCTGACACCGTCGGCCCTCATGCGATACCTCGCCCGGCACCTGCCCAGCACGGAATTCCGCGTGCTCAACGAGGTCGGTCACACGGCGTTCTGGGAAGCCCCGTCGTAGTGGAACGCCGCCGCACTTGTTTTCCTGACGCGTCACCGCGTCCATCCGAGCCTCACTGTCCCTGCGCCGAAAAGGAGCCAACGCACGTGAGCGAGTCCGAAAGCCGACTGCGGGTCGTGTTCACCGATCTGCGCCGAGCCGTCGACGACGTCATCCTCAAACACCAGATCACCCTCGACGAACTGTTTGCCACGATCGGATGGCTGAAGCAGGTCGCCGACGCCGGCGAACTGCCATCCGCGAGCATCCTGTTCTACAAGACCGTCCTCAAAGGAACCGCGGGCGCGACCTACGCCCACCCGGAGAAGGACGGCGCGAGTCACTGGGAGATGGAGGGCCCCGCCCACCGCCCCGGAGCCCCCGTCCTGCACAGCCCCGCCGTCCTGCCCATGCGCCCCGACGAACCCGGAGAACCCCTCATCGTGTCCGGGGCCGTACGCACCACCACAGGCGACCCGCTGCCCGGAGCCGCCCTGGAGATCTGGCAGATCGACGCCAACAACGTCTATTCCGGCATGGACACCAGCGACTTCGAGCCGCTGAATATCCCCAACGACTCCACCGGCATCCCCGCCGACAACCTCCGCGCCAGGATCATCGCTGACGCCGACGGCCGCTACGAGTTCCGCACGGTGATGCCCGGCACCGAAACCTTCGGCCTGGCCACGGACAGCCCACTCGCCACACTGACCCGAGCGTTGCAGCTTCAAGGCCTGCGCCCGCTGCACATCCACGCGATCGTCTCCGCCGACGGATGCCTACCACTGACCACCCAGATCTACTTCGACGGCGACCCACTGGTCGCCAGCACCCTCGAAGGCGCTATCCCCGCCGACGCGGTCAAGACCACTACCCGCCATCACGACCACCACGCTCGCGGATTCGACCGACCTTACCGCACCCTCACCTACGACTTCGTCTTACGCCCCACGGCCCAAGGCGCCACTGCTACTCCACAGTAGACGGTGCAGAGTCGGCACACGCAGCTGAACGCGGCAAGCACCTTCGACAACATCCTCGCCGCCGGTGCCAAGTCCGGCATGGTTCCGCACGAGTACGTCGACAGCCTCGGCGACGCCGCCGACGCTGGCAGCGAGCAGCGGGGTCTCCTTCACCACCACGGGACCTGACGAGGACACCCTCGCCGCTGTCGGCCTCACCGGCCGTAAGGTGACGGCACACGCCACCCGCGAGGTCACCACGCCGGTCGCGACGAAGGGCGCGGAAGGCTCCATGCAGGTCAGCGCCGCCCAGGTCCTCGACTCGACCACGCCGCCGAAGGACTCGCCATCCTCGCCTCGGGCAGCACTCGCGGGTCACCTTCTGAATTCGAGACAGACGTTCGTCTCCACAAACCGCCTAGTAAGGTCAACCATGAATGCTGCTGCCGATCCTGCGGCCGTCTACGACCAGTTCATGAGGGTGCAGGCTCCCGCCAGTCGCGATCAGCGTCGCTGGACGCCGGCCGATGGGCCGATGCCCGCGCTCTACCTCAGCCATGGCTCTCCGGCGCTGTTCGAGGACGCGGTGTGGATGAGCGAGCTGTTCGGCTGGTCCCAGGCGCTGCCCAAGCCGACGGCGATCCTGATCGTCAGCGCGCACTGGGAATCGGTGCCGCTCAGCCTGTCGGCGTCGGGCCCTAACACGCCGTTGGTCTACGACTTCGGGGGCTTCGCCCAGCGGTACTTCCAGATGACCTACGAAACACCGGACGCCAGCGCACTGGCCGCCCGGGTCGCGGCCTCGATGCCGGACAGCGAACCGTTCCACCAACACGCCAGCCACGGCCTGGACCACGGTGCGTGGGTCCCGTTGAAAACCATGTACCCCTACGGCGACGTTCCGGTCCTGCAAATGTCCTTGCCCACACACGACCCCGCCCGGCTGATGGACATCGGCGGTCGGCTGCGGGGTCTGCGCGAGGAAGGCGTGCTCGTGGTCGGGTCGGGCTACATGACGCACGGGGTTCCCTTCCTCACCCGGGACCAGTTCGTGCACAACGTCGTGCCGTCCTGGTCCGCCGACTTCGATGCCTGGGCAGCCGACGCCCTCGCCCGTGGTGACCTCGACACCTTGATGAACTACCGCAGCCTCGCCCCCGGAGTGCTCTTCGCGCACCCCACCGTCGAGCACTACACGCCGATGTTCGTCACCCTCGGAGTCGCGACCGACGCCGAAGCGCCCGTCCGGACGACGATCACGGGCTACCGGTTCGGGCTGTCCAAGCGATCCTTCCAAGTCTTGTGATCGAACCGGCCGCAGGAGACCGACTAGCTATGTGCGGCACGGCGCCACGAACCCGTTCGCAACACTGAATGTCAACAACAACTCGAATTAACACAATCGGGATGACTGGACACTAGCGGTCATGCGGTCATCCTGGGCTCGGAGCGGCACTGACAACGGGGTCGGCAAGCGCTGCGGACCAGCCGGGCGCGCCGCGGTCGGACTCGTCCTCAAGCCAGGCTCGAAGCATGTAGATCAGCAGCAGGTCGAGCAGCGTGGAAAGGGCGGACACGGATCCCTGCTGAGCCACCTTCTCCACACCCTGCGCGAGTCCGGATCCTTCTACAACGAGCACCGCCCGCACAGGACCCTGGAGCAGGCAACCCCATGCCGCCGAAGGGCCTGGCGTCCCGGCCGAAGCTGAGCGAGGAACTATTCACAGTGCTGGCCCAGAAACTGGACACAGACCTGGTCGCGCACAGCTGGCCCGCCCGTCTCCCCGGCCCATTCCCCCTGCATGCCGACAAGGCCGGCCCCGGCCCTGGCCGGCCGAGGCCCTGACCCGCAACTTTTTCAGTGACCTTCCAGGCCGGCGGCTCTGCGGGACCGCTCGTCCCAGACGGGCTCGACATCAGCGAATGTCGGGCCATGCCCGCGGCGATAGACCATCAGAGTCCGCTCGAACGTGATGACGATGACGCCCGTCTGGTTGTATCCAATGGTTCGGACGGTGACGATCCCCACCTCGGGATGGCTCTTCGAGTCGCGGACGCCGAGGACCTCCGACTGGGAGTAGATGGTGTCGCCCTCGAACACCGGATTGGGCAGACGAACGCGGTCCCAGCCAAGGTTGGCCATCACATGCTGGGAGATGTCGGTCACGCTCTGGCCGGTCACGAGAGCCAGAGTGAAGGTGGAGTCCACCAAGGGGCGGCCCCAGGCTGTCCCTGCCGAATAGTGCCGGTCAAAGTGGAGGGGGGCGGTGTTCTGGGTGAGCAGGGTCAGCCAGGAGTTGTCCGTCTCGAGGACTGTACGCCCCAGAGGGTGTCGGTAGACGTCTCCTGCGGTGAAGTCCTCGAAGTACCGACCCGCCCACCCTATGACGGGCTGCGGCGGGGAGGAATCTTCTGTGCGGCTCAGAATGGTCATGGCCTCATTGTCGGAAGCCCTCGATCCGTGTGTGAAATAGCGAATTTTCACCGAGACTATGCGTATGATGCATGAGCTGTGGAGCAGACGTAGTCGAGGAAGCGCTGTGCCACTGGTGAGCGGAGACCCGACGCAGGGGTGATGACCCCGACCGTGCGAGTGGCTCCAGGATCACTCAGGAGAACGACGACGGCGCCTTGCCGGTCAAGGCTGCCGGTAGTGGGTACAACGGCCACGCCCATGCCGGCTTCGACCAATGAGCGCAGCGTGCTCAGTTCGGTGCTTTCCCAGGCAACACGGGGTGTGAAGCCCGCAGCGGCACAGAGGCGCTCTGTGATCTGACGCAGCCCGAAGACTGGTTGCAGAGCGACGAACGCCTCCTCGGCCAGCTCGGACAGCTTGACCGAGCTGCGCCTGGCCAGGCGATGGCCGACAGGCACAAGAAGGCACAACGGCTCCTCCCGCAGGGGCACCCATTCCAGGTCGTCCCCCGCGGGCCGCGGGCTGGTCAAACCGAGGTCCAGGCGCCCGCACCGAACGCCGTCGACGACCGAATCGGCAGCATCACCGCGCAACTCGAACGCAGTACGTGGAGCGCGGGAGCGGTACCCCGCGAGAAGTTCGGGCACCAGCCACGTTCCATAGGAATGCAGGAAGCCGAGGGCCACCGTGCCGGCGTCCGGGTCGATCAGCGCGGCGATGCGTTGTTCTGCGGTCTCGATTTCGGCGATGGCACGCAGGGCATGGGCCCGGAAGACTTCGCCGTACCTGTTCAGGCGCAGCCTGTTTTGGTGCCGGTCGAACAGTGGCACGCCGACTCGAGCTTCCAGCCGTCTGATGGCGCGGGACAACGTCGGTTGCGAGATGTTCATCCGCTCCGAGACGAGCGTGACGTGCTCATGCTCCGCCAGTGCGGCGAACCACTGCAACTCTCGGATCTCCATGCTTGGACTATACGCCAGGTGCATGGAGTGGGACGAGATTCGTCATTTCACATAGCCCGGGCACGGCCGCAAAGTGTCCCCACATCCAATCGAGACTCCATGGGAGGGACCCCATGTCCGAGCCGCATTCCCTTATGGGCGATCCACCCCCTGACCACTCCGCCGGACCCCTGAGCGGGCTAGTCGTCGTGTCTCTCGAGCAGGCCGTCGCCGCCCCCTTCGCAACGCGGCAACTCGCCGACCTCGGCGCGAGGGTCATCAAGATCGAGCGACCGGGCAGCGGTGACCTGGCACGTGGCTATGACCGCACCGTACGAGGCATGTCCAGTCACTTCGTCTGGCTCAATCGTGGCAAAGAAAGCGTGCAGCTCGATGTGCGCTCACCGGAGGGCAACCGGCACCTGCACGCGCTGATCGACCGGGCCGACGTCCTGGTCCAGAACCTGGCGCCCGGAGCTGCCGCCCGGCTGGGTATCGGACATCACGCCCTGGCCGTCAGCCATTCCCGGCTGATCACCTGTGACATCTCCGGCTACGGCAGCAGCGGCAGTTACCGCGACCGCAAAGCCTACGACCTCCTGGTACAGAGTGAAGCCGGGCTGCTGTCCATCACCGGCACCCCCGATACCCCTTCCAAGGTCGGGCTGTCCATCGCCGACATATGCGCCGGCATGTACGCCTACTCCGGCATCCTCACCGCACTGCTGAAGCTGGCTCGTACCGGGCGGGGATCACAGATCGAGGTCTCCATGCTGGAGGCGCTGGGCGAGTGGATGGGATACGCGGAGTACTACACCCGCTACGGAGGGACAGCACCGGCGCGCACCGGTGCCAGCCACGCCACGATCGCGCCCTACGGTCCCTTCACCACCCGGGACGGGCAGACGGTCCTGCTCGGTCTCCAGAACGAGCGGGAGTGGGCCTCGTTCTGCGAAGTCGTCCTGCAACGCAGGAATCTGGTCGGCGACAACCGCTTCGCAGGGAACGCGGACCGAGTGGCGCACCGCACCGATCTCGACAAGCTGGTGCGTGAGGTGACGAGCAAGCTGTCCGCCAGGGAACTGGTGAACCGCTTGGAGGAGGCCCGAATCGCCTACGCGTATCAGCGCAACATGCAGGAGTTCAGCGACCACCCCCAGCTTCGGGAGCGGGACCGCTGGGCGACCTTCGACAGTCCTGTGGGACCGCTGACTGGGCTGATCCCCCCGGTCACGTTCCACGGTGAAGCAGACGGCCCCCAGCGCCTGAGGCCCGTTCCGGCATTGGGCGAACACACCGACGCAGTGCTCGCCTGGCTCGACGCCGCCAAGGACGACACCCGTGAGGGAGGTACGGCGTGTCCACAGAGCTGATCGGTGTACTCGTACTCGCAGCCGTCTTCGCGGTGTCGAGCCTGCGCGGACTGAACATGGGCGTGCTTGCCCTGGTGGCGGCCTTTCTTGTGGGATGCGTCTGGCTTGGCCACACCCCCGAGCAGGTGCTGGATGGCTTTCCCGCCGAGATGTTCGTCGTGCTCGTCGCGGTGACCTTCCTCTTCGGGATCGCCCGGGTCAACGGGACCGTCGAGTGGATGGTGCACGCCGCCGTCCGAGTCGCCGGGCAGCGGCTCGGCGTCATGCCATGGGTCTTGTTCGGTCTTGCCGCGCTGCTGTGTGCCACAGGAGCGGCGTCCCCGGCAGCAGTCGCGATCGTCGCCCCGCTCGGTATCACCTTCGCCGTGGAGCGTGGTATCAGTCCCCTGTATGTCGGTCTGATGGCGGTGAACGGAGCCGCCGCCGGAAGTTTCGCTCCCACCGGCGTCCTCGGCGGGATCGTGAATTCCTCCCTGCACAGCAGCCATTTGACGGTCAACGGCTGGCAACTGTTCGTCAGCACCTTCGCGTTCAACGTCGCTGTGGGGGTGGTCACCCAGGTGGTCTTCGGCCGTCAGCGCATCCATCGGACGCAAGCCCTCACCTCCGACGGCCGTGCGGCGGATTCCACGATCGTGCTGGGAGCAGAACAGGCAGTAACCCTCTGCGCCATGGTCGCCCTTGTCCTCGGCACCACGGTCCTCTCCCTCGACACAGGGTTCCTCGCTCTGTCCCTGGCCTCAGGGCTTGCGCTGCTGTTCCGGCACACCGCGCAGCAGGCGTCGCGAGAGATCTCCTGGTCGGTGGTTCTGCTGGTGTGCGGGATCGTCACCTATATCGCACTCCTACAGAGCCTGGGCATAGTCGACTCCCTTGGACGGATGATCGCAGCGATCGGCGCGCCGCTGCTGGCCGCATTGATCATTTGCTACGTGGGCGGTGTCGTCTCCGCCTTCGCCTCCACGACCGGCATCCTTGGAGCACTGATGCCACTGGCAGTCCCCTTCCTCGCGTCGGGGGCCATCGGAACGACCGGTATGGTCATCGCCCTGGCAGCGTCGGCGACCGTGGTCGACGCCAGTCCCTTCTCCACCAACGGCGCTTTGGTCATCGCCAACGCACCCGAGCACCAGCGAGACGACGCCTACCGAGGACTGCTGCGCTGGGGAGCGGGAGTGTGCGGGCTGGCTCCGGTGGCTGCCTGGCTGGTCTTCGTGGCCGTCTAAGGTCTTGCCTCACAGAGGAACGAACATGGAATTCTCCGAACGAACCATGCTGTTTGTGCCGGGAGACCGGCCTGACCGATTTTCCAAGGCCGCCTCCAGCGGCGCGGATGCTGTTCTGATCGATCTGGAGGACGCAGTACCGGCCGACAACAAGGCCGCCGCCCGTGCAGCAGCCATCCGGTGGCTGGTCAGACACCGCAGCGTGGTGCGTATCAATGCCCCAGGGAGTCCTTGGCATGCCGAGGACCTCGCTGCTCTCGCCGAGGCACCGGCGCTACGGGGGGTGGTCCTGCCCAAGTGCTCGACTGCCGAGCAAGTGGCCTCCGTCATCGACCACCTGCCCTATGGGGTCAGCCTGCTACCACTGATAGAGAGCGCGATCGGCCTGCGGGAGGCCGGAGCGATCGCCGGTCTGCCGAGAGTGGGACGACTGCTGTTCGGGAGTGTCGACTACGCCCTCGACACAGGAATCACGCCCTCCCCACCAGAGGAGCCGGAGTTGCTGTGGGCCCGTTCCTCTTTGGTAAATGCTTCACAGGCAGCCGGGCTGCCCTCCCCGCTGGACGGTGTTCACACCCGTCTTGACGACGAGGAAGGCTTGGCAACCTCGTCACGGCGAAGCAGGGCACTGGGCTTCGGGGGCCGACTGTGTGTGCATCCCCTTCAAGTGGCCACGGTGCACCGCGCCTGGCAACCTACTGACCAGGAGATCCAGTGGGCCCGAGGAGTAATCCAGGCAAGCAGTGCAAGCAACGGCGGCGCCACCCGAGTGGACGGACAGATGGTCGACCGGCCCGTCCTGCAACGGGCCAGACGCTTGTTGTCTCTCGCCGACAAGCCGTAAAGCACCCACCAAAGTCTGCCTCCACGCGGGCGGGGACCTTGCGGTGTCCCTCCCCTCGTGGCGTAGAGACCGTGACTGCCAGGGGAAGTTGGGAGTCATGGCAGAGAAGCGACGGAAGTTCGATGCGGAGTTCCGCGAGGGGGCTGGAGCGGCTGCGGCGGGAGAACGCCCAGCTCAAACGGGACAACAAGGAACTCGCGATGGAGCGTGGTGTCCTCAAACGCTGCATGGTCCTGTGGGTGACGTAGCCGTGACGGACCCGGCGTCCGTCGTCGGGGCGATCGGCGACCAAAGGACCATGCACAGCATCTGGAAGCCCACCGGGCGTGAGGTCCGCCGGCAGCAGCTGGCCGAGGCGGTGAAAGATGTGTTCACCCAGTCCGGCGGCACATACGGCTCGCCGAAGATCTGGATCACGCTGATGCGGCAGGGCTGGTGAGAAGCGTGTCGGTCAACACGCTTCTCACCAGGCTGGGCATCATTTTCGGCATCCGCAGCTGTATACAGACCTGTCGCCGCGAACTCCTGGACCGGACGTTGGTCTGGAACCGGCGACACTTTCTCCACGCACTGCGCGCGTTCGAGCAGTTCTACAACGGACACCGAGCAGGCACCTCTCGGCCGAGACACCCGGGCGCCGACTGCCTGCGGAAACGGCCTCCGACCCGCGATGATGCCGTGCGGCAACTCTCCGCGACAAGCCGTATCACTCTGTAGTCGAGTGTTTCGGGGCCGTACGCCGCCGTACGGAGCCAGCAGTCCCGTTGTTGATCGCGGTGGCCAGGCACAGCGCGGAACTCCTGGACGCCCCGGCCTACGGCGGCCCTTACGCGCGCGGCCGCCCTCGCCCGCACCCTGGACCGCTGCCGCTGGCTGGAGCGCAGCAACCTCACCGCCGGCGGTATCGATGTCCACCCCGACAAACAACACCTGCACGCCCTGGCCGAGGAACTCTACGACCGCCGCAGCGCCGCCACCCGGATCGTCAACCTGCTGCACTCTGGGCGGCCGGACCAGGCCCTGCTGTCAGCCGCTCTTCGCCCGGCGGCAGCCTTCCGCGCCGGATCCTGGACGGCATCGCCCGCCCTTGACGCTATACCCCCCAGGGGTACAAGCTGTGGAGTGTTCGTGCACTCGTTTGCCGTGGAGGCGTCGTGTATGAGCTGAGCCGCGCGGCCCCTGTGGACGACGGCCAGGCAGGCGGACCCAAGCTGGGTTGTCGAGGAGTACGAGGGCGGCCTGGTCCGGACGTCGTCTTCGCCGACGTCCCGATGCGGGAACGGATCGCCTTCCACCCGGAACACCGTGCGGTTCGACCGCCTCTCAGGGCCAGAGCCGGGTGTGATCTACAACGACACCGAGTACGGCGAGGGTGGCCGGTTGTGCCTGCGTTTCAGGTTCCGGTTGGAGGCGGCGGTGGTTCTTCCGGGGGCTGAAGGAAGAAGCGCAGTTCCAGCGGCTTGAGGACAGCTGCCTGCACGCGGTGGCGGCGACGTTGGCGCATCTGCGGGAGCTGAAGTACAGCGGGCAACCGGCGATCAGTGTCTGAGATCATCGAGAGCGAGGAAGACTCCGTGAGCAGCACATCCGTGGATGTTGACTACCTTGACCACTCCGTGGTCGTGGCGGTCACCGACCTCAACGGGTTGTACGACACCTATGAGGCACTCGGTTTCACGCTCACACCGCGGTCAACACACACAGGTACCGCACAACCCGACGGCGAACGACAGTCTCTCGGCACGGCCAACCGCTGCGCCGTCTTCGGCGAGAACTACATCGAGTTGCTCGGTCACCTGGACAGCAGCCTGCCGGATCCGTGGGGCGTGCGTCGACTCGCAGCTGCGCACGAGGGGCTCCGGGGCTACGTCTTCGGCTGCGGTGACGCCGATCACGTCGATCGGAGGCTTGCCGAGCAAAGGGTATCCACCACGGGTGTCCTCATGCTGCAACGCGACATTCCGACGCCCGACGGCATCGGGACGCTGCGGGCGCGGGTGATCCAGGTGGATCCTCCCCTCGCTCCCGAGGGAGGCGTTCGCATCGCAGAGGTCCAGGGGCTGGACCTCATTCACCAGCCGAGATTCCTCGACCACCCCAACGGGGCGGTGGGCCTGTCTCGGGTCACGCTCGTGGTCGCCGACGAGGAAACCGACCGCTACGTGGAGCGATACCGGAAAGTGCTCGGCATCCCCGCGCGCCGGATTGGGCCGCGCCATGTGTTCGCTCTGCGGGTCGGCGGCCTGGAGATCGTGCCGTTGTCAGCCCTGGACGAGATTCTTCCCGGCGAGAAGGCCCCGACCTTGCCGTACCTCGCGGCTCAGACCGTCGCGGTCAACGACCTCGGCAGGGCCAAGTCGGTCATCGAAGGCAACGGGTTCGCCATCCGTCCGCTGCCCGGCGGCTTCTTCGTGTCAGCAGACGACACCCGCGGCGCCAACCTTGTCTTCGAAGCGCGGGCATGACCGAGCGCGCCGGACACGCGCCTTTCGCGGCCACCCGTTGCGGTCTGGTGCGTGGCCTCCGCCAGGGCCGGATCGCGGCGTTTCGTGGGCTTCCCTACGGGGTCATCGCTCACCGGACCGGCGCGGTTCTCACCCCTCCGCAGGCTCCGCCCGGATCCACCGGATCTCGCTGACGACGTGGGGATGGATGTTCGCCGGCGAGCGAGCACCGACCGGACCGGACCGCCGCAGCACGAAGTCGCCTCCCGTCCCCATCACGGTCATCGACGATCCGGCGCTGCCGGAGGCGCTGGCCGAACTCGCGGCTGCCCGCGCGGACGAGATGGACGCCAACACCGTCAACCGGGAGCTGCCCATCGCGCGCAAGGCAATTGGCTGGTGGCAGCGCCAGGGCTGGATCGCATGCGATCCGACGATCGACATCGAGCGGTGGCCGTGACGTTGTTCAGCGGCTCCACCATGACGACTTCACGTGGCCCCGTTTTGTGGATGTTCTGTGTATGTCGGACGTTCCGAAGTGGCCCCCGGGGGACGGCCCGGAGCGGGACCGTCAGGGATCTGGTTGTGGGGCCGTTCGCGGGTGGGGCTGAGCTGGTTACTCCACAGCGCGGCCGATGAGTTTGTGGCTCCCGGCCGGTCCAAGCTCAGACACCCAGGAAAGGACACCGCCATGTCGGAGCTTCTCGTCGACTTCATCACCTCCCTCGACGGCCACGCATCGGGAAAGGGATGGCCCGGGTTCTGGGGCCTCGAGGGCCCGGAGTACCTCGCATGGCTCGGCGAGCAGCCCGAGGCCACCTACCTGATGGGAGCGAACACCTACCGCCTGATGTCCGGCTTCGCCGCAGGCGAGGTCCCCGATGGCCAAGACGAGTTCAGGCCCGAGGAAGAGGCGTCCGTCGACGAGCTCACGCAAGCGTCCAAGGTGGTGTTCTCCTCCTCACTCGAGGAGCCGCTGACGTGGGCCAACTCCACGATCGTCCGCGACGACGCCGTCGAGGCGGTCCGCGCCATGAAGTCGAGTGGCTCGGGACTCCTCAGCACGATCGGCAGCCTCAGCCTGTGCCGGTCCCTGCTACGAGCCGGACTCGTCGACCGCTTCCGGGTCGTGATGTTCCCGGTGATCACCGGGGCCACGGGCGAAGAACGCATCTACGACGGCTATCCGGACGTCGCCCTCGAGATGATCGAGCACCGCACCTTCGACGGCCGTATCCAGCTGGTCGAGTACAAGCCCCGCGTGCTCGAGCATCCGCCGCTCGGCGTCCCCGCGTGACGTCGCCCCGTCCGCCGGTCTGGACGGCCGCCAGGCCGGCGCCGGCGGGCGCGAAGCAAGACCTCATAGGGGGCGAACGGCCAACGCCAGGACGCCCGATCAAACGCAACGCAACGCGTCAGGCCGGGGAGTCCTCCTCCATGGGCGGCATGAAGGCGCGCAGCCATCGCTCCGTCTGGGCGACATGGGCCTCGGCCGCTCCGGCGGCGGCGCGCGGATCGCGGTCGGCGATCGCGGTGGCCAGCAGGCGGTGATCCTCGTCGCTCTTGCGCCGCATCTGCTCGCCCTCGGGGAGAGTGAAGATCTGGTACTTGCGGGAGCGGGCGCGGAAGACCGAGAGCAGGGAGCCGAGGGCGGGGTTTCCGGCCGCGGTGGCGATCTCGGCATGGAAGCGGTGGTCGAGGTCCGATGCCTCGGTGGGGTCGTCGGTGGCGTCCATGGCCTCGATGAGCGCGAAGAGTTCTCGCACCGTCTCCGGGGTGCTGCGGGCCGCAGCCTGCGCCGCGACGTGGGACTCCAGGACACGCCGGATCTCGTACACCTCCAGCAGACCGGAGAGCGGCAGCAGTTCCAGGGTGAGCGACAGGCTACCTATGATGTCCTCCGGCCTGAGCTGGGAGACATAAGTACCGGAGCCGTGCCGCGGCTCGATCACCCCCAGGGCCGCGAGCATCCGTACGGCCTCGCGCAACGACCCCCGGGACACGCCGAGTTCCTCGCACAGCTCGCCCTCGGGCGGAATGCGCCCTCCGGCGCTGAGGCGCCCGATGGCGATCATGTGGCGTAGGCCGTGGAACGCCTTGTCGACTGCGGACATCCGATTCCTCCCGAACGGGCGGGGCGCGGTCCCGCGCCCTTCGTCGCACTGTACCGATTCATCAGATATCTCCGAGGTATCGATCGGAAGTCATCTGATGATCCACGCTGCTACACCCCTTGATTGCAGGGAATCCGTCATGCAGGATGCCGAGTCATCATACGTGTTCCGGTTGCGATCAGATCTCTCTCGTTTCTGACGCCCCTCGGACCACCCGGACCCCGGCAGATCGGGACTCATGTGAGCGAGACCGATGTCATCGCGGCGCCACGCCCCCTGTTGCTGGCCGACGGCCGTCCCGCCGACCGGGCGTGGACGCTGGACCCTGCCATGAGACACCTGAACCACGGTTCCTTCGGCGCGGTTCCCCTGGTGGCACAGGAGCGGCAGAAGCAGCTGCGGGTGGAGATGGAGCGCTCCCCGGTGGTGTGGTTCCCGGCGCTGCCCCAGCGGATCGCCGACACCAGGGTCGAGATCGCCGACTTCTTGGCGGTGGCCGCCGACGACCTGGCCCTGGTGCCGAACGCGAGCGCGGGCATCAGCACCGTGTACGCCGCCCTCGACCGCCGCCGCGGCGGGGAGATCGTCGTCACCGACCACGGTTACGGCGCCGTGACCATGGGCGCCGAGCGGCTGGCGCGCGACCGCTGGGATGGCGGGGTCCGCACCGCGCGGGTACCCCTCGACGCAGATGAGGAGCAGGCGTGCGAGGCCGTGTTCGCCGAACTGTCCGAGGCGACGGACCTCATCGTGGTGGACCAGATCACCTCGGCGACCGCCCGCCGGCTGCCGGTGGAGCGGATCGGCGCGGAGGCTCGGCGGCGTGGGATCCCGCTGCTCGTGGACGGTGCGCACGCACCTGGTCTGCTCCCCGCCCCGCTCTCGGGGCTGACCTGTGATTTCTGGGTCGGAAACCTGCACAAGTGGGGATGCGCGCCCCGGGGCACCGCAGCGCTCGTCGCCCGTGGTCCGCTGCGTGAGCGGCTCTACCCACCGATCGACTCATGGGGTGCGGAGGACCCGTACCCCGACCGCTTCGACCAGCAGGGCACGGTGGATGCCACCTGCTATCTGGCGGCACCGACGGCGCTCGGCTTCATCGAGCACACCTGGGGCTGGAGGCACGCCCGCCGCTATATGGACCACCTGGCCGGTTACGCCGCGCAGGTCATCGGTGCCGCGTTCACCGAGCTGACCGGCGCCGACAGCAGCGTCGACGTCGGCATGCCGGTCCCCGGGATGCGTCTGGTGCGGCTGCCCGAGGGGCTCGGCACCACCCGCGTCGAGGCCGACGCGCTGCGCGACCGGGTCGCCGGGGAGCTGGGTGTCGAGGCGGCCTTCACCAGCTTCGGCGGCATCGGCTATCTGCGGGTGTCCGCCCACGTCTACAACACCGCCGCCGACTACGAGCACTTCGCCGAGACCTGCGTCCCCGTCCTCGCTGAGTGGGCCCGCGCGGCTCGCCGGCGGCACGGCGCGCCATAGCGGCGCGACACCGTACTCCCCTCCCCACCCCCGACTCCCCAAGCCGCTCCGAGCGCGGCCCGCACCAAAGAAAGAGGTCAGCACGATGAGGAGAAGGACGGCAGCCCTCGCCCTCGGCACCGCCGCGGCGATGGTCCTGACCGGCTGTTCCGCCATGAGTCCGAACGCGAATGGCACGGTCACGCTCAACATGGTCGAGAGCCTGACCAACCCCTCCCGCACCGATCTGCTCAAGGGGCTCATAGCCGACTTCGAGAAGCAGAACCCCAAGATCAAGGTCAACCTGATCTCGCCGCCCACCGAACAGGCCGATCAGAAGATCCAGCAGATGCTCCAGTCCGGCAGCGGCGTGGACGCGCTCGAGGTACGGGACATCACGGTCGGCCCGTGGTCGAACAACGGCTGGCTGTACGACATGGCGAAGGACCTCAAGGGCTGGCAGGGCTGGAATGCCATGACGGAGAACGCCGTCAAGGCGTCCGAGGACGCCAAGGGCCGTACCTTCTTCGTCCCCTACGGCTTCTACGGGCTGAGCCTCTTCTACCGCAAGGACCTGGTCAAGGACGCCGGGTTCAGCAAGCCCCCGGCCTCCTGGGACCAGCTGCTGAACCAGGCGTCCGCCATCAACGACCCGGCGAAGCGCCGCTACGGCTACGCGTTCCGCGGCGGGGCCAACGCCAACAGCAACGCCACCGCCATCATCGAGGCGTACGTGGCCGACAAGGTCGACCTCGCCAACGGCTACAAGCTGAAGAACGGGCGCACGATCTTCTCCGCGCCCGAGGCCCTGGACGCCCTCAAGACCTACCTCACACTCTTCAAGAAGGCATCGCCCAAGTCGTCCGTGTCCTGGGGCTATCCGGAGATGGTCGAGGCGTTCTCCAACGGCTCCACGGCCTTCCTGCTCCAGGATCCGGAAGTCATCGCCACGGTCTCCGAGTCCAAGTCGATCTCGAAGGAGCAGTGGGACACCGCTCCGCTGGTGGCCGGACCCAGCGGGAAGGCCGTCCAGCCGCTGGCCACCGCCGGGTGGGGCATCGCGAAGGGCAGCAAGCACAAGGCCGAGACCGTCAAGCTGATCAAGTTCCTGTCCCAGGGCAAGGCGTCGACGGACTTCACCAAGAAGAACAGCCTGGTGCCGATCCTCAAGTCGGCGACCGAGGACCCGTTCTACAAGACCGGCCCGTGGTCGTCCTACGTCACCATGACCAAGCACCCCGACACCTATCTCAACGTCAGCCAGCCGCGCGGCGTGACCTGGTGGAGCGAGTGGGAGCAGAAGTCCGACGCCGACGTGCAGAAGATGGTGATCGGCAAGATGTCGCCCAAGGAGCTGCTGGCGGGCTGGGACGCGTACTGGACCAAGAAGTGGGAGCAGGAGAAGTAGGGATGCCCGCCACGTCAGCGACGACGACCGGGCCGAAGACTTCGCGCCCCGTCCGGAAGCAAGCCGCCCCGCGGGCCCGGAACGGGCCACGGGGCGGCCGGAAGCGGGAGTTCACGACCCGCCGGGGCCTGCTCATCGCCGCCTTCATGGCGCCGGCCGCGATCTTCGTGGCGGTGTTCACGTACTACCCCATGATCGCGGGCAGCCAGATGGCCTTCCGCCACTGGGATCTGAACGATCTCAGCGACACCTCCTGGGTGGGCCTGGACAACTTCCACCGTGTCTTCTCCGACCCCAACTGGGGCACCGTGCTGGGCAACACGGGCGTCTGGGTCATCGGCTCGATCGTGCCCCAGCTCGTGATCGGTTTCGCGCTCGCCCTGTGGCTGCGCCGCCGGTTCCGCTTCCGCGGCGTCTACCAGGCGCTGATCTTCTTCCCCTGGGCGATCTCCGGCTTCCTCATCGGCATCCTGTTCCGCTGGATGTTCAACAGCGAGTTCGGCGTCGTCAACGACCTGCTCCAGAAGGCGGGGCTGATCGACGAGCCGGTGGCATGGCTGGCCGATCCGCACAAGGCGATGATCGCCGTACTGATCGCCAACATCTGGTACGGCGTCACCTTCTTCGCCATCATGATCCTGGCCGCGCTCCAGTCGGTCCCCGACGAGCTGTACGAGGCCGCGGCGCTGGACGGGGCCGGGAAGGCACGCACGCTCTTCCAGATCACCATCCCCTATATCCGGGTCACGCTGGTGCTCACCGTGCTGCTGCGGGTCATCTGGATCTTCAACTTCCCCGATCTGATCTTCGGGATGACCGGTGGCGGGCCCAACAACGAGACGCACATCGTGACCACCTGGATGATCAAGATCACCCAGCAGGGCGACTACGGCAAGGCATCCGCACTCGGCCTCCTCGTGGTCGCGGGGCTGCTGCTGTTCACGGTGTTCTTCCTGCTGGCCACGCGCGAGAGGCGAGAGGTGAAGTCGTGACCGGCAAAGAGACCACGGCGGGCCGGGCCGTCCGGATCGTCTTCCTGGTGCTGTGGCTGGCCTTCACCGTGTTCCCGCTGTACTGGATCGCCATCACCTCGCTGAAGGCGCCGGGCGACATCTTCGCCTTCCCCCTCGCCTACTGGCCCGAGCACTTCTCGCTGGAGAACTACAGCGCACTGTTCAACAAGGCCGACTTCGGGACCTATCTCACCAACAGCCTCATCGTCGCGACCGTCGCGGGCGCGGTCGCCACCGCCATCTCGATGCTGTCGGCGTATGTGCTGGCGCGCTTCGAGTTCCGCACCAAGTCCGCGTTGCTGACGGCCGCCCTGGTCACCCAGATGATCCCGGCCTTCATCGCGCTGGGCCCGCTGTATCTGCTGATGACCGACCTGAAGCTGGTCGACAACCGGCTCGGGCTCATCCTCGTCTACATCGCCGTGTGTATCCCCTTCTGCACGGTGATGCTCCGCGGCTTCTTCGAGAACATCCCCGACGCACTGGAGGAGGCCGCGATGATCGACGGCCTCTCCCGGTTCGCGGCGCTGTTCCGGGTGCTGCTCCCGGTGATGCGTCCGGGGATCGTGGCGGCGTTCATCTTCAACTTCGTCAACTGCTGGAACGAGCTGTTCCTGTCGGTGACCCTGATGAACAGCGACGCCAACAAGACGACCCCCACGGCCCTCAACGGATTCATCTCCAGCTTCAACATCGACTGGGGCTCGATGTCCGCAGCGGCCGTGTTCACGATCCTGCCAACCATGGTGCTCTTCGCCTTCGCGAGCCGCCACATCGTGCAGGGGCTCACCTCCGGCGCCGTGAAGGGGTGACGGACCATGTCCGTGATCGACGTTCCGCTGCCCGACTCCGTCCATGTGATCACCGGTCCGTCCGGGGACCCGCGCACCGCCGCACCGGCGGGGGCGGGCCGCTGGACCGTGCCCGGCGCCGAGGTGACGGCGCGACACGATCCATACGGCGCCCTGCGGCTGGTGCTCGCCGCGCCGGGTCCGGAGGGCCTGTCGACGGTGGCGCTGCGCTGGCGCCACCACGCCGGCGGTCACCGCCCCGCCCTGGTACTCGGCGATGCGTGGGAGCGCTCGTACGGCGAGTTGCAGTGGCGCAGCGTCCAGCCGGAACGCCCCCTGCCCTGGTACTGGCTGAGCACCGACCCGGCGACCGGTGGCTGCGCCGGGCTGGGCGTACGGACCCGCGCCGGGGCGCTGTGCTGCTGGACGGTGGACGAGGACGGCACCACGCTGTGGCTGGACATACGCTCCGGCGGCCTGCCTGTGCTGCCGGGCGACCGGGAGGTCGCCGCCGCCACGGTGGTCGGGGTGGCGACGGGTGCGGACACCACCCCGTACGCGGCGCTCCAGGAGCTGTGCGCCGCCATGTCCCCCGATCCGCTGGTGCCCGCGCAGCCGGTGGTCGGCTGCAACAACTGGTACTACGCCTACGGCCAGGACTTCGGCCCGGACGCCGTACTGCGCGACGCGGCCACCATCGCCGAGTTCGCCGGGGACCATCCAGTGCGGCCGTTCTGTGTCGTGGACGACGGCTGGACGGAGGGCGGGGGAAGCGCCCCGGGAGGGCCGTGGGACACCGGCCTGCCCGGGCTGTTCGACGACATGGCGGGCCTGGCCGCGGGCATCGCCGACCGTGGCGCCCGGCCAGGCCTGTGGTTCCGGCCGCTGCTGTCCCGGGTGCCGACGGAGGGGATGCGCACGGACACCGGCGCTCCCGGCCGGATCCCCCTGGACCCGTCGCTGGACGCGACGCTGGCGACCGTCGCCGCCGATGTCGCCCGCTTCCGCTCCTGGGGTTTCGAGCTGATCAAGCACGACTTCAGCACGTACGACGTCTTCGGCCGCTTCCACCCGGACACACCGCACGAAATGGCCGGTGCCGGATGGCGGCTCGCCGACCGCACCCGCACCACCGCCGAAGTGCTGGTGGGCCTCTACCGGACCATCGCCGAGGCGGCCGGGGACGCCGTGGTGCTCGGCTGCAACACCGTCGGACATCTGGCGGCGGGTCTGGTGCAGGTGCAGCGCACCGGTGACGACACCTCGGGCCGTCACTGGGAGCGCACCCGACGGATGGGCATCAACACCCTCGCCTTCCGGCTGGCCCAGCACAGCCGCTTCTACGCGGTGGATGCCGACTGCGTGCCCTGTACCCCGGCCACCGAGTGGCGGCTGAACCGTCAGTTCCTGGACCTGGTGGCCCGTTCCGGCACCGCGCTGTTCGTCTCCGTCGCCCCGGCCGCCCGTACCCCGCAGACCGATGCCGACCTCGGCGCGGCCGTCCGGCTCGCGCTGGACGGCGGGTCGCCCGGCGGCGTCGAACCGCTGGACTGGCTCGGGACCACGGCCCCACGCCGCTGGCGGACGGGCAACGCGGAACGCACGTACACGTGGTCCCAGCCCTGGGGTGCGTGGCCGCCGCTTCCGCTCTAGATGTGCTGTCCGGAGAGGTTGGCGACGCGGCTGGCTGGTGTTTGGCCGCTGATTCCGGTGTGGGGTCGGTGGTAGTTGTACCAGTCCAACCAGCCGGGAAACGCTGCCTGACGTTCGGCTTCTGAGGTGTAGGGCCGCTGGTAGGCCCACTCGTCCAGCAGGGTGCGGTGGAAGCGTTCGACCTTCCCGTTGGTCTGCGGCCGCCAGGGGCGGGTCCAGCGTGGGCTGATGCCCAGGTCACGGCAGGTGCGGCGCCAGGTGTTCTTGCTGTAGGCCCAGGCGTTGTCGGTCAGCACGCGCTCGATGGTGACGCCTTGGGCGGTAAACCAGGTGGTGGCGCGGGCCAGGAAGGCCGCGCAGGTGGCGGCGGTCTCGTCGGTCAGGTTCTCGGTGTAGGCCAGGCGGGAGTGGTCGTCCAGGGCGGTGTGCAGGTAGGCGTAGCCGGTGCCGGTGCGGTTCTTGCGGCCGGCTGCCCGGCCGAGGATCTTGTGGCCGCCGCCGTCGGGGATACGGCCGAGTTTCTTGACGTCGATGTGGACCAGTTCGCCTGGCCGGGAGCGTTCGTAGCGGCGGATGGATTCGCCGGTGGCCCGGTCGCAGGCGGACAGAGGTGGCTGGCCATGGCGTTGGAGGATGCGGTGTGCGGTGAAGGAGGCGACGGTGGTGCGGGCGGCCAGCCGCAGTGGGCCGATGCGGTGTTCGCGGCGCATCCGCAGCACTTGTTCCTCCACGGTGGCGGGAGTCCGGTGGGGTGAGTGGTGGGGGCGGCTGGAGCGGTCGCTCATGCCCGTTGCCCCGTGATGGCGGTAGCGCCTGGCCCAGCGGGCGGCGGTGGTGTGGCTGACCTGGAAGCGTTCGGCCGCCCGCCGCAGCGGCCAGCCGTCCTCGACGACACACCGGGCCAGACGCAGCCTGCCAGTCGGGGTCAGCGGGGCATTACGGTGGATCAACGAGGGCCTCCTGCGTGACGGTGCAGATGTCGCAATCCACACCGCAACCAGAGGCCCTCGCCCCGTTCAAGCACCCCCCACGGCGCGTCGCCCGTCACCAACGTCCCCAGACAGCACATCTAGACAGCTGTAGACGGCCCTGGCCATTGGTCGGGCGCGGGTGGATTCGCGACACCGCCGGACGGGTGGACGGCCTGATGAACTGTCTCACCGCGAACTCGATATCGCCCTCTCGTGGCAGCCCGATCGCGATGGCCACAGCAGAGGTCCGAGGCACCGGGCTCATACTCGGGTTCGAACTCATCGACCCGAAGGCCAAGGTCCCGGCGGTCGCGGCGACGAACGCCGTTCTCGCGCAGTGCAGTGAGCGCGGGTCATGATGATCGATCGTGCTGCTACGACTGGCCTACCTCGGTGTGACGAATGCCTTCGCGGTGCTGCGTTTGCTGCCGATGAGTGGCCGGGACAAGGATGTGGAGATCCTGGCCCTGCGCCATCAGATCGCGCCGGCATGCCGCCTTATCGCGGCCCAAGCGACCCGGCCGACCTCGTACGGTGCGCTCTATCCGGATTCTGGTACTGCGTCTGGCGACGGAGAATCCAAACTGGGGCTACAGGCGTCTGCACGGTGAGCTGCTCGTGCTCGGCGTGAAGGTGGCTGCCTCGACCGTCTGGAAAATCCTCAAGGACGCGGGCGTCGATCCAGCGACCGACCGGAGCTCCAGCACGTGGACCGACTTCCTGCGCTCCCAAGCCGACGCCCTCCTGGCCTGCGACTTCTTTGAGACGGTCACCTTGTCCGGCACGCGGATGTACGTACTCGCGGTGATCGAACACAGCAGTCGCCGCCTCCGGATCCTGGGCGCCACCGCACACCCGGCCGCCTCCTGGGTAACGCAAGCTGCGAAGAACCTGGTCATGGACCTCAAGGACGTCGGCTGCCGGGCGCGATTCATGATCCGCGATCGGGACGGGAAGTTCCCCCAGCTGTTCGATGCCGTCCTCAAGGACGCAGGGATCGAGGTCGTCCTCACTGGCATCCAGATGCCGAGCATGAACTCGATCATGGAAAGGTGGGTGCAGACCTACAGACACGAACTCCTGGACCGAACCTTGATCTGGAACGCTACTGCGTACGCTTTGCCGCCGTCCTCTTCCGCGCCGGCGGGCACCGCGCGCCCGGGGAATCCGCCCGTGCACCCTGGCTGGTGGCCCTCGCCCTCACCGTTGCCGCGACCCTCCGGCTGATCCTCGGGTTCATGCCCCAGCCCGTCCCGTCCACCGTCGGCGGTCAGCCGCGCACGTGCAGCCCGAAACCCGTGCGGCCCGTGGGCTCCAGCCCCTCCTTCAGGTGCAGCGAGGGCATCTCGTAATCGCCGAAGTTCTGCGGCCGGAACGGGATCGGCTCGGTCGACTCCAGGGTGAGCAAGCGCTGCTCCCATGCCTTGGCGATGTCCGGATAGTCCTCGCTGGTCATCCGGGCGGTACCGAACACCAAAAACGGCGGCAGCACCTGGATGCCCGGATACCAGAGGATGCCGTGCTGGATCGGGAACAGCAGATCATCGATGGGGCCCTGGATCCCGCGAGGGGCGTAATGCGGTTCCGGGGCGCCGATGGTCACCGACAGCAAAGCCTTCCTGCCCACGAGGGTGCCTTCTCCGAAGCGATCGCCGAACCTGGCGTCGCTGTGTTCGCCGACGCCGTACGCAAAGTTGAAGGTGAACACCCTTTCCACCCAGCCTTTGAGAATGGCGGGCATCGTGTACCACCACATCGGGAACTGCATGATGATCGTGTCGGCCCACAGCACTTTCTCCTGCTCGGCGAGGATGTCCGGGGCGAGCGTCCCGGCCTCGCGGGCCCGGCCGGAGTCGTGGGCGACGTTCAGCGGATGTGATGCGCTGGGGCCGAAGTCCGCGGCGTCCACGACCGCCTTCCAGTTCATCGCGTACAGATCGCTGACCCGTACCTCATGTCCGGCGGTCTCCAGTGTGGATACCGCGTGGTCCTTCAGCGAGCTGTTGAGCGACCTCGGCTCCGGGTGGGCGTAGACGATCAGCGTCTTCATCGAAACTCCTTCGGATCGGCTGTGTCCGATCATGGGCACTGTGGCGCCCGGCATCCAGGGACACTTCTTCCATCAGACGGGACTTCCTGGTAATGGCAGGACCACCCTCCCGGACAGCAACGCGCCATACTGGGAGCATGGACGATCTCGCGGGCTTCCTGCGGACCCGGCGCTCCCGGGTCGACCCGGCTGGCATCGGCATCACCACCGACAGCCGCCGCCGGGTCGAGGGGCTGCGCCGTGAAGAGGTCGCTCACCTGTCCGGAGTCAGCGTCGACTACTACGTACGCCTGGAGCAGGGCCGCGCGACCCAGCCATCCGAGCAGGTCCTCGACGCGCTCGCCCGCGTCCTCGGCCTCGACGAGACCGAACGCGGGCACCTTTACCGGCTCTCCCGGCAGCGCCGCCGCTGCCCCAAGGCGCCCAGCGGGCGAGTCCGGCCGGAGCTGCTGCGCGTCCTCGCCCTGGTCGCCGACGCACCCGCGATGATCATGAACCACCGCCTGGACGTGCTCGCCGAGAACCGCCTCGCCGGGCTCCTCTACGGCCGGTCGACGCCGGGTATGAACATCGCCCGGCACATCTTCCTCGAGGAGACCGAACGCGGCCTTTACGTGGACTGGGAGAAATGCACCCTCGATGTGGTCGGGCACCTGCGCCTGGCTGCCGGCAAATATCCCGAGGACCCCCGCCTGGCCTCGCTCATCGGCGAGTTGGCGATGGGCAGCGAACGCTTCCGCCGCCTCTGGGCCCGCGCGGACGTGCGCGCCCGCACACACGGACGCAAGACGTACCGGCACCCGCTGGTCGGACTGCTGGAACTGCACCAGGAGAACTTCGCGCTGACGGACGAATCAGGCATGGAGCTGCTTGTGCTCTCCGCGGCCCCCGGCAGCCCCGCCGAGGACGGGCTGCGCCTGCTCGCGAGCCTTGACGCGGAAGGCGATGACGCGCACCCCACAGTGAACGCTCAGGTCCGCGAATAACGTCAATCGCTCACCCGCCGCCGAGATCGCCTCAACACACTGACGACTTCCCTGAAGCGACGTATCGTCGAGGGCTTGGTCCAGCATGAGGTTCGGTGTGCAGCGGCTCAGGGAACGGGCCCGATGCCCGGCCCTGTACCGGCAATACCGGGCGAGCCGAAGCCCGCACACCCTTCCTCCGCTCGGCAACCCTCCAGGTCAGTGCAACTAGCGGGCCAAACCGCGCATCAGGAGCTCTGAGAGCTGAGCGTAGGCATCGGCATCGCCGAGGCCGGTGGCTGCGGCTACCTGGCGCTGTTGGATCCGCACCATCACCGCGGTGATGACGTCGGCGGCGAACGCCACGTGCACATCGCGGAACACACCCGCCGTGACGCCCTCGTCGATCAGCTGTTCCACACGGCGGGCGGCCGCGCGTGTGTTGCGCTCATAGGGCGCGGACCAGCTGCTCCTTACTGTCGGCCAACCCTGTGGGTGCCGGAAATTATGTCATGCGGGCTGACCTGCTAGTTCGGATTTGCCGGACCTCAGGAGCAGCGAGCCGTTCTGAGGCAGTGTGCTGGTCGTGGTGATACGGCTGATCTACCTGCTCGCCTGCCAGACCTTCCGATGGCTTGCCCTGCTCGCCCGTTCGGACGCTTCGAAGGACATAGAGATCTTGATGCTCCGGCATCAACTGGCCATCGTACGCCGTGCCCAGCCACGGCCCCGCTTCTCCTGGAGTGACAGGGCCGCTCAAAGCCCAGGCATCCGCGATCCTAGCCACCGATCTGTTCCACATCGATACGGTCTTCCTGCGGCGTTGGTTCGTGCTGTTCTTCATCAACCACGGCACCCGGCGGGTGCACATCGCCGGCATCACCCGACACCCGACCGCCCCTGGATCACCCAGCAAGCACGGAACCACCTCATGGACCTCGGCGACCATGCCGAGTCGATCACGTTCCTCATCCGGGACCGCGGGGCCTACTTCACCGACAGCTTCGGCGCGCTGTCACTTCAGTCCACGCTGGGGCGGGTCTCCGACCTTCCGCAGGTCAGCGAACGGATCCAGCGGGTAGACGACCTGGACGACACCATCAAGATCATCCGCTCGACCATCTACGCCCTTCGTGAGCACGACCAGTCCCGTCGCGGAAGCGGGCTGCGCGCCCAGTTGGTGGCGGCCACCGAACGGGCCACCGAGTCGCTCGGCTTCACCCCCGCGCTGCGGATGACCGGGCTGCTGGACACGCGCACGCCAGCACCGTTCGACGTCACCGTCGAGGTCGCCGATACCGAGTTGAAGCTGCGGGTGGCGGACAACGGCAGCGGAATCGACCCCGCGATCAACCGCCGCAGTGGCCTGGCCAACCTGAGCAAGCGCGCGGAGGAGTTGGGCGGCAGCTTCAGCGTCTCCGCGAACCAACCAAGCGGCACCGTCGTCGAGTGGACCGTCCCACTCTGACGATGATGGAGGGAGCGGTCGGTTCGGTGACGGTGTCCAGCACCGGGATGATCTCGGCCGCCGCCAGGATGTCGATCTCTCCCCGCAATTCGACGACGGTATGCCCTCGGGCGCGGTAGGTGCGGATGCGGCTGCGGGCTGGCTGAGGACTCAGGCGCATGATCGATTCAACTGAGGGTAGGCAGCGGCTTCGACGCAAGGGAACTGGGAGAACGGCTCCGCAGAGTCAATATCCCCGCGATCGGCTGCCCTTCAACACCCCTTCTTGACAAGGGGCAGCCTGCATTCCGGCGAGCCGACCAGCCGAGACGCGAACGTCACTGAGACCCGCTGGCTGCTACGGCTCGACGCCGTCGTCGATCAGACGCCTGTGGAGTTCCATGGTCATCATGTGGATGGCCCGAGTCAGCTCGGTATTGGTCTTGAGTTCCAGCTCCTGCTCGACGAAGTCGTGGTCAGCCTTGATCTGCTGGAAGGCCGCCTGCCGGTTCTGACCGATCATGACGAACGTCATCGAGCCGGCAAACCTGGTGATGGCGTCTGCGACACGTAGCTGAACGTCCTCGGCGCGCCTGCTGTGATGTGCGACCACCGCGGGATGGTGTCGAACCCCTGCCACGGACTGACTCATCTCGGCGTACCTCTCACGTAGGGATCGTGCGCACCGCACGCCCCGGCTGCCCTGTCGGGCGGCCGGGGCGTCTGAGACGGAAGACGGCTGGTCAGCCATCCCACGTCCAGTCGGCGACCTCGGGCAGGTCCATGCCGTGCTCGCGAATCCAGGCGTGGTGGCGCTGCCGGGCGTCCTCCATGCGCTGGCGTACGGCCGCCGCGCGGACTGCGAGGCCGGGGACGCGGTCGATGACGTCCATGACCAGGCGGTAGCGGTCGAGGTCGTTGCGGACCACCATGTCGAACGGCGTGGTGGTGGTGCCGATCTCCTTGTAGCCGCGTACGTGCAGGTTGCGGTGGCCGGTACGGCGGTAGGCCAGGCGGTGGATCAGCCACGGGTAGCCGTGGTAAGCGAAGATGACCGGCTTGTCGGCGGTGAACAGGCCGTCGTACTCGAAGTCGGTCATCCCGTGAGGGTGTTCCTCGCTCGGCAGCAGCCGGGCGATGTCGACCACGTTCACCACACGCACGGCGAGTTGGGGCAGGTGCCGACGCAGCAACTGAGCGGCGGCCAGCACCTCCTGGGTCGGGACGTCACCGGCGCAGCCCAGTACCACGTCCGGTTCACGGGTGCCGTCCTCGGTGCCGGCCCACTCCCAGATACCGGCGCCGCGCGCGCAGTGGACCTTCGCATCCTCCATGGAGAGCCAGTCGAAGCAGGGCTGCTTGCCGGCCACGATCACGTTGACGTAGTCCTTGCTGCGCAGGGCATGATCGGCCACGGACAGCAGCGTGTTGGCGTCCGGCGGGAAGTAGACCCGCACGGCCTCGGGGCTCTTGTTGAGGATGTGGTCGACGAAACCGGGGTCCTGGTGGGAGAAGCCGTTGTGGTCCTGCCGCCACACGTGCGAGGTGAGCAGGTAGTTCAGGGAGGCGATGGGGGCGCGCCAGGGCAGGCGGCGGGTGGTGCGCAGCCACTTGATGTGCTGGTTCACCATCGAGTCGACGATGTGGACGAACGCCTCGTAGCAGGAGAACAGGCCGTGCCGGCCGGTGAGGAGATATCCCTCCAGCCAGCCTTGGCAGGTGTGTTCGGACAGGATCTCCATCACCCGGCCGTGACGTTCGAGGTGCTCGTCCACTTGGAACATCCGGGCTTGCCAGGCCTTGCCGCTGGCCGCGTAGACCGCCTGGAGGCGGTTGGAGGCGGTCTCGTCGGGGCCGACGATGCGGAAGTCGCGCCGCCCGCTCGTGGCGTGCATGACGTCCTGGAGCATGTCGCCGAGCACACGGGTGGGTTCGTGCAGGGTCGCACCGGGCTTGTCGACCTCGACGGCGTACCTCTCCAGGGGCGGCAGGGGCAGCTCGCGCAGCAGCAGGCCGCCATTGGCGTGGGGGTTGGCGCCCAGTCGCCGCTTGCCCTCAGGGATGCAGGTGAGCACCTCGGGGCGCGGGGCGCCGTGCTCGTCGAAGAGTTCCTCGGGCCGGTAGGAGCGCAGCCATTGCTCCAGCTGCCGCAGGTGCTGGGGGTTGTCCCGTACTGCGGCCAGCGGGACCTGGTGGGAGCGCCAGGTTCCCTCCACGGGCAGGCCATCGACCTCGGCCGGGCCGGTCCAGCCCTTGGGAGTGCGCAGCACGATCATCGGCCAGTGCGGTCGCTCCACTACGCCGTCCTCACGGGCGCTGCTCCGGATGGCCGCGATGCGCTCCAGTGCATCGTCCATCGCGGCGGCCATCGCCCGGTGGACGGCCATCGGGTCGTCGCCGGTGACGTGGATGGGGGCGTGTCCGTAGCCGCGCAGCAGCTCGTCGAGTTCATGCTCGGGCAGGCGGGACAGCACGGTGGGGTTGGCGATCTTGTAGCCGTTGAGGTGCAGGATCGGCAGGACGGCGCCGTCGTGGACCGGGTCGAGGAACTTGTTGGAGTGCCAGGACGCGGCCAGCGGGCCGGTCTCCGCCTCGCCGTCGCCGATCACGCAGGCCACCAGGAGGTTCGGGTTGTCGAGGGCGGCACCGTAGGCGTGGGAGAGCGAGTAGCCGAGTTCGCCGCCCTCGTGGATCGAGCCCGGGGTCTCGGGGGCGACGTGGCTGGGCACCCCTCCGGGGAAGGAGAACTGCTTGAACAGCCGGGCCATGCCGGCCGCGTCCCGCGTGATGTCGGGGTAGGTCTCGGTGTACGAGCCCTCCAGCCAGGAGTTGGCCAGCACGGCCGGGCCGCCGTGCCCGGGACCCCAGATGCACAGGGCGTCCAGGCCGCGGGCCTTGATGACGCGGTTGAGGTGGGTGTGCACCAGGTTCAGGCCGGGCGACGTCCCCCAGTGGCCCAGTAACCGAGGTTTGACATGCTCGGGACGCAGCGGCTCGGTCAGCAGGGGGTTGGCCATCAGATAGATCTGGCCGACGGCCAGATAGTTCGCGGCGCGCCAATGGGCGTCCAGCGACCTCAGCTCGTCCTCCTTCAGCTGGGCGGGCGCCTGCTGCGTATCGACGGACATCAGGATTCCTTTCCGAGTCGGGGGCAGGGGTCCGGGTCCGAGTGCCGTACGTTCCGGTCGGTACGCCCCACCTTCCGCCGCCGCGCCGCGTACCCAACAGGGCCGTTCGGGCCACACCTGCCGCAGAGAACCATACGGAGCAACCCTCGAAAGGAGCCGGAGCCCTTCCCCGAACACGCGCCAGCAGTGGTCTGGAGCCCGCAGACCGTTCCTGCAAGTGTCGCGACCACGGTGGTTGCGCCGGTCACACCCAGCCGTCCGCTCGCGATCTCCACCGATCGCTTCGTATCCCGCGCGGGGTTGCGGTAGTCCGAGTAGCCGTGATCACGGGACTGGCGGGTCCTGGCGCCTCTCGCTTGGTGAGGTCCGGCTTGTTGTCGCGCCGAGTGCCGGGCGAGCCTGAGAAGCGCTGACACATGTGGTGGGCCCACACCGTCACCGACAGGCCCGCGATGGCGATGGTTGCGCCGATCAGTCCCATGTAGCCGAACATCGGCTTGCGGGCGAAGACCGGAATGACCTCGGAGACGATGCCGAAGAACGGTAAGGCCAGGATGTAGACCTCGGGCTGGCCGGAGAACCAGAACAGATGCTGCCACAACAGGGCCCCGCCGTTGGCCGCTTCGAAGACGTGGGCGCCGAACTTGCGGTCCGTCTTCAGCGCGAACAGCGCGGCCGCCAGGACCGGGAAGACGATCAGGACCAACACCGCGGTCAGCAGCACGTTCCAGGTGAAGATCGGCATCCGGAACATGGTCATGCCCGGCGCCCGCATGCAGACGATCGTGGTGATGAAGTTGACCGCGCCCAGGATCGAGCCGAAGCCGGACAGCGCCACACCCATGATCCACAGGTCGGCGCCGAGCCCCGGCGAGTGGACGGCGTCCGACAGCGGGGCGTACAGGAACCAGCCGAAGTCGGCGGCGCCTCCCGGGGTCAGGAAGCCGAAGGCCGCGATCGACGAACCGAACAGGAAGAGCCAGTAGGCCAGCATGTTCAGGCGCGGGAACGCCACGTCGGGGGCGCCGATCTGCGGGGCATGATCCAGTTGGCGAAGCCGGTGAACAGCGGCATCGCGAACATCAGCAGCATGATCGAGCCGTGCATGGTGAACGCCTGGTTGAACTGTTCCTGCTACATGATCGGCAGGCCGGGGCCTGGCCAGCTCCGCGCGCATCAGCAGGGCGATCACACCGCCGACGATGAAGAAGGCGAACGCGGTGACCAGGTACATCGTCCCGATCTTCTTGTGGTCGGTGGTCGTCAGCCACTCCGTCCATGGCGGCCGTACGGCCCGTCCGGTCGTCCCTGCGGCCACGGTGACCCCGGCACTCGGCCGCGCGGTCCCCACCTTGTGTATCTGTGCCTGGTCCACCGGACGGTGCCCTCCCCATCTGCCATGTCGACGACGAGCCGGGAAGTGCCCTGATGCAGGTACGGAGCCGGCCTTCCCGGCCGCCGGTGGGGGAGGCCATGGGGAGCCCAGCACGCGCAACCCCCGGGCTGCGCTGGGCTACCTGGGGAGCCCGATCGCCAAGCCGAATGCGACCGTCACCGGCTGTCGCTGGTTTCGGTTTCCGTGAGGGCGGCTCGTCCCGCCTCCAGCCGGGCGGCCGGGATGCGGAAGGGGGAGCAGGAGACGTAGTCGAGGCCCGCCCGGTGGAAGAAGTGGATGGACTCCGGGTCGCCGCCGTGTTCGCCGCACACCCCGGTCTCCAGCTCGGGGTTGACGGCGCGGCCCGCCTCCACGGCCAGCTCCACGAGCTTTCCGACACCTTCCTGGTCGATCGTCTCGAAGGGGGACACGCTGAAGATGCCCTTCTCCAGGTACAGCGGGAAGAAGGACGCTTCGGCGTCGTCGCGGGACAGTCCCCAGGTGGTCTGGGTGAGGTCGTTGGTGCCGAAGGAGAAGAAGTCGGCGGCGTCGGCGATGCGTCCGGCGGTGAGGGCCGCGCGGGGCAGTTCGATCATTGTGCCGATCGGGAGGTGCAGGGACTTCCCTGTCTCCGGCGTGACTTCGGCGAGTACGCGCTCTGCTTCCGTCCGGGCCAGGCGCAGTTCCTCGACCGTTCCGACGAGCGGGATCATGATCTCGGCGTGCGGTCGGCCGCCCTCGCGCAGTCGGTGGACGACGGCCTCGGCGATGGCGCGGACCTGCATGGCCATGAGACCGGGGACGGCCAGTCCGAGCCGTACGCCGCGCAATCCCAGCATCGGGTTCTGCTCATGCAGTCGCTCGACGGCATCGAGCAGTTCGCGGTCGTGGACGTCTGGATGGGTGGCGCTCGCCAGTCGGACGGCCAGCGCGGTGCGGTCGGGCAGGAACTCGTGCAGCGGCGGGTCCATGAGGCGAATGGTCACCGGCAGCCCGTCCATGGCCTTGAGGATGCCGATGAAGTCCTCGCGCTCCAGCGGCAGCAGCGTTGCGAGAGCCTCCTCGCGGGCCGTGTCGTCGCGGGCCAGGATCATCGCCTCGACCAGCGTCCTGCGGTCGCCGAGGAACATGTGCTCGGTGCGGCACAGGCCGATGCCCTGGGCGCCGAGCCGGCGGGCGCGTGCGGCGTCCTCGGGCGTGTCGGCGTTCGCCCGTACCTGAAGGCGACGGACGGAGTCCGCGTGCGCGAGTGCCGCCAGCACCGCCTCGGTCAGCGGGCCGGTGCTATCACCGGTCTCCAGCGCGCGCCCGACGTCGGAGGCGGTGAGCGGCAGGGCGCCGAGGTGCACGGTGCCGGCAGTTCCGTCGACGGACAGGATGTCGCCCTCGCGTACGACGACTCCTGAGTCCGTGGTGAGCCGGCGGGCGACCGGATCGACGGTCAGCGACTCGGCCCCGCACACGCACACCTTGCCCATGCCGCGCGCGACGACGGCGGCGTGGCTGGTCTTGCCGCCCCGGCTGGTCAGGACGGCCTGAGCGGCGATCATTCCGGGCAGGTCGTCGGGGGTCGTCTCACGTCGCACGAGGATCGTCTTCTCTCCGGCAGCGGCTCGGCGCTGTGCCTCGGCGGAGCCGAAGACGACGACCCCTACCGCTGCGCCCGGTGAGGCCGGTACGCCGTGCGCGAGAGGCACGTCGGCGGGGGTGGTGTCGAAGCGGGGGAACATCAGCCGGGTCAGCTCGGCTCCGTCCACGCGGGCCAGCGCCTCGTCGGCCGTGACCGTCTTCTCCCCGCGCAGGTCGTGGGCGATACGGAAGGCGGCCTCGGCGGTGCGCTTGCCGACCCGCGTCTGGAGGATCCACAGCCGACCGCGCTCGACGGTGAACTCGACGTCGCACAGATCCCGGTAGTGGTTCTCCAGCGTGCGCAGGTCGTCTCCGAGTTCGACGTAGGAGCGGGGATCGAGGGTCTTCAGCTCGCTCAGGGGTACGGCGTCACGGACTCCGGAGACGACGTCCTCGCCCTGGGCGTCGGGCAGGTAGTCGCCGTACATGCCGCGGGCGCCGGTGGCGGGGTCGCGGGTGAAGGCGACGCCGGTACCGGAGTCGGGGCCGAGGTTGCCGAACACCATCGCCTGGACGTTGACGGCGGTACCCAGGTCGTCGGGGATGTGTTCGCGGCGGCGGTAGACGCGGGCGCGTTCGCCGTTCCAGGAGTTGAAGACCGCACGGATGGCGCGCTGGAGTTGCTCGACGGGGTCCTGGGGGAAGTCCTCGCCCGTCTCCCGGCGGATGATCGCCTTGAACTCCTCGGTGATCAGGGCGAGTTCCCCGGCATCGAGGTCGTGGTCGTCGCGTGTCCCACGCTGCGCCTTGTGCGCGGCGATGGCCTGTTCGAACAGGTCGCCGTCGACGCCCATCACGGTGCGGCCGAACATCTGCACGAGCCGCCGGTAGGAGTCCCAGGCGAACCGCTCCTGTCCGGAGGCCTTGGCGAGGCCGGCGACGGACTCGTCGTTGAGGCCGATGTCGAGGATGGTCTCCATCATGCCGGGCATCGAGAAGCGGGCGCCGGAGCGTACGGAGACCAGGAGCGGATCGTCGGGTGCGCCGAGGGTGCGTCCCATGGTCCGTTCCAAACCGGCGAGGGCGCGGGCCTCCTCGATGCCGAGTTCGGGCGGTTCCTCGCCCGTGGCGAGGTAGACCTTGCAGGCTTCGGTGGTGACGGTGAAGCCCGGCGGTACGGGCAGTCCGAGCCGGGTCATCTCGGCCAGGCCGGCGCCCTTGCCGCCGAGCAGGTCGGCCATCTCCCGGCTGCCTTCGGCGAAGGCGTACACGTAGGTTGCCGGTGTGCTCATCGCGCTCTCCGGTTTCTCACTCGTGGGGCACGACGGCCAGCGGGCAGCCGACGTGGTGGACGGCGGCATGGGTGACGGGGCCGATGCGCGGAACCGTCGGCCGCTCGGACAGGCGGCGGCCGACGACGAGGAGGCTCGCCGCGGAGGCGGACCTGACCAGCGCGGTGGAGGCCTTGCCCTCCACAACGGTCTCCAGGACCTCGGTCTCGGGGTACTTGTCCCGCCACACCTTCAGGACAGCGGACAGGAAGCCCTGCCACTCCTCGGGCCGCGCGGGATCGTTGACCAGAGCGATGTCTCCTGGGCCGAGGCTGATGGCAGAAGGCGGCTGCCAGGCGTACACGACCCGCAGCCGGGCCTGCCGCAACTTGGCTTCCTCGAACGCGAACTCGATCACTTCGTCGCAGGCGTCGGCGAGGTCGATGCCGAGCACCACATCGAGGTAGCCGGTCCGGGTGGACGGGCTGCCGTCGTCCGCCGGGAAGTGCTCGTCCTCGGCCTCCTCCCCTGTCCGTACGAGGATCACGGGACGGGTGGCCTTCGCGACCACCCCTTGGGCGACGGAGCCGACGAGAAGCCCGGTGAAGCCGCTCAGGCCGCGCGAGCCCAGGACCAGCAGGTCGGCCTGTTCGGCGGCCTTCAGCAAGGCCGCGGTCGCCAGGCCCTCGACCTGCTCGTCGGCGACGTCCACGCCGGGTACCGCGCCGCGGACGCGCTCCTCCGCCTGCCGCAGGACGCGGCGCGCCAGATGCCGCTGCGCGGCGTTCGCCGGCTCCCCTTCCGTCTGGCGGGGATGCCAGTTCCAGGCGTGCACCAGTCGCAGCGGTCGGTCACGACGCACGGCCTCGCGGGCGGCCCACTCGGCGGCGGCGAGGCTCTCGCTCGATCCGTCTACTGCGGCGATGACGGGCGACAGCATGGTGCGCACCTCCTGCGCTTGTTCTGCTCGGTACTGCCAGCGTCTTCCTGAGGGACCCGGTCGGATATGGGCCGCAAGGGCTCTCGCGGGTCCGTTCGGCCCCTGCGCCGGTCCTTGGGCGGTCGGCACGGTAGGAGGCGTGAGAGCGGGTCACCCGTGTGCCAGGGAGGCGATCGTCGTGAGCCGAGTCATCATTGCCTGCGTCAACGGGACAGGCCGTGGTCATGCGGCCGTGGAGTGGGCGGCGCACGAGGCGTCGCTGCGCGACCTGCCGCTGGAGGTGCGGTACGGCTCACTGCCGAACGATTTGAGTACCACGGCGATGCTCGTGCTCGACCTGTCCGCGGCGGGGGACGACATCACCGGCCTGGCAACGGGCCCGGCTGCACTCGCCGTTACGGCCGCCTCCGCGTGCCCCGTGGTACTCATACCGGACGCCGACGTCCCCGTCGCAGCTCCGGCACGCCGGGTCACACAGGTCACCCTCGGGATTGACGCCCGTCACCCGGCGGAGCGGGCCCTCGACTTCGCCTTCGACGCCGCCCAGGTCCGGGGTGTACGGCTGCACGCCGTACACACCTGGGAACTTCCCTCCTGCGCCGCCGGGTTGCCCTTCGGTGTGCCCGAGGAGGACCGTGCCACTTGGGAGGACCACGAAGTGCAGCTGCTGGCCGACGCGCTGCGGCCTTGGCGGGTGAAGTACCCGCGGGTTCCGGTGCTTGAGGACGTCGTACTGCTCAACCCCGTCGAGGCCTTGATCCACCATGCCGAGGCCGCCGCACTCTTGGCCGTGGGACGCGGCGCCAGCGGGACACCGGGCCTCGTGCAGGCCTTGTTGCGCGAAGCTCGGTGTCCGGTCGCCGTCGTGCCGTGAATCGTGGGCGGGCCAAGGCGAGGAGGTGATGACCTAAGCAACCGTCAGTTCCCTTGCGATCCGCTGCGCCCAGGCCTCGATCGCGGGGAAGTCGCGGAAGTCACCGCCCTTGCCGTTGCGGAGGATCATCCGTGCCACCCTGCCACGCGTGCCCTCTTCCAGACGGCCACCGAAGGTGAGGTGCTCCCTGACGCCGAGCCGGTCCATGGCGCGCCGCACGCCGGACACGGGCGGGATGTTCCGCTCCAAGGCTGAAGCGTCCAGCGGCCCGCTGCTGAAGAACCACAGCGGGCGTGTGGCCAGGGCACGGCGGTGGCGGCGGACGAAGCGGCGCGCGTCCTTCTGCCAGCGGCCGGTGTACAGCGCGCCCCCAACCACCACCGCATCGTAGGTCTCGATGTTCGCCACCGATGGTGCAGGCCGTACCTCGGCCGTCAGCCCGTTCTTGCGCAGGACCTGGGCAACGGCCTCGGCGATCTGCGCAGTCGATCCGTTCGTCGTCCCGTACGCGACCAGGACCTTGCCGGTCATGGCGGTCCGCCCCCTCACAGGCGACGCAGCCAGTCGTCGGCCACGCCGTGCAGTGCCTGTTCGGCGGGCTGGACGTGGCTGTCGTCCAGGCGGTAAGTGAGGTTGTCGACCACCGCGACCACGCCGTCGATCTGCTTGGCCATGGAGACGGCGATCTCCGTCTCACTCTTGCGCTCCATGTGGCCGGCGAGCGTGACCACACCCTCCACCACGGAGACATCGACGCTCCGCGGGGTCAGCCACAGCGCGCGGACAAGGACTTCCTCGACCACCTCGTCGCAAATCTCCTTGTCCGGCCGGAGGAAGACCCGAAGCAGGTCCCGACGGGTGACGATGCCGACGAGCCGGTCCTCCTCCTCCACGACCGGCAGCCGCTCCACGCGCCGCTGGGCCATGGTCCGTGCGGCCTCGACGATGGTGGTTTCGGCGCACACGGTGACGGGCGGTTCGGTCATCGACTGGCCGGCCATCACGGAGCCGATCTTGTTGTGCTTCATCTCAGGTTCCTCCTCAGCGGAGTCGGCGCAGGTAGGGGTCCTGGGGCCCGCGCGGCACCAGCCGTACCCGCGCGTCGAGCACGGAGACGTCGGCCGTGGTCGCGAGCACGGGGTTGAAGTCGACCTCGGCGAGTTGCGGCAGATCGGCCGCCATGCGGGACAGGCGCGACAGCAGCTGCTCCAGGCCCTCGAGGTCGGCCGGGCCGTTGCCGCGGGCGCCGAAGAGCAGCGGGGCGCAGCGCGGGGCGGTGATCAGGTCGTGCACGTCGTGGTCGGTGAGCGGGGCCAGGCGGGCGGCGTGGTCGCCGAGAACCTCGGTGGCGGTGCCGCCGAGCCCGAACAGCACGAGCGGGCCGAAGACCTCGTCCTGGACGACACCCGCGAACAGTTCGGTGCCGCGCGCGGCAAGCGGTTGTACGACGACACCGGTGAGCAGCCCCGCGAACCGGGTGTCGAAGTCCCGGAAGGCGGCCCGGACCTGGGCATCGCCCTGGAGGTCGAGGTGTACGGCACGCTGCTCGCTCTTGTGCACCAGTCCGGGCCAGTGGGCCTTCATGACCACCCGGCCGTCCGGGCCGCGCAGCCGCCGGGCCGCGAGGACCGCCTCGTCCTCGGTCTCCGCCCACGCCCACGGGAGCTGTGGGATGCCGTAGCAGGCCAGCAGGTCGGCGCAGGTGCGCGGGTCGAGCCAGCCGCCGTCCGGATGCGCGGCCAGGAAGGTGTCAGTGATCTGCTGGGCACGGGTGGTGTCGATGCCGTCGAGTTCCGGGACCGTGCCCACGGGCCGGGCGAGCCAGGCCGCGCGGCGTGCGGCGTGGGCCAGCGCCCGTGCCACCGCCTGGGGTTCGGCATAGGAGGGGATCGTGCCGCCGTCGGTGGCGGGCAGCAGCTTGACCGGCAGGCCCTGTTCGAGGCGTACCGCGGCGATCGGCTTGGCCCGGTGCGCCGGGGCGTCGGTGAGTGCCCGGACGAGGTCGTCGCCGGTCGCGGCGGCGACCGCCGTGGGCACGAGGGCCACCAGCACGGCGTCGACGCCGGGGTGGCGCATCAGCCGGTCCACGCAGTCCGCGAGCTGGTTCTCGGTGACGGCGGCGGTGGCGTCGACGGGGTTGCCGACCGCGGCGCCCCGCGGGAGCACGGCGAGCAGGTCGTCGATCACGTCCGGGGGGAGCGGCGGCAGGGCAAGTCCCGCCTCTGTGCAGGCGTCCGCGGCGAGGACCCCGGCACCGCCCGCGTTGGTGACGATCGCGACACGCGTTCCTGCGGGGAGCGGCTGGGAGTGCATCAGGGCGGCGGTTTCGAGGAGTTCGCCGACCGAACGGGTGGCGGTGATGCCGGCCTGGGTGAACAGGGCCTGCCGGGTCATGGTGCGGGTGGCAGCCGCCGCCGTGTGCGAGGCGGCGGCGCGGCGGCCCGCCTCGGTACGGCCCGCGTCCACGGTCAGGACCGGCATACGGCGGGTGACGCGGCGCGCGGTGCGGGAGAACGCGCGCGGACTGCCGAAGGACTCCAGGTGCAGCAGCGCCAGTTCGGTGCGGCCATCGCTCTCCCACCACTGGAGCATGTCGTTGCCGCTGACGTCGTACTTGTCGCCGAGGGAGGCGAACGACGACACCCCGATGCCGAGCCGGGACAGCCCGTCGAGCAGCGCGATGCCGACCCCGCCGGACTGTACGGCGACGCCCGCGGTGCCGGGCCTTGGATGTCCGGCGGCGAAGGTGGCGTCGAGGCTGAGCTCCGGGTCGGTGTTGGAGATGCCGAGGCAGTTGGGGCCGACGAGCCGCATGCCGTGCGAGCGGCAGGCGGCCAGCAGGGCGTGCGCCTGGTCGGCGTGGATACCCGCGGTGACGACGAGGAGGGCCCGTACGCCCGCCTTGCCGCACTCCTCGGCTGTCTCCGGGATCGCGGCGGCGGGTACGGCGAGCACCGCGAGGTCAGGTGTCTTGGGCAGGGCGCTTACCGACGAGTAGGACGGCACGCCGAGAATCGCGTGCGCGGCGGGGTTCACCGCGAACAGGCGCCCGGTGTAGCCGCCCGCGTGCAGCTGGCGCAGGATCGCCCGGCCGAACGAGCCGGGTTTGCGTCCGGCACCAACGACTGCGACCACGTTCGGGCACAGCAGCGGCTCGAGGCTGGCCACGTCGGCGGCCCGGCCCCGGGCCTCCACGGCCGACAGATAGGCGTCGTCAGCGTCGAGCCGGATCGTGCAGCGCACCTCGGGCCCGTCGAACCGGCGGGCGGTACGCAGGCCGAGGTCGGCGAAGAGCCGGAGTATCTCGCGGTTCTCGCTGAGCGCGTCGGCGGTGAAGGTGGTGATGCCCTCCGTCCGGGCTGTGGAGACCAGGTGCTCGACGAGCAGGGTGCCCACTCCGCGGTGGTGCAGGCCGTCGCAGACGGCGATGGAGATCTCGGCCTCGTCCTTCTCCCCCGCCGTGTCGTACTCGGCGATCCCGATCACCTGACCATGCGTCTCGGCCAGCAGGGCCCGGTAGCCGGGGTGGGCGGGGGCGCAGGCCCGGTCGGCGGCCAGGGCGGCGGACCGGGGGTTCAGCGAGAAGAAACGCAGACGGAGATTGTCCGGGGACATCTCCTCATAGAGTCCCTGCACCCGGTCGTGGTCGGCGGCGGTCACAGGACGGATGCACACGGTGGTGCCGTCCGCGAGCAGGGCGTGAACTGGGGGTCGGTTGAGCACGGCTTCCGACATCAGGGATCTCCTCCAAGCTTCTCGATGGTTCGAGCATCCGGCGGGCAGGCGCGGTCGTCGCTACAGCCCTGGCGAAGGAACTGCGCCAACCCTCAAAGGCGCGCACATGGACAGGGCGCATCTTCGGCCTCCCGTACGACTTCCGGCGGCCCACGCCGGAGAAGATCGCCCGCGAGTTCTGGGATCCCGACAGCGACGCCTTCTTCACGCCGCACGCCTTCGGCGTCGGATACGGGCTGAACCTGGCCCGTGTGGCCGTGGGCTACGCCGTTGTCGTTGACCGGGTTCCAGCAACCACCTACAGCTGCCGGCCGTTGTCCATCAGACGTCGGCGACCAGCGCAGTGAGGTCCAGCAGCCGGTTCGTGTAGCCCCATTCGTTGTCGTACCAGCCGAAGACCTTGGCGAGGGTGCCGTTGGCCTGGGTGAGCGCGGCGTCGAAGACGCAGGAGGCCGGGTCGCCGATGACATCTCGGGAGACGATGGGCGCCGTCGAGACACGCAGGATGCCGTTCAGCGGGCCGTCGGCCGCCGCGGCGAAGGCCGCGTTGATCTCGTCCGCCGTGACCTCACGGTTCAGCACCACCGTGAGGTCGGTCAGCGAGCCGTCCTCCACGGGCACCCGGACGGCGATCCCGTCCAGCGCACCGGCCAACTCCGGCAGTACCAGGCCGACGGCGCGGGCGGCACCGGTGCTCGTCGGGATGATGCTCAGTGCCGCCGAGCGGGCGCGCCGCAGGTCCTTGTGCGGACCGTCGAGCAGCGACTGGTCGTTGGTGTAGCCGTGGACGGTGGTCAGCAGGCCGCGGTCGATGCCGAAGTTCTCATCGAGCACCTTGACCATCGGCGCCAGGCAGTTGGTGGTGCAGGATGCGGCCGAGATGATCCGGTCGCGGTGCCGGTCGTACGTGTTGTCGTTGACGCCCATCACGAGGGTCGCGTCGACGCCCTTACCGGGCGCCGAGAGCAGCACCGTGTGGGCGCCTGCCTTCAGGTGCAGGGCCGCGGCGTCGCGGTCGCGGAAGCGGCCGGTGGACTCGATGACGATGTCGGCTCCGTAGTCGGACCAGTGCAGGGCGGCCGGGTCGCGCTCGGCGGTGACGGCAATATGCCGGCCGTCGACGGTGATCGAGCTGTCGTCGTGCACGACCTCGCGTCCGATGTGCCCGAACGTCGAGTCGTACTCCAGGAGGTGGGCGAGGGTGGCGGGCGGGGCGATGTCGTTGATCGCGACGACGTGGACGTCCTGGGTTCCCGCCTCCGCGCGGTCGAGGGCCGCGCGGAGATAGGTGCGGCCGATGCGGCCGAAGCCGTTGATGCCGACACGTACGGTCATGGTGAGGGACTCCTTTACAGTCGGGGGCCTACCGTGGGTCGTGAGTGACTCAGTGAGTCGTCGGGTGGTGGAGGCGGCATGGCCGGTAAGAAGGCGGCGAAGCTGCCGCGCGAGGTGTATGAGAAGGAACTGCTGCGTCTTCAGACCGAGTTGGTGAAACTTCAGGAGCGGTTCCGGCGTCGCCTGGAGGATCCGTTGCGGCGCTGGAAGCTGTCGCCGATGGACCTCGAGTCGATCACCCGCTGGGAGGCCTACTCGCGGGCCAAGGATGAGATGCTGATCCACACGGACATCTCGGAAGCGCCCTGGTACGTCCTGGAGAGCGACGACAAGCGCCGGGCGCGGCTGAACATGATCGCCCACCTGCTCGGCTCCCTGCCCTACCGCGACGTGCCGCCACCGGTGCTGGAGCTTCCGCGTCGGCCGCCGTCGACCGGCTACGAGCGCCCGCCGCGTGACCTGCATACGTACGTCCCCGACCACGCGGCGAGCCTGTAAGCCGGTCACTGCGCTCACGCCCGCTGCGGTACAACGGCGACAGACAGGTGGCGTGGTGCTGCACCGCGTGGGCGACGCGGCCGAGCTGGAGGCCGTAGTGGCCCCCGCGGCGCCGGGCCCCGACGACGAGCAGGTCGGCGTCGGCCGAGGCGCCGAGCAGGGCCTGGCGGGCGTGGCCCTCGACAGTACGGCGGTGCACCTCGACGTCGGCCGGGAGGTCCCGCAGAGCTGTTTCCAGCACCTCCGCCGCCTTCTCTTCGTGCAGCCTGGCCGGTTCGCCGGCTAGCAGGGGGTGGTCGGTCGATTCGTGCGCGGGGCAGCGCCAGGCTCGTACGGCTTCCAGCGGCACGCCTCGGCGCTGTGCCTCGTCGATGGCGAAGCGCACCGCCGCCGCGTCAGTCGGCTCGTCGCCGACGCCCACGACGATGCGGCCGTGCCTGCCGGGTACGGCCCGGTTGTCGTGACAGCCGCGCAGCACGATCACGGGGCAGTGCGTGTGGCCGGCCACCGTCACACTGACGGAGCCGAGCAGCGCCTCGGCCAGGCTGCTGCGGCCCCGTGAGCCCAGAACCATGGCAGCGGCGGTGCGGCTTTCCCGTACCAGCGCGTACTCGGGTTCCTCGGGCAGCACGTCGATGGTGACCTTCACGTCGGGTCGGCGGGTACGGACCCGACGTGCGGCGGTCTCGACGATGTCCTCGGCCATCACCTGGTCCGAGGGCTTGCCGAGATCGTCCGCGAGTGAGGTGCCTTCGTACCGTTCCCAGAGCGAGGCATACACCAGCCGCAGCGGCAGCCCCCGCAGGGCGGCTTCGTCGGCCGCCCAGTCGACGGCGCGCAGGCTCGGCTCGGAGCCGTCGACGCCGACGACCAGAGGGAGTTCCATCGTGCTCACCGTCCCGCGGCCAGGTCGAAGACGATCCGGGCCTTGATGTCACCGCGCAGCACGGCGTCGATGGAGTCGTTCACGGAGGCAAGCGGGCGGGTCTCGTAGATGACCTTGGTGCGGCCGGCCGCGTGGAGCTGGAAGACCTCGGTGAGGTCCTGCCGGGTGCCGACGATGGAGCCGATCACGGACGTGCCGTTGAGGACGGTGTCGAAGATCGGGACCTGGAGCGTGCCGTGAGCGGGCAGGGCCACCATGACGAGCTTCCCACCGCGTCGCAGACCGGAGTTGACCGCCTCGAACGCGGCCGGGTTCACCGCGAGCGCGATCGCCGCGTGGGCGCCGCCGTGCTTCTTCAGCTCCTTGCCGACGTCCTGCTTGCGGGCGTCGATGACGAGGTCGGCGCCGAGTTGCGCGGCGAGTTCGAGCTTGTCGTCGGTGACGTCGATGGCCGCGACGGTTGCTCCGGCGATCTTGGCGTATTGCAGGGCGAGGTGGCCGAGGCCGCCAACGCCGGAGATCGCGACGAGTTGGGTGGGGCGGACGTCGGCGACCTTGAGGGCCTTGTACGTGGTGACGCCCGCGCAGGTCAGCGGCGCGGCGTCGAACGGGGTGACGCCCTCGGGCACGGGCTGGGCGAAGTCGGCCCAGGCCAGCATCTTCTCGGCGTACCCGCCGTCGCAGCCGTACCCGGTGTTGACCTGCTGCTCGCACAGCGTCTCCCAGCCGGACAGGCAGTGCTCGCACCGCCCGCACGCCCTGCCGAGCCACGGCACCGCGACCCGCTGCCCGACGGACAGGTGGGTGACGCCCTCCCCGAGGTTCTCGACGACGCCGACACCTTCGTGCCCGGGGATGAAGGGCGGGGTGGGCTTGACGGGCCAGTCGCCGTGCGCGGCGTGGATGTCGGTGTGGCACAGCCCGGAGGCCTCGACACGGATGCGGACCTGACCGGGGCCGGGCTCGGGGTCGGGACGCTCCTCGATGACCAGGGGCTCGCCGAAGGCTCGTACGACCGCTGCCTTCATGATCTGTTCTCTCTTCTGGAGGGGTGTGTCGGTGCTCAGTCAGTGGTGGGCGACGACGGCGACGGGGGCGGTGGAGTGGTGCAGGACGGCATGGGTGACGGTGCCGATGTGGGCGCCGACGGAGGAACGGCGGATGCGGCGGCCGACGACGACCAGGGAGGCCTCGTGGGAGGCATCGATCAGGAGGAGCGAGGGGCTGCCGTAGTGGGACTGCTCGACGACCTCGACGTCGGGGTACTTCGGCCGCCAGGGGCGCAGCACCTCGCTCAGGACTACGGCGTCGCCCTTCGCGATCTCCCGCTCGACCGCGGGCTCCAGGGCCATGCCGTAGGCGTAGTAGGGCGGCGGGTTCCAGGCGTGCACGACCCGCAGCGGCACCGAGCGTCGCGCCGCGGCCTCGAAGGCGAACCCGATCAGCGCCTCGTCGGGGCTCGCGACGTCGAGCCCGAGGAGGACGGGACCGAACCCAGTGGCCGCGGACGGGATGCCCGCCGGGTCCATCTCGTGCTCGTCCGCGGCCTGCTCGCCGGCGCGGACCAGGACCACGGGCCGCCGGGCGTGCGCCACGACCGCGAACCCGACCGACCCGACCAGGAAACCGCGGACTCCGCCCAGGCCGCGTGAACCGAGGACCAGCATGTCGGCGTCCTCGGCCGCGTTGACCAGGGCTTCGGCGGGCCGTCCGGTGAGCTGCTCGGTGGTCACCTCGACGCCCGGGTGACGCAGCCGCAGGCCCTCGGCGGACTCGTAGGGGATCCTCTCGGTCCAGTGCTGGTGCGTCTCGGCGCCGAGGAGCGGGGCCTGGGCCATGGGCTCCGGGACGGGCTCCCAGACCTGGACGAGCTTCACCGGCAGTCCACGCAGTTCCGCCTCGCGGGCCGCCCATTCCGCGGCGGCGCGGCTCTCGGGTGAGCCGTCGAGGCCGACGGTGATGGTGCGGGGCATGTTCTCCACCTCCTGAATCGGGGCCCCGAGGGGTCCCGATTCCAGCGTCATGTCGGGGGGTTCTTCAGGGCAGGGGCCGCTGGTCCTTCAGCGGGGACGATGGGCCCTGCACACGGGTCGGCGGGTCGGGTCCGGGGCGAGGTCCGTCCCGCCGCGTGCGGGTCAGTGCAGCCAGGTGTGGTCGCGGACGATCGGCAGCCGCGCCCATTGCCGGCCCAGGCCCCAGGTGGCGCCCGCGCCCGCTGCCGCCAGGGCGATCAGGGCGACGGCGTAGATCACGTGGTAGTCGGCGAACGGATTCGTCGACATGCTCGGCGCGCCGTTCGACAGGTGCCTGGCCGGAGGCCACTCGGCGAGCACATCAGCGCCATCATCGCCGTGCCCGCCACCGCCGCTGGCCACAGCGCCACACCCGCCATGACGGCCAGGCCGATGCCCAGCAGGCCGAGCATGAACGGCCAGTCCGCCCACGTGTCGCCGGCCCAGGAGTGGAACGTGGACTCCATCGGCCCGGCGGCGACGGAACTGAGGAAGCCCTTCGTCGGCGACCCGCCGTCGATCCAGCCCTTGCCGGACGCGGTCGCGTAACCCAGGCCGAAAGTCTTGTCCAGGAACGCCCAGAGGAAGACGAACCCGGTCAGGATGCGCAGGGACGCGAGTGCGTAAGCCTGCGCGGTGTGCGTGTCGAGACGTGCGGACACGGCGGACTCGGAGCCGGTCCGATGCCAACGGAAGGCGGCCGACAGGTGGAAGCCCGGGCTTCCGTGAGCGTGCTCGTGCGCGGCCATGATGGTGGTCCCTTCGGGGATGTATGAATCGTCGTCTCCTTGACGTGTCTCACTCTCGTCCGATGCCTGATGCCGCGCCGGATGCCGAAGGTCTCCATCCGTTGGGCTGAACGTCCCTGCATGCGTGGCCGGTTGGGCTGGAGGCGGCGGCGAACCGGGCAGGTGGAACACCCGGGCGGGTGTCGCGGATGATCATGCGGCCGTGGATGCTGGGCCCAGACGGAGAGGGGGCGGCACGTGGCTCAGGACTCAGGCGGACGTTTCCCGTGGTGGTGGCGGCTCATGCCCGGCCTCGGTGCCCTGGCCGGTTACCGGCGTTCGTGGCTGAGGGGCGACCTGCTGGCCGGCGTGACGGTGGCGGCGTACCTCGTGCCGCAGGTGATGGCGTACGCGGGTGTGGCCGGGCTGCCCACCAGTCGCCGGGCTGTGGGCGATCCTGCCCGCCCTCGCGTTGTATGCGTTGTTCGGGTCCTCCCGACTGCTGTCGGTAGCGCCCGAGTCGACGACCCTCTGATGACGGCCACCGTGGTGGGCCCGCTCGCGGGCGGGGACGCAGGGCACTACGCATCACTGGCCGCGGCCCTCGCGGTAACGGTCGGCCTGGTCCTCACGGCGCGCGCCTTCACCGGGCGCAGCGACGACGAGCCGGGCCTCGACGCCAACCAGGAGTTCCTGGCGCTGGGCGCGGCCAACCTCGGTGCGGGAGCCCTGCACGGCTTTCCGGTCAGCAGCAGCGCCAGCCGTACCGCGCTCGCGGCCTCGACGGGCGCCCGCAGCCAGGGCTACTCGCTGGTGGCCGGAGCGATGGTCCTCGCCGTCCTGCTGTTCTTGAGCCCCTTGCTGAGCCGGACGCCTTCGGCGGTGCTGGGGGCGCTCGTCGTGTACGCCGACTGGCCTCCTTCCGTCGCCGCGAACTCATGCTCGCGCTCGGCTGCCTGGCCGGCGTGCTCGCTCTGGACATCCTGTACGGGGTGATCGTGGCGGTCGGCCTGTCGGTGGCGGAACTGTTGACGCGGGTGGCGCGGCCGCACGACGCGGTCGAGGGGCTGGTGCCTGGGTTGGCGGGCATGCACGACATCGATGACTATCCGCAGGCCCGCACGATCCCGGGCCTGCTTGTCTACCGCTACGACTCTCCGCTGTTCTTCGCCAACGCGGAGGACTTGGGGCGCCGGGCCCTGGCCGCTGTCGACGAACAGACCGTTCCCGTCCGCTGGTTCGTACTGAAGGATCTCATCTTCCCCACGCTGCCCACCGCGGTGGCCGCATACCGCAAGTGGAACGGCGAGCGGTAGGGCCCGGCCCTGGAGGCGCGATGCGGAGCGGTGCCGCCCCGCTGCGTCACCCGACGGTGAGGTCCGGCCGGATCAGCGTGCCCGACCTGCCGTGGACGATCTCGTATGCCGCGTCCAGGGCGCCGATCGCGGCCAGACCGCCGGTGTGTTCGACGAAGCCGGCAGCTGCCTCGGTCTTGGGGCCCATGGAACCGGCCGGGAAACCACCGTGCCGCAGTTCCCGGGGGGTGGCGTCGAGCAGCGGGTGCTGGTCTGAGGTGCCGTAGCCCTCGTAGACGTAGGGGACGTCGGTGAGAATGAGCAGGAAGTCGGCCTTGAGGTCCTCGGCGATCAAAGCAGCGGTGAGATCCTTGTCGATGACGGCCTCCACGCCGGTCAGTGCGCCAGTGTCACCATCGGCGGTGACGGGGATCCCGCCTCCGCCGGCGCAGATCACCAGGGTCCCGCTGTTCAGCAGTTCGTGGATGGTGTCGGTCTCCAGGATGCGCTCGGGCGTGGGCGAGGCGACGACGCGACGCCAGCCGGTGGCGTCCCGGGCGATGAGCCAGCCCCGCTTGCGGGCCAGTGCCTTGGCCACCGGCGCGGAGTACACCTGCCCGACGAACTTCGTGGGCCGTTCGAAGGCCGGATCGTCGGCCCGCACGAGGGTGTGCGTGACGAGGGCGGCGATCCGATGTCCGGGCAGAGCATTGTGCATGGCGCGGGTGAGCAGGGAGCCGATCATGCCCTCGGTCTGGGCACCGAGCAGGTCCAACGGGTAGGGGGCGCTGAGCACGGGGTCGGCCTCGCTCTCCATGGCGAGGAGGCCGATCTGCGGGCCGTTGCCGTGGGTGATGACCAGCTCGTGCTCATGGGCGAGGGCGGCCAGTGCGGTGACGACCCGGTCGATGTTGGCCTGCTGGACGGCGGCGTCGGGGCGTTCGCCGCGGTGCAGCAGGGCGTTGCCGCCGAGGGCGACGACGATGCGCATGGTTCAGTCCTCCAGGGTGGCGACGAGCACGGCCTTGATGGTGTGCAGCCGGTTCTCCGCCTGGTCGAAGACGATCGAGGCGGACGAGGAGAAGACCTCGTCGGTGACTTCGAGGCCGTTCAGGCCGTAGGCCTCGAACAGCTCCTGGCCGAGCCGGGTGCGGTGGTCGTGGAGGGACGGCAGGCAGTGCATGAACTTCACGTCCGAGTTGCCGGTGAGGGCGAGGGTCTTGTCGTTGACCTGGTACGGCAGCAGCAGCTCGATCCGCTCGCGCCAGGTGTCGGCCGGTTCGCCCATGGAGACCCAGACGTCCGTGTGCAGGAAGTCGGCGCCGTGTACGGCTGTCTCAACATCCTCGGTGAGGGTGATCCGCGCCCCGCTTCGGCCGGCCACTTCACGGCATGTGGCGACCAGCGCGGCTTCCGGCCACAGCGCCTGGGGCGCGGCGATGCGCACGTCCATGCCGAGCAGCGCGCCCATGGACAGCAGGGAGTTGCCCATGTTGTTGCGGGCGTCGCCCAGGTAGCAGTAGCTGACGTCCGTGAGCGGCTTGGTGCTGTGCTCGCGCATGGTGAGCATGTCGCACAGGCTCTGGGTGGGGTGGGCGGTGTCGGTCAGGCCGTTGTAGACGGGGACGCCGGCGTGGGCGGCGAGTTCGGTGACGATCGACTGGACGGAGCCCCGGTACTCGATGCCGTCGAACATGCGACCGAGGACACGGGCGGTGTCGGCGATGGACTCCTTGTGTCCGACGTGGGTGTCGCCGGGGCCGAGGTAGGTGGTGCGGGCGCCCTGGTCGGCGGCGGCGACCTCGAAGGCGCAGCGGGTGCGGGTGGAGGTCTTATCGAAGATCAGGGCGATGTGCTTGCCGGTCAGCTGTGGCTGTTCGGTGCCGGCGCGCTTGGCCGCCTTGAGGTCGTGGGCGAGACCGAGGAGGTGGTGGATCTCGCGGGCGGTGAAGTCGAGTTCGCTCAGGTAGGAGCGGCCTCGCAGGTCGACGGTCATGTTGGGGTCCTTTGGGGAGTCAGGCAGCCGGATCGCGTTCGACGGGGCAGCTCATGCAGCGCGGACCGCCCCGGCCGCGGCCGAGTTCGGCACCGGCGATCGTGACGATCTCGATGCCCTGCTTGCGCAGGTATGTGTTGGTGGTGACGTTGCGCTCGTAGCCGACGACCACGCCGGGTGCGAGGGCGAGAAAGTTGCTGCCGTCGTCCCACTGCTCGCGCTCGGCGTTGCGGATGTCCTGGGGAGCCGAGAGCATCCGCACCTTGTCCAGGTCGAGGGCCTCGGCGAGCGCGGTCGCGAGCTCGGAGTTCGCGGCGACGTCGAAACCGGTCTCGCGCTCGGAGCTGGGCCGCAGCGTCCAGGAGCGCAGGGAGTCGGCGAGGCCGGGATAGATGACGAAGGCGTCGCGGTCGACCATGGTCAGCACGGTGTCCAGGTGCATGTACGCGCGGGCCGCGGGCAGTTGGACGGCGATCAGCTCGCTCGTCGAACCGGCTGCGAAGAGCCGGGTGGCCAGGTTCTCCACGGCCTGGGCGGTGGTCCGCTCGCCCATGCCGACCATGACGGTGCCGTTGCCGAGGACGTGGACGTCCCCGCCTTCGAGGGTGCCGACAGGTCCGTCGAGCAGCGGTGCGGGCGCGACGCCGGCGAACATCGGGTGGAACCGGTAGATGGCCTCGGCGTGCAGACTCTCGCGTCGCCGGGCGGGCTTGGCCATCGGGTTGACCGACACCTGGTCGTAAACCCAGCAGGAGTTGTCGCGTGGGAAGAGGTGGTTGGGCAGTGGGGTGAGGGCGAAGTCGTCGGTGCCGAGCGTGTTCCACACCAGGCTGTGCGGGGTGGCGAGCGGCAGATCGCTCTTGAGGAGGCCGCCGATCAGATAGCCGGCGAGCGTCTCCCCGTCGAGTTCGGCACACAGTTCGCGCACCGGGTCGATGAGGGCCGGGCCCACAGTGCCGGGAGTGATGACCCGGTCCAGGATCCAGTCGCGGGCCTCTGCGACGTCGAGGGTCTGCGCCAGCAGGTCGGCGAAGTAGTGGACGCGGGCGCCGTGGTCGCGCAGGACCTGAGCGAAGGCATCGTGCTCCTCGCGGGCCCGCTTGGCCCACAGGATGTCGTCGAAGAGCAGGGCGTCGACGTTGCGCGGGGTGAGGCGGGAGAGTTCGAGGCCGGGGCGGTGCAGGATCACCTGGCGCAGCGGGCCGACCTCGGAGTCGACGTGGAAGGTGTTCATCGCGGACGTTCCTCTGTGCTTGGGGCGGTCAGTCGTGGTGGCGGAAGTCGTTGTGCTTCCGGGCTCCGCTGATGCGGCTGGTACGGAGCCCCCGGGAGAGCCGCCGGGCCGGCGGGGGCGTCTCGGGTGCCCGTTGCGGCCGGTCCACGGTCGCCGCGGTCCTCGGCGCCGTGGCCTCGCCGAAGGTGTCCTGTCCCCGCTTCAGCCACACGTAGACGGGAACGCCCAGCAACAGGACGAACAGGCCGTAGTAGACGGTCTGGTAACCGCTTCCCTGGATCGACCAGTACGAGAAGGCGAGGGCGAGCCCGGCGACGGCGACGTCACGGGCGAGCCTGCGGGGGCTGAGGCCCTCCCGGCCGCGCACCAGCAGCCAGTACAGCTGGGCGGCAGCGGAGAAGAGGTAGGGGATCACGGCGGTCAGCACGCTCAGCAGCACGATCTTGGTGAAGACGTCGTCGAAGCGCGTGTAGCTGAACACGGTGATCAGCGAGGCCAGCACGGTGGAGGCGACGATGCCGAAGGCCGGGACGCCGCCCTCGCCGCGCAGCCGGGCGAAGGACTGCGGGAAGAGACCGTCGCGGGCGGCCGCGTACGGCATCTCCGCGCACAGCATGGTCCAGCCGTTCAGGGCGCCGATGCCGGAGATGATCGCGGCGACGGCGACGATGTCACCGGCCCAGCTGCCGCCGAAGATGCTGTCGGCCGCGTCGGTGAACGGCGCGGTCGAGCCGCCCAGCCTGCCGTGGGAGACGGTGCCGAAGACGGCGAGGGTGCCCAGGATGTAGATGACGGCGCAGATGAGTGTGCCGTAGACGGTGGCGCGGGGGACGTTGCGCTCCGGCTCGCGGACCCGGCCGGCGACGACGGAGGCCGCTTCCAGGCCCAGGTAGCTGAACAGCGCGATGGCGCCCGCGGCCGAGATCGCGCCCAGCGCCGACTGGCCGCTGGCGTTGAACGGGCCGAAGTTGTGAGCATCGATGAACAGCAGCCCGACAGTGGCCATAAAGATCAGCGGAACGAACTTCAGCACGGTCGTGATCACCTGGAACGCGCCCATGTTCCGGACGCCGGTGAGGTTGATCGCGGCAGGAATCCACAGCCCGACCAGCGCGAGAAGCACCGAGACCCACTTGTCGTGCCCGGTGTTCACGAACACCTCGACGTAACCGACCCAGGCCACGACGATGGCCGCGTTGCCGGCCCAGGCCGTGATCCAGTACGACCACGCGTTGAGGAACCCGGCGAACTCCCCGAAGGCCTCGCGAGCGTAGACGTACGGCCCGCCGCTCGCCGGAACGCGCTTGGACAGCGCCCCGAAGGTCAGAGCCAGCGCGAGCGCGCCGAGGGTGACGGCGATGAACGCGACGAGGGAAATGGGCCCGTACGGGGCAAGGGCGGAGGGCAGCGCGAAGACTCCCGTACCGATGATGCTGCCGATGACGAGCGCGGAGGCGGCGGGAAGGCCGAGCGGCGCCGTGGGCACAGTCCTCTTTCCGCCTCCTGTGGTTCTGGGCATGGCTGAGGCTCCTTACACACCAGTGTGGGTGAGTCGATCCGCGACTGATCCTTCTGCCTCTCAGGCGCGCACAGTCAGCGGCCACACGGCCCACGCCCGACCCCGATGGTCCCGCTGTCGCAAGCCTGGACAGCCCAACTCGGCCGCTTCGCGCTGCTCCTGTCCACAGGACATTGGCCGTTCGGTCCACGGCATGGCCCGCCCAGCCCCATCGTCAGCACCGTGCCGAGCTCGACAATCGAGGGCAGAAGCTGCGGCCGGGCTCGCGACGCGATGCCAACTGGCCCGCGACACGGGGGCGGCGGCCGCCTTCACTGCCATCTGCTCTGGGGCCGGATGGCACTGCTCCGGCCCATTGGCCCCTCGCACGATCCGAGTCGGCGCCACAAGCTGGAGGCATCAGTCCGTACACCCTGACCGGGAGGCCGGCCATGAACACCCCGAGCATGCTGCGCGCGCTGCCTATCCAGCACCGGCAACGGCTCATGCGTCTTGCCCGGGAAGTGGCCTTCCCGCAGGGGACGCGCCTCTTCAACGAAGGGGCACGTGCGGACCGGTTCTAGATCATCCGCACCGGCTCCGTCGATCTCGACACACACGTCCCCGGCCGGCGCCGCGCCATCATCGAGACCCTCGGCCACAACGAACTCGTCGGCCTGTCCTGGCTGTTCGCGCCGCACGTGTGGCATCTGGGCGCCACAGCCGCGACCCCGGTACGGGCCTACGAGTTCGACGCCACGACCGTCCGCTCCCTCTGCCAGGCCGACCCGGCACTCGGCCATGCCGTCACCCAGTGGGCCGGCGAAGCACCGTGTAAGCGGGCCGACCCGACGAAGGAGTCACCATGCCCAGCACCCCGCACATCGTTAGCGACGTCATGTCCCACACCGTCGCCGCCGTCGGCCGACGGGCCGCCTTCAAAGAGATCGTGCAGCTCATGCAGGACTGGAAGGTCAGCGCCCTGCCTGTCCTGGAGGGCGAAGGCCGCGTGGTCGGCGTCGTCTCCGAAGCCGACCTGCTGCCCAAGGAGGAGCTCCGCGACAGCGACCCCGACCGGGCCACCCAGCTGCGCCGCCTCGACGACCTGGCCAAGGCCGGCGGCCTCACCGCCGAGGACCTCATGACCTCCCCCGCCCTCACCGTCCACGCGAACGCGACACTCGCCCAAGCCGCACGGACCATGGCACACGCCAAGGTCAAGCGCCTTCCCGTCGTCGACGAGGTGGGCATGGTGCAGGGCATCGTCAGCCGCGCGGACCTGCTCAAGGTGTTCCTTCGGGACGATGAGGAGATCGCCGAGGAGGTCAGGCAGGAGGTCGTGGCGTATCTCTTCCCTGCGCCGGTGTCAGCCGTGCAGGTGGAGGTGCGAAACGGCGTCGTGAAGCTCATCGGCCACGCCCGGGACACATCCCTGGTCCCGGTGGCCGCGCGCCTGGTCCGGGCCGTCGAGGGCGTGGTCGACGTGGAGTTCGAGCTGACGCGCTCGGAAAGCCCTGCGGAGTCGACCGCCGCTCACGCGAACGGCGGCGAAACCCTGTCTCCGGCCTGAGCCACTCCTTGGCAGAACAGCGGGATCCTCGCCGGGCCGTACTAATCCTCCACTACGGGCACCCCAGATCAGTCTCACTAACCAGGGGACGAAGCGGTACCTAGTGACGAAGGAGGCGACAAACCGGGCGCTCATCACATTGCACGGCGATTCGTCCTCATCTGTGCCGGTCTTCCGGTTTCAGTGCCTTTCCTGCCGCTGCCGGTCCTGGACCTGAGTGGCGATGACAGCGGCCTGGATACGGCGCTCGACGCCGAGCTTGGCCAGCAGACGGGAAATGTGATTCTTTACCGTCTTCTCGGCCAGGTACAGCCGCTGGCCGATCTGACGGTTGGTCAGACCCTCACCGATCAGAGCCAGGATCTCCCGCTCCCGCTCGGTCAGGCCTTGCAGTCCGTCGGGCTGCTGCTCCTCCTGCTGGCCGCCGCGCAGCCGGGCCATCAGCTTGGTGGTGGCACTGGCATCGAGCAGGGACTGCCCACCGGCCACGGTGCGCACGGCGGACACCAGGTCCGAGCCCTGGATCTGCTTCAGGACATATCCGGAGGCGCCCGCCATGATCGAGTCGAGCAGCGCCTCCTCGTCGTCGAAGGAGGTCAGCATGAGGCAGGCCAGCTCCGGCATGCGAGAGCGCAGCTCCCGGCACACGGTCACGCCGTCCCCGTCCGGCAGACGGACATCGAGCACGACCACCTGCGGGCGCAACGCGGGCACCCGCACCAGTGCCTGCTCCACGGTGCCGGCCTCGCCGATCACCTCTATGTCCGGCTCGTCGTTCAGCAGGTCGCGCACCCCGCGCCGCACCACCTCGTGGTCGTCCAGCAGAAATCCCGTATCCGAGCCGAAAGGCCAGGGCCGGTCGGCCCTGTTGTCCACCCATAGTGCCCCGCGGCCTTGAGATACCTCTGCCGCCAGAGTACGAAACGGCCCGTCGTCCCCTTCCGCGGTCAGGTGCCACGGCTCTGATGCTCTGGGAAGCCGAAGCCGAAGCCGAAGCCGAAGCCGAACCGGGCCCGCATACCCGAATCGCACCATCCCCAGGGTGAAGGTCCAATGGCCCCGCTGCTGGGGTCCGACAGCCCTGGGCCGGGACCGCTGATCGCAGAAGTCTGGAGCCGCTGCGAAACGATCAGAAGGAGCGGAGCACATGACTGCCAAGGACACCAGCACCCAGGTCACCAGGTCCGTCGCCGTAGAGGTGCGTGTGGAAGGTGATGTGGACGAGGAAGCCGTCGCATACCTCCGGGAGAAGGTCGACGCGGTCCTCGGCCGGCCCGGGGTTCCAGCCGTGAGCGGTGCAGTGAGGGTCGCCAGGGCGGTGGCGCACCACGCCGAGCGACCCTGGTCCGCCGGGGCTGAGCTCATCGTGGGGAACACCCTCGTGGTCGTGCATGCCCAGGAAGCCACGGGACACGAACTGGCGGACCGGCTGCACGACCGGCTACGCAGCCAGATGAACCGTGTCCTGCACCGCAAGGAGGAGGCCCGCAGGTCGGCCACTCCTCCTCCGTGGCGCGGCGGCCGTGCCGACAGCGGCCGAGAGGAGAACCCATCGTGAGCCTCCGCTGCCGCGCGGTCGCCCTCCTCCGCGTACGTGTGGTTCCTGCGCCTCGGCGAGGGGGCTGCCCGGACGGGTCGCCAGGCCTCGCCAGACCAGTGCCGGTCAGCCCTCGGAAGGGACCATCGGCACCTGGGAGTCGGGGCCGGGCAGGACGAGGGTGAAGGCGTGAGCGGCACCGGTCCCCCGCGGTGCCGCTCCCGTCCGCACACCGTCGGCCATCGCCGACGGCTCTCGTCAATGGAGGCGCTCCCCAATGACCCGTCATGAGGCCGGAACTCAGGCGACAGCAGCTGCCGACGCGCCGTCCGACATCACCATCGCCGTGGACCAGCTGGTCACGAACGGACTCAAGGCGCTCGCCGACTATGACACCCTCACCCAGGAGCAGGTCGACCACATCGTCAAGAAGGCATCTGTCGCCGCCCTGGACCAGCACACCACGCTGGCCCGCCTGGCCGTGGAGGAGACCGGGCGCGGGATCTTCGAGGACAAGGCCGCCAAGAACATGTTCGCCTGCGAGCACGTCACGCACAGCATGGGCCCCATGAAGACCGTCGGCGTCATCGCCCGCGACGACATCGAGGACATGATCGAGGTGGCCGAGCCGGTCGGCGTGGTCTGCGCGATCACACCGGTCACCAACCCGACCTCCACGACCGTCTTCAAGGCCCTGATGGCGCTGAAGACGCGCAACCCGATCGTGTTCGCCTTCCACCCCTCGGCCCAGCGGTGCAGTGCGGCGGCGGCCCGGATCGTACGGGACGCTGCCGTCGCCGCAGGGGCGCCGGAGCATTGCGTGCAGTGGATCGAGACTCCGTCGGTGGAGGCGACCGGCATACTGATGCGCCACCCTGGCGTCTCGCTGATCCTCGCCACGGGCGGCAACGCCATGGTCAGGGCCGCCTACTCGGCGGGCAAACCCGCCCTGGGAGTCGGTGCGGGCAACGTGCCGGCGTACGTGCACAAGAGCGCGAAGCTGCGCCGGGCCGTCAACGACCTGGTGCTGTCGAAGTCCTTCGACAACGGCATGATCTGCGCCTCCGAGCAGGCCGTCATCCTGGACGACGAGATCTACGACGCGGCGCTGGCCGAGTTCCGCACTCTGCACGCCCACGTGGCGACCGCCGAGGAGAAGGCAAAGCTGGAAGCCTTCCTGTTCCCGACCGGCCAGGCCAACGCGGGCTGTGAGCCCAAGGTCAACGCCGGGGCCGTCGGTCAGAGCCCGGCATGGATCGCAGAACAGGCCGGCTTCAACGTCCCGGCCGACACCTCACTGATCCTGGTCGAGGCCGACCGGGTCGGTCCCGAGGAGCCGCTGACCCGCGAGAAGCTCTGCCCGGTACTCGCCGTCCTGCGCGCCGGCACCGAGCAGCAGGGCTTCGACCTCGCCGCGGACATGGTCACCTTCCACGGCCAGGGCCACACCGCGGTCATCCACACCGAGGACCCGGCGTTCGCGGAAGCGTACGGCCAGCGTATGAAGACCGTACGGATCATCGTCAACGCCCCGTCGTCGCAGGGTGCCATCGGCGGCATCTACAACAGCCTGCTGCCGTCGCTCACTCTGGGCTGCGGCTCGTGGGGTCACACTTCGGTGTCCAACAACGTCTCCGCAGTGCAGTTGCTGAACATCAAGCGGGTCAGCGCGCGCCGCAACAACGTGCAGTGGTTCAAGGTCCCGCCGAAGATCTACTTCGAGCCGCAGTCCCTGCGCTACCTGTCCTCCATGCCGGACGTCCACCGCGTCACGGTCGTCACCGACGCCACCATGACCCGCCTCGGCTTCATCGACCGCGTCAGCCGCGTCCTGCAACGCCGTCACGAACCGGTCACCGTCCAGATCATCGACAACGTCGAGCCCGAGCCGAGTATCGACTCCGTGCAGCGCGGCGCCCAGCTCATGCGCGACTTCGGCCCCGACACCATCATCGCGCTCGGCGGCGGCTCCCCCATGGACGCCGCCAAGGTGATGTGGCTGCTGTACGAGCACCCGGACATCGACTTCGCCGACATGCGGCAGAAGTTCTCCGACATCCGCAAACGCGCCTTCCGCTTCCCGGTCCTCGGCACCCGGGCCCGCCTGGTGTGTGTGCCCACCACGTCCGGCACCGGCGCGGAGGTCACCCCCTTCGCGGTGATCTCCGACCCCGCGAGCGGCAAGAAGTACCCGCTCGCCGACTACGCGCTCACCCCGAGCGTGGCCATCGTCGACCCGCTGCTCACCGCGGACCTGCCCCCGGCGCTGGCGGCCGACAGCGGCTTCGACGCCCTCACCCACGCCATAGAGGCGTACGTGTCCGTCTACGCCAACGACTTCACCGACGGCCTGGCCCTGCACGCGATCCGGCTGATCTTCGACAACATCGAAGCAGCGGTGAATGACCGCAAGGGCCGTCCCGACGCGCGGGAGAGGATGCACAACGCCGGCACGATCGCGGGCATGGCCTTCGGTAACGCCTTCCTCGGCATCGTCCACGCCATGTCGCACACCCTGGGCGCCACCTTCCACATCGCCCACGGTCGTACCAACGCCGTCCTGCTGCCGCACGTCATCCGCTACAACGGCACCATTCCGGCGAAGCTCACAGGCTGGCCCAAGTACGAGAACTACCGCGCTCCGGAACGCTTCCAGGACATCGCCCGCATCCTCGGCCTACCCGCCTCCACCCCGCAGGAGGGCGTGGAGTCGCTGGCCTGCGCGGTGGAGCGGCTGCGCGACACCGTGGGCATCGAGCCGTCGTTCCAGGCTCTCGGCATCGATGAGCGCCTGTTCCTGGACGCTCTGCCGCAGCAGGCCCTGAACGCCTACGAGGACCAGTGCGCGCCGGCGAACCCGCGCATGCCGATGCTCGACGACATGCAGGAGATCATGCGCACGGCCTACTACGGGGGTGCGCTGGGCCGACCGAACGCGGACAAGGGCTGAACGGCCCTGGCGTGAAGAGCTTCGGTGCCGTTCCAATGACCTGATCAGCCTGTCCGCGACCGCAAGCCGAGTGCCACGGACAGGCAACCACCACGTCTTGAGGGGACGACGCACATGCCCTACCGGCGCACCGGCCGCGACCACGGCGAAAGTCCGTGCCGCCGCCTCGCCGCCCCAGTCGAAGAAACGCAGCAGTGAGCAACGAAACCGTACGGAAGCCCGCCATGACCATCGACACCGCTCAGGACCTCCCTGTCGGGCCACGCCGAAGCATCGAGCTGGACAGCGACGAAGCCCTCCGGCTGTTGGGCAGTGTGTCCTTCGGACGGATCGTCTTCACCCGCCACGCGCTGCCGACCGTCCACCCGGTCAACCACGTCCTGGACAACGGCGACATCGTCATCCGCACCCACGAGGGCGCGGCCCTGACCGCGCGCGCCGGGCAGGCCGACGGTCAAGGCGTCGTGGTGGCCTACGAGGCCGACGCCATCGATCCCGACACGCACCTCGGCTGGAGCGTGGTCGTCACCGGCTACGCGCACCTGGTGACCGAGGCGGAGGAACTGGCCCGGTATCAGGAACTGCTCAACCCGTGGGTGCGCCGGACCATGGACTACGCGGTGCGCATCCGCCCGGACCTCATAACCGGCGTGCGGCTCACCGCTGACGTAACCGGCGTGTGGCCCACCGCCGACGACGAGTCCGGCGGCGCCTGATCGCAGTCCGACTGCAAAGCCATGCGGCGTGAGAACCGTCCGGGTTCTCACGCCGCGTTCAGCCCGATGCCGGCTCCGCTCGCCGGGCGGCCCGTCAGGCGTGCGGGACCACTGCGACCGGTGCGGTGGCGTGGTGCAGCACCGCGTGGGTGACCGGGCCGATCGCCGCGTCGATCGGCGTCCGGCGCCGGGGGCAGCCGGCCACGACCGGGGACGCGTCGCGCGAGGTCTCCACGAGGTGCGAGCCCGCCTTGCCGATCACGGTGTCGTTCGGCGCCGCCGAGTCGAGGCCCAGGACGACGTCACGGAACGGCGCGGCCCCGGACCCGAAGCCGCCGGGCTGGCGTTCGTCCTCGGAGCGCAGGCCGCCCCGCACGAGGACGACAGGCCGCCGGCTGCCCGCCACGACTGGCGCCGCGCGATCACCGCTTCGGTCTCGCGAAGCATGCGGTCCGCCCAGCGAATCTGCTCGCGCGGGCCCAGGGACGGCTGGGGTGCCCCGCCCAGGGGCGCGTAGAGCTGCCGCCCAAGGGCGTGGACCAAGTGCAGCGGGAGGTCCCGGAGCAGGGCTTCCCTCGCTGCCCATTCGGCGGCGGTCAGGCTCTCCGGGCATCCATCCAGGCCTGCGGTGATGGTGCGGGGCATCTCGGCCTCCTTCGAAGTCACGAATTCAGTGTCGTTGCCGTGTACTTGGGGCAGGAAAAGGCCTCAGGTCCCTGTACGGAAGCCGAGTGGCCCACACGCGGGTGAACACGCGACGGAGACCGGCCCACTCACAACGCCCGCAGCCCGTGCTCCCGCAACTGCTCGCGCACGCGTTCCGTCAGCTCCGGATCGGGCACGGGCGTGTCGCGCAGCGGGAAGTCGATACCCAGGGCGTCGTACTTGTGGGCGCCGAGTTTATGGAAGGGCAGGACGTCCACCCGATCGACGTTGCTCAGCCCGGCCAGGAAGGCGCCGAGGCCGTCCACGGCGGACGGGGCGTCGGTCCAGCCCGGGACGAGCACGTAACGGATGTACACGGGGACGCCCAGCCGGTCGAGACGGGTGGCGAAGCTGAGCGTGGGGGCCAGTCGGCCACCGGTGAGCCTGCGGTAGGTGGGGACGTCGAACGACTTGATGTCCAGCAGCATCAGGTCGGTGTCGGCGAGGAGATCGTCGGGGGCACGTGCGCCCAGGAAGCCGGAGGTGTCCAGCGCCGTGTGCAGTCCGGCCTCTTTGCAGCGGTGCAGGAGGGAGCCGGTGAACGCCGGCTGGAGCAGCGGCTCCCCGCCGGTGATCGTCACCCCTCCCCCTGCCATGGTCAGGAACCCCCGGTACTTCTCGATCTCCACCATGACCTCGTCGACCGAGGTCTCCCGCCCGTCGCGCATGTGCCAGGTGTCGGGGTTGGCGCAGTACAGGCAGCGCAGCGGGCAGCCGCTGACGAACAGGACGAACCGGGTCCCGGGACCGTCCACGCCGGTGGACAGGTCCCAGGAGTGCACCCGACCGGTCACCGCCGGCGGCGTGGTGACGTTCACAGCGACCCGTGGAAGGTGCGGCTGATCACGTCGAGCTGCTGCTCACGCGTGAGCCGGACGAAGTTGACGGCGTAGCCGGAGACGCGGATCGTCAACTCGGGGTACTTCTCCGGGTGTTCCATGGCGTCCTCGAGCGTCGCCCGGTTCAGGACGTTGACGTTCATGTGGAAACCGCCGGAGGTCATGTACCCGTCGAGGATGCCGACCAGGTTGCCTGCACGCTCTGAGGGGTTGTGCCCGAGCCCCTCGGGCGTGATGGTCGTGGTCAGGGAGATTCCGTCGCGGGCCTCCTCGTACGGCAACTTCGCCACCGACAGGGCCGAGGCGACGACACCGTGCCGGTCCCGGCCGTTCATCGGGTTGGCACCGGGTGCGAAGGGCTGTCCGGCGCGCCGTCCGTCGGGGGTATTGCCGGTGTGCTTGCCGTAGACCACGTTGGAGGTGATCGTCAGGACCGACTGGGTGTGCTCGGCGTCCCGGTAGGTGGGGTGCCTGCGCACCTTGGCCATGAAGGACTCCACGAGGTCTACGGCGAGACCGTCGGCGCGGTCGTCGTTGTTGCCGTACGCCGGGTACTCGCCTTCGACCTGGTAGTCCACGGCCAGCCCGGTGTCGTCCCGGATCACCTTCACGCGGGCGTACTTGACGGCCGACAAGCTGTCGGCGACCACGGAGAGCCCGGCGATGCCGCATGCCATGTAGCGGTGGACGGGGTGGTTGTGCAGGGCCATCTCGATGCGCTCGTAGGCGTACTTGTCGTGCATGTAGTGGATGACGTTGAGCGTGTCGACATACGTCTTCGCCAGCCAGTCCAGCATCCGATCGTAGGCCGCCGACAGCTCCTCGTAGTCCAGGTACTCCCCTGTCAGGGCGGGCATCTCGGGTGCGACCTGCTCGCCGGTCATCTCGTCCCGGCCGCCGTTGATCGCGTACAGCAGCGCCTTGGCGAGGTTGACGCGGGCGCCGAAGAACTGCATCTGCCTGCCCACCGCCATCGCCGACACGCAGCAGGCGATCGCGGTGTCGTCACCGGTGCGCGGGCGCATCAGGTCGTCGGACTCGTACTGGATGGAGCTGGTGTCGATCGAAACCTGGGCGCAGAACCGCTTGAAGCCCTCGGGCAGCCGCGGCGACCACAGCACCGTGAGGTTCGGCTCCGGCGCGGGCCCGAGGTTGTAGAGCGTCTGTAGGAAGCGGAAGGAGCTGCGGGTGACGAGTGTGCGGCCGTCGGTGCCGATGCCCCCGATGGACTCCGTCACCCAGGTCGGGTCGCCGGAGAACAGCTGGTCGTACTCGGGTGTGCGCAGGAAGCGTACGATCCGCAGCTTGATGACGAAGTCGTCGATCAGCTCCTGGGCCTGAGCCTCGTCGATACGCCCCTCGTTGAGGTCGCGCTGAACGTAGGCGTCCAGGAAGGTCGAGGTGCGCCCCAGCGACATCGCGGCGCCGTTCTGCTCCTTCACCGCGGCCAGGAAGCCGAGGTAGAGCCACTGCACGGCCTCGTGGGCGGTGGACGCGGGGCGGGTGACGTCACAGCCGTAGGAGGCGGCCATCCGCGCCAGCTCGCCCAACGCCCGGATCTGCTCGGCGAGCTCCTCGCGATCGCGGATGACGTGCGGGGCGGAGGGCCGACTGTCCAGAAGGGCACGCTCGGCGCGCTTGGCCTCGATCAGCCGGTCGGTGCCGTACAGCGCGACGCGCCGGTAGTCGCCGATGATCCGGCCCCGGCCGTAGGCGTCCGGGAGCCCGGTGATGATGCCCGCCTTGCGGGCGGCCCGCATCTCTGGGGTGTAGGCGTCGAAGACGCCGTCGTTGTGGGTCTTGCGGTAGGTGCCGAAGACCTTGGTGACGAACGGGTCGGGCTCGTGTCCGTACGCCTTCAGGCCGTTCTCGACCATCCGGAGGCCGCCGTTCGGCATGATCGCGCGCTTCAGCGGGGCGTCCGTCTGTAGCCCCACGACCAGTTCACGGTCCCGGTCGATGTAGCCGGGGGCGTGCGAGGTGATCGTGGAGGGGGTGGCGGTGTCCACATCGAGGATGCCCTTGCGCCGCTCCTCGGGGAACAGCGAGCTGACCTTGCGCCAGACCGCGAGCGTGCGCTCGGTCGGACCGGTCAGGAACGCCGGACCGCCTTCGTAGGGCGTGTAGTTGGCCTGGATGAAGTCGCGTACGTCGATCCGTTCGCGCCAGCGACGGCCGGTGAATCCACGCCAGGCCTCGGCGGGTGCGTCCACGTCCGGACGGGTTGCCACGATCATCACTGCCTCCGCATCGTTCGCGACACCGCACACGGACGGTTCCGTGAGCGGCTCCGCCGACGATGCTCCTCGCGCGCCCCTGCCCGGGGCAGGGCCGGCGGGAACCCGTCGCCGCGCCGTCCGGCCCCGCACCGTAGGGCCCTTCGGACCAGGTCACGATGCAGGTGCCCAGTGGTCAGGCGGAAAGGTGCAGGCCGTACATCGTGCGGCCTCCGACGAGTTCGCGCCCGGTGACCAGTTCCGGCTCGATGCGCACGAAGACCTCCCCGGGCGAGGGAGCCCAGGAGCGCGGGCCGATCCGCTCCAGGCGTGCCGCCTCGGCCGGATCCGTCACGACCTCGGCCCGGCCGGTGACGACGACGCTCCAGCCGGAGTGCGTCTCCACATCGGCCGCGTCCGCCTCGAACGCGACGACCGCGCCGTCGACCGCGCGGGCCAGCTCGGAGGCCGCCGAGGTGCGCAGCAGCACCGCTCCGTCGGCGTCCAGGCCGAAGTTCACCGGCACGACCGCGGGCAGCGCATGGCGCGTGTAAACGATGCGGCCGACGGGAGCCGTCGCCAGCAGGCGCAGGCACTCGTGACGACCGAGTTCGCGGAAACCATCGTTCGGGTACATGAGTCAGCCCGTCCTTCGCCCGGTTGGGGATCACATTCCATGCTGAGCCCGCCGGCGCCCGCGGGTGAGGGCCACGGGTCCCGCCCTGGCCGGAGAGCGGCCCGAGGAAACGTCGCGGGAAAGGGGGGCCGGACGGCCCTTCCGGCACGCCCATCGACCCGTATTTCCTCTGACCATGGCCGAAACCCTCATCTCGTTCGCACCCCGCCACACCGAGCGTGCCGCCGGCGGGACGACCGTCCTGGAGCTGCGCGGTGACATCGACATCCTCACGTCACCGCCCCTTGGAGCACGCCTGGACGATCTGACGGCCGTCGTTCTCCCCGACCTCGTCGTGGACCTCCGTGCCGTGTCCTTCATCGACTGTGCCGGGCTGCGGGTGCTGTGCCGGGCGCGGAACAGGGTCATGGAACGGCACGGTCGGCTGCGTCTTGTCACTGACAGCAACCAGTTCCTCCGAATTCTTCGTGGTGCGGGGCTGGATGGCGTGTTCGAGATGTACGACCACCTGCCCGAAGCCTTGGCTGCTGAGCCCAGCGGGGTCCTCACTGCCACAGCGGGCTGATAAGCCTGAGGGCGCAACCCACGGGGCCTTCGGAGTGGCCGCGGCTCCAGGATCACGGCGATTCAGGCGGCCCGGTCGTTGAGCGTCAACACACCTGATCCGGTGCACGCCGCGGAGTAGCCGGGCCCTCCGGGGAAGGTCAGTGAGGCACCTTCTGTCTGAGCGGCTTCGGCGAGTTCGGCTCGAACGTTCGGCGGAAGCGGCCTGCCAGGATGCCAGTGAGGACGACCTCGATCCCCGTGTCCGTACGCCCTTGGGAAACTGGGCGAATCCTCAGAGTTCAGGCACGCGCCCGGTCCATGCTCACCATGTCCCGGCCGCGGCCCACTTGCGGTCGCCGCAGATCGATCTCCCGTCCGCGATGTACGCCATACCGGTGGTTTCGCCCAAGGGGGGCCGCTCGCCCAGCCGGGCCGCGCGGACACTTGCCCGACGGTGGCCGGGCGGCCACCCGGGGAGGGGAGGACAGTCATGGCCGACAGCAGGGTTCTGATGGCGGTACCGGAGCACCCGCGCGCCGAGGGCGCCAGGACGGAGCAGTTGCGGAAGATCCGGGATGCCGTCGAGGCCGGCGGCTTCGAGGTGCGCTGGGCCGTCGACGCGCAGGACGCGGACGCGGTGCTGCGTACCGAGGCGGGGCTGGCGGCGGCACTGGTCGCCTGGGATCTGCCCGGCGGCGGCGTGGAGGACGGCGGGCCCGTCGTCCTCCGCCGGATCGGCCGGCGTTTCCGGGACCTGCCGGTCTTCCTGATCATGACTGAGGAGGGGGTCCGCGATCTGCCGCTGTGGGTGTCGGAGACGGTCGTCGGATACGTGTGGCCGCTGGAGGACACTCCGGGATTCATCGCGGGCCGCATCACCAGTGCCGCCCGGGCCTACCGGGAGGACGTGCTGCCGCCGTTCTTCCGGGCGTTGCGCCGCTTCGACGACGCCCACGAGTACTCCTGGCACACCCCGGCGCACTCCGGCGGTGTCGCCTTCCTGAAGTCAGCGGCGGGGCGGGCCTTCCACGACTACTTCGGCGAGCGGCTGCTGCGCAGCGACCTGTCGATCTCGGTCGAGGCACTGGGTTCGCTGTTCGAGCACACTGGACCGATCGGCGAGGCCGAGCGCAACGCCGCCCGCGTCTTCGGATCCGACTCCACCTACTTCGTACTGCACGGCGACTCCACCTGTAACCGCCTGGTCGGCCACTTCAGCGTCACCCGCGACGAGCTGGCGCTGGTGGACCGCAACTGCCACAAGTCGGTGCTCCAGGGGCTGGTCGTCTCCGGGGCCCGCCCCGTCTACCTGGTTCCCACCCGCAACGGCTACGGCCTGGCCGGCCCGCTGCCACCGGCCGAGCTGGCGCCGGAGGCGATCGCGGCCCGGCTCGCGGTGCATCCGCTGGCCGAGGCCGCGGTGTCGCCGCGGCCTCAGTACGCGGTGTTCACCAACTCCACCTATGACGGGCTCAGTTATGACGCCGTCGCGACCGCGCGAGCGCTCGCGGGCAGTACACCGCGAGTGCACTTCGACGAAGCCTGGTTCGCCTACGCCCGATTCCACCCGCTGTACACCGGCCGGTACGGCATGGCGGTGGACGAGCGGACCTTCCCGGGGCCGGAGCGGCCCACGGTGTTCGCGACCCAGTCGACGCACAAGCTGCTCGCGGCGCTGTCGCAGTCCGCGATGGTGCACGTGCGACCCGCACCGCGGGCACCGGTGGAGCACGACCGCTTCAACGAGGCCCTGATGATGCACGGCACCACCTCGCCCCTGTACCCGATGATCGCCTCGCTGGACGTGGCCACCGCGATGATGGACGGCCCCCAGGGCGAATGGCTCATCGACGAGGCGGTGACGGAGGCGATCCGCTTCCGTCAGGAAATGGTCCGCCTGCACAAGCGGGTGGAGAGCGCCGGGGACCGGCCGGGCTGGTTCTTCGGCGTCTGGCAGCCGGACTCCGTCACCGACCCGGCCACCGGCGAGCGCCTGCCCTTCGACGAGGCCCCGCCGGAACTGCTGCGCACCACGCAGTCCTGCTGGCTGCTGGAGCCCGGTGCCGCCTGGCACGGCTTCCCCGGGCTCACCGAGGGGCACTGCATGCTGGATCCCGTCAAGGTCACCCTGACCTGCCCCGGCATCACCGCCGCCGGCGACATGGCCGAGGAGGGCATCCCGGCCCGCGTCCTGACGGCGTACCTGGCCACGCGGAACATCGTCGTCGAGAAAACCGACAGCTACACCACGCTGATCCTGTTCTCCATGGGCATCACCAAGGGCAAGTGGGGCACGCTGCTGGACGCCCTGATGGACTTTAAGACCCTGTACGACGCCGACGCCCCTCTCGACCGGGTGCTGCCCGCCGCCGTCGCCGCGCATCCGCGCCGCTACGCGGGGCTGACCCTGCGCGAGCTGTGCCGGCAGATGCACGGCCGGCTGCGTTCGGCCCGTCTGGTGGAGCTGCTGGACACAGTCTTCCAGCAGCTCCCGGAGCCGGTCCGGCCTCCGCAGCACTGCTATCAGCGTCTGGTGCGTGGCGGCACGGAGCGGATCCGGATCGCCGATGCCGCGAACCGGGTGGCGGCCGCCATGGTCACCGTCACCCCACCCGGCATCCCGGTCCTGATGCCCGGGGAATCCACCGGTGACACCGACGGCCCCCTCCTGCGGTACCTCACGGCCCTGGAGAGCTTCGACCGCCACTTCCCCGGCTTCCGCAGCGAGACACACGGCGTCACGATCGACGAGGAGACCGGCGACTACCAGATCGAGTGCCTGCGCAGGTGACCTGGCCGCAGCCTCGTTGACGCCCCGGGCCGGCCGGCGGCGGGCGGGCCCGCGGTGTCAGCGCAGCGCCGTCGCGTTGGCCGGAGAGCCCACTCCGCCGGTCAGGTTGAGGGGTTTGACGGTGACCAGGCTGTCCCAGCGTCCGGTGTGCCGGCAGTCCTGGGCGAGGCCGGTGAGGTTCCACAGCTCGCCCAGGAGGCAGGCCCAGTTCGGCGATCAGTTCGTGGTGGCATCATGCCCTGGTCCTCGGGCGCGCTGTGGTGGAAGTCGCTGTCGACCAGGACGGGGAGGACCTCTACGGCGAAGGTGTCCGTGGCCATGAGTTGCCGTCGACATGGCTGCCGGGTGATGCCGTCTCTTCAGCGGCCATCATCTGTTGATGACGAGTCAGATGAACCACCCTGGCGTGGGGCGCGCAGCCCATCGATGAGCAGGGCGACCATACGTTGGTTGTACTCGGGTCCTTGGCCGGGCACGGGCATGCACAGGTTGGCGATGGCGTACAGCAGGTCATGAGTGCTGACGTCGTCGCGGACTTCCCCGGCGGCTGCCGCGGCGTCGAGCAGTTGCGTGAGGACGGGGCCGAGCTTCTCCAGGAAGTGGCCGGGCAGGGCCTCGTAGGCCGGATCGCCCGAATGGAGGGCCGGGGCCAGTCCTCGCTTGGTTCCCAGGAACTCGGTGTACTGGCGCAGCCACTCGGCAAGCGCCTCTCCCGGCTCGTGGACGGCGCTGAGCTGCGGTCCCGCGGCGGCGCACGCGTCGATCCCGCTCTCCACCACTGCCTTGACCAGGTCGGAGCGCAGCGGAAAGTGCCGGTAAAGCGTTCCGACGCCGACGCCGGCCAGGTCGGTGATCTCCTTGGCGGGTGCGTTGACGCCGGATGTGTCGAAGACGGTCCTTGCGGCCTTGAGCAAGGCCTCGACATTGCGCTGCGCGTCCGCGCGGGTGCGGCGGGGCACCCCGGGCCGCGCTGCCTTCTCGGTCATGATCCCTCCAGTTGCGTAACCGGAATAGCTTTCCATATAGTTGCGGAAAGGTATTCCGGTTAACCAGGGTAGGGCATCTCACCGGTGCTCTTCCACAACTCAGGAGGGACCCCATGCAATACCGCACGCTGGGCCGCACCGGCATCAAGGTCAGCCCGTACGCCCTCGGCACGCTGATGTTCGCCTCGGTCGTCAACAAAGCGGGCCACGACGACTCGATCCGCGTCATCCACAAGGCACTGGACGCCGGCATCAACTTCGTCGACACCGCCGACGCCTACGGCGACGCGGAAGAAGTCGTCGGCAAGGCGCTCAAGGGGCGTCGCGACAGCATCGTGCTGGCCACCAAGGTGAGCCGCCCTATGGGCGAGGACCCCAACCAACAGGGCGCCTCCCGGCGCTGGATCATGACCGCGGTCGAAAACTCGCTGCGTCGCCTACAGACCGACCGCATCGACCTCTACCAGATCCACCGCGTCGACCCCACGACCGACGTCGAGGAAACACTCTCCGCGTTCACCGACCTGATCCGCAGCGGAAAGGTCCGCGCCATCGGCTCCTCCACCACCCCGGCCTCCGACATCGTCGAGGCACAGTGGGTGGCAGAGCGCCGGAAACTGGAGCGCTTCCGCACCGAGCAGCCGCCCTACTCCATCCTCAACCGCGGTATCGAGCGCGAAGTCCTGCCCGTCGCCCAGCGGTACGGCATGGGCACCCTGGTGTGGGGTCCGCTCGCTCAGGGGCTGCTCACCGGCCGCGTGCGCAAGGACCAGGAGAACACCCTGATCCGTGCGGGCTTCGTCAAGCACCTCAACGACGAGCGCCGCATCGACGTCGTGGAACAGCTCATTTCCCTCGCCAAGGAAGCGGGCATGCCGCTGACCCACCTGGCCACGGCGTTCACCATCGCCCACCCGGGCGTCACCAGCGCCATCATCGGGCCGCGCACGATGGATCACCTCGATGACCTCCTCGCTGGCCTTGACGTCGTCCTTGGCGACGACCTCCTGGACCGGATCGACGAGATCGTCGCGCCAGGCACCGACATCGGCACGCTCGACCAGAACTACATGCCTCCCGCCCTGGAGACCGCGAGCCTGCGTCGCCGCCCCCTCGGCGAGCGCGCGGCTGCCTGACGCTCCGCACTGCTGTCGGTGACCTCGCGGTACACCGACGACTTTCAGCCGCTCACCCTCGCCGTCCGTGACCGGCTGTACATCGGGCGCTCCGCCTGCCTGCCTGCCCCGCCGGCCGTAGCGCGCCGGATCATCCGGCCCTACACGCCTCTAGGCCACAGGTCACCGACTCACCTCGCTACTGGGTTCACCATCGCTCACCACGGCGTCACCAGCGGCCATCATCGGACGGCGCACGATGGCCCATCTCGGCGACCTCACCTCCGGCTTCAACGTCCGGCTCAGCGACGACCTCCTCGACCGGATCGACGAGGTGTCCTCGCCAGGCACCGATGTTGTGCCTTCGACCAGGACGACCAGCCCAAGGCCCCAGAACTCGGGATTGCGCCACCGTCCGCCGACCGCACGTGCCGGGGTCTGCCCCAGACCCTGCCGACACCTCAGAAAGGTCTTTCATGAGGGAAATCACCATCGACTGCACCATCGACGGCCAGTCTTATTCGGCTGAGCAACTCGACAGGCTGCGCTATGTCCGCGATCTGCACGTGCTGCACCAGATGAAGCGGCTCGGCGCGAGCATCGAACATCACAACAGGCCGCTGTCCGACGACGAGATCGACTACCTCACTCCCAAAGACGCACACGACATCAACGTCGCAACCACCTTGGCGTACGGCGCGGAAGGACTGCGCAAGCTCTTCGCGGAACCACTGCGGACGTCGGACCGGATGTGGAAGGACTGGAACACCGCGTCCGCCGGGCTGCCGTTGCAGAAGTCGTGCGCCGAGCTCGCGGTGACCGGGGTGGCCCTGGAAGAATTCCGGGCTCACGTGGCCGATTTCGACGAGCTCCAGAAGTTGGTCGTGGAGGCCAATCCCGATCACTTCTTCTTCTGCCCGGAAGGGGCCGGGGGTGCCTATGCCATGGAGACGTTCGGTATGTACGGCGCCCCGACGGATGTGCTGGTCACGGTCGACCCGACGCTCCCCGCTCCCTTCGACCTCGATGAGGGATTCCAGCTGCTCCTCCCGGGACGCGTGAAGCTCACGAGCGATGGCACCCCGATCGACATCGTCGCCTACCACCAGTGCAAGCCCCTGCCCAACGGCCTGCTTGTGAAGCTCTGCGCACTCTTCCCCGCGAAGACGCCGAAGGAACTGGTCGACGGACACAAGCTGCACCTGGCGATCGAATTCGCCGCTACGCTCGAAATGATCTCAGCCGCACGCTAACCCCGGCTCGCCACACCTCGACACAGCGTGACGGAGTTTCGCGGCGGTCCAGCCGAGGGTCTGTTTCATGAGCCGGAAGGCGAGCCCGAGATCGAAGCCGCGAAGGAACGGCTCCCGCCCACGGTTCACCTCCGCAGGTGTGACGGCGGTGGCCGAGCACCACAGCGCCTGCGGCCTTGGACCCCGGCTGGCGGCGGATGTCGCACGCCGCCAGCTTCTTCGCGCCGGGCGGCTGAGGGTGTGGCGGCCCGGCGCAGAGCACCCCTGGGACGTCGGCGCTGCCCGGCTCCCTAGTGTTCTTCGACGAGTCGGGGGTGTCGCCGCTGCCCCAGATGCGCCGGAGGTACGCGCCCCGTGGCTGTGTTTCCACCTCAAGCCGGGCAGCTACGACACCATGACGTTGATCGATGTACTGCGGCAGGTCAAAGCGTTCTATGCGGGTGAGCCGGTAGTGCTGGTGTGGGTCGGGCTGTCCGCGCACTGGAGCCGGGACATGCGAGCCTGGGTAGCCGGACAGAGCTGACGCTGGAACGGCTGCCCGCCTATGCACCTGAGTTGAACCCGGTGGAACTGCTGTGGTCGGCGATCAAAACACGCGAGCTGGCCAATGAGTTGGGCGCCGCAGGTCACTCGAAACCAGAGTCCGTCTTCGAACCTGGTTCAGCCTGACCGGGTCACGGTGGACATCGAGGGCCGGGACGCATGAGATGCGGTGAGAAGAGCGCCGTGCACGGCTGAGGACGCCGCCCGGGTGGCATAGCGGGCGGTGTCCGGAGGCCATGCGTCATGTTCCTGATGAATCAGGAGACTGACTGCGCCGTGTACGCCTGAGCACAGAAGTCTGGCGGTTTCGGTGGTGCTCTCCACCGGTACGCCGGCATCGGCACAGGCTGTGACCTTGTCCCGGAAATAGCGGAAACACGCGTCCTCGTTCTGGCGACTGGCCTCGGTGGCCTCGCTGTCCATCACCAGTCGGTACTGGGAGGGATGGCGAAGCCCGAATGCGATGTAGGCGACGCAGGTTTCGTAAAGCGCCGTCACCGGATCCGGGACCCCCCGGGACACGGCCTCCAACTCGATGAACAGTGAACTCCACACCCGCAGGCACGTGGCGTGGACGAGTTCCCTCTTCGAGGCGAAGTGGAGGTAGAAGGCCGGCGGGGTGACTCCCGCCCTTGTCGTCACCGCGCGAATCGTCAGAGCGTCGGCGCCACCGTCTGCGAGCAGCTGATCGGCGATGTCGAGAAGCTGCTCGCGGAGCAGGCCGCCCTGGCCCTTGGCGGCGCGAACACGGGAGCCGGTCACGGGAGGGGACCTTCGGGAGAGGGCGACATCAGGATGTCTTGGTCGGTTTGACGGCGGTGACCACCTGGGTCACCCGGGCGCACAGTTCGCCCTCGGTGTCGTGCACGTCGACCTCGATGACGGTGTTGCGACCCACACGCAGGGGGCGAGCTGTCGCGACGACGTCCGTGTGTGCCGGCCGAAGGAAATGCGTGGTCGACTCCACGGTGGCCGGTGCGGCGCCGGCCGGACCGTTGAGGGCGGCGCACACGGCACCGCTCACGTCGGCCAGTCCCATCAACGCTCCTCCATGGAGGCCACCACCCACCGTGGAGAGCGAGAGATCGTGCGCCAACGTGGCTCGAACGCCGGCTGCCGTCATCTCGTCGAACACGACTCCGAGGGTCTTGGCGTACGGCGCGAGCGCGTAGACGTCTTCGGCTCCGAGTGTGGGCACGGGCTGCTCCCATCTGAGTAAGAAATGATAAGTTATCGACGTTAACTCAGCCCGTCAACCGGGGACTTGTGGCCGGTCGGCCGCCTGATATGCCACGGTTGCCGGGAAGTCCGCTCGCGGAGAGCGGATGCCGTGTCGCCGGGTGTTGTACCGACGCGGCCCAGTGACCGGTCGGCTGCGCACAGGACGAGGAACACAACGGCCACAACGATGAGCAGCCAGACCATGGCGTGCAGTCCGGAACTGGTGGCGCCGTTCGCGGAAGAATCCGGCGCTCGCCGCCGCCGCGAACAGTGCGCCGATGTACATGAACGTGCGCAGCAGTCCCGCGGACGAGCCCATGCGGGCGGGATCGGCCTGCGCTGAGGCGACCCCCATGGCGTGGACACTCTGACAATGGATCTTGCAGATCCAAGGGAAGGTGTCCTGGTGGGCCGTAAGGGCTTGCCGGGATTTAGAGTTTGTCTCACCTCGAAGTTTCGTGACGGTCCGCCGACGGAGTCGGTGGACCGTTTTCGTGTCGTGGGCGAAGGCTGTGCGGGCCCAGGGCCCGAGTGTCGCCTCGGGGTGGCGCCGGGTTCCACTGCTCCGGGTGTTTGAGCTGCTGTCGTAGGGACGGGAAATCCGTTGGTCGCGGGCGAACCCGGGGCGAGGTGAGGGTGGGCACGGACGGCAACCTGGTCGGCAAGGACGACACCGAGGCGCAGGTCCGGCAGGTGTACGCGAACCCGACCACCGCGCGGGCGGCAGCCGGTTCCGGCCTGGAGCACGTGGTCGAAGCGACGGTCTACCTGACCGATCTGGCCGATCTGGCCGCGTTCCACGGGGTGCGGGACGCGCACCAGGACACGCCCAACACCCGCCCGCCTGCTCCCTGGTGGGGGCCGCCGGCCTGATCCACCCGGACTTCCGGGTCGAGATCGACGCGCCGGCCGTCGTGCCGAGCGCCGGTTGACGGCCGGGGTCCCGGACAAGGCCCCCGTTCCCCCTCGCCGGCGCCCGCGCGGCCGCTCGGCGGCTACTCGGCGGACGCGGTCGCCGGGGCGGGCTCGGCGAGGCCGGCCAGGAGGCGCAGGGAGTCCGCGGTGCGGCTGCCGCGCTCGGCCCGGTAGACGAGCAGTTCCTGCCCGTCGGAGCCCCTGATGTCGAACGCCTGGTATGTGAGCTCCAGCGCGCCGACGACGGGATGCGTGAACCGCTTCGCCTCGTAGGTACGCCCCCGGACCGGGTGAGCGTCCCACAGCTCCTGGAAGTGGGCGCTCGACGCGGACAGCCGCGCCACGAGCTCCAGCAGCCGCGGGTCGTGGGGGCGGCGGCCCTGGGCGAGGCGGAGGGTGGCGACCACGGCCTCGGCCACCTGGTGCCAGTCGGTGTAGAAGCCGGTGCCGGCCGGGTCGCCGAAGGTCATCAGGGCGAGGTTGACCGGGTCTGCGAAACCGGAGTGCATCGCCGCCGCGAGACGGTTCTGCGCCAGGACGTCGAGCGTCTCGTTGAGGACCAGCGCCGGGGTGGTCGTCCACTCCTCGACGAGTTCGAGGACGTCCGGCCGCACCGCCGGCTGCGGGAAGCCGCGGCGGCTCGGCGTCGCCCCGGCGAGCCGGTGCAGGTGCTCCCGGGCGTCGGGTCCGAGGTCGAGCGCGCGGCCCAGCGCGTCCAGCACCTGGAGCGAGGGGTGCCGTTCACGGCCCTGCTCCAGCCGCGTGTAGTAGTTGGCGCTGACCCCGGCGAGCACCGCGACCTCCTCGCGGCGCAGCCCCGGCACCCGGCGCATGCCCGCACTGGGCAGCCCGGCGCGCGCCGGATCGACGCGCGCCCGGGCCGCGCGCAGGAACCCACCGAGACCGGACGTGCTGCTTCCGTGCTGGCTCATGCCACCACGGTACGACGCCCCACCCGCCCCTGCCTGTGTGCGGCACTCCCCCCCACGGTCCGGTCTGGTTGCCCACCGACGCAACCGGGAGAGTCGAAACCGGCACCGCGGAACGCCTGTTCAGCGGGCCAGCAGGCACACACCGTGTCCGACTACGCAATGAGGGAACGTGTCCGAGGAATTCACCACACTCAACGTCACCGAGAGCCAGGGCGTCGCCCGGGTGACGTTCGACAACCCGCCGATCAACCTGTTCGACCCGGCCATGATCGCCGACTTCCGCCGGCTGCTCGACCGGTTCGCCGCGAGCCGGGACACCCGCGTCGTGGTCTTCTCCAGCACCCACCCCGACTTCTTCATCGGCCACGCCGACCTCAACCTCTTCCTCGACCCGGTGGACGAGATCCCGCCGAAGCCGACGAAACTCGGCGCGCTCCAGACGCTCTTCGAGGACCTGCGCACCCTCCCCCAGGCGACGATCGGGGTCCTTGAGGGCCGCGCGTCGGGGGCCGGCACCGAGTTCCTCACCTCCTGCGACATGGTCTTCGCCGCCCGCGGCCGGGCCCTGCTCAGCCAGTTCGAGGTGGCGGTGGGCGTCCTGCCGGGGGCCACCGGCTCCCAGCGGCTACCGCGACTGCTCGGGCGCAGCCGGGCGCTGGAGATGATCCTGGGCTGCGACGAGTTCGACGCCGAGCTCGCCGAGCGGTACGGCCTGGTCAACCGCGCCCTGCCGGCCGCCGAGCTGTGGCCCTTCGTCGACCGGCTGGCCGCGCGCATCGCCACGTTCCCGGCGGCGGCGATCGCCCTGAACAAGGTGGCCGTCGACGCCTCCGAGCTGCCGATCCAGCTGGGCCTGCTGGAGGAGACCCACACGCTGCACCAGACCCTCGTCGGCGGCGAGGCGCAGCGCCGCATGCGGCTCCTGCTCGAACTCGGCGCCCAGGAGGAGGAGTTCGAGCGCGAGCAGTTCACCGCCGCGCTGGAACGCCTCGGCTGACGCGCCCGGCCCCTGCCTCAGGCCTCTCGGCCCCCTGACCCCCTACCCCCGCCCCGATCGGAGACCCATGACCGACACCCGCACCAGCCGCTCCCCCCGCGACGTACTCGCCCAGCTCCTGGACGACGTCAGCGCGGACCGGTGGGAGCACCTGCATGAGCTGTACGCCGACGGCACCGTCGTCCGCCACCCCTTCGCGCGAGACGAATCGCGCCTGCTCGAAGGCCGGGAGGCGCTCCGGCTCCACTTCGACCACTTCGCGCAGAGCGGCCTCAGCCTCCGCGCCCGGGATGTCGTCTGGCACGACACCACGGACCCGGAGACCGTCATCGCCGAGTTCGTCTACGACGGGACCGGTCCCGCCCCCGACGAGCACTTCGAGATGGCTGCCTGCTTCGTCTGGCGGGTCCGCGACGGGCTCATCCTCGACGCCCACGACTATCTCGACCGCCCCCGCCCGGTCGCGGCCCCGCAGCACCCCTGACACCGCGCCGACTCCTGACACACCACTCCCGACACAACCCCTTTGAGAGGAAACCCGCATGTCCGCCAACACCGTCGACCCCGAAGAGACCACCGCCGTCCGCCGCCGCCGCGGCGAGGACATCGTGACGTCCCTCAGCGGCGGCGCCCGCCCGGCCTCGCTCGACGCGCTCGACCGCGACTTCCCGTTCCTAGCCAACGCCGTCAACGCCTACGCGGTCGGCGAGATCTTCGCCCGGGACGTCCTCGACGTCCGCACCCGCCAGCTCGCCCTCGTCGCGGCCTTCGCCGTCCTCGGCCTGGGCGACTTCATCAAGATCCACGGAGGCTATGCCCTCAACGCGGGCGTTACCGAGGACGAGCTGAAGGAGATCGTCTACCTGACCACCATCCCCGGCGGCTTCCCCCGCGCCATCCAGGCATCGCAGGCGGTCGCCGAACTCCTCGCCTCCCGCAAGGCGGCCTGACACACCCCGAAGCCCGACGGCCGGCACGGCCCCGTACCCGTGCCGGCCGTCGGGCTGTCCTGGATCCGGGCAGGGCGTACCGACCCGTGCCGGTGAAGGCCGAGCCGCCGCGGCGGGACCGTACGCGCAGCCGTGCTGGTGGCAGCCGCTCAGGGGTGGCGCCGGTGTGCGAGCGCGGCACCATCCACCAAGCGTACCGGGACGGAATGGAAGACCAGCTCGGCTCGCGCTGCTGAGCCTTCCGACCCGGGTCGCGGTCGCGGGTACCAGCGCCGGAGCCAACCCGGCAACAGGGGCCGCGCCGGCGCTCGCCGACTCGCCCCCCTCGCTCAACTGCTCGTCTACCTCGTCGTCTCGGGTGACCCACACTGCCATCACGTACCGATTTCGCCGGGGGATACGGACTGACCACCCAGGCGGTCGACCGGTGCATCGACACCTACCTCGTGGACCCGGCGCAGCGGCATGATCCACGCTTCGCCCCAGTGCTCTCCGATGCGCTCGCTGTACTGCGGCCGACTGTGCTGGTCAGCGCCGGCTGCGACTCACTGCACGACGACGCCCACGTCTTGCTACAACACCTGCGGGCGTCCGGCGTGCCCGTCGATGAACATGTCACTCTGCGGCCCGCTCGACTCCATGTCGCACTCACACCAACTACTCCTTCCCGATAGGCCCTGCCTCGACCACTCGACCCACAGCCATTAATGATGAACTCATCAGACTTGCTTGCATTATCAGATATGGCGAGACAGTCTGGGGTTACCCGCCACTTCGCGAGCGGGCGCATCGAGCAGAGGATCCTTATGCAGCCGACTCCATTTAGCCTTCCCGCGCCCGACGAAGGGTGCGATCCGTGACTCACCAGTCCTCTCAGTTGCAACTGGTCACACTCGGCACAGCCGCCGGTCGGATCTGGCCGGACCCAGGGCGCAGTGGGACCAGCACAGTGCTATGCGTGGGCGAGCACCATTACGTAGTAGACGTCGGCTACGGCTGGGGCCAGCGCTACCACCAGTACGGTCTGGGTACCGGCTTCGGCCTCACACCGCTGCGCAACTTGCGGGCCGTGTTCCTCACCCACCTGCACTCCGACCACACAATCGGTCTCGCAGAACTCCTCACCTACGGCCTTGAGCCCCGGGAGGAGCCGATCCTCGTCATGGGCCCGGGGTCACGGGGTACGCCACCGCCTACGCACGGCTCAGTCGCGGGGCGCAACGTTCCCCTGGTTCATCCTGAGCGACCGTTGCCGGGGACGGTCGACATGGTGCGGATGCTACAGGCGGCGTTCGCCGCAGATCTGAACGACAACGTGCGCGACAGCGGGAAGCCGCACCCCGACTCGGTACTACGGGCAAGCGACGTACGTCTTCCCGCCTCGGTGATCGCCGCTGTCGGAGACCCCGACGTGAATCCCGCGCCGATCATCGAGCCGTTCGCTGTCTATGAGGACGACGACGTCAGAGTGAGTGCGACGCTCGTCGACCACCGCCCGGTCTTTCCGGCACTGGCCTTCCGCTTCGATACCGCCGCCGGCTCGGTGACCTTCTCGGGCGACACCTGCGTGTCAGAGAACCTTGTGCGGCTGGCTCGCGACACTGACGTGCTGGTCCACGAGGCCAACGACGTCGATTTCATCGAGCAGTTCCTACCTGAGCCCCGCACGCCGGCGCAGCAGGCCAAGCTGGACCACCTGCGCGCAGCGCACACCAGTCCCATCGAGGCCGGCCAGGTCGCCCAGGCGGCCGGGGCGGGCACCTTGGTGCTGACACACCTTGGCCGATGCGACCCCGCCGCGCCTCCTTGGGACATGGCGGCTACGACCTTTGCGGGCCGTGTGGTCGTCGCGGAGGAAGGCATGCGTCTGAGTGTGGGCAATCGAGAGGAGATTCACCAGTGACGACGCGAGTCACCCTTACGGGGACAGGTGTTCCGATGCCGAGCCCGGAGCGCGCCGGCGCTGGTGTGCTCATCACCTACGACGACATTCACGTCCAGGTCGACGCAGGCCGCTCGACGCTCATGCGACTGGGGCAAGCCGGCGTCGCTCCTCATGCTTTGACCGTCGTCCTACTCACCCACCTGCACAGCGACCACGTGACCGGCCTCGCCGACCTGGTGCTCACCCGATGGGTGCAGGATCACCTGTACCACACGGGCGGTCTACCACTCGTGGCCCCGGCCGGACGGGCAGAGACCTTCTTGCAGCGCCTCCTCGACACCTACGAGTACGACATCGAAGTCCGCGCCCAGCATGTCCAGGAAGGCGGGCCGCAAGTCGAGGCGCACTGGTTCGACGTCCCGGATAAGCCGGCAGTGGTGTGGCGCAGTGCCTGCGGACGGGTGGAGATCGAAGCCGTGCGTGTGCGACACGAGCCGGTCGAGGAGGCCGTGGGGTACCGCATCACCACCCCGGACGGCTCAGTCGTCGTCTCCGGCGACACCCGCGTCTGCGACGAGGTCGCCGAGCTGTCGGCAGGAGCCGATGTCCTTGTGCACGAGGCATGCCGGAGCACTGCTCTCGCGGAGGCGGTGCGGGGCACCAGATTCGAGACGATCTTCAGCTATCACGCCGATACCGTCGCCCTGGGCGCGATGGCGCAGCGGGTGGGTGTGCCGCATGTGGTGCTCACACATCTGATCCCCGCACCCAACACGCCTGGGGAGGAACAGGAGTTCACCGCCGACCTTCGCCGCGGCGGTTACGACGGTCAGGTCACCGTCGGGCAGGATCTCGCAACGATCGAGTTCGGCCAAGAACCAGCTTCTTCGTGACACGACGGTGCGCCCCCCCACGCTCTACAGGGGGCGCACCGTCGTGTCACGAAGATCTTCATGTGGTGCCCCAGGGGCTGGGGCGTCTTGGACCTCAGATCGATACCGTCGGCGGTTCATCGACGGGTAGGGGCAGCGTCACGATCCGGTGCGCTTCGGCGTCCTCCATGCCGAACATCCGCAAGACATTGAGGACGGTCTGGTCGGTCATGTCATCGACCGAGGCTTTGGGGTCGGTCTCGCACAGGTGCACTACGGCGAGCAGGCATCCTGTCGCGCAGGCGAGCGCGACGCGGACATCTTCGGCGGCGAAGCGACCTGCGTCGATAGCCGCCTCGATGTCGCGACGGGCGTGCGCCGCATGGCCGTACGACGCTTCGAGCAGGGCGCCTCTGCTGTTCATGTTCATCATCACCCGGGCCATCCGGGGATGCGTGCGGATCAGGCGACCGGTGAGACGCATCGATGTCGCGAAGACCACGGCCGGATCGTCGACGTCTGCAAGCAGCCCCTCCAACCATGCCGCGTGTGTCTCGAGCGCTTCGGCGATCGCCGCTTCGAGTAGCTCGGCCTTCGATGAGAAGTGGTTGTAGAACGACCCGAAACCGACATCGGCCGCTTCTGTGATCTGCTGGATGCTTACGTCAAAGTCACCGCGCTGTGAGTAGATCTCCTGTGCTGCTTCGATCAGGGCTGCGCGCGTGCGCAGCTTCCGTCGCTCTCCGCGTGAGGGTGACTTTTCAGGCATGGTGCGGATCGTAGCCCGAGCGTCGGTCATCTCAGGCATAGGGCTTCCGGCTACTCCGCGACGCGCCGCGGAGTAGCCGGGCAGCGTTGGCCGTCGTCTTCTCTCGCCACGTGGGGAGTGAGAGACCGGTCGAGCTGGTCGACCAGGAGTCGTCAAGGAGGCCGAGCTGGAGATCGACCGCGACAGGCGGGGTGAAGCAGTAGTCGCTGCCGTAGACGACCTGCTCGGCGCCCCACCGGTCGGTGATTGCATTGAGGTGGGTGGCGGTTGGTGTGCCGGAGAGGTCCCACCAAAGATCGCCGAGGACGTCAGTCACTCCGGGTTCGCCGTGAGCCGGGTCGTCAGGCGACAGAGCCAGTCGCTGCCCGAGCTGGAACAGCGCGGCCCGGTCGACGAGCATCGGCACCAGGCTGCCGGAGTGGGGCACGACGAGGCGAAGGCGGCGATGACGGCCGAGCACGCCGCGCATCGCGAGGGCCAAGACCACCCTGGCCGTGTCGAAGAGGAACTCCGCCATCGGTCGAGGCTGGTCCATCGCGTTGGCCTCCCAGCCGACCGGCGAGGTCGGGTGGAGGAGTACCACGCACTCCCGGTTCGCCAGTTCCTGCCACAACACATCGTGCGAGCCGTCAGCGACATAGGTGCCCAGCGCGTGTGTGGAGAGGATGACTCCTTCGGCACCGAGATGATCGACAGAGCGCTCGAGCTCGGCGAGTGCGGCGTCAACATCCGGCAAGGGCAGGGAGGCGAGCAGCCCGAAGCGCGCCGGGTGGTCCGCCACCACCGCCGCACCGGCCTCATTGACGCGTCTCGCAAGGTGTTCAGGATCGACACTTCCACCGAGCGCGACGCCGGGGCTGGAAAGCGATAGCAGCGACCGTGCGATGCATCGCTCGTCCATAAACCCAAGGTGATCATCGGCGTTCCATGCCGGCCAGCCCGGCATTCCGTCAGGCACCGCGTGACCAGCGGTTCTGGCAAGCTCCGCATACCAGGGCGGCAGGAAGTGGCTGTGGACGTCGATGATCCGTTCGCTCACTGCGCCACCCCCGCCGGCCCGGCGGCCGCGATCACGCGGTCGGGATCAACTCGGACCCACGCGACACGGGCGTCTCGCAGCCACCGTGCCAGGTACCGCTCGCCCTCGCTGCCCTGCGGATTGACGGTCAACCACGCAGCGGGAAGGGCGTCGGGGACTGCCGCGAGGTCGACGCCGGGAAGCGCGACAACCGTGGCCCTGTCACCCAACACCTGGTCGACCAGCACGAGGTCGCCGTCCGGGCCGGGCAAACGCACAAGAGGGAGGAGTGCACCGCGCACGGTGCCAGGAGTGCGCCGTAGGACGCGAGGGCCGGCTTTCAGCGCTGGAGTGCGGCTATCGAGAAGGAGCCGCTGCACCGCCCGGGAGCGGGCAAGCGTAGGCACCAGACGGCGGCGTGCGAGCGTGGCTATCCGCCCGCCACCTGTCATCAATTGCCCCATGACCTTGGCCCTTTTGATCATCGTCGTGGCGTGCGGCCGACGTTCCGCCTCGTAGGAATCCAAGAACTCCGGATCATCGCGCCCATGCATCACCGAGGCCAGCTTCCACGCGAGGTTCTGCGCATCGCGCAGACCTGCACACAGGCCCTGCCCGATGAATGGCGGTGTGACATGTGCCGCATCACCGGCGAGAAAGACTCGACCATCGCGCCACCGTTGGGCGACCCGAGCCCGAAAGGTGTACTCCGCACACTTGAGCAAAATCAACCGGTCGTCGGGTACGTTGCGGACCCAGGGCCCGATCAGCTGGCGCAGGGCCGGGATGTTCGCGTAGTCAGTCGCGCTCTCGCCTTCGAGGAGTTGGAACTCCCAGCGATAGCGGTCGTCGCGGATGCGCATGTAGGTACCTGCCCGATGGGCGTCACACACCTGGTGCACACCTTCCCAGGAGTCAAACTCAAGTCGGCAGCGGATATCGACGACCAGCCAGCGCTGCTCAAACCCGAGGTCAACGCTGCCGATACCCAGTTGGCTGCGAACCGTGCTGTTGGCGCCATCGCAGGCGATCACGTACGGCGCCCGCAGATCTACGAGCGAGCCGTCCGGCTGACGCAGGTGGGCGGTCACGGACGCGGCGTCGGTGGTGTCCAGATGCAGCAGTTCGTGCCCACCGAGAAGCGTCACCTCGGGACGACGTTTGAGGTTGTCGCGCAGCAAGCGCTCGAGTTCAGGCTGATCAAACATGTTGGCCTGCGGGACTCCTGAAGCCGTCATCAGCTCGCGAGTGAAGGTGGCCAGCTCGCGGTGGCACCCATCGACGAGGCGCAGGCCCGAAGCGGGCCGGGTATGGGCGGCAAACTCCTCACCGATGCCCAGTTGGTACAAGATCCGGTAGACCTCGTCATCGAGGTGGACGGCCCGCGGGAGCGGGTAGACCTCGTGATGGCGTTCGATCACCGCAATGCGCAGGCCGTGCTGACCCAGCAGGGTCGCCACTGACACACCCGCAGGACCGCCGCCGACCACGATCACGTCCCATGGCCCGGAGGGCGGACAAGGGTCGGTCGACGTCATTGGCCCTCCTCTCCGGCCCCGGCACGGAGGTCGACGTCGTAGCCGTACAGGGCCGCGACAGCCCGGCTGACCTCACCGCCGCCAGTCAGACGCACGACCAACCGTCCTGCCTCGTGACCGATGCCCACCTCGACGCCCTCGATGCCCTGCGCTACGAGCTCGTCACGGAACTGCTGGGCCGCTGCCGCCTCCCGCAGCGCGGGCTTGAACGGCTTCCCGATTTCAGTGAGCGGGATCGAGTCAAGCACGGTGATCACTTTGGGGCGCGCCGCCGGTTCGCTGATGTGCTGGTCCACCCACTTCGTCAGCTCCTCCACAGTGACCTCGCCACTGGCGAGCGAGACGAACGCGACCGGCACTTCCCCGGACTTGCGGTCGGGCCGACCGACGGCGCCGACTGCGGCCACCCCGGGATGGGCCAGCAGGGCGTCCTCGATGACCGCGGGGTCGATGTTGTGGCCACCGCGGATGATCAGGTCCTTCTGCCGACCACGCAGATGAACCCGTTCGTTGCGTACGAAGCCCAGATCGCCGGTGCGCAGCCAGCCGTCGATGACGATGCCCTCATCAGACACCTCTCGGCGGCCTTCGTCGCGTCGCAGGTATCCGGCGAAGACAGTCGGACCGCTGATCACCAGCTCACCGGTCTCGCCCTCGGGAAGCGGCCGCACCTGGCCAATCACCGCGTCGACCTCGGCGGCTGCCACGGTCTGATAGGGCAGCCGCTGTCCGACGGATCCGTGGCATGCATCGCCGGGCAGGGTCACCGAGGATGCGCAAGTGCCCTCAGTGAGCCCATAACCTTCCAGAAGTTCAAGCCCCGTCACCTCGGCGAACGTGTGCCGTACCGCGTCGGGCAGCGGAGCGGCACCGACGACTGGGACCTCCAGAGAGCTGATGTCGGCGTCAACCGGCGTCGCCGAGAGGAATGCGTAGACGGTGGGGACCGCCGACATGGCGCGCGGCCGGTAGTGTTCAACAAGTTGCCAGAAAGCGGCGTACAGCTTCGGGTCGCGGTAGCCCCGCGGGCCCGGCCAGATCGACCGGGCGCCACTGATCATCGGCGCGAGGGCGGTCACGAGGAGCGCGTTGACGTGGAAGAGCGGCAGGCCGGCGACGATACTCTCGCCCCTGCGGGAGGCACCGGCGAGCGCGATGGTCCACGCCATCACGGCCTGGTTGCGGTGAGTGTGGGCAGCCACCTTCGGGGTGCCAGTGGTGCCACCCGTATGGAAGAAGGCCGCGAGGTCGTCGGGCTCCGGAGGCGCGGTCGGCAAGTCGGCGGGAGTGTCCCGGACGGCGCCCACCAGATCTTCGAGCCGTATGGCGCGCAGTCCGGCTCGCGTCTCCAGTTCGGCTTTCGGCTCATCGCCATCCGGCGACAGCGCGACTAGGACATCGATCCCGAGATCAGCGGCGCCCTCGAGCATCCGCTTCCACAGCGCCTCGTCGAGCTCGGGGCCGGCCGTGACGAGCGTTCGGGAGCCGGTGAGGCGGACAATGTGGGCGAGATGATGCACATCGAGAGCGGAATTGACGGGTGCTGCAATCCCCACGGCTTCGGCTGCAAGGGTCGCGGCGAGGAGATCGCTGCAGTTCGGAGCCATCAGCGTGACGGCATCCTGCCGCCCGACTCCCAGACCGTGGAGGGCATGGCCGATCGCGTGCACTCGGTCGAGTAGCGCGCCGAAGGTCACCGCAACGTGGTCCTTGATCGCGGCCGCATCAGGGATCCACAGTGAGCTGGTCTGCCCCGGCCACCTCTTTGCGGCCCGCACCAACAGGTCATATGTGGTGAGGGCGAGGTCGCGCTCAGCGAGCGGTATCCGCTCGATGGCTTGCAGATCTGCCATACCAGTCAAGGGCGGCAGGTCCACGCCCTCGGTGGGCGGTTGCACCTCGATCGGCCTCACAGCACCGCCCTCCGAGCCGGGCCCCTCACGATGTTCATCTGCTGACCGAGATTGATCCCCTGTATGGGATCACTGATCGTTGCGGCCACGACATCGCCGTCCTTGAGATAATGCGGGTTGTCGGCCTGGCTCTTGAAGAATGTCTTCCACTTCACGGCGGGCGGCAGCAGCGCGCCGATCTTCTCCACCACCACACCGGGCGACTTGAGTGCAGTGCCGCCCGGAGTGCCCGTGAGCACCAGGTCGCCGACGTCCAGGGCCTGGAAACGCGCCAGTAGGTTGAGTGCCCGCGCAGGCTTGACGATCATGTCGGCAACGGTGCTGTCCTGGCGGACCTCGCCATTGACACTCAGGGTGAGACGCAGGCGTTCCAGGGCAGCGAGTTCAGCGCCGTTGACGAGGGTGAGGAACGGGCCGACGGGCGTGAACGTGGGGTAAGACTTCGACTCGTAGAACTGCGTACGCGTCAGCTGGATGTCGCGAGCGCTGACGTCGTTGGTGACAACGATGCCTGCGACGACATCAGCAAGTTCGCCCTCGGTGAGCGAAGTGCCGACGTCGATGCGGCGCCCGATCACCAGGCCGAGCTCAACCTCGTAGTCGAGGAAGCGGACGTGGTCGGGGCAACGGATGTCGGCGGTGGGCCCGCAGACCGAGCCGGAAGACTTACGAAAGAAGGCCGGTGGCACCGTGTCGGGATTGAACCCCGAATCGTGCGCATGACTACGGTAGTTGACCATCTGGGCGACTACACGGGCGGGCACAGTCACCGGTGAGAGCATCTCGGTGTCCTGGAGTCGGGGCCCATTGGGGTCGGGGGCCCTCGCCGCCTTCTCGACTTCTGATCGGTCGGCGAGGAGCTCTGCCGTGGTGCCGGCCTCGGTCCGGATCGGTGTGAGCCGACCATCGCTTTCGACCCACCAGCCGTCGTCGGTTCGTGCCACGTTGATACTCATGCAGCCATCGCTTTCGCCAATGCCTTCAAGGTGTTCTTGTCGATCTCGTTGTCCTTGTCGCCCAGCGCCTTGAGCAGCGCGGCAACCATGCTGGGACTGGGCTCGCTGCCGAGGAAGTCGCGGGAGACGGGCGGGCCCCACTGGGCGAGACCGCTCGCGCTCATGGGCGCCCAGCCGGGCTCGAGTGAGGAGTCGAAGAGGTCGCCGTCGGCGTAGTGCTCGACCATCATGCGGTCGGGGTCACGCCAGTAGTCGAAGATCTGGCTGCCCTGGATGTGCCGACCGATCCCCCACACCCTCCGGTACCCGCGCTCCGCGAGAAACTCCCCGCCCGCCGCCACGGCATCCAAGTCGGTGACCTGGTATGCGGAGTGCACGTAGCCGATGCGTGGCCCGAGGTGCATGGCCAGCGTATGGTGATCGGCTGGTATCGACCCGAGGTCGCAGCGCATGAAGGCCATGGTGGGGCCACGGTCGCGAAGATCATCGAGGTACAAGAAGTCGCTCACGATCAGCCCGAGCGCCTCCAGGTACCACGACAGAGCTCGCTGGAACTTCGTCGTCTCCAGCACGACGTGGCCGAGCCGCTGCACCTCCGGCGCAGCCCGCGGAGCCCGCTGGGTCGCATTGATCCGGACCGGCTTTGTGCCGGAGTTCAGCTCGAGCGGAGCACGTTCAGCCAGAGCGCCCGGCCGTTCCACTCCTGCGACAACCCGCACCGGTATGCCGCTCGGATCGACAAGCTGGACGGCCTGCCCGGCCCCGAACGGCAGCGCGTTCGCCCGGCTCCAGCGGGCCAGGCGGCGTACATCGGAGACAGACTCCGCGATGAACGTCAGGCCAATGAAACGGGCACTCCGACCCCGGTGGATGACCAGGCACGGCAACGCGGACCATGTTCCGCGCAGACTGAGCCGGTCGCGCGTGCGCTCGTGGACGGAGAAGCCGAAGTCGCGGGCGAAGCGCTCAGCGCGGTCAAGGTCGGGCTTTGCGAATTCCAGCCACCCAAGCTCGACAACCTTGATCACAGGATTCCGGGCACGACCGGGGTGCTCACCCCGCAGGGCCCCGAGCTCGCTGTGGAGTCCGTCATGGACGTCGACCGGAACGGTTGTGGCCAGCTGCTCAACCTCGATCACGGGTAAACCCCTCTCTCGATGAATCTCGTGGCTGCCATGTACATGCCCTCCCTGAGGCCGGCCGGGCAGCCACGGCGCCTGGCGCCCCCGATGGCGTTTCCGCAGCTGAAGGCCAGATCGCCGCCCGAGAACGGAGTTTCGTCCAACCGCCCGCAACGACAGGACTACACCGGTCCGTTCGTGTCGCAGCATCCGGCAGGCGGCGCGCCAAACTGACGCTTACATAATGATTGACTTATCAGTAGTGATGTGTCAACCATTACTGAGCGACCCATCAGGTCGTGTAGATGTGGAGCCAGGTTGGCCGGCTGCGTAACGACTGATGGAGGACGCAATGACCGAACCCGACACACGTAATGGGCGGAAACCGATCTTCGAGCACCCCCACCGTGCGGCTGACATAGCGCGGCACATTGTCGATGCGGCCGCCGCGCCGGCGACGTTCCTGCTCGTTGAGGCTCGCTGGGGCCCAGAGTGGGGAGCACTCGCCGCCCTCCTGGCCGCCTTGATGGTCGCCGGAGTCCGCCGACACCGCGGCGACCGGCTCATCGTCGTCGCCGGGTCAACAGTGCTCGTGGCGTTCCACAGCGTGAGCGCCATCGCTTTCGACGAAGGGCGGGCGTTCTACATCCCAGAGTTCGTGATCAACGGCTCTGGTCTGGTGGTGTGCGTGGCCTCCTTGCTGATCGGACGCCCGGCCACCGAGGTGGTGTGCCGCAAGATCCGTCTGGAGCCGGCAACTACCCTCGGCGATCCACGGGCCCGGAAGCGCCATCGACGCCTAACCGCCATCTGGAGCGCGCTGTGGGTATCACACCTCGTGCCGTTCGCCTACGTCTATTCGATGGACTCAGTCGCCGGACTCACCCTGCTGGGCACGTTCTTCAACAAGCCGACGCTGCTGCTGATGGTCATCCTTACCGTTGTGGTCGTACGCCGCGCTACGCGCCCCCTCGATGGCGGCACCCCCCTCGAAACACGGTCGCGTTTGCAACAGCCGCGGAACTGATTTCCCGGCAGTCGAGCGTCGCGTCCCAGACATCTGATCCCCCGGCATCGACCGGGCCGCGCCACCACGAACCGACGGCAAGCTGGAGACGGCGAGCGAGCCGAACACGAAGTACGCAGGCGACCTTACCTGTCTCCCGCTGGACGGCGGGAAGTTCCTCTACCTGGCCACCGTCATCGACCTCGCCTCACGCCGCCTGGCCGGCTGGGCCATCGCGGACCACATGCGCACCGGCCTCGTCATCGACGCCCTGGCCGCCGCCGAACGGACCCGCGGCAGCCTCGCCGGGGCGGTCATGCACACCGATCACGGTGCCCAGTACACCAGCCGGGCCTTCGCCGACGCCTGCCGCCAGGCCGGCGTCCGCCAGACCCGTCCTTGCGGAACCGCTTGCGCTGCTGGAGCGCGAGCGAGGGCCCGAGGTGGTCGATGATGCGGTCGGCCGCCGACTTCGACACCCCGAGCAGCGCTGCCAGTTGGCGCAGGGTCAGGTTGGTGCGCCAGTACGCGGCGACCAGGAGCACGCGGTCGTCCAGCGGCAGGCTCCAGGGCCGGCCCTTGCGCACCGGATCCGCACCCTCACCCCGGAGCGTGGTGATCAGTTTGCTGAACTGGCGCGGGCTCAGCCCGGTGAACGGGGCTATCCAGGAGGGCTCCGACGCCGTGATCACACCAGACACAGCGAGATCATCTCACCCGTGACCAGCAGTTAGGGGACAGCCCTTAGGCAGGGAGAGGCTGTGCGGGATGGTGGATGCGGCCGATGCCGTGCGACAGGGGCAGGCCCGTGCCGCGGTTGGTGTGGGCGATGATCTCCGCCGTGATGGAGATGGCTGTCCCCTCGGGAGTACGGGCACCGAGGTCCAGGCCGATTGGCGAGTGCAGACGGGCCAGTTGCTCCTCGGGCACGTCGGCTTCCCGGAGCAGGTTTATGCGATGTTCGTGGGTGCGTCGGGAGCCCATGGCACCGACGTAGCCAACGGGGAGAGCGAGCGCCAACCGCAGCAGGGGGATGTCGAACTTGGCGTCATGGGTCAGGACGCAGACGGCGGTGCGGGCGTCGGTCTCGGTGACCGCGAGGTAACGGTGGGGCCACTCGGTGACGACCTCATCGGCGTGCGGGAAACGGGCCTGCGTAGCAAAGACGGGGCGGGCGTCGCAGACGGTGACGTGGTAGCCGAGGAAGCGGCCGACCTGGCATAGGGCAGCGGCGAAGTCGACGGCGCCGAAGATCAGCATGCGGGGGCGGCGTGCGTTGGTGTGGACGAGGACGGTCAACTTTGTGGGGCAGGTATCGGTGTCGCCGCCGACCTCGATGCGGGCGGTGCGGCCCGCACGCAGGAGCGCACGGGTGTGCTCCACGACCACCGTGTCCTCGTTCTTGCCGCTGAGGGTCCCGTCGTGGGGACCGCTTTCGGGGACGTGGAGGGTGCGGCCGATGAGTTCACCGGGGCCGTCGATGATTTGGGCCACGGCGCAGGAGTGCCCTGCGGCCACGGCATCGAGGGCAGCGACGAAGGGGGGCTCGTCGGCAGGCTCCACGCGCTGTGCCAGGACCTCAATCTCTCCGCCGCAGGTCAGGCCGACGGCAAAGGCGTCGTCGTCGGAGTAGCTGAAGTCGGCGAGGGCGGGTGGCCCGCCGTGTGCGAGAAGGTGTTGGCATAGTTCGTAGACCGCCGCTTCGACGCAGCCGCCGGAGACGCTGCCGATCACGGTGCCATTTGTGTCCACGGCCAGTGCTGTGCCGACGGGGAGGGGTGCGCTACCGCTGACGTGGACGACGGTGGCGAGGGCGAAGGGGCGTCCCTCGCGGCACCACTGACGCAATGTATCCGCGATGTTCAGCATGACGGGCTTTCCATGAGGTGGGGGAGGAAGAGGACGCCGCAGCGCGACCTGGGGAAAGGGACGCTTGGCGACGGCCCTGCTATCCGGCGGTGTGGGGACGAGAGCCGCCGGACGTTTGCGTTTGGGGAGGTGGCCGGGTGAGTGCACCGGCTACCCGGGCCCTCAGAGCAGTGCTTCGGGAGTGATGGGCAGCTCGCGGATCCGGCGTCCGGTGGCATTGAAGACCGCGTTGACAATGGCGGGTGCCACTCCGACGATGACGACCTCACCGAGTCCCTTGACGCCGATCGGGTCGGCCTCGAAGTCCTCGCCCTCGATGTAGATCGCCTTCATGTCGGGCATGTCGGCGTGGGTTGGCACGAGGTAGTCGGCGAGGTTGGCGTTGACGATCCTGCCGTCGCGGTGGTCGGTGACCGTGTGCTCGAGCAGGGCCTGCCCGATACCGCCGGTCATGGCCCCGATGGCCTGGCTGTCGGCGAGTCTGGGGTTGATGATCCGGGCGGCGTCGTACACGCCGACCATGCGCCGGACTCGCACCAGGCCGAGGCGGGCGTCGACGGCCACTTCGGCGAACGTCGCGGCATAGGCGTGGAAGGCGAACCTCTCCGATTCCGGCGCGCCGGCGTACGAGCCGAGCGCTTCGAGGTGGGTGCGGTCGTTGCGGGCCAGGAGCAGCTGATACGTCTCCCCGCGTGTGGGCTGGTCCTTCACGTACAGTCGGCCGCCACGTACCACCACTTCGGTGGGGTCGACGCCGTACAGCGGTGACTCCTCGTCCTTGACCGCAAGGGTGATCGCCTGCTTGCGCAGCTTGTCGCAGCCGTCCTGGACGGCGGATCCGACACTGGCCATGGTCCGCGAGCCGTGGTGGCCGGGGGCCGTGGGCATGAGGGAGTCGCCGAGCCGGAAGGTCACCTGGCGCATGGACAGGCCGAGGGCATCGGCGGCGACCTGAGTCATGGACGTGGCCGTGCCGGGGCCCATGTCGGTGGTCGCGGACTGGACGAGGGCGGTGCCGTCGGCGTCGAGCCTGACCGATGCCTGGGCCGCGCTGCGCGCGGTGTCGTAGACACCGGCGGCCATCCCCATGCCGATGAGCCAGTCACCGTCGCGCGTCGAGCGGGGCTTGGGGTTGCGCCGGTGCCAGCCGAACTCGCGGGCGCCCTCGCGGTAGCACTCGCGGAGGCGGCGGGTGGAGAACGGCAGCCTGGTGGACTCGTCGTCGGCGGGTTCGTTGCGCAGCCGTAGCTCGATCGGGTCCACGCCCAGTTCGTGAGCGAGTTCGTCCATCGCCGTCTCGACACAGTAGGTACCGCTGGAGTAGCCGGGACCACGCATGAACCACGGCGAGTTCACGTCCAGCGGGACGTGCCGGTACACCTGGCGGACGTTGGGCGTGCTGTAGAGCATCCGGCCGGGTTCGAGCACGGCTTCGCTGTGCGTTTCGTAGCGGGAGGTTTCGGCACGGACGTCGTGCGTGGACGCGGTCAGGCGGCCCCGCCGGTCGCTGCCCAGTCGCAGGGCGTATTCGTATGCTGGCCGGGACCCTACGCCGAAGTACATCTGTCGGCGGGTGAGAACGAGTTTTACGGGACGCTTCACTTCGCGGGCGGCCAGGGCCGCGATGGAGGTGTGCACGTGGGTCCGGCCACCGCTGCCGAAGCCGCCGCCGACGGCCGGCGAGATGACGCGTATCCGGCCCGGCGGCATACCGAACTCACTGGCCATGGTCGCCAGGGTGCCGCCCACCCACTGGGTCTTCTCCCAGAGGGTGAGCTTGTCACCCTCCCAGTGGGCGACGGTGCTGGCCAGCTCCATCGGGTTGTGATGGTTGCGGGCCATCCGGTACGCCAGATCCAGCTTGACATCGGCGGTCTCCAGGGCCGTGTCTGCGTCGCCGCGCGCATAGGTCTCGGGGTTGTCAGCAGGGTTGGCGGTGCTGATGTTGGTCGAGGGAGGCTGGACATCGTAGGAGACCTTCACCAGGCTCGCGGCGTGCTGTGCCACTTCCAGCGTGGTCGCCACGACGACCGCGACGGGCTGTCCGAAGAACTGGACGCGGTCGTCCTGGAACGGGCGCAGCGGCTTACCCGGCGGGAGTGTTCCTTCACGAGGCGGCAGCTTCGGCGCGTTGAGGTGGCTGATCACCTTCACGACACCGGTCTGGGCTTCGGCGGGGCGGGCGTCGATGCCGGTGATACGGCCGCGTCCGACATGGCTGTCGACGATAACCGCGTGCACGACCCCGTCGGGGTTGTTGTCTCCGGCGTACTTCGTTCGTCCGGTGACCTTCAGTCGTGCGTCGACGCGGGGCACCGGCGCACCGACTGCTGCCTGTGGCTGGCTCATTCGGTGCCTCCTACGGTGTTCAGCTGGCGTTCGATGGTGCGTTTCAGTAGCTCGGTCTTGAAGCCGTTGTGCGTTAGGGGGCGGGCGCCGTCGGCAGCCTGCGCGGCGGCCTCGGCCCACAGCCGGTCGGACGGGCGTTCGCCGATGAGGTGGCGCTCGACGGCGGGCAGCTTCCACGGCACAGTGCCCACACCGCCGGCGGCGACCTTCGCCTCGCGGATGACGCCGTCGCGGATGTGCAACGCGACTGCGGCGGAGGTGAGCGCGAACTCGTAGGACTGCCGGTCGCGCACCTTGAGGTACCCGGACCTCAGTGGCCGCGGGTGGGCCGGTATCTCCACTGCGGTGATCAACTCACCTTGGTGTAGGGCTTGTTCGCGGTTCGGAGTGCTGCCCGGCTGGAGCAGGAAGTCGGCGAAAGACACGATGCGCGCACCGTCTGGCCCCAGCAGATGGATGGTGGCCTCCAGAGCGGCGAGGGCGACCGCGAGGTCGGAGGGGTGCGTGGCCACGCAACTGTTGGAGGTGCCGAGGATCGCGTGGGTGCGGTTATAGCCGCGCAGCGCGGCGCACCCGGAGCCGGGCTCGCGTTTGTTACAGGCCGCGGTCACGTCCCGGAAGTATGTGCACCGGGTGCGCTGCATGATGTTGCCACCGATGGTGGCCATGTTCCGCAGTTGGGCGGACGCGCTCAGCTCCAGCGCCTGCGAGATGACGGGATACAGGGCGCGCACTTTGGGGTGGGCGGCAGCCTCGGACATACGGACCAGGGCGCCGATACGCAGCCCCCCGCTCTTGGTGGCGGTGATCTCGCTCAACGGCAGGGCACTGATGTCGACCAGCGAACCAGGACGCTCGACGGTCTCCCGCATCAGATCGACGAGGGTGGTGCCGCCGGCGATGTAACGCCCCCCGTTCCGACCGGCGTTGAGCGCCTCCCGTGTGTCCGCGACCTTGGTGTAGGTGAAGGGATGCATGAGAGTCGGCCCTCACTTCCTTCCGGCGGTCTGTTCGACCGCTCGCACGATCTTCACGTAGCAACCGCAGCGGCACAGGTTGCCGCTCATCCACTCCCGGATTTCCTCCGCCGAGCCCGTGTGGCCCTCCTGGATGCACCCGACCCCGGAAACAATCTGCCCCGACGTGCAGAAGCCGCACTGGAAGGCGTCCTGGTCGATGAACGCCTGTTGCAGCGGATGCAACTGGTCACCCTTCTCCAACCCTTCGATCGTGGTCACCTCGGTACCCTCCAGCCGCACCGCCAGCGTTAGGCAGGAGTTGACACGTTGCCCGTCGACCAGGACCGTGCAGGCGCCGCAGGCACCGGCGTTGCAGCCCTTCTTGGAACCGGTCAGGCCCAGGTGCTCGCGCAGCATGTCGAGGAGCGAGGTGCGGTTGTCGATCGCGACGGTGTGCCGGACACCGTTGACCGCCAATGAGACGCGGCTGCTGGGCACCGCCTCGGCGCCGGGCGGAGGCGATCCGGCGACCAGGCCACCGGCCACGACCGCTCCCCCGACGGCCGTGCTCGTGGCGATGAAGGTACGCCGGGACGGCGCGGAGGAGGACACAAGAGGGTCGGCAGGGGAAGTCACGGCTGGGTCAGGTCGTTCGGTGGGCATGTCCACGCTCCCTTGGTGCGGGTAGGGGTGGCCGTGAAGAGCGAACCGATGGTCGCGTCGATCGCGGGAACGCACCGGTTACTCAAACGGGCTGTTCCAGGTAATGAGTGGTGGTTATGGGGCATCATGGCGGATGCGGCGGCTTAGAGGGGTGTCGAGCAACGGGGCCCGTACGGATGGCATGGCATCCAAGGCTGCGTCAGCCGTGTGCTGTTCGAGGGTGAGGCTGTCAAGCCGATCCGTCAGCCGGGCCATCAGGACGCTCTCACGGTCGGCGGCCGGAGGTCGGGCACAGGCGATACTGACACCCGAGGAGTCACAGGCGATCAGGGCAAGGGTTCGGGGCACCCACCCAGCCTCCACCATGTGACTCGTGCACATCCAGAGGTTGTTGCACCATGCATGTTTAATAACCGTTGCGGCACACGTCCGTGCAGGTTGGCGCGGCGCAAGGCAGAGTAGGCGCTCTCGTGCTGTCAGGTAGGGGCGCATTGCTACGCCGCACCCCCTCAGAACCGGACGGGCGGCGCTAGCCGCATCCGGCTCAAGCAGGCCCTGAAGGCCCACGGGCAGCCAGGATGGCTGGTCACCGTGGTTCACTACCGCCGCGCCAGCGGTGGCAGTGAACGTGGGTGAGTCGGTGACGGGATCGTCGGACTGGCTTCCGTCCGGTTCGGCGGTGAGCGCGTTCGCGCGTACCGCCGTCCGGATCGCCCGCAGCCACTGCTCCCATTCCTGGGGGCTCTGCGGCTGGCGGCCGCACAGGCGGTCGCCGAATACCCATCGGTCCTGCCGGGACTCGTTGAACCGGCCGAAGTATCGGATGTCGCCCCGCCGTTCGGTCTATTCGGGTGTGTGCGCCGGGCCCACTTGTAGACCAGCCTCCACACGTGGTTGTCCAGCGAGGTGAACACCTCGCTGGAGACCACCCTGTAGGTGCCAAAAACCTCATCCGAGCTGGTCATGACGGGCGAGCGCTGCGGTGGACCCGCCGACCTCGTTGCCGACCCAGCCTCTCCCCCACCAGCATGGTGGAGTGCTGCTGCGACTGCTCTACCTGACCTTGACGAACGTGTTCACCTTGACACGGCTCCTGCCGCGGAATGAGCACGACAAAGACGCCGAGATCCTGGCCCTACGCCACCAACTCACGGTGCTGCGCTGGCACCGTGACCTGCTGCGCCGCCGCCACGCGAAGGCATCCCGCCCCAAGCGCCCGGGACGACCTCCGTTCGTCCAGCCTCAGGGCGTACGGCGTGGCCCGGCCACCACCAGGCCGCGCAAAGCCGTGGATCGGCGAAGGTCCTGCTCCAGCCCGTGAAAGCCTCGTTGGAAGCGATCGCGATGCTGCTCTTCTCGTCACGCGTAGTGAGACCTGGAAGAGCATTTCCGCGCCACGGTGGCCAGTTCGAGATAGCCCAGCTCATCGATTTCGAGAAGGTCGACGCCTCCGCAGCGGGTGAGGGCTTGCCGAGCTGCTTGTCGTCTGCCGCTTCCACCAGCTCGTTCACCAAGGATGCGGCCGTGATGTAGCGGACTCGTTGGCCGGCCAACGCGGCTGCGGTGCCCAGCCCAATCGACAGGTGTGACTTGCCGGCGCCCGAGTCCCCGCAAGCGACCTGGTCGACCTCGTACGGTGCACTCCATCCGGATTCTGGTGCTGCGTCTGGCGAGGGAGAATCCACACCTGGGACTACAGGCGTCTGCACGGCGAGCTGCTCGTGCTGGGTGGGAGGCGGCCGCGTCGGCCGTCTGGAAGATCTTGAAGGATGCCGGTGTCGTGGGTGGCGCAAGCGGCGACGAAACGAATCTGGGCATGGACCTCGAAGACGTCGGATGCCGGGCACGATTCATCACTGACCTGCGCGGATGAGGTACTCGGCAGGAGCACCGCTCAGCCGCGCCCGGACGTCGAGCGCCGGACCGCAGATCCTGCACGCCCGGGCGACGAACGCTCAGCGCCTCCACGTGCTGGTCACGCGGCGACGATGCCCTCCATGCCACCCTTCTCCGCGGAGAACTTCGGCAGGCCTTCAGTGACCCTGGTGACCAGGGTCAGCTTGCCGTTGGCCGCGACCCGGAATCCGTCGATGTTGCCGGTCGTTCCGTTCTGTACGTAGAGGAACGCCCCGTCGGCGGAGGCTGCCATGTCGATCGTGCCACGGGAGTCGGCCGACAGCGGCACCGCCTGCTTGGCCACCACGCTGACCTTCCCTGCCGAGTCCACGGAGTACGCGGTCACCGCTGAATTGCCGGTGCTGGCACCGTAGAAGAAGCCGCCCGCGGCCTGGATCCAGCACAGCGTGTTCTGCCCGTTCGGCACCGCGGCCGTCACAGTGGTCAGCTTTCCGCCGGCGCCGACCTCGTAGGTGCTGACCGTCGATTTCTCGGCCTCGGTGACGAACAGCCGGCCACCCTGGTCGAAGGTGAAGCCGAAGGGGACGTTGCCTGCCGACTTGTTGGAGACGGCCTTCTTGGCGAGGGTGCCGTCGGCCGCGACCGGGAAGACCTCGATCGTGTTGGTCGACTTGAGGGTCACGGCCAGGTTTTCGCCGTCGGGCGTGAACGAAACCTGGGCGGGGTTGTCGGTGAAGACCGGGACAGCAGGGCCCTTGACCCCGAGCAGGCGCTTCGATCCGGGTATGGCCTTCAGCCCCTGCGCGGTGATGTTGAAGCCCTGCACCGACGCTTCGCCGCCACCGTTCAATACATAGGCGGTGTCGCCGTACACCGCGACCGACAGGGGGAAGTCACCTCCCGAGGAGACCGACTGGCGGTTGGAGAGCTTCTGGCCGGAGACGCCGAACGAGGTGACCGAACCACTGCCCGCGTTGACACCGATCAGCAGGTGATGCCGCGCGTCATAGACCAGGGAACCCTGCGAAGCGAGCGCGTCGGTGGGCGCACCGGTGGCAACCGCGCCCTTGCCTCCGGTCTTGTAGTTGCCGACGGCGGTCAGCTTGCCTGTGCCGGAACGCTTGAACGCGTGGATGGTGTTGCCGGACACTTCGTTGCCCTGGACGAACACCGCGTGGTCCGCACCGGTGGCAGCGGCCTTGGTACTGGACGCGGCGCCCGGACGATGTTCCTCACTGGCGTTGGCCAGGCTGAACGTCGTCACGGCGGCCGCCACCGTGGTCACTGCGACCGAGAGGCCGATCACGCGGCTCTTCGTATAGGACCTGCGACGCCTGCTCATTACGCGTATGCCTCCTGTGTGAACGGTGTGTCGGCAACCATCCTGAGAAGCGAGGCGGGAAGGCAGCGGTGATTCGGTCAGCACGTCATGACTTCGTAAGAACCCGGGCGACCGGCTCGGCGATCGTAAATCCCCTGGTCAGCCACCGTACTGCAGTAAGTGCACCCTTCAGGGAAGCCGGATCGATACCGGAGGCAGTCAAGATCTTCCAGACCGTGGAGGCGCCGATCCCGCGGCCCAGCCGCACGAGCTCCCCCTTGATCCTGCCCACCCCCAGCGCGGGTTCTCCCGTGCCGGCCGCAGCACCAACTCCTTCACGACTTCCGCTGTCGCCGGTCGGCCCGGCCTCCTCCAACACTCGCTGCAGTCCCACCTGCGTGCAACGAGACGTCGATGCCAACCCAGCAACGTCCCCGGTGTCACAGGGAACACGTGCGCCCAGAAACGCCGGGGTATCAACGAGGACAATCCGCGAACCGCAACCGGTCCGCCCACTGAGAGGGCGGTAAGTGACGTGCTGCCCGCTTCGAGCTGGCAGCTGGGGCTGTCGGGCTGGTGGTGGCCACTTCGGGTGACTATGGCCGTGGCTGGGTGAACAACCCTGCTCGGGCTCGGTCAGGATCCCGCGTTCGACCAGCCGCTTGAGCTTCAGCTCTCGCGCAGCCGACAGTCCACGCGTCATGATGATCGACCGTGCTACTGCGACTGGCCTACCTGGGAGTGACCAACACGTTCGCGCTGCTGCGCCTGCTGCCGAAGAGCGACCGGGACAAAGATGCGGAGATCCTGGCCCTCCGTCATCAGATCACAGTGCTCGAGCGCCAACTCGGTGGTGATCGAGCACGGTTCACGCCGAGCGATCGGGCGTTCCTGGCGGCGCTGCTGCACCGGATGCCGTTGCCCGCCCTGCTGCGTGTGCGATTGCTCGTGCGTCCTGACACGGTGCTGCGCTGGCATCGCGACCTCGTCAAGCGCCGTCATGCCGCTTCATCTCGGCCCAAGCGACCCGGTCGGCCCCGTACCGTGCGCTCCATCCGGATTCTGGTACTGCGCCTGGCGAGGGAGAATCCGCAGTGGGGGTACAGACGGCTGCACGGCCAGTTGCTCGTGCTGGGGGTGAAGGTGGCCGCCTCGACCGTCTGGAAGATCCTCAAGGATGCCGGCGTCGATCCGGCGCCCGACCGGAGCTCCAGCACGTGGGCCGACTTCCTGCGGTCCCAAGCCGACGCCCTCCTGGCCTGTGACTTCCTTGAGACGGTCGCCCTGTCCGGCACGCGGATGTACGCACTCGCGGTGATCGAACACAGCAGCCGTCGCATCCGGATCCTGGGCGCCACCGCACACCCGACCACCTCCTGGGTGACACAAGCAGCGAAGAACCTGGTCATGGATCTCGAGGATGTCGGCTGCCGGGCACGATTCATGATCAGAGACAGGGACGGGAAGTTCCCCGCCCTGTTCGACGCTCTTCTCAAAGACACGGGCATCGAGGTCGTCCTCACCGGCATCCACATGACGAGAATGAACTCGATCATGGAAAGGTGGGTGCAGACCTTCAGACACGAACTCCTGGACCGGACCTTGATCTGGAACCAACGCCACCTCCTCCACGCCCTACGGGAGTTCGAGGAGTTCTACAACTCCCATCGTCCGCACCAGGGCATCGCGAACACCCGACCGCTACACCCACTACCCACACCAATCGACGATCCGGAGAAGCTCAACCACCTCGACTTACGACGCCACGACCGCCTTCGCGGCATCCTCCACGAATACAGACATGCCGCGTGACCTGCACGGACGAGGTATTCGGCAAGCGCACCCTCCACGGCCTCGTGCTCGGTGGTGGTCTCGCTCATCAGGCGTCTCCTTGATCATCGGATCCGCCGTCTATTGGACACCCCCTCCCGACGTGGGAGCTGTCATGAAAAGGCCTCTGCGTCCTTCAATCCGGGATAGACGTCGACGGAGTGGAGCCAGGATCACCCCGGCTCCCCTCCAGGTGCGGGCACTGTAGGTCTTCAGCGATTCACCCTGGGTTCGTGGCATGTCCCATCAGGTGCGGGTCCAGCGTTGGTTGCTGCCGTTCGAGCAGGAGTAGAGCTGGACCAGGGTGCCATTGGCGGTGCCGCCTGCGACGGCGTCGAGGCAGAGGCCGGACTGGACACCGACGATGGATCCGTCGGAGTTGAGGCGCCACTTCTGGTTGTCGCCACCCCAGCAGCCGTAGATCTGGACCTTGGCACCGTTGCCGGTGCCGGCGGCGTCCAGGCACTTGTCGCCGTAGACCCTGAGCTCGCCGGCGTCGGTGTACGTCCACTGCTGGTTGGTGCCGCTGTGGCAGTCCCACAGGTTGACCTGGGTGCCGTCGGTGGTGCTGGTGCCGGGCACGTCCAGGCAGCGGCCCGAACCGACACCCTTGATCTGTCCGGAATCCGCAGGGGGCGTGGTGGAGCCGCCGTTGAGTGCGCCCAGGACAGCGGTGTAGGCGGGCTTCTTGCTGCCGTTACCGTTGAACAGCAACGGCGTCTGCTCCGCTCGCCAGGAGTCGGTGTCGCGCACACCCCAGACGGTGATGCCGAGGCAGCGCGGAACGGCCAGGCAGTCGTTGGTCACGTTGGCGTAGGTCGTGGCCGGGGCGCCCTGGATGTCGAGTTCGGTGAGGGCCACGTCGACACCGAGGGCGGCAAAGCTCTGAAGGGTGGTGCGGAAGTTGCTGTTGTACGGGCTGTCGTTGTTGAAGTGCGACTGGAAACCGACGCAGTCGATCGGCACGCCGCGCTGCTTGAAGTCCCGGACCATGGCGTACACGGCCTGGGTCTTGGCCCAGGTCCAGTTCTCGATGTTGTAGTCGTTGTAGCAGAGCTTGGCGGCCGGGTCGGCGGCGCGCGCGGTGCGGAAGGCGACCTCGATCCAGTCGTGGCCGGTGCGCTGTAGGTTGGAGTCGCGCCGGGCTCCCGAATTGCCGTCGGCGAACGCTTCGTTCACGACGTCCCACTGAGCGATCTTGCCCTTGTAGTGGGCCATGACGCCGTTGATGTGGTCGATCATCGCCTGGCGCAGTGTGCTGCCGCTGAGGCTCTGCATCCAGCCGGGCTGCTGGGAGTGCCAGGCCAGGGTGTGACCGCGCACCTTCTTGCCGTTCTGCACCGCCCAGTTGTAGACGCGGTCACCGGCGCTGAAGTTGAACTGGCCCCGCTGCGGTTCGGTGGCGTCGATCTTCATCTCGTTCTCGGCCGTCACCATGTTGAACTCACGGCCCGCGATCGTCGTGTACGCCGAGTCGCCCAGTCTGCCGGAGGCGATGGCGGTGCCGAAGTAGCGGCCGCTCTGTGCCGCCGCGGCGCCGAGCGTGCTCTCGGCGGCGTGTGCGGTCGGCGGCGTGACCAGTGCGGCGACCGTTGCGAGGACGCTGACGACCAGCGCCAACAGCAGGCCGCGGAACTTCCGGCGGCTAACCGGTCTGGGAAGGGCATACGAGCCCATGACTGTGCCTCCAAGTAGGAATCACGGAAGGAATGCAGGCGCAGGGGGTGCCTCGTCCGCTCCCCCTCGGCGGACGGACACCGGAACGTGACGGGGGTGGCGCAGGCTTTGGTGCGCGGAACTGTCGTGCGGTACCGACACGGTTCGAGATCTCGAACTATGACCGGCTTCTCAGGCAGGGATGATTGAGGCATTGACGATGACTCGTCAATACTCCTCGCAGAAGAAGTTTCCGTTCCTCGTCCGAAAATTTCCGGACCCCGGTGAGCCCGACAGCGAACCCCCGGCGTCGCCGGAGGCGCTATTTGTGGACAGATCGGCGACAGACCTTGACCAAAGGGCCCAACATTCCTAGCTTGTGGCGCCAGAGCATCCGGAATTTCTTCGTAATGTTCCGTGATTGCTCCTGCCCCCGGGCACGTCCGCTCCGCGGTTCATCGGGGTCACGTCACCACCGCCCCCAAAGGAGGCCCTCTGATGTGGTTTCGCCACCCGCCCCCGGCCCGTCCAAGACGCTTACTCGCCGTCCTTGCGCCTTTGCTGCTCGTGGCCACCTTCCTCGGTGCCCAGCCCGCCGACGCGGCGACCGTAGACCCCAACGCCTCGTATGTGCTGGTCAACCGCAACAGCGGCAAGGCCCTGGACGTCTACAACATGGCGACCGGCGACGGCGCCCGCATCACCCAGTGGACCAGGAACGATCAGAACCAGCAGCAGTGGCAGTTCGTCGATTCCGGGGGCGGCTACTACCGCATCAAGTCCCGCCACTCGGGCAAGGTGCTGGACGTCTCCAACCGGTCCACCGCGAACGGTGGTTCGATCGTCCAGTGGGCCGACCTGAACGGCACCAACCAGCAGTGGCGGCTGGCCGACAGCCCGGATGGCTACGTGAGGCTCATCGCGCGCCACAGCGACAAGGCCCTCGAAGTACAAGGTGCCTCCACCGCCGACAACGCGAACGTCGTCCAGTACGACGACTGGGGCGGCACCAACCAGCAGTGGCAGCTCGTCAAGGTCGGCGGCAACGACCCCGGCGCGTGCGATCTTCCATCGACCTACCGGTGGACATCAACGGGCGCGCTGGCGCAGCCCAAGCCGGGGTGGGTCTCGCTCAAGGACTTCACCGTCGTCCCCTACAACGGCAGGCAACTCGTCTACGCGACGACGCACGACACGGGGACGACATGGGGTTCGATGAACTTCGGCCTGTTCACCAACTGGTCGGAGATGGCATCGGCCGGCCAGAACACGATGTCGGCTTCCACCGTCGCGCCCACGCTCTTCTACTTCGCGCCGAAGAACATCTGGGTGCTCGCCTACCAATGGGGTGGCACCGCCTTCTCCTACCGGACGTCGAGCGACCCCACCAACCCGAATGGCTGGTCGTCCCAGCAGGTGCTCTTCTCCGGAAGCATCTCCGGCTCCGGAACCGGGCCCATCGACCAGACGCTCATCGCCGACGGGACGAACATGTACCTGTTCTTCGCCGGTGACAACGGCAAGATCTACCGGGCCAGTATGCCGATCGGGAACTTCCCGGGCAGCTTCGGCACGAACTCGACAGTGGTCATGAGCGATACGACGAACAATCTGTTCGAAGCCCCGCAGGTCTACAAGCTCCAGGGCCAGAACCGCTACCTCATGATCGTCGAGGCGATCGGCTCGCAGGGCCGCTTCTTCCGCTCGTTCACGGCCACCAGTCTGAACGGCTCGTGGACGCCCCAGGCCGCGACCGAGAGCAATCCCTTCGCCGGCAAGGCCAACAGTGGCGCCACCTGGACCAACGACATCAGCCATGGCGAACTGATCCGCACCAGCCCCGATCAGACCATGACCGTCGATCCCTGCCATCTGCAGTTGCTCTACCAGGGTCGCAGCCCCAACTCCGGCGGCGACTACGGCCTCCTGCCCTACCGTCCGGGTCTGCTGACTCTGCAGCGCTGACGGCGTGACACGAGTCGAGACGGTGGGGGTGAGCGGGGTCGGGGACCGGCGCGGTGGCTGATGCACCGATTCCGGTCCCCGGCCTCCTCAGGAGTGCTGTGTGCCCGGCATCGTGTCCCAGAACGCGCACTGGTGTTCCGTCGAGTACCGGTCGTTGTCGATCAGGGCACTTCTGCCCCCGGCCCGCAGCGACAGCATCAGGCCCTTGCCGCTGTGATAGCCGGGCCAGACCATCGAGCGGAGCCCGCACCCGCCGATCCCCGCGACACTCCCCGAGTCCGTCATGATCCCGCCGACGAGGTACGCCGCGGTGTACCGGTCGGACGTATCGGGCCAGGGGTAACGGGCGAGGACCTCGTCGGCGCGGGCGCCGGCGAGCTTCTGGACGAAGGCGAGGCTCGCCGTCGATGGTGACCTCACCGGGGTTGCCGCCGAAGGCGGCTATGTTGCGCTGCACCCAGCGCAGCGCGGCCTGCTGGTCCATGAACCCGTAGTTGCCGGACTCGCCGCCCTCCTCGGTGAGGGCGGGCGAGCCGAGGAAGCCGAAGGCGCCGAGCCGGTAGTTGAGCGAGACGCCGATGACACCCGTCTCCTTGACGAGCTTCGACTCGTCGTTCTGCGAGCCGCTGCCGTTGGTCAGACCACCGCCGTGGATGAAGACGTGCACCGGAAGACGGGCGCCGGCCCGCACGCCCGAGGGCCGCGGCGGTTCCAGCGCAGGGAGCCGGTGGGCGCCGCCGCGTAGGGAATGCCGAGGAACCTCTCGACACCCTTCGAGGTGGCGCCGCGCACGGCGCCCTTGTCGGTGGCCACCGCGGTCGGCGCCGTCGCGGAAGCCGTCGCGGGCAGCAGCCCGACGACAGCGAGGGACATGACCAACGCACCGCCCAGGGAAGTACGGATTCTGCTGGCAGTCATGGATGGGGACGTCTCTGGCCGGGTGCCGGCCGCACGGTGCGGCCGGCACCCTTGGTGGTGGAGGGGGAGGAGCCGGGCCGGGGCCGGCCCGGCATCAGACGCCGCTCGTCACCCGGCCGATGTCGCGAGCCGGGCGGTCAGCGGGTGACCTCGACGCCGCCGTGCAGGGGGAGCGTCCGTGACGAGGAGCCGACCCACACCTCCCGGTGCCCGGTGCCGAGCTCCCAGGCGTGGGAGGAGGTGTTCCAGTACTTCAGCTGCTGTGCGTCGACCTGGATGCGTACGGACTTCGACTGACCGGCCCGCAGATGCACCTTCTGGTAGCCGCCGAGCGAGCGCACCGCCTGGGGCGCGGTGCTCTTCGGGCTCGCACCGACGTAGACCTGGGCGACCTCGTCACCGTCGCGGGTGCCGGTGTTCTTCAGCGTGAACGAGACGGTCAACGTGCCGTGGCTCTGCCGAACCGCGAGGTCGCGGTAGGCGAAGGAGGTGTACGACAGGCCGTGGCCGAAGGGGAACAGCGGGGCGGCCTTCTCCTTGTCGTACCAGCGGTAGCCCACGTAGATGCCCTCGGAGTAGTTCTCCTGGTTGTTCACTCCCGGGTATCTGAGCGGGTCCCCGGCGACCGGTGTGGCGGACTCGCTCGCGGGGAACGTCTGGGTGGTCTTGCCCGACGGGTTCACGTCGCCGTAGAGCAGGCGGGCGGTGGCCTCGGCCCCGTTTTCCCCGGGGTAGTACGTGTCGAGCACCGCCTTGACCTTGGACAGCCACGGCATGGTGATCGACGATCCCGTGTTGAGGACGACGATCGTGTTCGGGTTGGCGTCGGCGACGGCGGAGATGAGTCCGTCCTGGTCGGCCGGCAGGGAGAGGTTCTTCCGGTCGGCGCCCTCGGTACCGTCGTCGTGGGCGAAGACGATGGGGGTCTTCACCTGGCGGGCCAGGGCCACGGCCTGCTCCCGGGCGCCCTGCGCGGCCTGCGGGGTGACCCAGTTCAGCCGGATCTTGGCCGGTGCGCCCTGGATGGCTTGGGCGTTGGCCGCGAAACGGTGCGTTCCCGCCGTGAGGTGCACCGTGGCGCTGCTGGAGCCCAGGAAGCCGGTGATGACGCTCTTGCCGTCGATCTTCAGCGCGCCGTACGCGGCGGGAAGGTCGTAGACGAAGGAGTAGTCGCCGTCGGCCGGCACCGTGAGGGTGCCGCTGTAGTCGAGGGGGGCGGCCGGGGTGACGGTGATCGTGCCGTCCGAGCCGGCCGGCAGGGCGGGGCTGAGGGCCGTCGCGGGAATGGGGGCGCCGGTGGTGTCGACGCCGGCCGCGTAGCGCACCGTGGCCTTCCGGCCGGCCCGCTGCGTGATGGTGTCCAACGGCGAGGCCGCGGAGTCCGGTACGACGTTGGAGCTACCGCCGCCGGTGACCTTCGGTGTCTTCGCGGTCGGGCCGATGAGCCCGATGTCGGTGTCCTCGTCGGTCAGCGGAAGCGCCTTGCCGGTGTTCTTCAGCAGGACCGAGCCGGACTCGGCCACCTGCTGCGCGACCTTGGCGCCGCCCTTCGGGTCGCGTGCGGGCCGCCGGCCCGCGGCGCCGTCGAGGAGACCGAATCGGTTCATCTGGCCCAGGATGCGGGCGACCGAGTCGTTGAGCTCCGAGACCGGAATGGTGCCGTTCGTGATCGCGGTCTTCAGCTTGTCGCCCAGAAAGACGCCGCTCGGCATCTCCTGGTCGAGGCCGTTCACGATGTCGGTCGTCGCGTGGGTCGCGCTCCAGTCCGACATGACCCAGCCCTGGAAGCCCCACTGCTCTTTGAGGATCGAGTTGAGCAGTTCGTCGCTGCCGCAGCCATGACTGCCGTTCACCGAGTTGTACGAGCACATCACCGCACCGGCGCCGGCCTTGACGGCGGCCTCGAAGGCGGGCAGCTCGATCTGACGCAGGGTCTGCTCGTCGACGTTGACGTTCACCCCCATGCGGTTGTCTTCCTGGTTGTTCTCCGCGTAGTGCTTGACGGTGGCGATCAGGCCCTGGCTCTGAACGCCACCGATCTCGCCGGACACCATGCGGGAGCTGAGCAGCGGGTCCTCGCTGAAGGTCTCGAAGTTCCGCCCCGCGTACGGCACCCGGATGATGTTCGTCATCGGTGAGAGCAGGACGTCCTGGCCGAGCGCACGGCCGTCGCGCCCGATGACCTGGCCGAACGTACGGGCCAGTCGGTCGTCGAAGGACGAGGCGAGCGCGACCGGCGCCGGCATCGCGGTGGCGTGCGCGTTGACCCGGACGCCCGCCGGACCGTCGGTGAGCCGCAGTTCGGGGATGCCGAGGCGGGGAACCCCGGGGATGTATCCGGCCTGGCCGAGGGCACGGGGATCGGTGCCTCCATGAACGAAGGACAGCTTCTCGTCCAGAGACATCCGGGCGATGAGGGCGGCGACGCGGGGAGACACGCTGACGGTGCCCCGAGCGTCACCCGCGCCCACGCCCGAGGCGCCAGGGGCCGCGGCCGTGCCCGCGGCGAGGAGCATCGCGCTCGCTCCCGCGATCAGGGCCGTGCGGCGCAACCGGCCTCTGCTGCGACGTCGTACCGATGTCCGATTGAACTCCATGCGAACTCCTCACCAACGAAAGTAAGAGCCAGTCGATGACACGTCGTTCTCGTACGTCTGGGCCCATGCGACGGGTGGGCTCACTGCGCGCGGCCCGGGCCTGCCGTAGGAGCTCCCGCGACCGGGCCTCGAATTGCGCCTTTGGCAGATCGTTGGCCCAGTCTCCGCGGCTGACCGGTGCACCGGCGGCCTCGAGCGCGTTCATCAGTGTCCAGGTACCGGGGTTGCCGAACCGGCTCTCCCGGTAAGGGACGACCGGGTCGTCGACGGAGTGGTCGGCCCATATCGGAATGTGCGTGATCCTCTCCATAACGGCCGGGTCGCCCCACCCGGCCGTGGGCCCGTGCCGTCGGGTCCGTCCATGGGACGGGGCAGAGGGATCTGCGGAGAGAGGACGAACGCGGGGTCGCGGCGCTGTCGTTCCGGCTTGGCGAACGTGACCGCGATCCGGTTGGAAGTGAGCTGGGTCATGTCGTTGTCCGCGACTTCGCCACCGCCGTACAGGGTTCCGGCTCGCGAACGGACCAGCCTTGAGCACCAGTTCACCTCCCGGGTTGCGCACGTCCGCGACCTGTCCCCCGGCCGTCCGGGATCGGATCGGTCGTCCACTTCGGCGACGGCGTTGGGGTAGACCCGGGTCACCGTGCGAGCCGCTGTCTGCTTGCCCACACCGGACTCCCGGAAGCAGGCGGCACGTTGTGGGCCCGAACGGCACGTGCGGTGTCCGCGGCCGACGGAGGCTCCGCTCGGGCCCGGGACGCCGGTCACAAGGAGAAAGCACCGGCCACCACTGCACCGACGGTCATGACGGGGGTGGTGGCTGAGCCCAGGGCTGCCAGCATGGCGACGCTCGCTTTCTCGGGGACGGCCCTCGGCGGCGGTGGGCGGGCTGGTGGGACAGACCGAGGTGTTACGCGAGAGTGTCGAAGCACCAACGGATCCGTGTCCAGCATCAAACCGAGATCTGTTCATGCGATACGCGCATCAATTCACGCAGGTGCGCCCTGTACTCGTGGGCCGTGGACCACCTTGCGTCAACTGGCGGCGTTACACGGCCGTCGCCCGGGCCGCGCCCTCGACCGCGGCAAGCAGCCGGGCGACCTGAGCGGGGTTCGGGACGCAGCACGCCGGGAGCCGAGTACACAGCCTCCGGTTCGACGAAGGCTGGCGTAATGGTGGCCAGAGCAACTGCCGGAATGCAGGTGACTTCCGGGGATCGTAGGAGCCCCGACGGCCTCTCCGCCACCGATAAAGCCACCGCCACCGCTCCCGAGCACACCTGAGCGGCAAGGGCCGCGGCGGCCCCCGGCGCAGGCCCTGTCCTCCTCACTGCGCCGCAAGCCGGTGTTCTTCCAGTCTCTACGGGCAGAGCCGCCCCCGGCTTCATCGAAGTGATGAGCGACGGCCGCGCCGAACAGCAGACCCTGAACGACACGACGCCACACCGGCGCATTCGTCCGCTTTCATGATCCGGGCCCGTAGCACGTGTGCCACCAGCAGACGAAGAACCTGCTGGTGAGCTACTCGCCGAAGAAGCTGGGCTTCTTCCGGAGGGGCCACGTTGGTTGCCTGGAGGGAGTTCAGTCCCCTCCAGGCAACCTCAGGCTCGAGGGCGGCGCCAGGCCCGCACGATGCCCTTGCCCGGCCCGGCGTGTCAGTTCTCCAGGTGCCAGCGCTGGTTCGTACCGCCCGTGCAACTCCACAGCTGTACTTTCGTCCCGTTGGCGGTCCCCTGACCGTTGGCGTCCAGGCAGAGCCCCGACTGCACCGCTGTGATCGTGCCGTCGGGATTGATGTTCCACTGCTGATCTGCCTGCCCGCTACAGTCCCAGATCGTCGCCGGGGTGCCGTTGCCCGTCTGGCCGGAGCTGCCCAGGCACTTGTTGCCGTAGACCACCAGCTGCTTCCCAGCGGTGTGGGTCCACCGTTGGTTGGAGCCGCCATTGCAGTCCCACAGTTGTGCCTGCGTGCCGTTGGCCGTGGTGGAGTTGTTGATGTCGAGGCAGCGCCCCGACTGCTGGCCGACGATCTCCTGGTTGCCGGAGGGCGCTGGCGGATTCGAGCCGAACTGTGTGAAGAACTGCCATACCGCTGCCGACGTCCAGGTGCGCCAGCCGCCACCGGTGGAACCGTCTATGGGACCGGGGTCGTGGCCCGCTCCGTCGAACGCGGCCCAGACGACGGGGTATCCGGACCTGCATCCGGAGTAGGTGGTGATGATGTGGGTCAGGCTTCCGTAGGACGGCTCGGGCGGGTTCTGCGGGGTACAGCCGTTCGTCCGGACGAAGGTGTCGCGCAGTTGCCGTCCCGACGCGATGGGCAGCACGTTGTCCCTGAGGCCGTGCAGACCCATGTAGGCGATGGGCTGGTTGCCCCCGTCGCACCCGCTGAGGTTCGCGCCGGAGTAGACCGCGACCGCGCGGAAGACCGTCGCCCGCGAGCAGGCCAGGGCGTACGACATCGCAGCGCCATAGCTGAATCCGGCGGAGAACACCTGGGTGGTGTCGACGCACAGACCCGCTTCGATCTGGCTGACCATGGCATCGACGAAGGCCACGTCCTGGCCACCGGGGTTGGCCCAGCCGTTGCCATTGCCCTGGGGCGCGACGAAGATCGTGCTGTTGTTCGCGTCCGCCAGGCGCCGCAGACCGTAGTAGGACCAGTTGTACCCGTCGCTTCCGCCCGAGTCGACGTCGCCCGCCGTGCCGCCCCGCCAGTGGAAACCGAAGATCAGTCGGTAGGCGTGGTTGCTGTCGTAGCCGGCAGGAATCCGCAGTATGTAACTGCGGGTCTGGCCGCCGACCTGCATCGTGTGCGTACCACTCGTCAGCTCTGGGGCCTTGCCGCACCCGGCGGTCGCCCGGACGGCGCCGGTGGTTGTGGCCGACGCGGGCGTGCCGAGGCTGCTGCTGAACGAGGTGCCCGGGGCTGCCAGGACGAGAAGTACGGCAGCCGCGATGGACATGAAGAGGCGTTTGGGTTTCATGTACTCCTTCTTCCGGAAGTTTGCCGCTGTGGCCGCTCAGGCCCCGGTGATGGTCCATTCGTTGTTGGTGCTGGAGTTCGGTGTCCACAGCACCGTGGTCGAGCCGACCGTGGTACTGCCGCTGCCGTCGAGGGCGGTGCCGGTGCCTCGGTTGACGATCTGGTAGCGGTTGCCACCGAGGCTGCCCAGCTGCCACTGCTGGTTGTCCCCTCCGTTCCATGCCTCCTGCCGGGCAGGAGCGCCGTTGGCGGAATCGCCCCAACTGTCGGCGGCCATGCCGTTGGTGCGGTTCATGATGCGGTAGTAGCCGTCATCTGGGTCTGCGTACCCGGCGTCGTGGACGCGCCCGGCACCTCCAGGCACCTGCCCGCACCCACCGCGCGCAGCGCACCCGTCGTGTTGCCACCGCCGCCGCCCACCCCGTAGCCGGCGGCGGTGATGGCGGCCTGCACGGCGTTCTCGGTGGCGTCGGAGGGGTAGCCCGCCGTCATCGCGCCTTCGAAGAACTCGCCGGTGCCCGAGACACTGTTGTCGCCCCCGGTGCCGAGCAGGACCGAACTGTCGAGCTTCATCGGTGAGTAACCGCCGGGCAGGGGACCGGAGAAGGTGGTGGTCAGGCCGCCGGAGGCGCCGTTGCCGTATTGAGGGTGAAGTTGCTGGTGCCGTTGTTCTTCAGCCACGCGCTGACGAACGGGTAGTGCACACCGGTGTTGTTGGGGTCCTTGTTGGAGCCGGTGTTGGTGTGGTGCATGCCGTTCTCCAGATCGGCTTCGACCCACGGGCCGTTGCCGGTGCACCCGTTGAACCAGCAGGCGTTGCCCCAGTAGATGGCGTTCATGGTGGCGTTGCCGGTGTCGGTGTGGGAGTTCTCCCCGCTGCCGTAGTCGAAGCAGCAACTGGTTCGTGTAGTTCGACGACGTCACCATGTAGATGCCTTCGGGCTGGGAACCGGTGGCCACGCCCTTCGCGTGGTCGATCCGGTAACCGACACCTTGCTTGACCTTGACGCCGAAGACCTGGTGGCCGGCCGCGGTTACCGGCAGGGCCATGGCGTCCGCCCCGATGTCGGATCCGCCCGGGCCAGGGCCTTTCCAGAAGCCGCCCCAGGAGATCGGCAGGTCGTTGTGCTCGGTGGTCTGGTCGTAGATCTTGGTGATCGTGCACGACGTGCCCGAGCAGAACGAGACCTGGGAAGCCGCGTCGGCGTATCCGCCCGCGCTGAACACCGCGATGTCGCGGTAGCTGTGATCGGAGGACCGCTGGATCTGATACAGCGGCCCGTTGTACGACGCGAAGAGGGCCCTGGTGGTGACAAGGAGCGCGGCCTTCCGTCGACTTCGCCGGGGAGGGACGGCAGGTTCGATCATGGCGACCTCCTCTGTGGCGGTGCCGCCCCACGGCGGCGCCGAAGCTGCCAGTGGTCGGTGCGGAGGCCCCCGGCCGTCCGGGGCGGGCAGGCCCCGCGGGAGGGCCCGGCCGGTGCCGGGCCGGGGCACGGAGGGGGACTCACCCCAGCGTCCAGCGCTGGCTGCTGCTGCCGTTGCAGGTCCACAGCTCGGCGAGGGTTCCGTCGGCCGTGGCCCCTCCGGCGACGTCCAGGCAGAGGCCGGACTGGACACCGGTGATCGTGCCGTTCGAGTTCAGCGTCCACTGCTGGTTGGTCTGGCCGTTGCACGACCAGATCTCCACCTTCGTCCCGGGGCTGGTCCGGTTGTCGTAGGCGTCCAGGCACATCTGGCGGCTGCCGGAGTAGACGGTGAGCTGGTTGGAGGTGGAGTGCGTCCAGGTCTGGTTGTCCCCGCCGTGGCAGCTCCAGATCTCCACCTGGGTGCCGGCGGTCGTGGTCGAGTTCGGCACGTCCAGGCACTTGTCGGCACCCACCGCGTGCAGCGCGCCGGTCACACTGGTGCCGCCGCCACCGCTGGTGCCGCCCGCGACGCGGTACATCACCGTGCCGTGTGCCGGCACCGAGGCGCTGATCGTGCCGGAGGTGGTCGAGGACACTCCCGACCACAGGTCGGTCAGCGTATAGGCGGACGTCCCGGTCTTCCCGATCGCGGCCGCGGTGGTGGTGATGGTCGCCGTCGAGCCCGTCTCGTTGAACAGCGCGACCGACACGTCCCCATTGGCCAGCGGCTTGGCCAGCACGTCCAGGCCGCCCGAGGAGGAGACCATGGCGCCCTGCTTGCCCAGGGGATCCTGGTCCACCGCGATCACCCGGGAGTTGGTCAGCGTGGACAGGGTGTCCGCACTGGCCGAGGGGATGTTGGTGCCCGCGATCAGCGGCGCGGCCATCTCCGCCCACAGACTGAACTCGCTGCGGCTCTCGGTGACCGTCAGTGAGCCGTTGCCGACCTCCAGCATGTCCGGGTCGTTCCAGTGGCCGGGGCCGGCGTAGGAGGCCAGCCCCACGTTGCTGTGGAAGATCGACAGCATGCTGGAGAAGCTGGCGTTGATGTCCCCGGTGGTGCGCCAGCTGTTGCCCACGTCCGCGCCCCAGCTCCACACGTTCTCCTGGCCCCAGTTGCAGAGGCTGAACAGGATCGGCCGGCCGGTGGCCGCCAGGGCGTCACGCATCACGGTGTACCGGGTGCGCGCGGGCGCCCCTGTGTTGTTGCAGTTGTCGTACTTCAGATAGTCCACGCCCCAGGAAGCGAACGACCGCGCGTCCGTCGTCTCGTGCCCCAGGCTGCCCGGATACCCGGCACAGGTCGCGGTGCCCGCGTCCTCGTAGATCCCCAGCTTCAGCCCCAGCGAGTGCACGTAGTCCGCGGTGCCCTTGATGCCGTCCGGGAACTTGGCCGGGTCCGGCACCAGGCGGCCGCCGGAGTCGCGGCTGTGGGTCATCCAGCAGTCGTCGATGTTGACGTACGAATAACCGGCCGCCTGCATGCCGTTGGTGTGCATCGCCTGCGCGGTGGACTTGATGAGCGACTCGGAGACGTTGCAGCCGTACGCGTTCCAGTCGTTGAAACCCATCTGCGGGGTCAGCGCGAGCCCGTTGCCGAGTGCGGCGGCGGGTTGCGCCGTTCCGAGGGAGACGAGGGGGACGACCGCGGTGAGCAGCACGACCGAGACGATGAGCGTCAATGTTCTGCGCAAGGACATCCGCGGGGACGGCGACAACCGTCGCCTGGCTCTCGCAGTGGACACGGGCATGATTCCTCACTACTGGGCCGGGTTACGGAAGGAGGCGGGGCGGTTCGATCCAGCCCGCCGCGTCCGCGGCCTGGACCCCCGCGTTGAAGGCGTCCGCCATCTTGCGGTAGCCGTTGTCGTTGGGGTGCAGGGAGTCGGCCAGGTCCGCGGCGGTGAGAGCGCTCATGTCCACCAGGCGTACGTGCTTGCCCGCGGCCTGCTCGGCCCGGACGATTTCGGGGAGCTTGGCGTTGAACGCGGGCCGGTGGGCCTCCTCGGTACCGCTGGTGGAGACGATCAGGGTGCCGACGAGGACGGTCGCGCCGGGCGCGTCCCTCGTGATCTGGCCGATGAGCGCACGGAGCCGGTCGGGGGCGGTCGGCACCTGATAGTTGCCGTTGAGATCGTTGGTACCGATTTCCAGGGTGACCACGTTCGGCCGGTACCGGGCCAGCACGGAATCCGCGATACCTGCTATCTGGTCGATCCGCCAGCCGGAGTGGCCTTCGTTGTCCGGATCGGGCATGGACCCGTTGCGGCCCGAGCCGACGAAGTCCACGGCGTGCCCCTCGGCCGCCAGCCGGTTCCACAGGAGGCCCCGGTAACCGTTTCCTGACGGGCTGCCGACGCCCCAGGTGATCGAGTTGCCCAACGGCATCAGCCGCAAGCCGGTGGGCGCGGCGGTCCGCGCAGCGGGGGGTGGTGCCTCGGTGCTGGTGGCGGCGGTCGCGGGTAATGCGGCGGCCACGCAGAGCGCGGCCGTCAGCGCCGCGGCCAAGGGGACCGAGTACTTCTTCATCAGCGTTCCTCACTGGTGCGGGACGGTGGGTGGGGTGAACGAGCCGCCGGTCCGTGCGGGCCTGTCGACGCCGCCCGGCGTCGACACGGAATTCCTGCCGGGTCCGGGCCGATCGGGAGCGAGGGCCCGAGCCGGTCAGCGGGGGGTGAAGTCCTGGTTGCTCTGCCCGTTGCACGTCCACTGGTCGATCGCGGCGCCCGCGCTGGTGGAGTTGCCGTACACGTCCAGGCACAGGCTGTCGCTGCCGATCACCAGCTGGTGGTAGCCGGTGGGGAAGCCGCCACCGCCGCCCGACGACTGGACGCCCGCCTGCTGGATGACCTGCCGGGCGCCCTGCGGCCAGTTGGTGCCGCCGACCAGGACGTTGCCGGTGAGGACGTTGTTGTGCGGAGGACCGGTGGCCACGTACGTGTTGCCGCCGTTGTACCAGTTGCCGGAGAAGGTGCTGTCGTCGGTGTGGTTGTTGCCGTACATGTAGTTGTCGCTGATCGCCGAGCCGGGGCTCGCGGACAGGCTGTAGATGCTGCCGCCGTCGAACATCGCCTTCTTGGTGTCGAAGACCAGGTTGTGGGAGACGGTGTTGTTCTTCAGCGTCGTGGGCGTGCTGTACACGGGCTGGTAGGCGTACGTTCCCCGGTTGACGTAGTCCTGGCTGCCGCCCGGGTCGTTGATGCCCCAGCCCCAGCCGATGTCGATCCCGTCGTAGGGAAGGTGGTCGCATTGGTTGTGGGTGATCGTGGCGTTCGTGACGTAGGTGGACAGGATGCCCGCGGTTTCCTTGTCATCGGTGCCCACCCCGCTCACCCGGTTGTTGCTGACGGTGATGTCATGGTTGGTCATCTGCGGGTTGCCGGGGTGGTGCGCGTCCGGCTGGATCCCCCCGACCTGGATGCCACTGCCGGCGATGTCGGTGAACGTGTTGCCGGTGGCGGCGGAGACCTGTACGGCCGCGGGCATCTGCACCCAGTGGTTACGGGTGGCCTCGAGCCGGCGGGCTCCTGTCACGACCGGCTGCTGCCCGGACACGCCCTGGTAGGTGATGGTGTGGCCGTTCTGGCCGCCGTCGCCGGGGCCGAAGGCCAGCGGTTCGGACAACCGGTAGGTCCCCCCGGCCAGGTGGACCACGACGTCCGAATCGGCCGAGAGCTGGTGCGCGGGCCGCTGCGCCTGGTCGATCGTCGCGAACGGCCGCTCGGCGGTGCCGTCCCCGCCGGGATCCGCGCCCGGAGCCACGTACAGGACGGCGGCCGGCGCGTGGCGCTCGGCGGGTACGGCGAACGTGGCCCCGGCCGTGGCCAGGCTCCCGGCCAGTAGGGCGAGCACGGCTACGGGGGCGGCCCAGAGGCCGCGGAGCGCTCTGGCTCCGGACATCGTCATCCTCCAGTGGTGACGCGTGTGGACCTGGTGGTGCCGGGGCGGTGTGACGTCGTTCGCCGTCGAAGCCGTCTGCATGACGCGCGCCCTGGTCGGGGCGAGGAGGTCAGGTCAGTCGAGATTCCATTGCTGGTTGGACCCACCGTTGCACGGCCAGAGTTCCGCCAGGGCGCCGTTGGCGGTGGAAGCGCCGGTGACGTCGAGGCAGAGTCCGGACTGGGTGCCGGTGACGGTGCCGTCGGAGTTCAGCTGCCACTGCTGGTTGGCGCCGCCGTTGCACGGCCAGGTCACCACCTTGGTGCCGGCGGACGTCTGATTGTTGTACGCGTCCAGGCACATCTGGCTACTGCCGCTGTAGACGGTCAGTTGGCCCGAGGAGGTGCGGGTCCACGTCTGGTTGGCGGCGCCGCCGCAGTCCCAGATCTGTAGCTGGGTACCGGCCGTGGTGGACGAGTTCGGCACGTCCAGGCACTTGCTCGCGCCCATCGCGTGCAGCGCGCCCGTGCTCGTCCCGCCGGAGGAGTTGCTGTATCCGGCCGCGGTGATGTTGGCCTGGACCGCGTTCTCGGTGGCGTCCGACGGGTAGCCGGAGGTCATCACGCCCTCGTAGAAGGTGCCTTGGGCGCCCTTGCTGTTGTCGCCGCCGATGCCCAGGATGATGGCGCCCTGCTTCCGCATCGGGTTGTAGCCCGGGACGTTTGGACGCGGTCCGTCGTAGAAGGTGGACAGGCCGCCGGACTGGGCGTTGCCCCCACGGATCGCCCAGTGGTTCGGGCCGCCCTTGATGATGGCGGTCGTGTACCGGTGGTTGATGGTCGGGTCGCCCGCGTTGTAACGCTGGTTCACCCCGGAGAACAGGCCGTTCTCCAGATCGGCCATGATCCAGGGGCCGTTGCCCGAACCGTAGCCCCAGACCCTGATGTTGCCGAAGTAGATGGCCTCCATGGTGCCGTTGCCGTCGTCGTTGCTGTCCGTCTCGGCGTTGCCGTAGTCGAAGCAGCATCCGCCGTTGTAGTGCGTGCCGTCGAAGATCGCGTACATGCCCTCGGGGTTGTCCCCGGTCGCGATGCCGTTGGTGCGGTTGTTGCGGTAACCCGTGCCGGGCGCCACGAAAACGCCGTAGGCCTTGTGGCCTCCCACCATGGTGGGCGCGGCGGTCGCGTTCGCGAGGTTGTCGGGGCCGCCCGCGGCACCGCCGCCGGGCGCCTGGGTGAGGTTGTTGCCGCGTCCGGACTGGTCATAGATGGTTGTGATGAGACAGGTCGTCCCCGAGCAGAACGAGTCCTGGGCGGCGGCGTCGGCGTATCCGCCCGCGCTCAGGACGCCGATGTTCCGGGTGCTGTTGTCCGAGGCACGCCGGACCTGGTAGAGCGGCCCGTTGTACGAGGCGTACAACGCTCGCGTCGTGCTGTGCGCCGCCACGCAGGGTGTCCCGCCTGTCGCGTAGATGTCGCACGGCCCGGACGTGTCAGCACGGGCCGTACCCGCCGTGGCCGTGGCGCCGACAAGCGCCCCGGCGACGAACACGGCCGCGGCTCCCGCCCGGGCGAACATTGTCGCCGCTGAGCCGGGTGAGCGCGTCGGCAGAGGGACGTGTGCCCGGCCCGGCACGCGGCCCGGCCTGCCACCGCGCCCTACCGCCGCGAACAACCGTCGCACGCCCCCGCGCACGGACAGCGGGTGGCATCTTGTGCGCATGGTTCTCATCTGATCTCCCTACCGTGCCGGCGCGACCCGATCGGGTCGTCTGTGGTGGCGCTGACAATCCGGAAGCGCTTGAAAGTGCCGTTTCCGCAGCGAGATTGCAGAGAGGGTTCGGGGGGAGACGGTGCTCCCGGCTTCGTGGACTGTCAAGAGTGCGGAGTCACTTGTTGCGAACCTTGTCGCGGAATCGATTCAACGGCCGATTCCGGCAGTTCGGGACCGATCGGGACGCTCGAACAGTCCCGGGGCGACGGCAGGCGATGGGCGGCCGGTCTTCCCATCGGGCGGGCCGCGCGGGCCTGCCCGACGGCGGGCCGCCGGATTATGGGTGACTGCCCATCATGCGGTTGAGCAGGAACGCAGCCGCCAAGCTCATGTGGCGAAGAGCCGCTTCGGAGAGCTCCAGCCGAAGCAGCGGGGCTTCGGGCCGCTCGTCGGCGCCGCCGTCGCTTCACGGCACGGGATTGATCCCGCATTCCGCCGGTCGTAGCATCCGTCGAAGCGCTTGCGTGGAATCGATTCACTCCACGCCTTCCGTACGACATGGGACTCGGAAGGCTCGATGGCTCTGCGCTTGCCGGAAATCTCATCCGTGTGGGTGCCGGAAAGTATGTCCACGCTAGTCAGGCTGCATGTCGGTACTCGTGGAGGGTTCCGCGGAGTCGGTCGCGTCTGCGTACGTCCAGTTGGACGATCCGGTCCGGATCGTTGATCGGCGTAAGCCGTGATCCCAGAGGTGAGCCCTGGCCGAGATCCCGGTGCGGGCGATGGGTGTTGTAATGAATCTCGAACTCGCATAGCACGTTGATGAGATGGCGCTGGTTCCAGATAAGCGTCCGGTCGAGGAGTTCGCGTCGGCAGGTCGCTACCCAGCGTTCCATCACCGCGTTCATCCGCGGCATCATGACGCCGGTGAGCACGGTCTGGATCCCGGCGTCGGCGAGGATAGCGTCGAACACCTGCGGGTACTTCCCATCCCGATCGCGGATCAGGAACCGTGCCCGGCACCTGGCGTCCTCCAGGTCCATGACCGGATTGCGCGCCGCCTGGGCAACCCATGCCGCAGTCGGGTGCGCGGTCGCGCCCAGGACCCTGATGCGACGGCCGGCCTGCTCGATCACCGTCAGCACATATAGTCTCGCGCCGGTGAGGGTGACGGTCTCGAAGAAGTCGCACGCCAGCAGGGCATCGGCCTGTGAGCGCAAGAAAGCGGCCCATGCCGCGTCCGTGCGCTGCGGCGCCGGGTCGATTCCTGCGGCGCGCAGGATCTCCCAGACCGTCGAGGCTGCGACCTTGATCCCGAGCACTGTGAGCTCGCCGTGTATCCGGCGATACCCCCAGGTCGGGTTCTCCTTCGCCAGCCGGATCACGAGTAGCCGGATGGACCGGACCGTTCGCGGCCGACCCGTGCAATTTGGGCGTGAACGCACGGCGTGCCTGTGGCGCAGCAGGTCGCGGTGCCAGCGAAGTACGGTGTCCGGCGTCACCAGCAGTCGAAGCCGACGGAGGCGCTGCTTGGGAAGGCGATGGAGCAAGGCAGCAAGGAAAGTGCGGTCCTCGGGCGCGAACCGGGGGGGCGGACTCCGCCGAGCTGCCGCTCCAGCACGGCGAGTTGGTGCCGCAGCGCCAGGATCTCCACGTCCTTGTCCCGGTCGCTCAGCGGCAGCAGCCGTAGTGCGGCGAAGGCGTTCGTTACCGTCAGACAGGCCAGGAGCAGTAACACAATTGATCATTATGTCGGTCAACGCTGACGCGCCGAAACACCGCCCACCCGCCGTCGGCAAGACAACGTGATCCGTTCTTTCACCTGCACGGATGGACTTTTCGGCACCCACAGGGCCGTGAGCAGGGCCCGCGCGAGGACGAGGCGCTGGCGCTGACCGCCGGACAGGGCCCGGCCACCCTCGTCCAGGCGGGTGGCTCCAGGGTCAAGCAGACCCGGGTGTCAGGTCAGGAACGTGAAGAGCGGGCTGTCCGGAGGCACGCGCTCGATACGGTGCGGGACCTTGCCCATGCGGTCCAGCAGCGGCTCGAGGCCGTCAGGCGCACCGAGTTCGATGCCCACCAGTGCGGGGCCCGTCTCGCGGTTGTTCCGCTTTACGTACTCGAAGAGGGTGATGTCGTCCTCCGGTCCCAGCACGACGTCGAGGAACCGTCGCAGTGCGCCCGGTTCCTGCGGGAACTCGACGAGGAAGTAGTGCTTGCGTCCTTCGAAGAGCAGCGCACGTTCGACGATCTCGGCGTACCTGCTCACGTCGTTGTTGCCGCCCGAGACGACGCACACGACCGTCGCGCCGGGCTCCAGGCCCGGATCGCGGTCGAGCGCGGCGGAGGCCAGGGCGCCTGCCGGTTCGCTGATGATGCCGTCGGACTGGTAGAGGTCGAGCATCTCGACACAGATCCGGCCTTCCGGCACGGTGAGCATGCGAGGCGGCTGCTGGGCGACGACCGTATAGGTGTGACGACCGACGGTGCGTACGGCCGCTCCGTCGACGAAGGGATCGATGTCCGGCAGCGTCACGGGGCCTCCGGCGGCCAGGGCCGCGGCCATACTCGCCGCGCCCTGCGGTTCGGCGCCGATCATCTGGACGGTCGGGTGTGTCTCACGGAGCCAGGCGATGGCGCCGGCGAGCAGGCCGCCACCGCCCACGGGGACGATCACCGCGTCCGGAGCGCGGCCGAGCTGCTCGACGGCTTCCCTCACCACGGTGCCCTGCCCTGCGATGGTGCGCGGGTCATCGAAGGCGGGTACGAGGGTGGCTCCGGAAGCATGGGTGTATTCGATCGCCGCAGCGGCGGCGTCGTCATAGGTGTCGCCCTCGACGATCATCCGGACGTGCTCGCCGCCGAGTGCCCGCACCCGGTCCCGCTTCTGCCGGGGTGTCGTCCTCGGCAGGTACACCCGGGCGGGCACGCCCAAGGAGGCACAGGCCAGTGCGACGCCCTGGCCGTGATTGCCGGCGCTCGCACAGACCACACCTCGCCGGCGTTCGGCCGCGGACAGCTGCGCGATGAGGTTGTAGGCGCCGCGCGCCTTGTACGACCGTACGGCCTGCTGGTCCTCCCGCTTGAGCCACACGTCGAGTCCGTATCGCTCGGACAGCCGCTCGCTGCGGTGCAGGGGGCTCGGCCGGATCACCTCCGCGCACCGTCGTGCGGCCGCGACCACGTCCGATGCGTCCACGCCACCGGTCCCGCTGTGCTCAGTCACCCGTTTCTCCTGTCGTATTGTTGGGCGCATGGCAGCCCGAGGTAAGTCCGCCACGGTGGCGAACGAAGGGTCGAAGCAGGCTCCGCTGCTCGTCCTGGGAAAGATCTCCGAGATTCTCAACGCTTTCACACTGGCCCGGCCTTCTATGAGCCTGCGCGAGATCCAGCAGCAGACGGGACTGCCTGCTTCGACCGTGCAACGCCTGGTGACGAATCTGGTGGCGCACGGGTTTCTCGACCGCTCCGAGGATACGTTCCGGATCGGGGTGAAGATGGCCTACTGGGCGGCTGCCGCGGCAAAGGACCTCGACATCCTCCAGGTGATCAACCCCGCTCTGAAGGACCTTCGTGACCGGACCGGGGAGACCGCGTGCTTCTTCCGCTCCGAAGGCACCCAGCGGGTGTGCATCGCGGTCGCCGAGACATCGCACGCCCTTCGCCGGGAGATGTCGGTGGGGAAGATCGCCCCCATCACTGTGGGGTCGTCGGGGCGGGTGCTGCTGGCCTGGGATCCGGATCTCGCCGAGCGCGTGCTGCGGGAAGAGCTTCCGCAGCTGACCGAGAGCACGGTGACCGACCGGGACGAACTGCGCGGGCTGGTCCAGCAGACGCGTTCCGAGGGCTATGCCATCACGGTCGGCGAGCGCATCGACGGTGCGTCGGGGCTCGCGGCCCCGGTGTTCGATTCGGCCGGGGATCTGGTCGGGGCACTCATGGTTCACGGGCCGACGCTGCGCATGCCCTATGAGCGGTGCGTCGAATGGGTCGATCTGGTGGTGGAGCATGCCGAACAGGTCACCCGAGCGCTTGGGGGGCGGTATCCGGCCTGAGCCGCAGCCGTTGTCCGATGGCCCGGCCTGCGGCTTCCATGGCTGCCTCGTCGCTCGCCATGATGATGTCCATGAACTCCTCGCGCAGGGGCCCGAGATCCGGGCCGACGGATCCCGCCACGGCGAAGCACGCGGTGCCGGCCGAGCGGGCCAGCACGGCCGACACGATCTTCCCCTGACTGCTCTGCTCGTCGAGGCGCCCCTCCCCGACGACGACAGCTTCCGCATCGGCGAGGTGGTCGTCGAACGACAGCGCGTTCAAGACGTAGTCCGCACCCGATACCAGATCGGCGTCGAACCGTGCCCACATCGCCCCGGCGAAGCCTCCGGCAGCCCCGGTCCGTGGCACGTACGTCGGGTCGCGCGGCAGCTGTTTCGCCTGGTGATGCAGGCGCAGCGTCAGGGAGGCGATCTGCCCCATGTCCGCGCCCTTTTGCGGGCCGAAGACCCGCGCCGCTTCCGCGTAAGGGGTGGTGACGTCGGTCAGGACCGTGACCGGGGTGCCGCGCAGGCCACCGCACTCGTCGATCGCCCGCAAGGCCCCGAACCCGCCGTCGCTGGTGGCGGATCCGCCGGCGGCCACGACGATCTCGGTGACGCCGTGACGGGCGGCATCGGCCATCAGCATCCCGACGCCGTACGTGTCGGCGGCCACCGGATCCCGCGAGCCGTCGTGGGGGGCGTTGATCCCGCACACCTGGGCGAGCTCGATGTAGGCGGCGCCGGAGGGCGCGAGTGCGATCGTTCCGTCGCATACGGCGCCCCAAGGGTTGCGGGCCGGTGCGGCGCGGTGGCGCAGTCCGAGGGGGTCGGCGAGGACGGCGAGGGTTCCCTCGCCGCCGTCGGCCACGGGGACGAGCACGGGAACGGCCGGGGTCTGCGCCAGCCCCCGGCCGATCGCCGTGGCCACCTGCGGTGCGGTGTAGGTGCCCTTGAAGCTGTCGGGCGCCACGACGACCTTCATCGCCATGCCTCCGGGTTCACCGCATGGGCCGGCATCTCGCCCCGCGCCATGGCGACCGCGTTGTTCGCGCAGACCTCGGCCATGGTGGCGCGGACGGAGCGGGTGGCGCTGCCGACGTGGGGCAGGAGGGTGGTGTTGGGCAGGTCGGCGAGGCCATCGGCGAGTACGGGTTCGTCCTCGTACACATCGAGTCCGGCGCCGGCGATCTCACCTGAGCGCAGCGCCTCGACGAGTGCCTTCTCGTCCACCACGGGCCCGCGGGAGGTGTTGACGAGGCAGGCCGTCGGCTTCATGGCGCGAAGGGTCTTCTCGTCCACGAGATGGTGTGTGGCGTCGGTCAACGGGACGTGCAGCGAAAGGAAGTCGCTGGTGCGCACCAGGTCGTCCCACTCGGCGAACCGCACCCTGTCGGCGAGGTGTCCGAGCCGCTCGGGAGGTACGGGTCCGCTGCGTGCGGTGTAGCGCACGGTCATGCCGAACCCGAGGGCGCGTTCAGCCGTCGCCCGGGCGATCCGTCCGAAGCCGACGAGTCCGAGTGTGGCCCCGCTGACGTCGCTTCCGAGGAGCAGCTCGGGCTGCCAGCCCTGGTATATCCCCGCGCGCAGGAAGCGGTCCGCCTCCACGCAGCGCCGTGCCGTGGCCAGTAGGAGAAGCATGGCGATGTCGGCGGTGGCGTCGGTGAGGACACCGGGCGTATTGCCCACGAGGATTCCGCACCGCGTGGCGGCTGCCACGTCGACGTTGTCGTATCCGACCGCGTAGTTGGAGATCCCCTTGACCTTCGCGTCTTCCAGTACGGCCCGGTCGAACACATCGGTCAGCTGGGCGACGACGACGTCGACGTTCCCCGAGGAGCATTCCCGGCGCAGTTCGCCCGCGGACAGTTGCCGGTCGGGTACGTACACCTCACCGGCCGCCCGGAGAATGTCCATTCCGGGAGCCGGGATGGGGGTTGTCATCAGGAACTTCATCGGCACACCTGCGCATCCGGTGCCGCCACGGCCCATTCGAACGCGGTGGTGCTGGAGTGCGCCGCCTGACCTGCCCTGGAGCGGTTTGGCTCGTCCAGCTCTGCCAGCAGCCCGTCGGCCAGTTCGACCACGGCGCCGAAGGTATCCGGCGTCAGCCAGTCGGGACGCAGTGCGAACAGCAGATCTTCCGTCGCGGCGTTCCCGCTGGCACCGGGTGCGAACGGGCAGCCGCCGAGGCCGCCGAGCGCGCCGTCCAGTTCGCTCGCTCCGGCGGCCACCGCGGCCAGGGAGTTGGCGACGCCCATTCCCCACGTGTCATGCCCGTGGTAGACGATCCGCCGCGCGGGCGATCGCGTGGCCACTGCGGAGACCAGGCTGCTCACCTGAGTCGGTACGGCCTGACCGAGGGTGTCGCACAGCACGATGTCCTCAGCTCCCTCCGTACGGGGGTCGTTGGCGATCCGGAGCACCGTTTCCTCCGGGACGGCTCCGTCGAACGGGCAGGTGAACGCCGTGGCGACGCAGAGCTGAATGCGCCCGCCGACCGAGCGGGCGTGCTCGATCGCCGCCGGCATGGCCGCGAGGCTGTCCTCGGTCGACCGGCCGATGTTGGCCTGGTTGTGACGGTCGGACGCCGACAGGCAGTACTGGAAGTTCACCGCGCCCGCCATCGCCGCCTTCTGGACGTGCCGTGGAGTGGCCACCCAGACCCAGGACCGGGCAAGCTCGTCCGGGCTGAGGCGTGCGATCACCTCCAGCGTATTGGCCATGGGCGGGACGAGCGTCGGATTGGCGAGCGAACCGATCTCCACGCTGGGGACGCCGAGAGAAAGAAGTTCGCGGACGACGGCCACCTTGCGGTCGGTGGACAGAGGCTTGCCGGTGAGCTGGAGGCCGTCGCGCAGCGTCACATCGCGCAAAGTCACAGGGGCACTCATGACGTCTTCTCCATCTCCATGATGATCGCGTCGGTCTCCTCGTCGTCCTTGCCGAGCAGGTCGGTGAGCACCTGCCGGGTGTGCTCGCCGAGGTCGGGGCCGAGGGATCGGACAGGCAGGGACTTCTCGCCGAGGACGGGGACGATGCCGGGGAATCCGACCTCTTGGGGCTCGTCTGCGGCTATGTGGACCGGCAGCCGCTGGATCATGCCGCGGGCAGCGAATTGCTGGTCCTCACAGATGTCCGCCGCGGTGTAGATCGGGCCCGCCGGGACGCCTGCGGCATCGAGGACCGTGAGCACCTCGTCACGAGGAAACGTCCTGGTCCATGTGTTGATCGCACTGTCGAGTTCGTCACGACGGGCCCATCGCTCCGCGTTGGTCTGCAGTCCGGGATCGTCGGCGAGATCGGGACGGCCGATGGCCCGCATATAGCGCCGGAAGATCGCGTCGCCATTACCGGCGATCACCACGCTGTGCCCATCCCCGCATTCGTACGCGTTGGTGGGGGCGATGCCCTCCATCCTGCCGCCGACCCGTTGCCGTTCGAGGCCGTAGGCGAGGTAGTCAGGAACAAGGGATTCCATCATCGAGAAGACAGCCTCGTGCAAGGCGACATCCACCGTTCGCTCCGACAACGGCGCCTTCGTGGGAACCCGTTCGCGCTGTAGGAGCGAGACCACGGCGCCGAACGCCGCGTACAGACCCGCGATCGAATCGCCGATGGACACCCCGACCCGGGAGGGCGGGCGGTCGGCTTCCCCGACCAGGTGGCGCAGACCGCCCATGGCCTCGGCCACCGCGGCGAACCCCGGGCGGTCCGACAGAGGCCCGGACTGACCGAACGCGGAGATGCGGGCCAGCACGATATCGGGGTTGGCCTCCTCGAGGGCTGCGGGGCCGAGTCCCCAGCGCTCCAGCGTGCCGGGGCGGAAGTTCTCGATCACGACATCGCATCGCCGCACCAGGTCCAGCACGGTCGCCCGGCCGCGATCCGTCTTCAGGTCCAGCACCACCGACTTCTTGTTGCGATTGATGGTGCGGAAAAGCATCGAGACATCACCGGCGTAGAGCCGCCAGTTCCTCAACTCGTCCCCGGTACGAGGGCGTTCAACCTTGATCACCTCGGCACCGAAGTCCGCGAGCAGCCGCCCGGCGGTGGGGCCCGCGATGTAGTTGCCGAGTTCGAGCACACGCACTCCGTGCAGTGGCAACTGTGTGCTGCGGTTGGTCATGGTGTCCTAACGTCAGGTGGATGGTGGTGGGGATCAGAGGATGGCGCTCAGCACGAGGATCGGGCCCATCGCGACGACGGAGGCGACGGAGACCCCGACCGAGCAGGTCTTGAGGGTGCCGCGGGTGGTCTGGCCCATCAGAGACTGGAGCAGCCAGAAGGTGTTGCTGGTCAGGTGCACGAAGAACAACGATCCGGCTCCGGCAGACAGCGCGATCAGTACGGGATCGAGACCCAGCGTGGGGGCTACCGGCGCGAGCAGGCCGGCGGCAGTGATCGCGGAGATCGTCACCGAACCGACCGCGATGTGCAGCACGGCGGCCACCAGCCAGACCACCAAAAGCGGAGCCCAGGTGTTGGCCTTGAAGTATTCCCCGAGGATGTCCCCCAGCCCGCAGGCGGCGATCACCGCTGCGAGACAGCCTCCGACGCCATTGAGGAGGAGGATCTGTCCGCTGTCGCGCATGCCCTTGCTCAGCGCCGCGTCCACGCGGGGCTGCCCGAGGTAGCGCCGGGCGACGAGGCAGGTGGCGACCAGGCCGAGCACGAGGGCCACGACCGGGCTGGAGAACAATTTCACGAAGGGGTTGTGCCACCCTGCCACCTCGGCAAGGGCTCCGGTGGCAATGAAGAGGAGGGAGACCAGGAGGGGCGAGAAGAGCAGGAGGAGTCTGGGCTGCGGCCGGGTGCGGGCCTTCACCTCCACCGCTGTCATGGTTCCGCCGCCAGGTGTGTTCTGGCCGACGGGGTGCGCGTCGTCGGCCGCACCGCCGTCCGCGGGCGCGCTCGGCGCCGAGCCGGAAACGTCCTCTTCATCGAGCGCCGGGTTCCACCAGCCGCGCGTCAGCGCGAAGTTCATCACGGCGATGGCGATGGTCACGGTCGGGATGACCACGATGAGTCCGTACAGCAGGTACGTGCCGAGGGGCACGTGAAGGAGCGCGGCGAGCGCCAGCGCTGCGGCACCTGGGACTGTGAAGACGATGCCGCACTCCAGCCCGATGGCCAGGGCAGTGGCCATGCGGGCGGTTCCGTACCGGCCGAGCTTGGAGGCTATGCCCTTGGCCAGCGGCCCGGTGATCACCAGCAGCACGTCCAGATAGATGGACTGCAGGAAGGTCGTGATCGTCAAGGCCATCGCGTAGGGGATCCGCTTCGGGCCCGCGACGCGCAACAGGGTGTCGACGAGCCGCTCGATAGCTCCCAGCTCGCGTAGGAGGGCTCCGATGAGTACGCCGAACGCGATCAGGAGTCCGATGTCGGCCATGACGTCGCCGAACCCCTTGGTGATGGTCTCCACGGTCTTGTCGACCCCGAGGCCGGTCGCGAGACCGAGATAGCAGGCGCCCAGAACCAGGGCGACCACAGGATTCATCCGCAGCCGCACGATCATGAACACGATGGCGATCACGGCGATGGCCGTGTTGAGCAAGATTGCGGTATCCGACATGCCTACCGTCCGGTTTGGTGCGGAGTGGGACGTATACGAAGCCGGCGGCTCGACCCGGTGGCCCGCATTATGAGCACGGACCCACAATGCGGGTCAACAGTCTGGAAACATCAAGTCGCGCAGGTGGGAACGGCAGCCGCGAGCGAGGGCGCTCGCGAGCTCGACGCACCGGGCCCAACTACCGCGATCTCAGCCCCTGCCCGGCGGCGTGCGACACACCGCCTTGATGGGCTACGTCGGAGAATGGGCCAGCAATCCCTCGCACGCAGAGCCGCCAACATCGCCCCCACCCAGAACGGCTCACTCGGAACCCACCGCACCCTCGCCGCCCACCTTGCACCGCGCCGCGACCGTCATCCGGCTGCGATCCTGTGCCGTTCAGAAAGCATCACTGCAGGCCATAGAGGGTCTGACCTCTGCGGACGCACTGAGACCACCCTCAGATGATCAGCGCTGGTGTATCGGGACACCGCTTCCGGCCCTCACGAGGTGAGCCGGCGGCTCTTACTCGTCGTCGGCACGGTTGGCAGCGTAGGGATGGAGGGGGCGGCCAGGACTGAAAGAGGTGAACCAATCCTCGGTACCCGTAGGGGCGATGCCGAGGTCGGCAACGGCCGGGTCCTGGTCGATGCCGTCCATCGCGGGGTTGTAGAGCAACTCATGGTCGAGGTCTTCGAAGACGTTCTCGCGGAAGGCAAGGCGTCGAGTGCTGCGCGGACGCCATGGCCAAGGAGGCCGCAGCGGTCGAGGGTGGCCCCGGTGGTCTCCAGCAAGAGCCGGAGAAGGAGTTCCTCAGCGACGCAACGGAGTTGCCCGAAATCCGGTCGGCACAGCCGCTCGGTGAGCATGACTGCGACAACAAGGAGCCTGCGGGCGAACAGCGGCGTGTAGCGGTGGGCGAACTGGGGTGGAAGTCCTCCGAGTTGAAGCAGCCCATCCTGGCACTCAGCCACGCTCGGGCTGTAGCCAAGAGTGTCGATGTCCTCGAAGAGTTCGTCGATCAGCAGATCGAGGGAGTACACCATCGCGCCGGCGGCAAGCTCGGCGTCCTTGCGCGCGACACCAGTACCTCCTGACCGTCGAGGTCCTGGGCGGTCAGGTGGCCGAAGGTGGCGAGACTGACGCCGGCAAGCTGCGGCACGAGCGCGCGCATGGATGCCCCCGTCTTCTCGCCCTTCGTCTCGACTGTCGGTGCTCGATTCGGTTTGCTGTAGCGATGCGCCGTGTCGAGCGTTGCCGGGTCGGCCGCGGGGCCCTCCGGCTCCTGGGCGGCCACCGGGCCTTCCCCGCCGACGTCGAAGCGCAGCCGGCCCTCGCACGCGTCGACCGTCCATTCGGCGAGCGGATCATTGTGTTCGAGGATCTCGGCGATGACGGCTTCCACGGCGACCTCCAGTGCCGGGGCGTCGATGAAGACCTTCAGCAGGGCGCCCGCGGGGTGAGCGCCGATGACGTGGTCGGTGATCTCGACGGCCTCGCCTCTTCGCCCTCGATGAATAGGTGATCACCATGCGCGCCCACGAGGCCGTGGGGCGCGTCTACCGCCGCTGCGGATGCCGCGACAAGCAGCGCCGCCAGCTCGGCGCCCACTGCCCCCAGCTGATCTCCGATCCCGCCCACGGGACCTGGACCTTCGCCGTCGACCTTCCCGCCACCGAGCCCGGCGGGCACAACCGCACCGTGCGCCGTGGCGGCTTCCCCACCGAGGACGACGCCCGCACCGCCCTGCGCCGCTACCGCGCCGGCCGCCGGATCGGCATCAGCGCCGACCCGAACCAGACCGTCGCCCACTACCTGACCCAGTGGCTCACGGCCAAACGACTGCGGCTCAAGCCCACCACATGGGTCCGCTACCGCGACTACGTCCACCACGACCTGATCCCGGCCCTCCGCCCGATCCGCCTGGACGAGCTCGCCTACGAACACATCCACCACTTCGTACAGACCCAGCTCGACGCCGTCCGCCAGCACCGACTCCCCACGAACGTCGCCCGGCCCACCGTGATCCCGCGCCCGGCCTCCGTCGAGCGCACCATCTGGCCCCAGCCCAGGCCATCCGCTTCCTGCACCACTGCCACACCAATGATCCGGACTTCGCCGACCTGATCGAGTTCCTCATCGGCACCGGCCTCCGCAAAGGCGAAGCCCTCGGCCTGCACTGGGACGACGTCCACCTACACGCACACACCGTCTACGTCCGCTGGACCCTCTCGGCGATCGACAACAACAAGCTCGCGCTGACCCGCCCGAAGACCCGCAAGAGCGCCGAGGCGGCGGTACGGCGCCGGGCCCCGGGGCGGAGCGAGAAGCGGTACGACGTGTTCACTCGGCGAGTGGGGCCACCTTCCGCATCCACCGCCCCCGGCGTCACGGCGTCGGGGGCGGGGATCCGGCTCAGTCCGCGTCGAGCTCGCCGAGCAGGGCGATGGTGAGCTCGTCGACCGGGCGGGCCCCGGACCCGGTCTCCTGGCTGAAGGTGTTCACCATCATCACCACCGCCGTCCCGCTCTCCCGGCTGAACGCCGCGCAGGTGCTGAATCCGCCGGTGCTGCCGTTGTGCCAGGTCATGGTCCGGCCGCTGGGCAGCGGGCTGAGATGCCAGCCGAGGCCGAGCCGCAGGTCGCGGTCGACGGTGAAGTGAGGCCGCTGGGTCAGCTCGATGGCGGCCCGCAAGGGCGAGCGCTCCGGGCGGAGTTGGGCGCCCAGGAAGCGCAGCATGTCATCGGCGGTGCTGTAGATCGAGGTGCCCGCCGCGCTGAGCACCCGGTCGTGCCAGTCGGGAACGGCCTCCCCGTCGAGATGCCCGACGGCCTTGCGGGAGGCCATATCCGGCCGCAGGGTCGTCGTGGTGTCCGACAGACGGAGCGGCGCGGCCACCCGGCGCCACAGCATCGCGTCCACGGCGTCGAAGGCCAGCGCCTGGCCCAGCAGTCCGAAGCCGAGGTTCGCGTAGGCGTATGTGCTGCCCGGCTCGCTGTCCAGGGTTGTCTCGCAGAGCCCGGCGGCCAGGTCGTCCAGCGTGTAGCGGGCGTACGGATCGTGGGGATCCGCTCCGGCGAGGAGGTTGGGCGGCAGCGAGGGCAGACCGGAGGTGTGGGTCGCCAGATCGGCCAGGGTGATCCGCCGGGGGCCCTTGCGCGGGACGGGGAAGCGGGCGGGCAGGACGAGCGGTGCGTCGAGGCGGGTCTCGCCCGCGCAGACGGCGCGGGCCAGGGCGGTGGCGGTGAGTGTCTTGCCGATCGAGCCGAGCTGGAACACGGTCCGGCCGTCCGGTGCCGGTGCCTCCCCGTCCTTGGCCGCGCCCGCCACGTAGGGACGTCCGCCGTGGATAACCCCGCAGACCGCGCTCGGACTGCCGGCGGCGAGCGCCCGGTCCAGTTGACGCCGTACCCGCGCGGGCAGGGTCCCGTCGGCCGCGGCGGCGGTCCCGGGCAACAGCGATACGCCCGTCGCCGCCGTCGCCACGGTAAGAAATTTCCGTCGGTCCATGGGTCACTCCCCCGTCGTTCGGTTTCCTGTCGGCACCACGGTGGACAGCAGCACGAGCAGCGGCACCACCCTGCCCGGAGGCACCTGGTAGTGGCCGCGTCCCTCGGCCTGGAGCCAGCCGGCCGCCGTGAGCTGCTTGAGGTGGTGGTAGAGCTGGCCGGTGGTGTTCAGCCCGGCGGTCTCCTGCAGCTCGGCCGCGGAGCGGGTGCCGCGCAGCACCGCCCGCAGCAGGGTGAGCCGCACCGGGTGGCCCAGCGCGGCGTACGGCGCGGCGTGTTGGGACCAGTCCGCGTCGAGCAGCCCGTGCACCGCCGCGCCCTGCTGCCATTCGTAGTGCTCGCCGTTGGGCAGATCGACCGCGCCGGTGAACAGCACCTGCCCCTGCCCCGTGAGCCGTCGGCGCAGCCCCTCGAGCGCCCAGAACACCTCGTCCCGGTCTGCCTCCGGCGGCGCGGACTCCAGTCGCGTCACCCGCTCTTCGAGCGCGGCGACCCGCTCATCGAGGGACTCATCGGCCATGGATCGAGGTTACGTTATTACGGAATAACAGAGCAAGGGGATCGTTACGACAGCACCGCGACCCCATCCAGCTCCACCAACGCCGCCTCGTCCCACAGGCGTAGGACACCGATGACCGACGATGCGGCCATCACTGCTGGTCAGGGCCCTGCGGCCACGCATTGTGGGTGCCGATAAATCATCTAAATCATCCGCGCAGTTCAGGCCGCTCGCTGGTACTCGTGGAGGGTTCCGCCGAGTCGGTCTCGTCTGCGGACGTCCAGGTGGGCAAGCTGGGCTTGTTGCGTGATGGGGGGCGGGTAGCGGGCGGCAGGGAGCGGCTTGTTCCAGGGCTCTGTGCGGGCGGTGCTCGTTGTAGAAGGATTCATACCCGCGCAGGGCGTTGAGGAGGTGACCCTGGTTCCAGATCAGGGTCCGGTCCAGGAGTTCGCTGCGGCAGGTCTGTATCCAGCGCTCCATGAGCGAGTTCATCCGTGGTATCCGAATGCCGGTCGTGACGACCTTGAGACCGGCATCGGTCATCAGGGGGTCGAAGGCGGCTGTGAACTTCGAGTCGCGGTCTCGGATCAGGAACCGTGCCCTGCTGCCCGCGTCCTCGAGGTCCATGAGGAGGTTGCGTCCGAGCTGCACGATCCAGTACCCGGTCGGATGCGCGGTGACACCGAGGATCCTGATGCGACGGGTGGTGTGCTCGATGACGGCGAAAACATACAGGCGCGCCCCTGTCAGCGCTCGGACTTCGAAGAGATCGCAGGTGGGCTCGCCTGGTGTTGTAGTGCTCGGCGTACGTGGTGAGGACGGTACGGAGGTGTCGTTCGCCGGTGATGAGGAAGCGGTCGGTGCATTCGGCACGGGCTGTGCGTATCCATCGTTCCGCGAACGCGTTTGACCGGGGGCTCTGCGGCGGAGTCGGGATGACGGCTGCGCCGTTGCCGACGAAGACGGCGTCGAAGGCGGCGGTGAACTTGCTGTCCCGATCGCGGATGAGGAACCGGAAGCACCCAGCTCTGTCTTCGAGGTCCATGAGCAGGTTGCGGGCGAGCTGGGTGACCCATGCGCCCGTAGGGCGGGCGGTGACGCCCAGGACATGAACGCGCCGGGTGGCGACCTCCATGACGAAGAAGACGTAGAGGCGTTCGAAGAAGACGGTCTCCACGTGCATGAAGTCGCAGGCGAGCAGTGTGTGGGCCTGGGAACGGAGGAAAGTACGCCAGGTCTGCTGGGAGGCGCGCTGCGGTGCGGGCGGCAGGCCGGAGCGGCGCAGGACGCGCCGGATCGTGGCGGCGGCAACCCTATGGCCGAGCCGTCGGAGTTCGCCTTGGATCCTGACGTATCCCCAGGTCGGGTTCTCTCGCGCCAGGCTCTGGATGAGCGTGACCGTCTCTTCCGCCAGCGGTGGTCGGCCGGGTCCGGTTGGGGTCTGGCGCCATTTCCAGCGCACGAGACGTCGGTGCCAGTTCAGCAGCGTGCCGGGGGTAACCAGCCGGTGGCGGCGCAGGGCGGGTGGCAGGTGCCGTGCGAGAGCGGAGAGCACGGCACGATCAGCCCATGAGAGTCGTGGACGCTCGATCTGCCGGCGCAGGACGGCGACCTCATGGCGAAGCGCGAGGATCTCGGCGTTCTTCGCGGCTGTCGACCGGCCCAGCAAGAGGAGGACGCCCAGTAGTCGGCAGAAGATCAGGTAGAGCAGTCGCAGACCCACGATCAGTGATCGTGCCCATACTTGGGCGAACGAAAAGCTCCAGGTCAACCACCGCGCGGTAATAAAGACACCCTTCAGGCATCATCGCCTGCGACTTCCTGCACATCGACCTGGTCGATCTCCGTCGGGTCTTCGCGCTGGTCTTCCTCGAGGACGGCACGCGCCGCCTGCACATCGCCGGCGTGACCGCTCACCCCACCGCGCAGTGGACGGTACAGCAAGCCCGTAACCTCACCGCCGACCTGGGTGTGCGCTTCGAATCGCTGCGCTTCGTGCTCCGCGACCGGGACAGCAAGTACACCGAATCCTTTGACGCGGTCTTCGCGTCCGAGGGCATCGAGACCCTGAAGACCGCGCCGCAGCCCCCACGGATGGACTCCCACTGCGAAAGGGCCATCGGGACACTGCGGCGCGAGCTCCTCGATCACCTGCTGCTCCTGAACGAGGCCCACGCGCGAGGCGTGCTCGACGTCTATGCCGTCCACTACAACAGTCATCGCCCTCACCAGGCCCGGGGACAGCTTCCTCCTCTTGACCAGGAGCGCCCCGCGCCCTCGACCGACCTGACTGCGCACCGGCTCCTCCGCACCCGAGTACTAGGCGGTGTCGTCAACGGGTACAGATACGTGGCTTGACCAGCAGCGATGACTTTCTGAACGGCACACGTGTCCCGACCGGCCGATCGGCCACGCCACGCCTCGTCCTCCAAGCCACTCGGCAGCATGCCGCCGAGCCCGACGCTGCGCCACAGCCGGAAGGCCCGGGGTGAGAGCCACTTCACGTCCGAGGTCTTCACATCCGAGGTCTTCACGTCCGACGGCGAGGCCAGCGTCACCGGGTTCGCCGGTACGACGCCACCCTTGGCCGCGATCCCGTACAGCAGCTTCAGCTCGGCCTGCTCCTTCGCCCACGTCCCGCCATCGACCGGGGCCGGATTCGTCGCTCCTCGCCGACGCCAGTCCTCCCAGTCCTCCCAGTCCTCCCAGTCCTCAACATCGTCCTCCGACGCCTCGTCCCAGTTCAGCTCGGGCTGCCACAGGAACGTGAAAAACAGCCGGTAGAGCGGGGCGTACGTGACCTGAGTGCCCCGCGCCTTGGCCGAGAACGCCGAGCGTCGGAGGCACTCACTCAGCCGAGGATCGACCCGGCCCTCCGGCGAGATGAGGATCGGCTGCCGCTCGCGCAGCCCGAGCGCCCCCTCGCGATCCTTCAAGTCCTCCCACCCGGGGACAGGCCGATCCTCTTCCGGGGTGCCCCCATCTCTGACCCAGAACAGCCGCCATTCATACGCCACTTGACTTCCTCAGCCGCAACACGACCTGAGGCAACGCAGCGTATGTCCACAGAACATCGCCATCTGCTGGCGTCGGCTCAAGAACCATCACGCGTGAGGCCAAGCGACAGCGGCTGTCTACAGCGAGACCTTCCGCTCCTCGGCCTTGAGGCCACGGAGCGTCCAAAGTCCATACAGAGCCAACAGCGGTTTGACGACCATCCACTCACCGGGGCGGTAGTCATCCGCGCGCACCAGCCTCCGTGCAAGATCGGGGCGCTGCCGCCGCAAGTACGCACGGGCCTTGAGCGCATGAGCCGGCTGAGAGGCGATCTTGATGCGATCCACGTCTTCAAGCAGTGGGATCACGTTCGTGATGTTCTCCCACGTCGTCGCGCTTTGGTCTTCGAGGAGCACCGTGCCATCGAACCCAAGCACCGACTTCGCGTAGTCAGCCATCAGATGGGCCTCCGTGGCGCCGCTGCTGGTCGCACCGCCGCTGAAGATCACGCGGGTTCCATTCGCACCGTCAGCGGCGATGGAGCGGATTCCAGCACTGACTCGCCATCGGTTGATCAAGTTCGCCGTCGCTTGGGGATTCCGGTACCCGCACACCACCACGGCCGTGGAGGCGCCCCCGCTATTCCCCACAAGGGCTCGAGACCAGCGCCAGTTCAACCACTCGCCCCAGGCCAGGGCTGCAACCCCAGCTATCGCCAGTCGTGTCCTTCGCCGCATGCGGCGACTCTAGGACACCTCGGTATCAGGCCGCCAAGGAACCAGCCACGCTACAGACGACGCATTCTGTTATGGGCCCTAACTGCAGCTCAAACCAGACCATCACCAGCACCGGGAGCGTCGAGGCTACCGCCCCGGCGCGCAGCAGTGGCAGCCGGAACAGGAAGAGATCCAGCATCGGGTGCGGCAACTGTTTCTGCCGCCGTACGAACAGCACCAGTGCGGTCAGCCCCACCGCGCGGGGCAGCACCTCCGCCTGTCCGACGCCTTCGTGGCTGAAGGAGATGATGTCGTAGGCGGTGCCCGGCATCCCCACGATCGACAGGATGTGCGAGGTGGCTTCCCACGGCCCTCGCTCCGACTCGGCCTCGTTGCGCAGCAACAGGGCCACGGTGGGCATTGCCATCACCGCTGCCGGCAGGTTGACCAGGAAAAGTGAGCCCCACCAGAAGTGGTGCAGCAGGAACCCGCCCACCATCGGCCCGAAGGCCGATGCCCCGGCCGAAGGCCGCGCTCCACGCCCCGATGGCCACCACGTGATCGCGGCCGTCGCCGAAGGTCTGCGGGATCAGCGCCAACGTGGCCGGGTTGATCATTGCCGAGCCGACCGCCAGTGTGGCCCGGGCCCCGACCGGGGCCAGCGGCCCGGGTGCCTCGGCGCACAGCGCCCAGGCCACTGCAAACGCCCCCAGCCCGGTCATCAGCAGCCGCTTGTGCCCGATCCGGTCGCCCAACGGCCCGGTGACCAGCACCAGCCCGACCATCAGAAGCGAGTAACACGTCCACGATCCACAGCAGCTCGGTTGGGGACGCGTCCAGTTCGTCCGCCAGGGTGGGGACGGCGATGGTGAGGATGGTGACGTCCATGGCGGCGGGCAGGAAACACATCAACACCACGGCCAGCACCAGCCGACGCCGGGCCGATCCGACGAGCAACATGTCAGTTGTGCAGCAGAGCCGGGGCGGTCCGCTCTCCGGCACCATGTACTCCACAGCCGGAAACGCGCCTCGGTGGTCTGCGAGCGCTGGCGATGGGCGGCAACCGGCTCACACCTGCGGAGGTGACCGGCCCGCTGGCCGTGGGCCGTAGCTCAGTTGAGCCGAGGGCCGTCCCGTAAGGCTCGGGCAATGAGGACGAGTAAGTTCCGGATCTGGCGCTGTTGACGGCGATCACCACTCGGCGGAGTCGCGGCTCAGAATCCCACCGTTCGGGAGACCGCCAGGCTCGCTGTCCGCAGCGCGATTCGAGCGGCTGCCTGGGTTCCGCCCTCAGCGGGCGCGACGAGTGACAGTGCGCCCAATAGGTCACCACGAGGGGTCAGGATCGGGGCGGCGATGGTCGACATCTCCGAGGGTCCGGTGCGGAGCGGATTGGGCCCCGTCATGGCACAGACGCCCTCCATACGGACGGTGGCCATGAGCCGACGGAGGTGACTGGCGTCGGATACACCGGCCAGTGCCTCGTCCCGCACCTGATCGGGAGCATGGGCCAGCAGGGCGATACCGATGCCGGTCTCGGTGAGAGGGAGGCGGCCGCCGACCCGGTACTTGACCGCTGCCGCGTCCCAGGCCGACAGGCGCTCGACGAGTACGGCCTCATGGCCGTCGCGTACTGCGAGGAGGATGTGCTGGCGGTGGCTACGGCATGGTGTTCATGGCGTGGGGGGTCGGATTCGGCTTCGCTGAGCAGGTCCAGCAGGGCTTGGCTGTCCGGAGCCGGGAGGGTGAACAGCCGGGTGCCCGGCAGGCTCGGTGTGGGGTCGGCCAGTTTCCACCCCGGACAGGAGGACTGCGTGATAGGCAAACAAGCCGTCGCACCCCGAAGAAAGTCCGGCTGATACCAGGTGTCGCGCTGGGTTCGGATGTGTGCGGTTGGAGTTACTTCGTGGCGAACCAGGACATACGGTCGGTGGCCTGGCTTCGCATGGGTTCGGGCAACTCCAGCGGCTTGAAGGTGACAGGCCAATCGGCCGGCCGGTAGCCCGCGTTCAGGTCGACGTGATGCAGTTCGAGCTCGACAAGCTTGCGTAGGACAACCTGGCTCGCCGGGAACGGCTCAAGGTGCAGGATGGTGACACTGGTCTTCCACGCGTCATCGGGTGTTGTGACGGCGGCGGCCCGGAATGCCGCCGCCGTCCGTTCAATGTCGGCTACTTGCTCGGCGACCGGTCGGCTCGCACCGTTCTCGATGGACGTGTCACGGGCTTCTTGACTCGCGTAGGCGGGGATGTCGGTCCCGGTGCGGACGGCCTCCAACAGGTTTCGGTGAGCCTCAGCGGCGCGGGCAATGTGGGTGAGGACGTGGCCGCGGGTCCAGCCGGACAGCAACGACGGTTCGCTGACCTGTTTGCAGGTCAGGCCGTCGGCCGTGGCAATCAGTTTGGCCGTCGCCTCGTCGATTTGGGTGAGTAGGTCATTCAGCCAGGAGTCCATGTCACAAAAATACCAAGGTATGTTCCATGCGGTGTTCCCCAGATCACGTGTGGTGGTGACGGTGCTGGGTCCGGACCCCGGCGCAGGTGGTGTACCGGCTGAGCGAGCACTGCGGATGCGACGCGGAGCACGAGGACGTCGCCGCCGAGATCACGGCGCGCGAGGACGCGCAAGTCGAGTACCGCCTCGGGGAGGCGTGCGATCTGGAGTGGATCGGGTCCGGCCTGGCCGATGTCGGTCTGGGCGTCGGCGCCGCGGTGGGCAAGAGGGACCCATGGAGCCCACCAAACCCCCGGCCAAGCAACCGACCGCCTCCCAAGGGCTGAGGAATCACGGGCTCTGACACGAAAAATAGAGTGCGTGCGGGTCAGGCCGTTGGGATGGGCTCGAACCGGACGGTGAGTCCGAGGCGGTTGGCTTCCTTGGCCATGCGTCGCATGGCGCGTTCGGGGTCGCGGCGGGTGAAGTAGTCGGCTCCGAGGTCCTGGTAGGTGGTCTTGTTGCGGAGGATGTGCCAGATCGCGATAGCGATCTTGTGCATCACGGCTACCTGGGCCCGCCGCCGACCGCGCCGGGCGGCGATGCGCCGGTAGTAGGCGCTGAGGTAGCAGTCCTTGTTCCGGATCGCCGCCATCGAGGCAACCCCCAGTACGCGTTTGAGGTTGCTGTTGCCCTGCCGGTGCGGCCGGACTTGTTGACACCGGCGGACTCATTCATCCCCGGGCAGACTCCGATCCAGGAGGCGAGGTGGCCGGCGGTGGCGAACTGCGCCATGTCACCGCCTGTTTCGGCGATGATGATCTGGGCGGCCGCGGGGCCGATGCCGGGGATGGTGTCGAGGCCGGCCACGTTCTGGTCGTGTCCCAGGCGGGCGAGTAGCGCGGTGATCCGGGCATCGATCCGGTCGGCCGCGGAGGTGAGGTGGTCGATCTCCTCCAGGTAGTGCCGGCACATGAACGCGTGGTGTTCGGTGAACTGCCCGTCCAGGGCCTCGATCAGCTCCGCCGATCTTGCTGCGGGCCCGGCGGACGGCGAGTTCGGCCAGGGCCCCAGGATCGCGCTCACCGTCGATGAGCGCGCTCAGGATGGCCCGGCCGCCGGCCCCGGTGATGTCGGAGAGTACCGAGGAGAGCTTCATCCCGGTGTCCTCCAGCTCCTTCTCCAGGCGCTGGGCCTCCTGCCCGCGGACGGTGACCAGTTCGGTGCGACGGCGGGTCAGGCCGCGCAGCTCGCGGATCTCCCGCTCGGGCACGAACGAGCCCATGACCATGCCCGAAGCCCCGGCCCGAGCCAGGAAGGCGGCGTCGCTGGGGTCGCTCTTGCGCCCGCGGATGCCCTTGAGGTGGGCCGGGTTGACCAGCATCAGGTTCAGATGCGGCTGCAGGGTGTAGTAGAGGTGGCGCCAGTAGTCCGAGGTGGCCTCGAGCACCACCACCTCGACCTGGCGTTCGAGCAGCCAGGCCAGCAGGCGGCGGATCCCGGCGGGGGTGGTGCCGAACCGCTCGGTCTCCAGGGACCAGGTGCCCACTCGCTTCGCGCCGGGGGTCCGTACGCAGGCCAGCAGGAACTTCTTGCCCAAGTCCACCCCTGCCGCCCGTAGATAGAGGACCTCGTCCTTCACATCCTGTCTCGTCACTGCCCTGCCCTGTTCCTTCCGCGTTGCACCGAGCGAGCGGGCGCCTGGAGGGATCCGGGAAGTCGTCGAATCCGACACACGCGCTCCGGGTCCACCGTGGTGGCCCTGGCGCAAACCGAAGTCCGCTGGCGGATCCCCATCGCCATCCTGTCGGGCGAGCTGACCTGCATCACAGAGTCACCGGCTTACCAGGCACCCGACCCGATTTCCCGTCACCGAGGAGGCCGACGCAGCCGACCTGGCATTCCTGTCGGGGATCTTGTGACGTACCAAGTCCGGACTGCGCATCTACTGGGTGTGCGGTTCAGGGGGTTTGGAGCGGTTGCTACCGTATTTAGCCGATGTGGTGGTCGAGTCGATCGAATGTGCGGCCAGTACGGTCACGTTCTGCGCGTACTCCGCAGGGCCGACGGTGCGGTGCCCAAGATGCGGGGTGGTGTCGTGGCGTGTGCACGGCCGGTACGCGCGCCGGCTCGCTGACGCGCCCGTCGGCGGAGTCCCAGCGGTGATCGAACTCGTGGTGCGCCGGTTCAAGTGCCTCAATCCGCAGTGTCCAGCGTTGACGTTCGCCGAGCAGGTCGAGGGGCTGACCAGCCCGCATGGCCGGTACACGCCGCGGCTGAGCGCACTGCTCACCTCGATCGCCGCATGTCTGGCGGGCCGGCCGGGTGCGCGGCTCGCAACCCGCGCTAAGCATTCGCGTCGCCAAGGACAAACTGCTGGACCTCCTCCGACGGTTACCGGAGTTGCCGCAGGCCGGCGTGCGCGTCCTCGGGGTCGACGACTACTTGTCCCGATCCGTGGAGTCAGGAGGAGGTCGATTCGCCTGGTCGTAGGCTTCCTGCGACGCTGACACGTCGCCGAGGTGCGCAATCGACCATTCCTGTAGTGCGCGCAGTGGCTCGCGCAGGGTGCGGCCCGCCTCGGTGAGCGCGTACTCGACGCGGACCGGAACTTCGGGGTAGACGGTGCGGCGCACGAGCCCGTCTCGTTCGAGCCCGCGGAGAGTCTGGGTGAGCATCTTCTGCGAGACGCCCTCAATGCGTCGGCGCAGCTCTGAGAAGCGAGCGCTGCCGTCCCAGAGGGCGCCCACTATGAGCACCGTCCAACGGTCGCCAATGCGATCCAGTATGTGGCGAGTCGGGCAGTCCGCGCGGTAGGGGCTGCCGTGGAGCACCGACTCGGCCTGGGTGGTTACCACAAAGTGCCTTCTTCCCATTGGAGAGCTGCATTCATACGGTAATCGCAACGCGTCCGTCCGACGCCACCCGTCCCGTAGAAAGGCACGTCGTGTCTCGCATTACCGTCATCGGCGGCACAGGCTATGCCGGTTCGGCCATCGTCGCGGAGGCCGCTGCTCGCGGTCACCAGGTCACCGCACTGAGCCGCTCGCTCCCCGACGCGCCCATCCCGAACGTGACCTATGTCCAAGGCGACGCCACCGACGAAGCAACGCTCTCGGCATCCATTGAGGGCGCGGACGTCGTAGTGGGCGCACTCGCCCCACGCGGCCCGCTGGCCGGCACCTTCCGCGACGTCTACCGCACCATCGCGCGTCTGGCCGATACCGCAGGCGTACCCCTGTTCGTCGTCGGCGGCTACTCGTCGCTGCGCCCTGCACCCGGGGCGGATCGCTTCGTCACCGACCTCAGCCACATCCCCGCAGAGCTCCACGAAGAGATCCGCGCCGGGGCGGCGCTCATCATTGAGGACCTCCCGGCCACGCCCGCGACACTCGACTGGGTCTTTGTGAGCCCGGCGCTCAGGTTCGGCGCACGTATGCCCGGCGAACGACTCGGTCGTTATCGGCTCGGCGACGACGTCGCGGTCCAGCCCGAGGACGGCGGCGCGATCTCCGCCGCGGACTACGCCCTCGGGCTCGTCGACCTGATCGAGAAAGGCGACCACCACAGGGCACAGGTCAACCTCGGCCACTGAGGTGATCCCAGCGAGATTCAGTTCGCTGTCCGGCGCTCGAAGCGTGTGATGACGAGGGCGGTCCGGGCGGTCTGAAGGAATCCTTCTGGGGACTGATCGCGACGTGTTCGAGCGCGTTCCAGCACTCGGTGAGGAAGCCGCGCTCGCCGAAGCCACAAAGGCTGCGCGGGATGAGGCGCCCCGGGTCCCATCCACAGCTGAGGTAATCCGGAACCGAAGTGCGTTCCAGGGACGTGCTCGAAACCGCCCGCGCCCGCGCTCTCGCCGAAATGGGCCTGCCCCAACCCATCGCGCAGTTAATGGCCGACGCCGACCAGGGCATCCGACGCGGCGGCCGCTACACCGACAGCGGCGACCTCACCCGCCTGAGCGGACAGCGGACAACCTCGCTCGCCGCCACTATCACCACAGCTCTCACTGCCCCCGCCGCGGCCTGACCGGCTGGCGCCCGAGCGTAAGGAAGACATGCTCCATCATGGATGATGAATATGAAAAGACGCACTACCGGGGATTCGGACCCGTCCGCGGCCTGCCGATCCAGGACGCCCGGGTGGATCTCTCCGCCTTTCCCCCGGATCTCCAGGCGGTAGTGCAGGAGTCGTTCCCGCCCGTGCTCGAGAGGGCGAAGGAGCCGCTGGTCGGCATCACGACGGACGGGCACGTGGTACCCGATCTTTTCTCCCTCCGGGACACCGGCTGGAATCCCGAGCCCGCGAGGAAGGCGGCGACCGCCTTCCTCGACCGCCTCACTCCCGCGCAGCGCGAAGACGTCCTATTCGCCGTCGACGCGGACGAATGGCGTATGTGGATCAATGCCTTTCCGAACTGGGATCCGCACGGCCTGCGCCTGGAGGACCTTGAGCCCGCGCAGCGCGAGCGTGCGCTCGCGATCCTCGAGGCATCCTTATCCGCCACCGGCTTCTCCGACGCTCGGACGGCGATGAAACTCAACGCCGCGCTCGGCGAGCTGATCGACCAGTACCGCGACACCCTGACCGAATACTGTTATTTCTTCGCAGTGTTCGGCACCCCCTCGACAACGGAGCCGTGGGGATGGCAACTGTGGGGCCACCACCTCGACGTGCACTGCTTCATCATCGGCCGGCAGATGGTCCTCACCCCGACCTTCATCGGCGCCGAGCCCACCGAGGCCGACCGCGGTACCCACAAGGGCCTGCGCCTGTTCGACGAGCAGCGGACGGCCGGTCTCGACCTGCGGCGCAGCTTGCACCCTGAACAGGCACGTCAGGCCGTTCTCTACACATCGATCCGGGGGCAGGACCTGCCCGCCGAACTCGCCGACCCGGTCAACGGCAGGCACCTGGGTGGCGCCGCCCAAGACAACCGCGTCATCCCCTACGCGGGGCTACCGGCCAGCGGACTCTCCCACAGGCAACGGGAGTCGCTGCTCCACTTGGTGAAGACCTACGCGCAGCGACTCCCGGACGGTCCCGCCGCCGCGTTCATGGAAAGCATCGAGCAGCATCTCGACGACACGCACATCGCCTGGATCGGCGGGAGCGGCGACGATGACGCCTTCTACTACCGCATCCACAGCCCCGTCGTCCTGATCGAATACGACTGCCACCAAGGTGTCTTCCTCGACAACGACCAGCCCGAACCGTTCCACGTCCACACCATCGTGCGCACCCCCAACGGTGGCGACTACGGACGCGACCTGCTGCGCCAACACCTCGCCCGCCACCATCCACGGCAACGCAGCGGACGCTGACCACCACTCGCCCGACCCAGACCGCGCCGAGCGCACCCATGCGCGGGCGGCACAGGTGCTTCGCTCGGCGGCGCCGACCCTGGCCCGCCAGGAGGTCTGGGCGCACCTGATGGTGCACAACTGCCTGAACCGGATCACCGTCAGAGTGGCCGGCGGTGAGCGGTCAGCAGGTCGCGGTAATCGGTCCAGGTGAAGCTGCGTCTGCCGCCTCGCTTGTGGTCGACGTGCCGCTTGGGCCGGTAGATCAGGCGTGAGCGTTCCCCGGCTTGTGGCACGCCAGGGCGGCGATGGAGAAGCGGCGCTGGGAGCATCCCCGCACCCGGATGACGGGTGTGTGTCCACGCCTGGCCCAGGTGCGGGAGGCCCGCCACCGCGAGCCGATCCTCTTCAGGTGGCCGCGTATCAAGCTGGCGAGGTAGTTCAGGGTGGCGCTCGACAGCGGCAGGCGGGCGGTGTAGGCAAGGCCGTCAGGGCCCCCGACGGGGCTGGCGCTGTTCTTCACAAAACACGTCAACTGCCGTCGGAAGCCCAAAGGCAGGGCAGACGATCTCCACCATGGACACCCGCCGCCGACCAGCACGAGCAAGGCAACTCGCCCGCACACCAGCCCACCTCACCCTGCACATTTCACGATGCACGGGTCTCACTGGACGTGCGGCGCATGCCACGCCGTGCACGACCGCGACCACAACGCAGCACGTAACGTCCTCTTCGAAGGACGCCGAATCGTCGCCACCGGACGGGTGGAGACGCTAAACGCCTGAGGAGTGCCGGTAAGACGGGCACACGTGCCCGCACAGCGCGTTGAAGCAGGAAGCCCCCGGATGGGTCAGACGACCCAGGCCGGAATCCCTGGACTTTAGGCCAGGGCGCACGTCAACTGTTACGGTGTGTGGCCGGTGACGCCGTACGTGCCGGAGCGCGGGGGCAGTAGGCGGTGGCAAGGCGGCACCTGCGCTCTCACGACGGCAAGGACGGCGTTATGACGGCTCACCAGGCGTCCTCGGCCTCCGAGTGGATTTACCGGCTCACCGCCGACCACGCGGACACTCGGCCCGCCCCGGCTAGCTCGGCGCAGAGCATCGCCGAGGCCACGGATCGCCTCGGCGCCGAGCCCGTGGCGTGGGCTGTCGCGCTTAGCGACGAGCTCGCCCGGGTCGTGATCCGCGAAGTCCCCGAACTGGGAGGCGGAGCAGGGCCCTTCGATACGCTCCGGATGGGTGCCGAGGCCGCGACGCTGCACGCGCTGCTCCTGCTGGCCGACCCCGAGACGGATCCAGTGGCCGACCGGACAGTCCCGGAGGAGTCCCTGCTGGGAGACCGTGAGTTCGCCCGGCGACGCCTCGGCCTGGACAAGGTCCTGCGCGGCATTCGCGTCGCACACGCGGCCCTGACGCGCGCCCTGATGAACGCGTGCCAGGAACTTGCTCCGCCGTCCGCACGCGCGGAGCAGTTCCGCCGTGTCTCCGAGCTGCTCTTCGACTTCGTGGACACGTTCTCCTCCCGGATGACCGCCGAGTACCTCTCCGAGCACGACCGCTGGGTCACCAGTGGCGCCGCGGCCCGCGAGGAGACTGTGCGCTCGATCCTCGACGGCCGACCGGTGAAGCTGGAAGCCGCGAGCGAACTGCTCACCTACCGGCTGGAGGGCCATCACCTCGCCGTCATCGCCTGGTGCGACAACCCGGCCCCGGACGTCACCGATGACCTCCAGCGAGCGGCGGCCGAACTGCTGCACCAGCGCGGCTGCACGTCGACCCTGGTGCTGCCCATGGGCCGCACGACCGTGTGGGCGTGGGGAGATCCGGGCGCCTCGGCCTCCACGAGGAAGCCCGCCACAGCCGGGTACCCGGACGGCTTCCGCATCGCCTGCGGTTCCGTACGTCAGGCACTGCCGGGATTCCGCCAGTCGCACGAGGACGCCGAGCACGCCGCCCGGATCGCGCACCTCAACCCCGCCGGTACGGGCCCCGTCGTGGACTACCCGGACGTTGAGCTGGCGGCCCTGATCTCCGCCGACCTGCCCGCGCTGCGACGCTTCGTGCGCGACGAGTTGCGGGAACTGGCGGCGGACGACCAGCACGCGGACCGACTGCGGCGGACGCTGCGCATGTATCTGCGCAACGAGCGCAGCCTGACGGTCGCCGCCGCGCAGTTGCACGTGGCGCGCAATACCGTCACCTATCGGGTCAAGCGCGCTCAGGAAGTGCTCGGGCACGACCTGGCGGCCCGGTTGCCCGAACTGATGACGGCCCTGGAGGCCGCGCAGACGCTGGGCCCTGCCGTGCTCCGGCCGCAGGGAAGGGACGCGCCCGCCTGACCGTGCTCCGGCCGCGCCTGCCCGTTCCGGACGACCGTGCCTGACCAGCCCGCTCAGATCAGGAACGTGACCTGCTCCTCGATGTGCAGGAGCGCTCGCCCGTACAACTCGCCGGCGATGGCCGGGTTGACCAACGCGTGCCGGCTGCCCGTCTCCTGGTCCCGCCAGATCCGCTGTAGCGGATTGGCCTCGGCGAAGCTGCCGGCGCCCTGAATGCTCAGGAGCAGGTCGAGTGCCTCACGGGAGCGGCGCGCCACATATCCGGTGTCCATGCGCACCCGGGCCCGCGTCTCGAACGGCATGTGCTCGCCGCGGGCCGCCCAGCTGTCGATGTCGTCGGCGGCGCGCATCAGGTGCAGGCGGGCGGTGTCGATCAGCTGGGCCGCCTCGGCCAGCCGGATCTGCGTTGACGGGGCCTCCCTGGCGCGCCCGTAGAAGGTGTACGCGATGCCCCGTCCTTGGGCGAGAGAAGCGGTGACCACGTCCATCCCGGCCTGGGCCAGGCCCACCTGCGGGCCGGCCAGCACCAGAGCGAGCACCGGGACGAGCGCCGAGCGGTACAGCGCCTCGTCCTTGTGCTCGGTCGGGCAGGTGCCCTCCACGGCCTGGGTCACCGACATGATGCGGTGCGCGGGCACGAACACCTCGTCAGCGACGAGGGTGTTGCTGCCCGTGCCCCGCATGCCGGCCACGTGCCAGGTGTCCTCGATCGTCAGCTCGTCCATCGCGATGAGGGCAAAGCCCTGGTCGGTCTGGCCCCCGGAGACGTCGACGACGGGGATGCCGAGGCACGCCCACCGGGAATGCAGACTGCCCGAGGCGTAGCCCCAGCGTCCGGTGACGACGAGCCCACCCTCGACCGCCTGGCTGGTGGCGCTGGGAGCGAGCACTCCGCACACCCGCGCGTCCGGGTTACCGCCCCACACCTCCTGCTGGGTCCGCTCGGGGTAGAGCCCGACCATCCAGTTGCACACATTGATCAGGGTCGCCACCCACGCCGTGGAGCCGCATCCGCGAGCGAGCTCGGAGGTGACCTCCAGGAAGGTCCTGAAGTCCGCCTCGTGACCGCCAAGCCGCCGAGGCACGGTGAGCCGGAACAGCCCGGCCTCGGACAGGGCGGCGATATTCTCCTCGGCCACCCTGCGGTCCGCCTCGGTGCGAGTGGCGTTCTCCCGCAGCAAGGGCACCAGCGCCGCGGCACTCTCCGTCAACGCCGATGCGGGGGTGGTGGGCGCGGTGGTCGTCTGCGGGTCGGCCGTGCTCGTGGGGCTCGTCGTCATGGGGTCCTCCGGCGGTTCGCGGCGCAAGGGGCGGCGTCTCTCGTGGCAAGGGTCGCTGCCGCGATTCCACGCCGGGCGGGTGTCGCTGTCGTATGTCCCGGGCCGCAGAGTTCGTCCCGCTGTTTGGGCCGCCGGACCAGTTCGGAGGCATCTTGGCCCGGGCGCCCAGGATCGCGCGCGTAACTTGGGCGCCGAGCCAATGGCAGGCGCGGGCAACCGTGGATTCACTGGGCCGAGACCCGCGCCGCTGACGCTCGCGAGCAAACGCACACGGCGCATCGCCCGGCTCCCGCTCCCCTGGAGGTCGCTGTGTCCGCATCCGCCCTTACCGCAACGGAGCCGCCCGCCCCCGCAACCGACACCGCCGTACTACGCCGCGTACTCGGCCACGTGCCGACCTCAGTGTGCGTGGTGACCGCCACCACACCGCAGGGCCCGGTAGGCGTCACGGTGGGCAGCTTCACCTCCGCCTCCCTCGAACCGCCTCTCGTGGTTTTCTACTGCGGTCGGCAGTCGGCCAGCGCAGAGGGGATCATCCGCTCGGGGCGCTTCTGCGTGAACGTACTGGCCGAGGACCAGCAGCAGGTGTGCGCGGCGTTCGCCAGCCAGACGGCGGACCGTTTCGCCGTCGGCGACTGGGAGCCGGCCGACCACGCCGGGCCGCGTCTCGGCGGAGCGGCGGCCTGGATCGAGTGCGACGTCGAGGACGACTTCCCCGCGGGCGACCACACGGCGGTGGTGGGCCGGGTGCGGTGTCTGTCCGCTGCCAGCAGGCGCCGCGAACCCCTGATCTTCCACCGCGGCCGATTGGCCCGCCTCGACCGCGCCCGCGCCATACACGTGCCCACCCACTCCTTCGCCTGGTGGGACATCTGACATCGCGATCCCGGGTCGTCAACCGAAGCGGGGTGATCGTGGCGACCCGGACGACTGAGCTGCCAGCGAGGCGACGAGGTGCTCGCTCGTGACGCCAAGCGAGCCATCGGCCGAGCGGCCACCGGCCACCAAGGCGTCGCTGGAGGGTTCCGGGCCTTCGTGCGCTGCGGCATCCCGGCTGAGCCGGCCCACACACTCGTGCCTCGCAATCAACAAGCTGACCCCGCCGGCTCGCGACCACAACAGACGCCACGAATCACAACAGACGCCACGACCACACGCAGGAGACAACGATGAGCATCATCCTGGATCGTCCGAACACCACCGATGCCGCGCGCGAGCTGCGGGCCGACCTCGTCGAGCGCACCGCGCAGCTGATGCCCCTGCTCTCCGGCCACGCCGAACAGGCCGACCGGGAGCGCGACGTGCCCGTGGACAACGTGGCCGGCCTTACCAAGTCCGGTCTGCTCTCGATCCTGCGGCCCGCGCGCTTCGGCGGCCTGCAGACGGACACCCGCACGAGTCTGGAGGTCTCCCGTGAGGTCGCGCGGGCCTGCGGCTCGACGGCGTGGGTGACCACCCTGCTCAATGTCTGCGACTGGTACGTGGGTCAGTTCCCCGCCCAGGCCCAGGAGGAGGTCTGGGGCGGCGGAACGGCTGACCTCGACACGCACGTCGCCGGCGTGCTGGCCCCCACCGGCACCGCACGCCCGGTCGAGGGCGGCTTTGTCGTCAGCGGGCGCTGGAGCCCGGCCTCCGGCTCCGCTCACGCCTCGTGGGCGCTGCTCGGGGTCTCCCGTCCCGACGCCGAGGGCACGCAGGACGCCACCGGCATCGTGCTCGTGCCGATGGCGGAGCTGACGATCGAGGACACCTGGTTCGTCACCGGAATGCGCGGGACCTCGTCGAACACCCTGCACGCCGACGCGGTGTTCGTGCCCACGCACCGCTTCCACTCCGCGCCGGACGCGATCGAGGGCCGCTACGCCACCCCCTACGACGGCGAGGCCCTCTACCGGGCGGCCTACGTGCCGGTCTCCGCCCTCGTGCTCGCCGGTCCGCAGCTCGGGCTGGCACAGGCAGCTCTCGATCTGGTGGTGGAGAAGGCCATGCGGCGCCCGCTGACCTACACGTACTACGCGAGCCAGGCCGAGGCGCCGACAACGCAGCTCGCCGTGGCGCGCGCCGCCTCGCTGGTGGACTCGGCGCAACTGCACGCGTACCGGGCCGCGGCCGAGATCGACGAGGCCGCCGAGTCCGGCGTCTACCCGGACTACGACACCCGCGCCCGGATGCGGATGGACACCGGTGTCGCCATCACGGAGGCCCGCGAGGCGATCCGCATCCTGTGCTCCGTCCACGGTGTGGCGTCGTTCGGCGAGTCCAATCCGCTGCAGCGGATCTGGCGCGACAGCGAGGCGGCCAGTCGCCACGCCCTGGTCAATCCCGAGGTCAGCACCGAGGTCTACGGCAAGGCACTGCTCGGCGTCCGGGGCACCGTCACCGACCTCGTCTGAGAGTCCCCTGCCGACTCGGGCAACGCCCAGGAGGAGAACCACATGAATCGGATCGACGTCCACCAGCACCTGCTGCCCCGCGTGTACCTCGACGCCCTCGACGCCCTGGGCACGGACGGGCCGGACGGGGTGAGCTGGTCATCGAGTGTGCTGCCCTCGTGGAGCCCGCAGGGCGCGCTCGCGATGATGGACACGCACTCCATCGGGACCGGTGTGCTCTCGCTCTCCGCGCCCGGTACACACTTCGGCGACGACGCCGCCGCCCGTGAGCTCGTGACGCGCGTCAACGACCTGCATGCCGAACTGGTCAAGGACCGTCCCGACCGCTTCGGGATGTTCGCCGCGGTCCCGCTGCCCGACGTGGACGGCGCGCTGGACGCGATCGCCCATGCCGACGACGACCTGCACGCCGACGGCGTGGTGCTCCTGGCCAACCACCGAGGCACGTACCTCGGCGATCCGGCCTTCGAGCCGGTGTTCGCCGAGCTTGACCGCCGCCGCCTGGTGGTTTTCATCCACCCCGCCGAGTTGCCTGGACCAGGCGTCCCCGGCCTCACCGCGGCGCTGGCCGACTTCCTGCTCGACACCACCCGCGCGGCGTTGAACCTTGTTCTGCACCGCGTGCCCGAGCGTTACCCGAACCTGACGATGATCCTGTCGCACGCCGGCGGTTTTGTGCCGTATGCCGCCGACCGCTTCACCGAACTCGCCAGCTCCAGCCCGCTGTTCGCCTCCGGACTGAGCGAGGACGAGGTCCGCGAGGGCCTGCGCGGCTTCCATTTCGACACCGCGCTGTCGGCCGGACCCAGCGCACTGCCCAGCCTCCTGAGCTTTGCCAAGCCGGGCCACGTGCACTTCGGCTCCGACTTCCCCTACGTCGACGACTCCGGCGTCGGTCGCTTCGCCGGCAAGCTCGAGGCCTACGACACGGACCCCGCCACTCGCGCCTCGATCGACCGCACAGGCGCCGAGACACTGTTCCCCCGCCTCGCCTGAGCCGGGCAAGTGCCGGGGCCACGGGCCACCGAGCGGCTGCTCGGAGCCGTGGCACCGAACGTCAGCGACGCGAGCAGCACCGAGATGCCGACGGGCGAGGGGCCGGGCCCCGTGGCGAGCGGGGCTGGTGGACAAGGGTCTGTCTGACGCTCGCATATCTCCCTGTTCGTCGTCCATCCCGGTCCGTTCGCTCACCGGCCCGCTCTTCGCGTGCCGGCAGTGGTCGCTGCAAGGACCGTCGTCCGTTCCCTGTCAGGAGTGCTTCCATGCGTATCGCCAACCTCTCCGGCCGCCTGGCCTTGATCGTCGAGGACCGTGCGGTCGATGTCGAGCAGGCCAGCGCCGGCCTGTTCTCCGCCGACCCACAGGCCGTCTACGAGCGCTGGAACGAGTTCTGCTCCTGGGCGGCCGGCGCGGACCTGCCGACGGGCAAGCCTTTCGAGGCGAGCACGCTGGGGTCTCCCGCACCCGCCCCTCGCCAGATGCTGGCGATCGGCCTGAACTACCGCGACCACGCCGCGGAGTCCGGGTTCGTCACTCCCGAGGGGTTGCCTCCGGTGTTCACCAAGTACGTCACCAGCGTCAGCGGCCCCGTCACCGAGGTGCACCTGCCGCCGGGCGGGCACACCGACTGGGAGGTCGAGCTCGTCGCCATCATCGGCAGCCGCGCTCAAAAGGTGACCGAATCCGACGCCTGGAGCCACGTCGCTGGACTCACGGTGGGTCAGGACATCTCCGAGCGCATCGTGCAGTTGGCCGGCCCCGCCCCCCAGTTCAGCCTGGGCAAGTCCTTCCCCGGCTTCGCCCCCATCGGCCCGTGGCTGGTCACTCCCGACGAGTTCCACAACCCCGGCGACCTCGAACTGCGCTGTGCCATCAACGGCGAGGAGGTCCAGAAGGGCCGCACCCGCGACCTGATCTTCTCGGTTCCCGCCCTGATCGCCGGCCTGTCCGCAGTCCTGACGCTGCTGCCGGGCGACGTCATCTTCACCGGCACCCCAGCCGGCGTCGGTTTGGGCCGAGACCCGCAGCGCTTCCTGGCCGCCGGCGACGAACTCGTGTCCACCATCGACGGCATCGGCGAACTGCGCCAAACCTTCGTCGCCTGACCCGCTGGCCCGACGGACAAAGGAGTCCCTCTCATGGCACTGCACCGCCTCACGTCCATCACCATGGGCGTCCCCAACCCGGCCGAGACAGCCGCGTACTACACCGAGTTCGGCCTGGAACCCGACGAGGAAGGCTGGTTCGCCTCGCGGGACGCGGGCCGTCAGCTGCGCATCGTGCACACCGCCCACCGTCGCCTGATCGAGGTGCGCATCGGTGCCGACACCCGCGACGATCTGGCCGCCGCCGCATCACGCCTGCACCGTCTGGGCATGGCCAGCGACACTTCGGGCAGCACCCTGACCGCGTACGACAAGCCCACCGGAGTTCGCGCCGTCCTCGAAGTCACCCCCCGCCTCCTGGAGGAACCGATCGCAGCCACCCTCTACAACGGGCCCGGACGCGCTGACCGCACCGACCAGCGCGCCCCCGGTGTACTGCGTACCGACCGCGTCCGCCCCCGCAAGCTCGGCCATGCCGTCCTCGGCACCACCGACTTCGACGCGACCACCGTCTTCTTCCGCGACGGCCTCGGCTTCAAGGCCTCGGACTACATCAAGGGCCACGGGGCGTTCCTGCGCTGCTCCACCGACCACCACAACATCCTGGTCCTGGCCGCCCCGGTCGCCTTCCTGCACCACTCCTCCTGGCAGGTCGACGACATCGACGAGGTCGGCCGCGGTGCCGCCGCCATGCTGGAAGACCATCCCGACCGCCATGTCTGGGGCCTGGGCCGCCATCACGCCGGTTCCAATTTCTTCTGGTATCTCAAGGACCCGGCCGGAAACTTCAGCGAGTACTACTCCGACATGGACTGCGTCGTCAACGACCAGCTGTGGACCCCGGAAGTCCTCGAAGGAGCCAAGGGTCTCTTCAACTGGGGCCCGCCGCCCCCGCCCTCTTTTCTCGCCCCCGAAGACCTCGCCGCGCTCATGACCGGCACCCACAGTGAGACGCGGTAACACCATGAGCAGAGAACCTCAGACCATACCTGTGCACGATGTGGCGAGGCTTGAGGTGGCGGTGCGAGGGAAGCTGGAACCGCTGCGGGCGAAGATGACCAAGCTCGCCGATCGTGGCTGGCTGCACAAACGGCCCGACGAACGGTTCACCGCACGCCGGTAGCCACACCGGGACGGTGCGTCGGGGCGTAGGCCGTTTCTGATGGCTCTTGGACGGTGTCGCGAAGCCAGATGACGATCGCGGTAACGGTCAGGGTGCCGTTGAAGATGTAGTCGCGTTTGTCGTACCGGGTGGCCACGGCGCGGAACTGCTTCCACTTGTTCACGCACCGCTCGACCGCGTTGCGGCGACGGTACTGGGTCTTGTCGAAGGCCGGGGGCCGACCGCCGGAGCGTCCGCGGCGCTTGCGGTGGACCCGCTGGTCGTCGGGCTGCGCGATGGTGGCCTTGATGCCGCGCCGTCGCAGGTAGTCGCGGTTGTTGCGGCTGGAGTACGCCTTGTCGCCGCGCACCCGGTCCGGCCGGCTGCGCGGGCGGCCCGGGCCGCGGTGCTGGATGCGTAAGCCGTTCAGCACCGCGGCGAACATCGGGCTGTCCCCGCGCTGACCTGGCGAAGTCAGCCAGTGCAGCGGGTGGGCCCGGTCGTCGGAGAGCAGATGCACTTTGCTGGTCAGCCCGCCCCGCGAGCGTCCCAACGCCTCGCGCCCATCTGCCTCCTCACGGGCCCCGCCCCCTTTTGCGGGTGGTCGGCCGGAGGCTTGCGGGGCGCCCCGGCCGCGTGCTGATGCGCCCGGCAGGAGGTCGAGTCGATGTTCACGGCCCACTCCTGCCGGGACACCTGGCGGGCGAATGCCCCGTCCGGGTCACCGGCATCTGCCTCGATCTGCAGCTCCTGAAGGCGTCGGCGAACTCGACACGGTCAAGACCGGCCGCTGACCTACTGGGCGATGCGACGGGTGGTGCAGCGAGCCCAGCAGAACCTGGGCACCAACTGGACACCTCACGACCTGCGCCGCATTATCTCTGCTTAGTTTCCGTGTTGCGATTGACTCCAACTGGGTTGGTGGACTGGTGGTTTGGGCTTTGCGCTGAGCCGTGTGGTGTTTCTACTGTCGGCGCTCGTGATCCTGAGTTTCTTCTCTTCCCGGGGCTGGGAGTCCTGGGACATCGAGCACCGGCCGCTGATCCGCCAGGGGATGCCCGTGCTCGTCGACGACGATCTGTGCTTCGAGGACGGTCCGGCCGCGCCACGTGCGACGGCGGTCGTGAACCGGTGGTTACGTGAGCTCCCGGCCAGCGGGGCGCCGGCGCCGAGCTCGTGGGAGAACTACGCTCGCGTCCTCAAGGAGTGGACGGAGTTCCTGGCTGACCACGGGGTGGAGCTTTTCGACTCGCGGGAACGGTTGAAGGCGGGCCTGAGTCGGTACGCCGAGCACCGGGCAGCGGGCCCGCTGAAAGCCCGGTTCGCGGCAACGACGTGGGGCCAGCACATGAGCATCCTGTCGCTGTTCTACCGGCGGGCGATCAACGAGGGGTACGCGACGGCCGAGCCATTTACCTACCGGGCCGCGCGGGCTCTGTTCGCCGGGACCGGCAGGGAAGTGAAGGTGAACCTGGCAGTCCACCGCACGCCGAAGCCGTATGTGACGATCAAGTACCTGGAGCCGGACTTCACCGAGCTGTTCCGCAAGGGGCTGCACGGGCTGGCCCCGGACGGGTCGGACGACACCGGCTGTGGCCTTCACGGTGTGCCGACTCTCCGACGGAGGGGGAACTCGTTCGTGAAGCGGTCGGCGGGGAGTGCCCCGTCGCTGTCGTGCTCGCCGAGGCCGACACTACATCCGTGGCCATACCGAGGCCGGAGGGGGCGACGCCGGCCCCAAGGCCGGGCCCCCGCGCGCGGGACCGCAAGTGTGTTACCGCCGGGCGGGTGCAGCCGACTGACGCGCGATGTACTCGGCCGCGATCGACTCCATTCTCGGGTTCTTGGGGTTTCGCCTGATGATCTCGGCCGCCTTGGAGCCCAGCGGTTCGGGGAGCAAGCGGATCGAGGCGAGCCCCGGACGCAGGAAGGCCGCAACGTCGCTGTCGTTGAAGGAGACCATCGACAGCTGCTGGGGGATACGGATCCCGCTGCGGCTGGCCACGCGCAAGACGGCATAGGCAAGGCGTTCGTCGGCGCATACTAGGGCCGTGACCCCTGCCCCCAGCCACGCACTGAGAGTGTGCTGGAGTTTGGCGGAGTCTTCCCCCGCGCCGGTGCCGGCTTCGGCCGTGTGCGTGATGCGGCTTCCGTGGTGCTCCGTGGCGGCACGGAGCACGGCCTCGCGGTGCTCCAGGGTCATCGAGGCGGCGCCCGCCAGGGCCAGGTAGCCGATGGATCGGTGGCCAAGCGCGGCGAGGTGCGCGCTCATTCGGTCGATGGCGGGAGCCATGTCGTAGTGGACAAGAGAGGCGCCCGGCGGGCATTCGGGTGCGTCGATGACCACGATGCGATGGCGGTTCAGGAGGGCGAGCGCCTCGAGGTCCCTCTTGGAAGGGCTGGCGACGAGCATGACCGTGGAGTCCGCTCCACAGGCCGCCTGAAACAGCGACTCCGGAGCATGGCGGTCTTCCAGGGGCCGCAGGTCGACGAATCTGATCTCCCAGCTGCGGCCGAGGACTTGAGTGACACCGTCGAGGATGCTGCCGAAGTAGTCGTACCGAAAGCCGGGGAAGAAGAAGGTGATGGTCTTGCCGTGCCCGGTCGACAGGCGTTGCGCCGCCCGGTTGGTGCTGTAGCCGAGCTCACTGACCGCCGCGGCGATGCGGGCTTGAAGATCGACACTCAGCCGTCCGACGTGATTGCCCGTCACCCACAAGGAGACTGCCGCCTGGGAGCAGCCCGCCAGGCGCGCGACGTCGTATGAGGTCGGTGGCCGTTGGCCGGGGTCGTGCTGGTGTGCCATCTGTGACTGCCCCTCGAGACCGCTTCCCAGGCCGCTTCTGCGGGCCGGACGGCCCGCAGAAGTCCAGGTCATCCGCCGTTGTAGAGCGTAATCGTGCCTGCTGCCACGCGGCTTCTGAAGTCTTCCAGAACCGTCGAGCACTCTTCCTGGAGCAGCCCCGTGTCGACGGCAATGCCGCGCTTTTCGAGCTGCTCGCGCCAGTCGGCGGGCACCGGGCCCTCGTCGAACCCGGTGATGCGCTCGACTTCGAAGCCGGGCACCGAGAAGTCCAGTGTCTTCACGCCGGACCAGATCAGGGTGCCCAGGCACATGACGCACGGCTGGGCGTTCACCACGAGTACGCGAGGGCGGGCGGGGTCGGTGCCGAGGTTCCAGTCGCCGACGCGGGTCTGGGCGAGTGAAAGGGCCACGACCTCGGCGTGCGCCGAGGCGACGTTGGCGGACAGGGCCAGGTTGACGCCGGCGGAGACGACATCGCCGGTGTCGCTGTCGAGTACGAGTGCGGCGAAGGGGCCGCCCGTCCCCTCTTCCACGTTGCGGGCAGCTATTCGATTCACCATCCGCATCCGTTCCGTGCGGTCGGTGATGCGCACGGGGAGCGTGGCCTGCTCCGCGGCGAGCCACGGGGGAATGCGCACGCCGTAGCTTCCGGGCATGGGGGTGTCGACGGGCACGATGCCTCCCTGTTCTGCGCGGGGGATCGCGGGCGTCACGCGCTGGGCGGCGGCACGATCCGCGGTGACCGTACGAATTGCCACCAGATGAAATCAAGCTTTCAGCACCATTGCGTTATGCGCATAACGCTCTTACGTTCCCCGAGGTAACTGGCCAGGCGAAGTGCCCCGGTTCGCTCCATATGCGCTTTCTGCGCGTCAGGTGACCAGCAACGTTCCGTGCGCCGACGGCGCCGGCGTTCCGGCCCCGGCGGTATCCGCCGGTCGGCCGAAAAGAGCAGCTTGGAGACGCAGATCAATGACTCAGAGTAACCAGTCCAGCCCCTTCAGTCTTGTCGGCAACGTCGCACTGGTCACCGGTGCCGCCGGCGGCATGGGCAAAGCCATCACCGCCGCGCTCCTGGCCGCCGGCGCCACGACCGTCTACGGGTGGGACCGCATCGATGCCAGCAGCGACGGCGTCGTCGGCACGGTGGTGGACCTCGCCGACACGGTCAAGGTCGAGCAGGCCGTGGGAGATCTCGACCAGGTGCCGCAGATCGTCGTCAACGCGGCCGGGCTGTACGCCAACCGTGACGGATTCGACGTGCCGACCGACGCCTTCGTGCGCACGCTGTACGTCAACCTGGTCAGCGCCTTTGTCATCCAGCGCGAGATCGGCCGCCGCCTGATCAGCACCGGCGCGCACGGCTCGTTCATCAACATCTCGTCGGTGGCCGGCCGCCACGCCTTCCCCAACCAGCCCGATTACGTCGCCTCCAAGGCCGGACTCATCGGCCTCACCCGCGCCGGGGCTCTGGACCTCAGCCCCCTGATCACCGTGAACAGCATCGCCCCGGGGACCGTCGCCACGGCCATGATCGACCAGGTCATTGCCGACGTCGCCGCGCAGACGGGGATGCCGCTGGACGAGCAGCGCAAGGCCTTCGAGTCGTCCATCCCGACCCAGCGGATGCAGACCCCCGAGGAGATCGCCGCCGCTGTCGTGTTCCTGGCCTCGACGGCGGCCCGTTCGATCAACGGCGAGGTCCTCAACGTCGACGGTGGCAGCACCCGCGACTGACGCCCCTTCGTCCTCCAGCGCGACGCCGTTGCGTCGTCCCCGCAGCTTTTCACTGTTTCCCGGACAAGAAGGCAAGCCATGAACACTTCACCGGCGCCCCAGGTGCACGACAACAACGGGGACGACCAGGACGGGCACGGCTACGGAGGGAAGAAGGCCGCCGTCCTCACCGCCACACTCATCCTCGGCGTGCTGTCCTACCAGCTCAGCGCAAGCATGCTCTCGCCCGCGCTGCCCGACATGGCCCGGGACATGGACGTGAGCGTCAGCTCAATCTCGCAGATCTCGTCGGTCTTCTTCCTGTTCGGCTCCGTCGCAGGCATGATCTTCACGCGCTGGAGCGACTACCTCGGCCGGCGCCGCACCCTGCTTGTGGTGCTGTCCGTGCTGACCGCCGGAACACTGTTGTGCCTCTTCGCACCCAACCTGCAGGTGCTGCTGGTGGGACGAGCCCTGCAGGGAGCGTCCAACGCGACCTTCAACTTCGCCTATTTGCTGCTGTCGAAGCACCTCAAGCCCCGCCTGTTCGGCCTCGGCGTGGGCTTCGTGTCCGCGATCAACGGCGGAGCCGGCGGCGTGGACGGCTACCTCGGCGGCGTGATGGCGGACAACTTGGGCTTCCGGTCCATCTTCCTGGTCATCCTCGTCCTGGGACTGACCGCGATGGCCGCGTCCTGGCGGGTCATTCCGCGCGATTCAGCCCCACTGCCGAACGGCCGCATGGACTGGTGGGGAGCGCTTCTCATGGCATTCGCCCTGGTCTGCCTCAGCGAAGCAATATCCGAGGGGTCCGCCCGCGGCTGGACCGATGCGACGGCCCTCGTCTGGTGTGTCGGAGCCGTCGTGGCCATCGTTGCCTTCTGGGCCTTCGAGCGCCGCAAGGACAACGCCCTCGTTCCCATCCCCCACCTCGCCTCCCGGCACATCTGGCCGGTACTGCTGGCCACCGTCCTGTCCCTGGCCAGCGTGTTCGCGGCCATCACCTTCAGTGTCGTCATCATCGCCGAGGACAGCACGGCCGGGTTCGGCCTGAGCGCCAGTACAACGGCGCTGATGTTCCTGACCCCCGCAGCCCTGCTGGGGGCCATCGCCGCCCCCGTCGCCGGGTCCATCGCTGGACGCCACTCCTGGCTTATGACCCTGCGCGTCGGGATGGTCGCGAGCCTGCTGCTCCTGGCCGGCGTGGCCCTGAGCCACTCCCACCAGTGGATTGTCTTCGTCCTCGTCGCCGCGCTGGGACTGACGTTCAACGGCATCGTCCTGGCCTCACCCCGTTGAGGTCCGGGCCTTCGTTGCCCGGTCGGCCGACCGCGAGGAAGGCTCAACTCCTCAGCGGGAACAGGATGGCCCAAGAAGCCAATGCCGGAAGCCGAAAGGAAACGGGAACCCGGGGCAGCATGACCGGCCTCTCCGCCGGTCGCCCCGCATAACCGTCCGGATACGGGTGCACTGCCCGGACCCGAAAGGGTGCTGACGTGGGCCAGGTGAGCCCGTGCGGACTCACTGGACAAGGACGACGGACCCGAGGGACAAGTTGGACGCCATGACGGACAGGGACGGAGCGGCCTCGCCCGTTCCGGCCGCCGCGACGGTGAACGGACCCGCGGGCGAAGACCTGGACTGGGCGTCGGTCGACTGGCGCCGGGCCGAGGAGGACGTACGGCGTCTGCGGCAGAGGATCTTCACGGCATCGCAGGCAGGGGACCTGAAGAAGGTCCGCAACTTGCAGAAGCTGATGCTCCGGTCCCGGTCGAACACGCTCCTGAGCGTGCGGCGGGTCACGGAGATCAACGCGGGACGCGCGACGGCGGGAGTCGACGGGAAGGTGGTGCTGATGTCCCAGTCCAAGGCCGCCCTGGCCCACTGGGTCCAGCACCGCGCCCGGCCGTGGATCCCCAAGCCCGTCAAGCGGGTGTTCATCCCCAAACCGGGGACCACGAAGAAGCGCGGCCTCGGGATTCCCCGTGATCGCTGACCGGTGCTTGCAAGCTGTGGCACTGGGCGCACTGGAACCCGAGTGGGAAGCGCGGTTCGAGCCGAAGTCGTACGGCTTCCGGCCCGGCCGCGGCTGTCACGACGCGATCGGGGCCATCTACTCCACGCTCAACGGGAAGAACCCGCAGCGTGTGTGGGTGCTCGACACGGACCTGACGGCGGCGTTCGACCGTATCGACCACGACCGGCTCATGGCCGCGCTCGGCACCTTCCCCGCCCGGGGACTGGTCCGGCAATGGCTGAAGGCCGGGGCCGTGGACCGAGGCCGATTCGCCCCGACCGAGGCGGGGACTCCGCAAGGCGGAGTGATCAGCCCGCTGCTCTTCAACGTGGCCCTGCACGGGATGGAGGAAGCCGCAGGCGTCCGCTACTACACAACCGGCAGAGACGCCGGAAGTGCGCAGAGCGGAAGCCCGGTGCTGGTGAGGTACGCGGACCCATGCCGAACTCGGCATAACCCGGCACACGGCATAAGCCGACGATTACGTGGCGATGTGTCACAGCCGTGAACAGGCCGAGCAGGTCAAGGCCAGTCTCACGGCCTGGCTGGAGCCGAGAGGACTCCGCTTCAACGAGGACAAGACACGCATCGTCCACGTTGAGGAAGAGTTCTCGTTCCTGGGCTTCGACATCCGCCGCCACGTCGATCGGCAGGGCAGCGGAAAGCTGCTCATCACTCCCACCGGAGCGTGGTCTCCGGCCGGGTCTTCACCGGCCTGGACCACCACGTCTGGCACCTCACCTACCGGTGGGCCAGACGCTCGCATCCGAACAAGTCGAGGGGCTGGGTCGCGACCGCTACTTCGGCAAGTTCCACAAGTCCCGGCAGGACCGGTGGGTGTTCGGCGACCGCGACAGCGGCGCTTACCTCGCCAAGTTCGTCTGGACGAAGATCGTCCGGCATGTCCCGGTCCACGGCGGAGCCTCTCCGGATGACCCCGCCCTGACCGAGTACTGGACCGAACGGCGGCACAGGAAGAAGGCGCCGCCCGTGGATGAGCACACCGCCCGGCTTCTGCGAAGCCAAGGCGGACGCTGTCCCGCTTGCGGGGAACTCCTTCTGCACGCCGAGCACGAACCACGCAGCCCACGCGAGTGGGAACAGTGGTTCATGACCGTCCGGCGGATGCTGGCCAAACAGCACATCGTCGAACAGGTCGACGGCCAGGCCCGGACCTTTTACCGGCTCCTCCACGCGTACTGCCGACGGCAGATCCTTGCCGGAAGGGCGGTGCACCAGCCATGACGCCGAAGCGGAAACCTCGTCGTCCTCGGGGCTTGCTTGAGCCGTGGTGCCTGGAAAGTGGGCACGCCCGGTTCTTAGGGGGCGGGGACGCAACAATGCGTCCCCGCTACCCGACGCTTTCACCACCGGAAGATGGAATCGTGGAAATGGCGAGGCAGGTTCTACCTGCAACGCTGGCCCTCGGCCCGAGCGATGAGCGTACTGCGGGACAAGATCCGCGCGGCGACCTCCCGCTCGAAGACCGAACGGCCGGTGTCTGCCGTGGTCGCCGACCTCAACCCCGTGCTGCGGGGCTGGGCGGCGTACTTCCGCAACGGGAACTCCGGACGGAAGTTCAACGCGGTCGACGACTACGTCCACGAGCGGCTGGCCATCTTCGCCAGCCGGAAACACAGACTCCGAGGCCGGAACTGGACCACCCGATTCACCTACGGATGGATCACCCGGCTCGGGGTCTACCGCCTCACCGGAAACGTGCACAGGACGACGGCGCATGCCAGTCGGTGAACGATGTCGGAAAGCCGTGTGCGGGAGAACCGCATGCACGGTTTGAAGCGGCGGGGACTGGAAACGGAGCGGAAGCCACCGTGCCAGTCCCCGACCCTACTCAGGAAGAAGGGAGCTCAGACCTCGCAGTGCAGCTACCTGGAAGTCACGCAGCTGGCTCCGGGGCTACTGGTGCCGTGGGAGCGCCTGTGCCTTCTGCGCCGAAAGAGTCTTGTAGACGGTACCGGCGAGGTCGGGCAGCGTGTCCCCTTCGCCAACGGCGCTGTTGACAGCAATGGCGATGATCATGCCAGTCTTCGGGAAGTACATGTGCAGCACCCGGTTTCCATAAGTGGCCCCCTCATAGGCCCAGACCGTCCCGGCCACAGGATGGACCAACTTCACGACACCGAGCCCGAAACCCATGGGATCGTCGGCCGTGACGCTCTTGATGGGCTTACTCGTCTTCGCCGAGACCAGGGACTCCAGCTCGCGCTGCTGCGCTGAGGGCAGCAGTCGACCGCTGTACAGCGCCCTGTCCCAAGCCGTCATGTCTCTCAGTGAACTCACCAGGCCACCCGCCCCCTGCGCCCAGGACAGGCGGAGCCGAGGAAGTGACTTGTTGAGATGCTTCGGCAGGACGGAATGGGTGGAGTACGGCGTCGGCATGCGCGAGGCCGTGTCCGGAGGGCAGTCCGGGGGGAGGCAGGTGTCGTTCATTCCGAGAGGTTCGATGATGCGCTCGGCGAGCCGCTCATGGTAAGTATCGAGCGACGCTCGTTCGACAATCATCTGCGCGAGGAGGTAGTTCGTATTCGAGTACTCGTACTTCGCGGGACCCAGTGGCAGGCCCTCCACATAGGACATCAGGCGCTCCAGCGTGAAGCGTGTGGAGGGATTGGCGTCGAAATCCTTCAGGAACGCATTCTGCTCGGTGTAGCTGGGGATGCCGCTGGTCATCGACAGCAGTTGCTTGATGGTGACATCGCGCCACGCCGGATACTGGGGAAGCCACTTTCCCAGCTTGTCCCGTATGGACAGCTTTCCTTCGGCCTCCAGTTGAAGCAGCAGCACGGACGTGAACGCCTTGGTGTTGCTGCCTATCTGCCACAGCGCCTTGCTGTTCACCGGTCGACCACCGCCGTAGCGGGACGTCCCCGCATCGACCGATATATCAGGTCGCTGATCGGCATAGGTCACCCGAAGGGAGACCGCTGAGAAATGATCCTTAGTGCCCTGAGCGTCCAGATATTTCTCGAGGTCACTTCGCAGTGACGCGGTGGCACTGCGAACGGATGGCTCCACCTCCGCATTCGCGACGTCCGGCCCACATCCCGACACCATCATCCCCGAAACAATCGCCGCGGTGACCGTCGCCAGGGCCACGAGGCGCTTCCCTTGCTGACCACCCCGCCGACGAAGCCTGTACCTCATTGTCGCTATTCCTCCATCGAATCGAACAGAACTGGGTCGGCGGCGCGATACATGCGCACCGCGCGGTCACGCAACTCCAGCGGGTATTTCCTCGGGGCAGGCATCGTCTGGTCCCCTCTCGTGAGACCGATCTGACCTGGTGTCACCTCTCCCCGCATCTCGGGGGAACCTCAACACACACCGGCCTCCCCACCAACACCGCCCACCCCGCCTCTCAACGAACCAGCAGCACACCAGGCCAGCCACCGCCTCATACACCAACAAGCCCCCCTCCGAGCGTCACTACCCGCAGGCGAGGGAGCCACGCGGCGTCAGCCGACCCAGGGGGTTGCCGGCCGCGCCATCATGGCGAGCAGGTCGAACGTGAGCCCGGCCGCGGCGAGCGCGGTGATCTGCGCGTGGTCGTACGCCGGAGCGATCTCGACGACATCGGCGCCGATCGCGTCGAGGTCGGCCAGGCCGAAGAGGATCATCTGCAGCTCACGGGTCGTGAGACCGCCAGGCTCAGGTGTTCCCGTGCCTGGGGCGTTGGCCGGGTCGAGCACGTCGATGTCGATGCTGACGTACACCGGACGGTCGCCGACGCGCGACCGGACGCGGTCGACGACATCGTCGATCCCGCGGCGTGCGATCTCGAGCGTCGTGATCGTCGCGAAGCCGAGCTCCTTGTCGTCGATGAAGTCCTGCGCTGACGGCATGGTGCTGCGGATACCGATATGGGCCGAGTGGTGGACGTCGAGCAGTCCCTCCTCGACCGCGCGACGGAAGGGCGTGCCGTGCACCACGCGAGCACCGAAGATGTTGTCCCACGTGTCGAGGTGGGCATCGAAGTGCACGAGCGCGACCGGGCCGTGCTGGGCGTGGGCCGCCCGCAGCATCGGGAGCGCGATCGTGTGGTCGCCGCCGAGTGTGACGATGCGATCGGCGCTCGCGTAGAGCCCTCGGGCCGCCTGCTCTATCTGGCCGATCGCCTCACCGATGTCGAACGGCGTCACTCCGACGTCGCCCGCGTCCGCCACTTGCAGCGTTTCCCACGGCTCTACGTCAAGCCCGATGTGGAAGGGGCGCAGCAGCTTCGAGCCGGCCCGCACGGCCTCAGGGCCGAACCGCGCACCGGGGCGGTACGTCGTGCCGGAGTCGAATGGCACGCCGAATACCGCGACGTCGGCCCGGCCGACCTCGTCGAGCCGGGGCAGCCTCGCGAAGGTTGAGGCGCCCGCGTATCGCGGCATCGCCAGGAGCGCGTCGGGTGGCCCGATGATCGTGCGGGTCTCAGTCGCGGACTGGTCCTCGGCCATCGTGATTCCTCCTGGTGAGTGAGCGGGGCACGACCGAGCGTAGGGAGGAGGACGGCCCTGGGAGATCGGGCGATCGACCGAGAACCCCCATCTCCTGTCGGTCGTTCGCACCATGCGGCGCGCAACCCACTGCTGGACAATCACCTCCTAATGATGTTGTCAAGCTGCGGAAGTGAAGCGGAGGTTGCTTTGGTAGTACTGTCCGTCACGGATGAGAGCCCACAGGACGTTCACGCGTCGACGGGCCAGAGCAAGCACAGCCTGGGTGTGCCGTTTGCCTTCGGAGCGTTTGCGTTCGTAGAAGCGGCGCGAATCGTCGCAGCTGCGGATGCTGATGAGTGCGGAGGTGTAGAAGACGCGTTGCAGGCCGCGGTGATAGCGCCGAGGTCGGTGCAGGTTGCCGCTGACGTTGCCCGAGTCCCGCGGGAGCGGAGAGACTCCAGCGAGGCTGGCGAGGCAGTCGGCGGTGCCGTAGCGGCTCATGTCGCCAGCGGTGGCCGCGAGGAATTCGGCGCCCAGGAGCGGGCCGATGCCGGGCATGCTGGCGATCACGTCGGCGAGCCCGTGGTCGCGAAACCGGGCCGGAATGAGCTTGTCGATCTCGGCGATCTGCTCGTTGAGGCTCATCACCTCCTTGGCCAGGGTGTGGATCACCTGTGCGGTGATCTTCTCCCCGGGGACGGCAGTGTGCTGTCGCTCGGCTGCTTCAAGGACGGCCTCGGCCAGGGCTTCCTGGGCTGCGGACCTTGCGGTTGCGCAGCCAGGTCTCCAGGCGGCTGCGGCCGGTGCGTCGCAGGGCGGCTGGGGTCTGGTAGCCGGTCAGCAGGATCAGCGGGCCGACGTTGCCCAGATCGAGCGTCCGCTCCAAGGCCGGGAAGATACCGGCGAGTTGGCCGCGCAGGCGGTTGATCCGGCGGGTGCGATTGGCGTTCAGGTCGGTCCGGCGGCTGGTAAGGACCCGCAGCTCGATGGCGTGCTCGTCGTCCGGCAGCAGGACCGTCAGGTCCCGGCGCATTCGGGCCTGGTCGGCGATGACGGTGGCCTCCTTTGGCGTCGGTCTTGCCCATGCCGCGGTAGCCGGCCGAGGCCCGGTTGACGGCCAGGCCGGGGTATGTAGACGAGGTGCTGGCCGTGATTGAGCAGCACGTTGATCCACAGCGCGGCCATGCCGTCAGCGACGTCGACCGCCCAGGCCACGTCCTGGCCGAGGGCCAGCACATCGGCGAGCAGAGCCAGCAGCTCCGGCTCGTCGTTCAGCACACGCCGCGACAGCAGCCGTTCACCCTGCGCGGTCAGCACCACGCAGTGGTGATGGGTCTCGCCTATGTCCGTACCCGCCCAGATCTGGGCCACCAGTTCCTCCGGCCGTTCGATGACGCTCTGTCTCCCCGGACGACCTCGCCGACGTGGTCCTACTCAGCGATCCACCCGAAGGCGTTCGCAACTCCTCATCAGCGGCCGAGTCGTCGTGAGACACCGGGCGGCCAGGTGACCGGAACTATCGAGGGCAACCGCATGAAAGCCATACCCGGCGTCTCTGGGCCTCTGGACCTTACGACGGCCCGTCCAACCCACGAACAAGGGAGGACCGCATGACGACTCTGTCCCGGGAGCCGTCCCCCACCGTCGCAGCGGTGTTCGCCGCAGTTGACGCCGAGCGGCAGCGTCTCGGCGTTCCCGGCGCTGTCGTTGCGGTCCGGTCGCCGGACGGCGAGCCGTGGTCGGTCGCCCTCGGGGTCCGTGACATCGCGACCGACGAGCCGCTTGCAGTCGACGCCGTGCTGCGCGTGGGCAGTGTGACCAAGACGATCGTTGCCACCGTGGTCCTGCGCCTGACCGAGAGGGGCGAGCTCGGCCTCGACGACGACATCCTGGCCCACCTGCCGCACGTGCGCGTGCCGAGTGGGGTCACGGTACGTCGCCTGCTCGACATGACCGCTGGGCTGCCGGACTACACGACCGAGGAGTTCATCGAGATCTCGCACACGACGCCGGACCGGGTGTGGGGCCCTCAGGAGCTGCTGGACCTCGCGTTCCGCGAACCACACCGCTTCGCGCCGGGCAGCTCCTGGGACTACTGCAATGCCGGCTACATCCTGCTCGGGATGCTGGCCGAGCACGTGACCGGCGACCTCGTCGAGGACCTCGCGCGGAAACTCGTGCTCGACCCGCTGGGTCTGCACGACACCTCACTGCCCCCGCGCTCCGCCGCCGGGACCTCGCTTCCCGACGCCACGGTGCGCGGCTACCACCGTGTCGGTGCCGAGCTCGTCGACACGACCGACGTCAACCCGTCGTGGGCGTGGACGGCCGGCAACGCCATCTCTACAGCCGACGACCTTGTGGTGCTGGTCGAGGCGCTCGTGCGAGGGGACCTTCTCGCGGAGGAGACCCAGCGGGCACGCCTGGCCAGCGTCCCCGTGCCTGGTACGGACTGGTCCTACGCCCTGGGCATTGCCAACTTCGGCGGCATCTGGGGCCACAACGGTGAGCTACCGGGCTTCCAGGCCTTCGCGGGACACGAGCCGGGCACGGGAAGGACCATCGTCGTCCTCGCCAACGTGGACAAGTCGACCGACGAGGTGAATCCGGCCGACACGCTCGCGGCGCTCGTGCGTCGGCACCTCGCGCCCGGCACTGCCTGAGAACGTAGGTCAGTCGGTCGCGGCCAGCAGCACCGAGACGGGCCGGGTCGCGGCGTCAAACGAGGCGTCCGCGCCGGCGGCCCCGACGCCGCTGAGCCCCCACGGTTCGTAGGTTGCGTTGACGCCGCCCTGCTGCCACGCATTGATCCACACGAGCGCCGCCCGAATGTCCCCAGTGCGCTGCTGGTGCACGGGGTCGTGGGTGTAGACCGTCGCGGCAAGCCCGAAGCCCGTGCCGTTCGCGAGCTCGATGGCCTCGTCGAAGGAGTCGACCACGACGACGGGTGCGACGGGCCCGAACATCTCCTCACGCATCAGGCGCATGTCGGCCGTCACGCCGGTCAGGACTGTTGCGGGGTAGCCGAACCCGGGACCGTCCGGGACCACGCCGCCGCACAGCACCGTCGCGCCGAGCTCCACGGCCTCGGCGACGTGCGCGTGCACGAGGGAGCGCTGCGTCTCGTCGACGAGCGGGCCGAGGCCCCTCCCGTCACGGTCGGCGTTGAGGGCGTACGCCCCTGCCGCATCGACCAGCGCGGCGATGAACTCCTGAGCGACAGCCCGGTGCACGTAGATGCGCTCGCCGTGCACGAGGTTGACGACGCCGGGCGGCAGGTCGAGCAACTCGACGAACCGGGCCGCCGACAGTGGCGACTTCTCCGACGGCTTGAGTACGACAGTGTCACCGGCCGCCAGAAGAGGGAGCAGGCTCCCGAGGATCGAGGTGATCGTGAAGTTCCATGGGATGATGAGCCCCACGACCCCCAGGGGGCGCCGCTCGACGACGGTTCGCCCCGATTCGCCTGGCACCGTGACGTCGGCGACGAATGGGTAGGTCCCGGCGCGCTCGAGTCCCTGGCGCCAGCCTGCGACGCCGCCGGCGATGAACTGCTCCGCGAGCGGGACCGGCTTACCCATCTCGAGGTTCTCGAGGCGGGCGAGCTCCGTGACGTGTTCCTCCACGGTGTCGGCGACCCGCGCGAGGAGCGCAAGGCGCTCGGTCAGGTCGAGAGCGGCCCAACCGTGCTGGGCCGTCACCGAGGAGCGCACTGCGGCGTCGACGTCCTCGGCGGAGCCGCCCGGGATGCGGGCGACGACCCTTCTCGGTCGACGGGTCGACGATCAGGCGGGTCTCGGAATCGGTCGATGCGACGGCGACTCCGTCGATCAGGTGGTGTAGACGCCTCACGTCAGCTCCTCGTCTCGCAGGTTCAGGTCGTCAGGCGCGCGGCCAGCAGCTCGCCGACCAGGACGCTCGCCAGATGAGTGTTGGCGCGGGGGACGAATGGGAAGACCGACGCGTCGGCGACCCGCAGACCTTCGACACCAAGCACCCGCCCCTCCGGATCGACGACGGTCGTCGCAGCGGTGGGATCGCCCATGCGACAGGTGCTGGTCGCGTGCTGGGTGTCGACCGCGGTCGCACGCAGGTAGTCCCGCAGTCTCTCCTCAGGACCGTCGAGCACAGCCCACAACTGGGCGTTCGCCGCCCATACGTCCGACGCGGCGATAGCGCCGAAAGCTGGGTGCTCGACGAGCTCGGCGAGCTGCCGGATCCCCGCTGCCAGCCGGTCGACGTCGAGCTCGACGTCGAGCATGTTGAACGACAGCTGGGGTTGAGTGCGGGGGTCCACGCCCCGCAGGCGCAGAGTGCCGCGTGAGTACGTGCGGTTGACGAAAACCCCGACCGCGCCGGCACCCGCCCGCGGCTCGGCCGAGGCCATCGCGAGGGCGTTCTGGTTGAGGGCGACCAACATCATGTCGTTCGTGTCCGGAGTCATCCGGCTGGAGTACCTGACGCAGCAGTTCGTGTGGCGGTCCCAGGGTCTGGCCGTCGCCGCCACCGTGAGCGGGATGCCGATCAGCGCCATGGGATGGTCCTGCATACCCTCGCCGACGGGCAAGTCCGCGTGCACCGCGATGCGCTGTTCAGCCAAATGCTGGGCAGGGCCGATGCCGGAGCGCATCAGGATCGAGGGCGTCGCGGTGGCGCCCGCGCTGAGGACGACGAGGTCCGCGCGCAGCACCTCGCCGTCCGCGAGACGGACCCCGACGGCGCGTCCCGCCTCCAACTCGACGCGGTCGACGAGCGCCCCGCCCCGGATCGTGAGAAGCGGGTTGTCGCGGAGCGGCTCGAGGTAGGCGTCGTGGCAGGAGACCCGCCGGCCCTCGACGGAGTTGGCGGGGTAGGGCGAGACGCCGGTCGCGCCCGGCGCGTTGACATCGGGCGTCCACGGCTGGCCCGCGGCGAGCGCCGCATCGCGCAGCGCGAGGTCGACCGAGCCCCAGGCCTCCTCGGGGTACCGGTGCACCGGGATCGGGCCGTCGGCGCCATGGAACGGGTCGTCGCCGTGCTCCTGGTCTGACTCGAGGTCGGCGAGGAACGGGAGCACGTCGTCGGCCGACCAGCCGGTGCAGCCGTCGGCCGCCCAGTCGTCGAAGTCCTCCAGAGGCGGGCGGATCGCGATCTGCCCGTTGATGACCGAGCTGCCGCCCAGTCCCTTGCCACGCCAGTAGAGCGAGGGTTCCTGTGTCGCTGTCCGCGAGGCGAGATGGTCCTCCCACAGCAGCGCCTCACTCCCGGGATCCAGGATCGCGGCCAGGGGATTGGGCGAGCGCCACGACTCAGGTAGCGCGGAGGCCGGGTAGTCACGTCCGGCCTCCAGCAGCAGGACGCGGCGACCTGACCGGACGAGCCCCGCCGCGAGCGCCGACCCGGCCGATCCGGCACCGACAACTATGACCTCGGGAACGGGGGGCTCGGGACGCATGCTCAGCCCCGCCTTGCCGTGACGTCGACTGCGTCGACCGTCAGCTCTGCGAGCGCGTCGGCGAGGGGCTCGACGCCGAAGCCCGGCCCGTCCGGCACTGCGACGACGCCGTCCTTCATGACGATCGGTTCGGTCACGTCCTGGGCGTAGAACCGGCCCGAGCCCGAGATGTCACCGGGCAGCGTGAACCCGGGCAGTCCGGCTAGGGCGATGTTGGCGGCGCGCCCGATGCCGGTCTCCAGCATGCCGCCGCACCAGACGGCGATCCCGTGCGCCTGGGCGAGGTCGTGGATGCGGCGTGCCGCGAGGTAGCCTCCGACCCGGCCGGGCTTGATGTTGATGACGCTCGCGGCGCCCCACGTGATCGCGTCGGCGGCGACCTGGACCGAAACGATCGACTCGTCGAGGCAGATCGGGGTCGCGATCTGCTGCGCCAGCACGGCGTGCTGACGTAGGTCGTCCTCGGCCAGGGGCTGCTCGATCAGGAGCAGGTCGAACGGGTCCAGCCGGCGCAGCAGCGGTGCGTCCGAGAGCTGGTAGGCCGTGTTCGCGTCGACCTGCAGCGGCACGTCCCCGAACCTCTCGCGCACGGCACGGACCGGCTCGATGTCCCACCCGGGCTGGATTTTGAGCTTGATGCGGGCGTATCCCTCGTCGAGGAAGCCGCCGACCTGGTCGAGCAGATCGGGGATCGACGACTCGATCCCGACGCTCACGCCGGACGGCACGACGTCGCGCGTGACCCCGAGGTGGTCGGCGAAGGCCCGGTCGTCCAGGCGCAGGCCGGCGTCGAGGACCGCCATCTCGAGCGCCCCTTTGGCCATGCGGTGACCCACCACGTGCGCCGTCGTGGTCGCCACGACCTCCGGTGTGACGGTGTGACCCGCGGCTTGCCAGTCCAGCAGCGACGGGACCAGGAATCGTCGCAGCATCTCGCGGGCGCCGTCGAGATACTCCGGCGAGTACGACGGATCGGCCAGGGCGACGCACTCGCCCCAGCCGGTCACGGTGCGGCCGTCCCGCGTCGCCGTGACCCGGACGAGGAGCGGACGTCGCTCGGTCTGTGTCGAGAACGACGTCGTGAACGGATGGACCAGCGGCATCCGGACCGTGATCAGCTCGACGCGATCGATGTGCATTTCAGAGGCTCCTCGTCAGGGTGTAGTGACCACGGCGGTCGAAGTCGGTGACGACCCAGCCGTCGGCGAGCAGCCCGCCGAGGGCCTGCCCCAGGCTGAGTCGCCAGCCGACCGCCAGGTCGGGATCGGTGCGCCGGACCTGCTCGATATCGCTCGGGATGTCGACGCGACAGGTGCGCAGGGCGCGGGCGCGGTCGAGGTCGAGGACGGGTCGTCCGTGCTCGGACCACAGGACGGCGGCAGGCGGCTCGATGTCGTTGCCGATGGGTCGGCGCGGCCCGGCCGGACGCTCGAGGTCCCGCACCACGAGCACTCGATCGCTGCGCTGGCCGCTGTTCAGTCCGTCGCCCATGAGGCCATAGAAGTCGGGCAGGTAGGTGTCGACCGTGCAGCCGAGCTTGTGCAGGTTGAAGTACGCGTTGCGGGCGACGAGCGGGTCGTAGGTCCACGTAATGCGGGTGACGCCGCGCTCGAGGCACCAAGCACGTTGGTGGCTCTTGAGCGCATGTCCCCACCCGGTGCCGACCGCGTCGGGACGGACCCCCGCGAGATGGGAGTGGAGGGCCCGCTCGAGTGGTGGGTGGAAGAATCCGACGCAGACGGCCATGAGCTCGTCGCCACGGAACCCGCCCGCGACGTAGTTGCCGGCGTGCGCGAGCGCGGTCAGCAGCTCGGGGTTGACGTGCGACTGCGTGACGTCGACCTGCCAGACGCTGGCCACGAGCTCGGTCGCGGCGACCATGTCGGAGGGCAGGTGCAGCATCCGCAGCTCCGCCCCTGCCTGCTCTACCTCGATCAGTCCCGTCTCAATCGGCACTCCTTGGGTCTCGCTCGTCACGACCGCACCTCTCGCAAGAATCGGGAGCCGAGGTAGAGGCCGCCGGGAACCGGTCGCACCTGCTCCCACCCGGCGATCTCGTCGTTCGTGAACGCGTAGACCCCTGGGACGGTCGACGGGTGCAGCTCGATCTCCTGGACGTCGTCGGGCGAGGTGCCGCCGGCGTAGCCCTTGCGTTCGCGTAGGGTGAGGCGCAGCCCGTCCTCGTGCGGGGCGATGTCGGCCACGAACCCGGCCGACTCCCACGATCCGCTCAGTGGCTCAGGCGACCGCGAGCGGTCCGCGGACAGCACCGCGTGCAGTGCGCCCCCGTCGAGCGTGCGGGCGGCGTCGTCGAAGAGCTCGCGATAGAGGCCGTCGGGGCGGCCACCGGTCGTTAGCAGCGCCACAGCCAGGCTTGTCCCCGGGAAGATTCGCAGATACGAGCGCTGGCCGATCGTGCCGCCGTCGTGCCCGTAGACACGACTGCCCTGCCAGTCCTGCAGGAACCACCCGAGGCCCCAACCGGACGTCGACACCACGCTGGTGCCTAGGTCGACGTGCTCGGTGATCATGAGGCGGGCGCTCTCAGCCGACAGGATGCGGGTGCCGTTGGGGGCGAGACCCTCGCGAAGCGCGGTCTCGGCGAAGGTCAGCAGGTCCCCGATACTTGCCGCGATCAGTCCCGCCGGCCCCATCGAGCGCGGCAGTACCCACGTGCTCGCCGGCACGGCGGCGGCGCCGAGCCCCGAGTGTCCGGTCGCCGTCGCGAACCGCGGAGCGTCTTCGGGCAATGTGAATGTGTGGCGCAGTCCGAGAGGTTCGACCAGGTGGGTCCTCACGGCCTCGTCCCACGTCGTGTTGCGCAGTACTTCAATGATGCGCCCCGCGACGACGAAGGCTGAGTTGCAGTAGGAGAACCGCTCCCCGCGTGGGTGCAGCCGGTCGGTGTGGGCCAACAGGTCGACGTACGCCTCGACGCAATCGTCGCCGCGACCGGTGTCGGTGAACACGTCGCCCTCGAAGCCGCTGGTGTGGTGCAGGAGTTCGCGGACCGTGACGTCGGGAACGTCGTCGCCGAGCCGGAAGTCAGGGAGGACGCTGCGCACCGTGGCGTCGAGGTCGAGCAGACCCTCTTCGACGAGCTGGAGCACGAGCATCGTCGTCCAGACCTTGCTGATCGACCCGATCTGGAACACGCTTTCGTCCGTCACGGGGACACCTGTCGAGACGTCGAGCACGCCGGACGACAGGGCGAGTCGGTTAAGCACGCTCCCGTCGTCGGTCAGCTGTACGATGCCGAGCTGGGCGCCCACGACGCCGTACCGCTCCCGCAGGAGGTCGAGCCGACGCTGCCACGCGGCGGCGTCGCGGGCAGCCGGTGATGTTGCCCCGGGTCGCGGCACCGTGTCCACCGCTGGGCGCGTGTACCGCTCAACCCATTCGATCAGCCGCCGCTGGTAGTCGAGCCGGTGCTCGACCGATCCCGCGACGACAAACAGGTGCCCGCCGCCCGGGTATACGACGAGCCGGCTCGGGACGGCCTGGATCCGTAGGGCCGAGAACCACTCCTGGGCCTGCGTGCTCGGGCACGTCTCGTCGTGCTCGCCGTGCAGCACGAGCGTCGGGGTCGTGACCTGGTCAACGCGAGCGATCGGCGAGCGCTCGGCAAGGCGCCCGACATCGGTCGGCTCAAGACCCGCGGTGGCCGCCGAGAAGAACCCCTCGGGCTCGAGCCGCTGACCGGCGAGAGCTGCGAAGTCGCACAAGAGGCCCCCGGCGACAGCCGCGGCGAAGCGGTCGGTGTGCGCCGTGAGCGCGCACGTGGAGAGCCCGCCGTAGCTGTAGCCCGTGACCGCCAGCCGGTCCGAGTCCGCGATGCCTTCAGCGACGAGCGTGTCGACGGGCTCGAGGAAGTCTGGCAGGTCGACCCGCGCCCATCCGCCGTGGACTGCCGTCAGGAAGTCCTCGCCATAGCCGTCCGAGCCGCGGGGGTTGAGCGTCAGGACGCGCCAGCCTCGGTGCGCCAGGACCTGGTGGTAGAGGTGCACTTCGTCGGCGACCCCGCTCCACGCATTGTGCGGACCGCCGTGGACGTCGAGCAGCAGGGGCGCCGCGCCCGACGTGCCGGGCGACGACAGGAGCCAGCCGTGCACGACGGTGCCGTCGCTGATCGTGAAGGATCGCGGCTCGGGGCGCAGCAGTTCGACGTCCGGGAGGGCGTCACGCATCAGCATCGTGAGCTCGCGATGCTCGCCCGTCCCCAGGTCCACGAGAGCGACCTCCGCGAATGAGTCCTGGGTCGTGACGACGACGGCGGCGCGCGCGCTCGCGGCTGCGACGGACAGCGCCGAGACGACTCGGTGGTCCTCGGCGACGATCGGCCGAGGCGCGCCTCCGGCCAGGTCGACCCCGTAGAGGTGCGTCCACCCTCGGTTGCGCGCGCAGAACAGGACCTGCGCGCCATCGTGCGTCAGCGTGGGACGCCCCCCGGGGTAGCCGACGGCGCCTGGCATGACGTTGAGGTCGAGCTCCGCGGTCAGGTCCTCGTCCGGCCTGCCGTCCAAGTACAGGCGCAGCAGACGGGTGTGGCCGATCGCCATGGTGCGATGGCCGACCGCGACGACCGATCCGCCGTCGGGCGTCCACAGGAGTGGCCCAGTGACGCCCGTCGCCGAACCGACGCGCCGGGCCGGCGCCAATAGGTCGTCGACGTCGATGACGTGCACGGCACGCTCCCGCTCGACGTCGGCGCGCGGCGAGGTGCCCGCGGCGAAGGCGAGCAGGGTGCCATCCGGGGACCAGGCGGGTTCCCCCGCGTCGGCGTCGCCGTCGGTGACCTGACGCGTGCTGCCGTCGGCGAGGTCCAGCACGACGACCTGGTATCGCACACTGCCGAGCCACCCCACGCCGTCGGTCTTCTGGTCAAGCGTGTCGACCACGATCGGCGCCTGCGGGTCGCCCGCGCCGCGCTCCACCGGGGCGAGGAAGGCGACGCGACGGCTGGAGGCGTCGACGACCGGCCGCCCCGCACCGAGCGGCAGCGTCGTGAGCTGCACGGGCTCGCCGGTTGGCGGCAGCAGGTGCAGCTGCGGCACGCCGTCGACACGCCGCAGGAACAGCAGCCCGGCCGGGCCGAACTCAGCGCCGCTGTCGTCGGGACCACTGGTCAGGCGACGTTCGCCACCGTGCTCGTCGACCTCCCACAGCGAGGTCACGGTGCGGCCGTCGACGACCTGGCGACGGGTCAGCACGACGGCTGAGCCGTCGGGGCGGATCGCCGTCTCGGTCACGGTGACGACCCGGTGGAGGTCGTCGAGGCGGGCGGCGCGCGGCGTCATGAGGCGGCTCCTCGGTACAGGGACGGGGTGTCGACGAGCGAGCCAGCGAACCGGGGCACGGCGCGGATCAGTTCACGGGTGTACGGGTGCTCGGGGGCGTCGATGACTCGCGTCGTCGGGCCGGTCTCGACGACCCGACCGTCCTTCATGACGGCCACCTCGTCGCAGAGCTGGCGCACGACCGCGAGGTTGTGGCTGATGAAGAGCACGGTGAGGTCGAGCTCCTGTTGCGCCTTGCGGAGCAGGTTGAGCACGGTGCCTTGCACCGAGACGTCGAGGGCGGAGGTGATCTCGTCGGCCAGCAGGACCCGGGGCGACGCGGCGAGCGCCCGCGCGATCGCGACGCGTTGCCGCTGCCCGCCCGAGAGCTGCGAGGGCAGGTCGTTGGCGCGGGCCGGGTCGAGCTCGACGGTTTCCAGCAACCTGACGACCTCCGCGCGACGCCCAGCGCGACCTCGTACGGTGCGCTCACGTCCTTGCTGATCTCGCTGTGCGAACCCGCGCACCTCGAGAGCCTCGTCGACGGACGCACCCACCGTCATGCGCGGGTCGAGCGAGGAGCTCGCGTCCTGGAAGATCATCTGCACGTCGCGCCGCGCGGCGGCGATACGGCCCCGGGCGCGCACGACGTCTGTGCCGCCGACCAGGATGCGACCCGCGTACGGCTCGTGGAGACCCACGACGGCCCGCGCCAGAGTCGACTTGCCGGACCCGGACTCGCCGACCAGGCCGACGGTCCGGCCGCTTGCGACGGTCAGGCTGACGTCGCGCACGGCGTCGTGGGCAGACGACCCGCTGCCGTAGCGGACATGGACGTTCTCAAGGACCAGGTCGGTCACGATCGGCTCCTCACGGGCTCGGTCGGGAACTCCACGTCCTCGGCGATCGTCGCGAACTCCGTGCCGGGCTCGGCCTCGAGGTGCGGGACGGCCTCCACGAGGGCGCGGGTGTAGGGGTGCTGGGCGCAACCTGCGGCGAGTTCCTCGGCACTGAGGTCCTCGACTATCGCGCCCCGGTACATCACGAGGACGCGCGTGCAGAACGACGAGACCAGTGCGATGTCGTGCGACACCAACAGCAACGCCGTGCCGTTGACCTCGTTGATCTCGGAGAGCAGGCTCATGACCTCGCGCTGCACCGTGACGTCCAGCGCGGTCGTGGGCTCGTCGGCGATCAGCAGCGCGGGCTTGCTCATCAGGCCCATCGCCATCATCGTGCGCTGCCGCATGCCGCCGGAGAACTCATGCGGGTAGCGGCGCGCGCGCCGCGCCGCGTCGGGGATCCGTACGGCGTTGAGACGGTCGATCGCCCGGTCGTGCGCGTCCTTGCGGCGGAGCCCCCCGTGCAGCAGACCGACCTCAGCAACCTGCGTGCCGACGTGCACGGCCGGGTTGAGCGACGTCGACGGGTCCTGGAACACGAACGCCATGCGCGTGCCCAGGTGCTGCGCCAGGCTGGTGGACATCCGGTCCGAGACCCGGCCGTCGACTGCGAGCTCGGTTCCGTCGAAATGCACCGACGACGCCGTGACCTTCAGGGGCGCCTCGAGCAGCGCCGCGACGGCCATACACGTCAGCGACTTGCCGGAGCCCGACTCTCCGACGACACCGACGATCTCTCCTCGACCCACGTCGAAGCTCACGCCGCGGACCGGCGTGGCCCAGGTGGTGCCACCAGGCGTGCTGACCCGCAGGTCTCGCACCCGCAGGACGGGGTCATCGGTGACGTGCAGCGGCACGACGGCGTCGGTCGATGAAGCTGGATGGCGCCGCAGCCGGCGCGCGGGCGGGTGCAGGCCGAACGCCCGTGAAAGGTTCTCGCCCAGGAGCGCGAACGTGACGCCCGCGAAGACGATCGCGGCGGCCAGCCCGAGCGAGGGGGCTGCGTTGACATAGATGCCGTCGAGGCTCTCGTTGAGCATCCGCCCCCAGTCGTAACGCGGCGCCTGCACTCCGAGGCCGAGGAACGACAGACCCGTCGCGGCGACGAGCGCCGTGCCCGCACTGATGCTCGCATTGACGATGAGCGGGTCACGCACGTTCGGCAGCACGTGGCGCGTCAGGATCCGGAATCGTCCGACCCCGAGAATCCGGGCCGCGGCGACGAAGTCACGTCCCGCGACCGAAGAGCCCAGTGTCTGCGTCAGGCGCGCAAAGGCCGGCGCCATCGCCAGGCCGATCGCCACGGTCACGCTGACCGCGCCGACCCCCAGGACGATCGACACCACGATCGCGAGGAGCAGTGCCGGGAAGGCCAGCGTCACCCCGAGGACGCCGTTAACCGTCCGGGCCATCCAACGCGGGGCGACGGTCGGCAGGAGGCCCAGGGCGACGCCGACCGATACTCCGATGAGTGTTGCGAGGATCGCTGTCACAACCGAAAGTTGGGTCGCACTCAGGAGCTGTGCGAGAACGTCGTGACCGCCGGCGTCGGTTCCGAGCAGATGCTCCGCACTGGGCTTGGCCGAGAGCTGGGTCAGGTCGGCAACCGCGGCTGTGCCGCCCCAGATCATAGGGCCGAAGATCGCGAAGAACGCGAGCGCTACGAGGGCCAGCGACGTAACGATCCCGAGGGGCGATCGGAGAGCCACGAGCACGGTGTGCCGCGAGGCCAGCGAGCCGGCAACGTCACTGGTGGAGGGGGGGATAGAGGTTGTCGCCATTCTCAGGTGTCCTTGAGTGCTGAGCGAGGGTCTAGGCAGACCAGGGCGATGTCGATGATGAGGTTGGCAACGAGCACGATCAGGCCGTACACGATGACGATTCCCTGTGCGAGCGGGAAGTCCTTGCTTCTCACGGCGTCCACGATCGTCAGCCCGAGACCCGGCCACGAAAAGATGGTCTCAATCAGCACAGTGCCCGCCACCAAGGAGGCGAGAACGATCCCTGCGATCGTCAGTGAGGAGGTCATGAGGTTCGGCAGCGCGTGACGAAAGTAGAGGCGACGCCGTGGCATCCGCTTCGAACGAGCGGTACGCATGTAATCCTGTTGGAATACCGTCAATGCCTCGACTCGGACGATTCTGGAGACCGCAGCCGCGGTACCGATCGACAACGCCAATACCGGTAGTACGTACGAGCTCGGTCCCGCGCGTCCCGCAACGGGAAGTACGTGGCTCTGAACCGCGAAGAGATACACGAGTGCGACACCTGTGAGAAATTCGGGGATGACGGCGAGCAGTCCGCTCATCGTGGTGTACGCCACGTCGAGGAATTGCCGTCGGCCACCCCTGGTGAACGCGGCAGCCAGGATCCCGAGCGGCACAGAAACCAGCAGCACGACCGCCAAGGACAAGAACGTGAGTTCTAGAGTTGCTGGCAAGCGTTGTTCGATAACCGTCGTGACTGGCAAGTGCAGCGAGAACGAATCTCCGAGATCCCAGGTAAGCAGACCCTTCCAGAAGTCCAAGTACTGCATCCACAGGGGATCGTTCAGGCCCAAGCTCTCACGTTGCCTCTCGACGACCGCCGCAGTCGCATTGATTCCAAGCGCATTTCGGACTGGATCTCCAGGGATCAACCGGATCATCAAGAAGGCAACCGTCACCAGGGCAACCACCGAATAGGCGAGCCGTGCGAGCCGTCGCAGGATGAAGGCGCCCAGGTGCCTTCCCCCAGCTCGGCCGACTCTCGATGTTGTTGCCTGAGGCGCGAAGTCGTCCGTCGGCAGGGCGCGAATCGGATCAGTAGTCACGTCAGGCTCACTTCAGCATACGGATGGCAGAGCCAGGAAGAACGCCGCCTACCGGCGGATAGAGCGCGGTGGCCCCATTGAAGTACATGGGGTATGGCGTAACGGATACGGGAACAAGGTCAGCACTCGCCATCAGCGCCTTCTCCGCATTTTCCCAACCCTTGCACGCGTCGTCACCAGTCAGACGAGCCGCTGCAGATACACGACTGTTGTAATCCTTGTTGTCGATCGACGCGAAGTTGGTCCCCGCGGGTGCCGCCGGGCCCGACAGGTATTGCGGGTAGATCGCCGGCGTTCCGGTTTGCAGGTTGAGTCCGAGCGTTGCCGACCAGCCCGACGGGTCTTTGGCTGCAAATGTCTTGCTGATGACGTAGTTCTCGTCGCCACCATCGAGCTTCACCTTGGCCCCAGCGGCCTCCCATTGCTTCGCGACGTATTCGGCCCCAGCGGTCCCCGTGTCCGTGCTGTTGTCGTATACCAGCGTGATCGTCGGGGACGCACCCGCCGCGTGCATAGCGCGATTGGCTGCGTCCGGGTCATAGGCAGGCAGATTCCCGGAAACAGAGTCGTAGGTGCACAAGCTTGGGTGCTCGGAGAGAAGCGAGGTCGCGCGTTCACCCGTGCCGCCAGTGACGATCTTTGTGAGGGTACCGAGGTCGATCGCCTGGGTCAGCGCTCGTCGTACGTCGACGTCAGCTGTCGGGAGCCCCTGGTAGTGGTTGTAGATGATCATCCCGGACATGGCCGGTGATGGGAGTGACTTGAGAGCAGTCAGGCGCGCCTCATCCTTTCCGCTCACCATGGCCGCGTTGAGTCCGCCGGAGAGCAGGAGGTTCGCTCGGGTCGACGGACTTGGCGCGATCTTGATCTTGACGGTCTTGGGCATCCCGGGCGTCTCGGAGGTGCTGTGCTCCGGCCCCCACGTGTATCCGGCCCTCCTGGTCAGGATGATCGAATCGCCGGCCACCACGTGGTCAATGACGAACGGTCCCGTTCCATCACTGCCGGACGTCAGGATCTTCGGGTTCTTCAGGCCGTGTTCGCACACCATCTGCTGACCCCCAAGGTTGTTCAGCATGAACGGCCGCGGCTTTGAGGTGGTGACGGTGAGGACATTCCCCTTGGCGCTTGCCTTGGCGTCGGACGGCACGACCGATTCGAGACGCGGCGACTTGTGTGCTGGGTCCACGATCCAATTGAGGTTGTCCGCCGCCGTTTGCGCGGTGAAAGGAGTGCCGTCAGCGCACGTGATGTTGTTGCGAAGCGTGTAGGTGACCTTGGTCGGACTCTCGGTCCAGCTCTGTGCAAGGAAAGGCGATAGCTTGCCCGTCTTGGGATCGACCGAGAGGAGGCTGTCATAGGAGTACGCACCAGCGATCTGCGCATTGACGAGGTTGGTGACCAGCGGGTTCAGGTCACCAGGATCCGAGTCGACCGCGACGGTGAAGGTGGCGTCAGTCGCGAACCCGCCCCCAGACGACGCGTCCGAGCCGCTGCAGGCCGCAAGGCCCGACGTGGCCGCGAGAAGAATGGGGAGAGCAAGAATGCGCTTGTTCACGGAGGCCGCCCCTTTTGACGTGATGTGGATCGGGTCACATCCTCGATCGTCGGTCCGCGCCGCTCATCGGACGTTCGTCCAATCCCTGACCTGTACTCCTGGACGAGCGCACGAACCACCGGGTGGCGAGTGTGGCGCGACAGGCTCAGGCCGGTCGCGACCACGCTTCCAGACGCAACTGCAGCAGCAGGCCGAAGCGCGTGTCGGGGTCACCGAGGTCGACGTCGGCGATCGCCTCGACCCGCTCCAGGCGATACCGGAACGTGTTCTTGTGAACGTGGACCTCGCGCGCCGCAGCGGTCACGTTGCCGAAGTGCTCAAGCCAGGCGCGCAGGGTCGCGACGAGCTCGGTCTCGTGGCCCGCGTCGTACGCGCGCAGCGCCACGAGCGGTCCGCCGAGCTCGACGCCGTCGGCGGCGAGGGAGTCGCCGATCCTCAGCATCAGGGCCTCGACCTGCACCTCGGCGGAGCGGGCGACCCGTCGCTCCTCGTGCGGCCGGGCGCGCAGAACCCGCAATGTGGCCTCGGCGTCGCGGCGCGAGGCCGACAGGTCACGCACGTCGGCGACGACCCCGCCGATCCCGGCGCAGAATTCGGTCGAGGTGTCGAGCCGCCCGACGAACTCGGTCGCATGCTGCTGCACTGCCGTGAGCGTGCGCTCGTCGGCGGCTCGGAGCGGGACGACCGCGTGCACGAGTCCGCCGATCGGCACCGCAACCGCCCGCGGATACACCGACCGCAGGTGCATCCGCAGGGCCGCAGCGGCGCGCTGGGTGTCCGAAACCGTGCGGATCTCGTCGTCGTCCACCAGGGGACCCAACACGAGGACGCATGCGGGCGAGGTCTCGAACCCGAGTTGTTGGGCGGCCTCAAATGCCTCCGAGCCTCCATCAAGGAGCTGCGACCCAAGCGACTCGGCCACCCGCTGGGCGGCGTCGGCGCTGACCCGCGCCCGCAGTATCGCGAGGGCCACGAGCTGGGCGGCCTCGACCATGACCTGCTCGCGCCCGGCGTCGAACGGCTCGGGCGTCACGGCCCAGATCGAGCCGAGCACCTCGTCGCCGGCCTGGATCCGCATCGCGACCCGCGGCATCGTGCCGGGCGCAGGCTCAGCCAGGAAGATCGGCCGCTCGGACCCGTAGATGACCGGGAAGACGCCCTGCGTGCGCTGGTAAGCGCTGTACATCTCGGGAACCTGCAGACCCAGGATCGTGAGGCGGCGCGGTTCATCGGTACCGACCTGGTCGGCCGAGAACGCGACGACGCGCGACGACCGGTCCTCGATCGTCACGGGAGCCCCGATCAGCGTCGACAGGGAGTCGGCCAACGTGAACAGGTCCCTGGCGGAGTCGCCGCCGTACTCCGGACCCTCCGGACCCAGGTTGAGCGCGCCGCTCAGCAGCGTCGCGACCTGCACCCACGACGCCCCCCGGACGAGGCTGAAGACCGAGACGTTCCCCTCTTCGGCGACCTCGGCCACCTCGCGCCCCACGGTCAGCGGCTCGCGGACGATGAGCGCCGCGGCGCCGGCGTCACCCGCCGCCTGCACGAGGTCGGCAAGGTCGCGGTCTGTGGCGACCGCCACGGCGAGCACGATCGCGTCCCGCGTGATATCCGGGGGGTCCAGCGGGTCGTACAGCACGACTGTTGACACGGTGCGCGTGGCTTGGTGCTTGCCGGCCTCGAGCGTCAGCAGGGTCGACCCCAGGCGCTCGGTCAGCCGTCCCAGAGGCGTCGTGAAGACAGGGATGGGCATGGGTCGACAGTACAGCCGGGAGGAGTAGATTTCGGTCGATCGCACTATCAGACAACCTTCTCACGAGCGCAGAATGGCGGGGCCCAGCACGACGAGCACAGGAGCCAGCGGTGAAGGTGTACATCTCGGTCGACATGGAGGGCGTCGCGGGCATCGCGACCCTCGACCAGATCGTCCGCGGCGGCTCCGGGTATCCCCGCGCCCAGGAGCTCATGACTCAGGAGGCCAATGCAGCGATAGCGGGCGCCTTCGAGGGCGGCGCGACCAGCGTGGTGGTCAACGACTCGCACGGCACGATGGACAACCTGCTGCACGACCGGCTCGACCCACGTGCCCGGCTCGTGTTCGGCGCCCCGAAGGCGCAGTGCATGGCGGAGGGCCTGACCGACGACTGCGCCGTCGCCCTGTTCGTGGGGTATCACGCGCCGGCCGGCGCTCCGGGGGTCCTGGCTCACACGTTCTCGGCCTACTTCGGCGAGGTGCGGGTCGACGGCGCCCGGGTCTCCGAGGCCGAGGTCAACGGGCTCTACGCGGCCTCGCTCGGCGTGCCCGTCGGTCTCGTGACAGGCGACGACGTTATCGGCGCGATCGCGTCCGACGTGTTCGCAGGAGCGACCGTCGTGACGGTCAAGGAGGCTCACGGCTTCTCGGCGACCGACACGGTCGCGCCGAGCGTCGCGCTCGGCCTCGTGCGCGAGGGTGCCGCCCATGCCGTCGCGGGCGCCGCCTCGTTGCCGCGCCCTGCCGCGGGCACTCCCTTGAGGCTCGAGGTCGACATGCCTTCGCCCGTGGCCGCAGAGCTCAGCGCCTGTATCCCTGGCTGCACCCGTACGGCCGACCGCACGGTCGCGGCGGTCCTCGAGAGCGCGGAGGACGTGTTGGGGCTCATCACGGTGCTCTACGAGCTCGCACTGAGCAGCGAACGCGCACGACAAGCGATCACGAACCGTCGCTGACCAGGTCGAGAACCAGCGCAGCCAACAGCTCGGCGCGCGGCGTGATCCACGCGACCTCGGCATGCTCGTCGCGGGCGTGTGCGCCACCTCCCACCGCCCCGAGTCCGTCGAGCGTCGGGACGCCGGCACCAGCCGTAATGTTGCCGTCGGAGGCCCCGCCAACCGCCATGCTCGTGAGCAGCGGCTGGCCGAGGTCTGCGGCCAGCCGGGCCGCCCGCGCGAACAGGTCGCCCGACGCCGCCGCTTCGAGAGGCGGGCGGTTGATGCCGCCGTGCACCACGACGATCGCCTCGGCGACACCGACGCCCAGTGCTCGGACCGCAGTATCGACCCGCTCCTGCTCGGCGACCGTGCGGGCTCTGACGTCGACCGCGACCGTCGCCCGGGCGGGCACGGTGTTGGCCGCCGTACCGGACGCCATGAGCGTGGGCGTAACGGTGGTGCCGACAGCGGGATCAGCCAGGTCGGCCAGCGCAAGGACGAGCTCCGCCACACCGAGTGTCGCGTTGACGCCGCGCTCGGGTTCCAGGCCGCTGTGCGCCGCCCGGCCGAGCACCTCGAGCTCGTAGAGCGACACGCCTTTTCGCTGGGTCTTCAGCGCACCGCCCGGACCGGCGGCCTCGAGTACCAAGGCGGCCCTACAGCCGGAAGCCTCGGTCTCGATCAGGCCGCGTGACGTGGTCGATCCGATCTCCTCGTCGCCCGTCACGAGCACGGTGACCCGGTCGAGCACCGTGTCACCGTGTCTGGCACGGAGCAGCGCCAGCGCGTGGACGACCTGTACGACACCGACGAGCATGTCGAAGCACCCCGGCCCGCGGACGACCCCGTCCTCGACGGAGAACGGCAGATCCGCCAGGGTGCCGATCGGCCAGACAGTGTCGTGGTGGCCGAGCAGCAGGACCTGGCTGTCGCAGCCTCGCAGTACAACGTGGTCGACCCCGTCGACCCGCACGATCTCGGGGCGTCGACCCAGCCGCCGCTCCACGACGTCGGCCACGACCCGGGCCGAACGGGCCACCGCGTCGCGGTCCGTCGAGGGTGACTCGACCTGGACGAGCCGCTCCAGGTCGGCGAGGAACTTATGGAGGTCCACGGCCGGGACCCCGGAAGGCTGGCCCAGTGCAGCGGACGGGACCGAATCAGAAGTAGGTGCGGACGGCATCGATCACCTCGTACTTGTCGGTGACGACCGGGACCAGCCGCCACTTGTCGAACGTCGTGCAGGGGTGGGAGACGCCGAGGCACACGAGATCGCCGACCTCGAGCGAGGCGTCCTCCGAGACGGCCACCATCGCGTGCTGGTCGTTGACGGCAGTGACCCGCAGGTCGTCGACAGGCCGGGTGTGCCCGTCGCGCCGGACCGCGACGGGCAGCGGGAGGTCGGCGTCGGTGGAGACGTCGCGGCGACCGGCGCCCAGGATCGCGAGTGCCGGCTCTGGGCGTGACAGCACCTCGGCCCACACCTCAAGCGCCGGCAGCGGCGCCGGGTCGTGCCCAACAAACGGCGACGTGCGCGCATAAAGACCGTGGTCGTGCGTCAGATAGCAGCCGCTGCGCAGCATCACCTCGACCCGATCGCCGCTCCAGAGCTCCCGGAACCGTGCGACGACTAGGTCGAAGTACGAGCTGCCGCCGAACGACACGACGGCACCGCTCCCAGGCAGCAGCTGGCGGTCGATCAACTCGCGGACGACTGTCGCGGACCAGTCGAGGAAGTCGGCAGCGCGATCGCGGCGCTCGACGAGGTCGGCGCCAGGTACCAGGCCCTCGAAGCCCTCGATCCCGACGAGTTCCACCCCGTCGGCGTCGCGAACCGCCTGCGCGATTCGCAGGGCGTCGTCTGTTGACCGCACGCCGCTGCGGCCGCCGGCGTAGCCGAGCTCGACCAGCACGGGCTGGGGCCGGAGGTCGGCCGCGTCGGGGCTCACGCGGTCGATCAGGAGGGCGACCGCCTCGACGGAGTCGACCAGCAGCAGTACCTCGAGGTCCGGGTCGGCCCGCCTCAGGGCGGCGATGTAAGCGAGGTCGGCCGGACCGACGACGGGATTGGCTACCAGGACCCGTCGCACCCCCGCGGTGATGAACACCTTCGCCTGCTGGACGTTGGCGACCGTGATGCCCCAGGCGCCAGTGGCGAGCTGGCGCTGGACGAGCGCCGGACTCATCGTGGTCTTCGCGTGTGGCGCAATCAGTACGTCGTGGCGTGTGCAGTAGTCCCGCATCAGCGCGAGGTTGCGCTCGATGGCTGTTTCCCGCAGGGCCACGACCGGTAGGTGGAAGTCGCCGTCGAGAAGGCGCCAGCCCTGCGCGCCGACCTCTGTGAGCGGCACATCGCGGTCAGGGAACGCCCGGTCGCGCCATGTCACCCGTTCGTCGGTCAATGCCCGTCTCCTCATCGTCGCCGCGTCGTCGCGGCCCTGAGCCACACGCGTTCAGTCTCGCGTGAATCGTTGTCGGCTGGTCCGTGCGGGCGACCGAACCCATCGGGCCTGATTCGGTCATCCGTCCGAGTCGGGCAGGCATCGGATCAGTGGACCGTGATCATCCAGCAGTGGATGACCACGGCGCGGCCGTACTGCACGTCGAGCGGCCGGCGACGGATAGCGATGGCCGGCGGACCCATCACGTCGTTGGTCGAGCCGACCTCTCCGCCTTCCCGCCGCAGGAGGTCCATGCGCTCACGAGTGCGGGCCGTGCCGCACGGGTGTGGGTGCCGGATATTACGTCCGTGCAGGTCGCGCTGTCGGTGAGCTTGGAAAAAGGTCAACGCGATCGCTTCTCTCCTCCCCTGGGCCAGGACCGGGCGTAGCCCATCCGCACCGACCGCGAGAGGCTTGACTGTGCTGCTGCGACTCCTCTATCTCACCGTGTCAACGGTGTTCACGTTCGTACGGCGCGTGCCGATGAGCGATCGCGAGAAAGATCTGGAGATCCTGGCGCTGCGTCACCAAGTCGCCGTGTTGCAGCGCACGGTAGACCGCTCGCAGCTGACCTGGCCCGACCGGGCACTCCTCGCGGCCCTGCTACACCGCTTCCCACGAGCACGGCTCCGCCGACTCCGCCTGATCGTCTCTCCGGACACTCTCCTGCGCTGGCACCGCGAGTTACTCCGCCACCGCCGCGCAAAACCCTCCCGTCCCAAACGCCGCGGCCGACCCCGTACCGCCGCTCCATCCGGATCCTGGTTCTGCGCCTCGTACGGGAAAGTCCAAGCTGGGGCTACCGGCACGTGCAGGGCGACCTGGTCGTCTGCCGAGGGGTTGGCAGACCGAGCATCACCGGTCCGCCCTTGGTGGTCGTGTCGATCTGACTGATCTTGGACTGGGCGCCGGCGAGGCTTCGCCGGCGTATCCGGCTGGCACGGCCCGGACTTGGACGTCATCTGGAACCTCGCACTCGCACACCAAGCCTGCAACAGCACAAAGAGCGACCGGCTCCCCACCCCCGAAGAACTCCACCGCCTCGCCCAGCGCAACGAGGCGATCATGCACTCCCCCCACCCGCTCAGGAAAACCCTCCAGCTCAGCCTCCGCAGCATGCGGCACAGCAGCAACCTCCCGGCGTACTGGCCGCACTTCCTGCGCCAGGTCCAAACCGCCTGCGATTAAGCACCGCCCGCGCCCGTCAATCCAACCGCGGGTCAGATGCCACCCAGACTGTCAGTCCCCCCGGTGCCATCCAGGCCGGATACATCAACGACACGACGCTTCCACCCAACGACACCGCACTCGTGCGACACGTAGGTAAGCAGTGCTCGTCGATCACCATGTCAAGCGCACACACCGGTGTCGCATCCTCGCTCGCTTGGCACACCTTTTTCTTCTGGCTAGGCCCCGCGAACAGGCTCGCTACGGCGCTCCAGAGCCGGCTACGGCGCTCGCGCCCTGGGAGTGCCCTATCTGCCGGCAGACGCAAAGGGGCTTTACTCCCCCTTGGCGCTGGCCGTCCGCGGCGACCAGGACGCCCGCACACGGCCTGCCTGCGGAAACCGCCCCGGAAAGATCACCCGCAGTCCCCCGTTCCCCTGTCGCATGGGGAGCGCGACTCCGTGCTCCCACCCCGGAAAGGGGGTCGGGAGCCGACAAGGGCCCTCATGCCTCTTGATGCAGGGAGCATCCGAATCGATGGGGTGATCGCAGGAGCCTACGCTTGACGATGGCGCACAAGTTCTTCGTGCGGCGCTGTAGGTGTACCGGATCGGGTGACGGACGAATCGGGCACCGTTGACACGTCTGCGAGTTGGGAGCACGAGGGCTCCCACTTGCTCCCAGCCCAGACACGACAAAGGCCGCCCCCGCTACCCGCGGAAATGGCCTCCGACCTGCGAAAACGCTGGTCGGGACGACAGGATTTGAACCTGCGACCCCTAATGGGGCACTACGAACCCGTAGGCCGTCCGGTGTGGTGGCGGCGGTCGGAGCCGGGGAAGCCGTATGCGACCCCAGGGACCAGATCCCTTGGTCAAGACTCGGCCCTCGGCCCCGTCCATCGCCACCACCCCGCGAGCACGCAACCAGACCGATGATCCGATCGTTGGTGTTCGTGGTCCAAGCCCCTCGCGGGAACCACCTCTCACGACGCCTGGAACCTGTGAGTTCCGGCCCAGACCGAGGGACCCGCGGGCAGCTGGGGTCACGAACGACTGATCGGATGCCGGGCCATCGAGCCCTTCCATTAGGGAGACGCGTGCCCCCGCACGACTGCGACCAGCAGCAACACGCAACCCGACCGAGAGGACACGCACAACACCATGACCATGAAAGTGTTCTGTGGGATCGACTGGGCCAGCGACCACCACGACGTCGCCCTGGTCGACCAGGACGGAGCCCTGTTAGCCCGGGCGCGCATCGGCGACGACGCCGCCGGCCTGCACCAACTCCTCGACCTGCTCACCACGCACGGAGACACCGAAGATGCTCCGATTCCGGTGGCGATCGAGACCTCCCGCGGCCTGCTGGTGGCCTGCCTCCGCGCCACGCAACGCCCCGTCTACGCCATCAACCCGATGGCCGCCGCCCGCTACCGCGACCGGCACACGGTCGCCCGCAAGAAGTCCGACCACCTCGACGCCATGGTCCTGGCCAACATCCTGCGCACCGACGCCGCAGCCCACCGCCCCCTCCCCCACGACAGCGAGCTCACTCAGGCCATCACCATCCTGGCCCGAGCCCAGCAAGACGCCGTCTGGGACCGCACCCAAGCCGGCAACAAACTCCGCTCCCACCTGCACGCCTACTTCCCCGGATTCCTCACCGCCACCCAACCACTGCGCGACGGCCTCAGCTCCCCCATCGCCCGCACGCTTCTGGCCGCTGCCCCCACCCCAGCCCAAGCAGCCAAACTCACCCGCACCCAGCTGCGCACACTCCTTGCCAAGGCCGGCCGCAAGCGCGGAATCGACACCGAAGCCCACCGCCTCCACACCGCTCTCCGCGCCCCACAGATGAGACAACTCCCCCTGGTCGAACAGGCCATGGGACGCCAGACCACCGCCCTGCTACGCCAGCTCGACGCAGCCTGCACCAGCGCCGACGACCTCGCCCAAGCAGCGGTTGCATCTTTTGACACACACCCGGACGCCGAGATCATCACCAGCTTCCCAGGGCTCGGCTCACTCACCGGCGCCCGGGTACTCGCCGAGATCGGCGACGACCGATCCCGCTTCACCGACGCGAAAGGCCTCAAAGCCTTCGCCGGAGCCGCACCCATCACCCGGGCATCCGGAAGAAACGTCGCCGTCCTCGCCCGCCGGGTCAAGAACCAGCGCCTGGCCTCGGCCGGCTACGTCTGGGCCTTCTCCGCCCTGACCGCCTCACCCGGCGCCCGAGCCCACTACGACCGCCGACGCAAGGCCAAAGACCGCCACACCGCCGCCCAACGCAACCTCTTCAACCGACTGCTCGGATGCCTCCATCACTGCCTGACCCACAACATCCGCTACAACGAAGCAACCGCATTCCCCGCACCGACAAACCCCCGTCCCGAAGCCGCCGCTTGACAGATCATCCGCATCGGATGTCTTGACCCCCAG
>NZ_JBQTCE010000015.1:116542-314304 GCF_052665095.1 Streptomyces sp. NEAU-174 | reverse complement strand
CGATGGTGCGGGGGGTGGGGGTGGCGGGGTACCAGCTGGTCCAGTCGATGGTGGTGCCGTGGGTGTGGAGTTGGGCGAGGGTGTGGGTGAGGGCGTGGGTGTCGGGTTGTTTGTGGGTGAGGGTGGACGCGATCAGTGGCGTGGGTCGGTTGGTTTCGGTGGTGTGGTGGTGGAGGGTGTGGTGGGTGGCGGTGGCGAGGATGGGGTCGGGGCCGAGTTCGAGGTAGACGGCGGTGTGGGGTGTGGTGTGGGTGATGGCGGGGTGGAAGTGGACGGGTTGGCGGATGTGTTGGGTCCAGTAGTCGGGGGTGGTGATGTGTTCGTCGGCTGGTTGTCCGGTGAGGTTGCTGATGAGGGGGATGGTGGGCGGGTGGTAGGTCAGTCCGCTGATGGCTTCCTTGAATGGCGCCAGGATTGGGTCCATCAGGGGGGAGTGGAAGGCGTGGCTGACGGTCAGTGTCCTGGTTTTGCGGCCCTTGGCCGCCCAGGTTGTGCTGATCTCGGCGATGAGGTCTACGGGTCCGGAGATGACGGTGTTGCCGGGGGTGTTGAGGGCGGCGATGCTGACCTGGCCGTTGTGTGTGGTGAGGTCGTGGGTGAGTTCGTCGGGGGTGGCGGCGATGGTGGCCATGCCTCCGCCCTCGGGAAGCCCTCCCATGAGAGTGGCGCGGGCCGCGACGAGGTGGCAGGCGTCGGGGAGGTCGAAGACCCCGGCGATATGGGCGGCAGCGATCTCCCCGATCGAATGCCCGATGACGGCGTCGGGTCGTACGCCGACGGAGTCGAGGAGTCGTGCCAGGGCGATATGCAGTGCGAACAGCCCGGCCTGGGCGTAGGTGGTGTGATCCAGCAGCCCGGTACGCTCCGGATCGCTGTCGAAGACCACCTGCCGTAGCGGGTGTTCCAGATGCGGATCGAGCAGACCGCACACCTCGTCGAAGGCTTCGGCGAAGATGGGGAATCGGTCGTAGAGTTCGGCGCCCATGCCGGGGCGTTGGCTGCCCTGTCCGCTGAACAGGAAAACGGTCTGACCGGTGGGCTCGGCCTTCTCCCCGGGCTCCACCAGGCCCGGATGCGGCTCTCCGGCGGCCAGCGCCTCCATCCCGGCCACCAGCTCTTCGCGGTCCTGGCCGATGACCACGGCGCGGTGGTCGAAGAGCGTCCTGGAGCGCAGCAGGGACCAGCCCACCTCGGCAGCACTCACCTCGGGGTCGGCGTTCACCCGTTCGGCCAGCGCCCGCGCCTGGCCTCGTAACGCCTCCGTACCGCGCGCCGACACCACCCACGGCACCGGCCCGCCCATCGGCTCCGCCGAGTACGCCTCGACGGCTTCGGCCGCCTCGGGCGCCTGCTCCACGATGACATGCGCATTGGTCCCGCTGATGCCGAAGGACGAGACCCCCGCTCGGCGCGGATGCTCGCCCCGCGGCCACTCCCGTGCCTCGGCCAGCAGACGGACATCGCCCGCGTTCCAGTCGACATTCGGGGTCGGTTCGTCGATGTGCAGTGAGGCGGGCAGCACCCCGTGGCGCATCGCCATCACCATCTTGATGACCCCGGCCACTCCGGCGGCGGCCTGGGTGTGGCCGATGTTGGACTTGATGGACCCCAGCCACAGCGGACGCCCCTCGGGCCGCTCCTGCCCGTACGTGGCCAGCAGCGCCTGCGCCTCGATCGGATCGCCGAGCGTGGTTCCGGTGCCGTGTCCCTCCACCACATCGACCTCTGCCGGCGACAGCCGGGCGTTGGCGAGCGCCTGGCCGATCACTCGCTGCTGCGAGGGCCCGTTCGGCGCGGTCAGCCCGTTGCTGGTGCCGTCCTGGTTGACCGCGGAGCCACGGATCACGGCCAGCACCCGGTGGCCGTTGCGCCGCGCGTCCGACAGCCGTTCCAGCAGCAGCAGCCCGGCGCCTTCGCCCCAGCCGGTGCCGTCGGCCGCCGACGCGAACGGCTTGCACCGGCCGTCGGCCGCCAGACCGCGTTGCCGGGAGAACTCGATGAAGGTGGTCGGCGTGGCCATCACCGTCACGCCACCCGCCAGCGCCATCGTGCACTCGCCCTGTCGCAGCGCCTGGGCGGCCAGATGCATGGCCACCAGCGAGGACGAGCACGCCGTATCCACCGTCACCGCGGGGCCCTCGAGGCCGAACGCATACGCCACCCGGCCCGACATGACACTCGGCGTACCGCCCGCGAGCAGATACCCCTCGACCTCCCGCGCCGAGGAGTTGCCGGAGGCGCCGTAGCCCTGATAGGTGCCGCCCGCGAAGACGCCGGTGGCGCTCCCGGCGAGCGTGTCCCGGTCCAGGCCCGCGCTCTCGAAGGTCTCCCACGCGGTTTCCAGGAGCAGCCGCTGCTGCGGGTCCATGGCGAGCGCCTCACGCGGGCTGATGCCGAAGAACGCCGCGTCGAACCCGGCCGCGTCGTGGAGGAAACCGCCCTCGCGCGCATAGCTGGTGCCCAGACGCTCGGGGTCGGGATCGAAGAGCGTGTCCAGGTCCCAGCCGCGGTCGGCGGGCATCTCCCTGATGGCGTCCCGGCCCGCGACGACCAGTTCCCACAGCTCCTCCGGAGAGCGCACGCCGCCCGGGTAGCGGCAGGCCATGCCGACGATCGCGATCGGCTCGTCGTCGGCGGCCGCGGACGACGTGTGGGTGGTGACGGCGGCCTTCTCCCCCGTGAGTTCGGCGCTCAGATATGTGGCGAGCGCGTTCGGCGTCGGATGGTCGAAGACCAGCGCCGGAGCGAGAGCGAGGCCGGTCGTGGCGGCGAGCTGATTGCGCAGCTCGACCGCGGTGAGGGAGTCGAAGCCCAGCTCCTGGAAGGGCTGCCCCGGGGGGATCGCGTCCAGGCCGGAGTGGCCGAGGATCGTCGCGGCCAGGGTCTGGATATGGCGGACCAGGAGCTGATGGCGCTGCGCGGCGGGCGCCGCGCTGAGCTGTTGCCGCAGCGGATTGTCGTCGGCCGCGATGGCCGTGGACGTGGCGGGCTCCGCGCTCGACGGCATCAGCCGGGTGAGGAACGGGCTCGGGCGCTGCGCGGTGAACGTACGGCCGAACCTCTCCCAGTCGACATCCGCGATCGTGACGGCGGTGTCGTCGTGTGTCAGCGCGTGTTGCAGCGACGCGATGGCGAGGCCGGTCGGGAGCGGGGAGAGCCCCCGCCGCTCGAGGTGGGAGAGCGTGTGCTGGTCGGCGGCCATGCCCGCCTCGCCCCACGGCCCCCAGGCGAGGCTGGTGGCGGGCAGACCCCGGGCGCGGCGGTGCTCGGCGAGCGCGTCCAGGTAGGTGTTCGCGGCGGCGTAGGCGGCCTGTTGCCCACTGCCCCACGTCGCGGCGTTCGACGAGAAGAGTACGAAGGCCGTGAGATCGAGGTCCTGGGTGAGGTCGTGCAGATGCGCGGCGGCCAGCGCCTTGGACCGCAGAACGGGCTGCAACCGCCCGGGGTCCAGCTCGCCGATCTGCCCCAGTTCCATCGTGCCGGCGGTGTGGATGACCGTGGTGAGGGGGTGTTCGGCGGGGACGGCGTCGATGAGCCGCCGGAGCGCGGCGCGGTCGGAGACATCGCAGGCGGTGATGGTGACGTCTGTCCCCAGCGCGGTGAGCTCCTCGCTGAGCTCGGCCGCGCCGGGCGCGTCGGGCCCGGAACGGCTGACGAGGTGGAGACGGGGTGCGCCCCGGTCGGCCAGCCAGCGGGCGACCTGAGCGCCGAGACCTCCGGTGCCACCGGTGATGAGCGTGGTGCCCGACGGCTCCCAGGGAGCGGGGGCGGGGACGGTGTCGGCGGCGGGCACACGCGTGAGGCGGCGTGCGTACGTACCGGTGGTGCGAATGGCGACCTGGTCCTCGGCCTGCCCGGGGGCGAGCAGGGCCGCCAGCCGACCCGCGGTGTGGTGGGTCATGGTGACGGGCAGATCGATGAGACCGCCCCAGCGCTGCGGATGCTCCAGCGCGGCCACGCGGCCGAAACCCCAGATCGGCGACTGCTCGGGGTGGGGGAGGAGGTCGCTGCGGCTGGTGGCGACGGCGCCCTGCGTGACACACCACAGGGGCGCGCTGAATCCCGCGTCGATTCCTGCGTCATCGAGGGCCTGGAGGAGGGCGGTGGTGGCACTGAGCCCGGCGGACACCGCGGAGTGGCCGGCGAGCGGTTCCGTGTCGAGGGCGAGCAGGCTGATGACCCCGGCGGGCTGGGACTCCTCGGTCAGCTGGTCGAGACGTTCGCGGAACGTGGCGCGATCGACGTGATGAGCTTCGACCGCGTACGGGAGCGCCGTGGCGCCGTGCGCCCGCAGCGCCTGGAGGGTGACCTGGACTGTGGTGTGCTCCTCCTGCCCGGCAGGGACGACCACCAGCCAGGTGCCGGTCAGGGCCGGGGCGGCCGGGTCGGGGAGCTGCTGCCACGTGGCCCGGTAGCGCCAGGAGTCCACGGTGGAGCGTTCACGGTGCTGACGCCGCCAGGCGGACAGTACGGGGAGTGCGGGCAACAGGGCGTCGATGCCGGGGCTGTCCTTGTCCAGCTGGAGTGTGCTGGTGAGGGCGTCGACGTCGAGCTCCTCGATGGCATGCCAGAGCTGCGCCTCGGCCGGGTCCCCGGCAGCCCCCTCGAAGCTCGTACGGGCGGCGGGCGGGGCCAGCCAGAAGCGCTGGTGCTGGAAGGCATACGTCGGCAACCCGACGACCCGGGGGGCCGGGTCGGCCGGGAACCAACTGGTCCAGTCGACATTGACACCGACGGTGTGCAGCCGGGCGAGCGTGTGGGTGAGGGCCTGCGCGTCGGGCTGCTTACGGGTGAGGGTGGACGCGATCAGCGGCGTCGGTCGGTCGGTTTCGGTGGTGTGGTGGTGGAGGGTGTGGTGGGTGGCGGTGGCGAGGGTGGGGTCGGGGCCGAGTTCGAGGTAGACGGCGGTGTGGGGTGTGGTGTGGGTGATGGCGGGGTGGAAGTGGACGGGTTGGCGGATGTGTTGAGCCCAGTACTCAGGCGTCGCGATCTGCTCGTCGGCTGATTGCCCGGTGAGGTTGCTGATGAGGGGAATGGTGGGCGGGTGGTAGGTCAGCCCGCTGATGGCTTCCTTGAACGGCGCCAGGATCGGGTCCATCAAGGGGGAGTGGAAGGCGTGGCTGACGGTCAGTGTCCTGGTCTTGCGGCGCTTGGCCGCCCAGGTGGCGCTGATGTCGGCGATGAGGTCGGCGGGTCCGGAGATGACGGTGTTGCCGGGGGTGTTGAGGGCGGCGATGCTGACCTGGCCGTTGTGCGCGGTGAGGTCGTGGGTGAGTTCGTCGGGGGTGGCGGCGATGGTGGCCATGCCTCCGCCCTCGGGAAGCCCTCCCATGAGGGTGGCGCGGGCGGCGACGAGGTGGCAGGCGTCGGGGAGGTCGAAGACCCCGGCGATGTGGGCGGCGGCGATTTCTCCGATCGAGTGTCCGATGACGGCGTCGGGTCGTACGCCGACGGAGTCGAGGAGTCGTGCCAGGGCGATGTGCAGTGCGAACAGTCCGGCCTGGGCGTACGTCGTGTGGTCCAGTAGCGCCGCCTGTTCGGGGTCGCGGCTGAAGACCAGTTCCCGTAGCGGGTGTTCCAGATGCGGGTCGAGCAGACCGCACACCTCGTCGAAGGCTTCGGCGAAGACGGGGAAGCGGTCGTAGAGTTCGGCGCCCATGCCGGGGCGTTGGCTGCCCTGTCCGCTGAACAGGAACACGGTCTGACCGGTGGACTCGGCCGTCTCCCCGGGGTGTACGAGACCCGGGTGCGGTTCTCCGGTGGCCAGTGCCTCCAGCCCGGCCACCAGCTCTTCGCGGTCCTGCCCGATGACCACGGCGCGGTGGTCGAAGAGCGTCCTGGATCGCAGCAGGGACCAGCCCACCTCCGAGGCGCTTACCTCGGGCTCGCCGATGATGTGCCCGGTCAGCGCCCGCGCCTGGCCTCGTAGCGCCACGGCGCTCTGTGCGGAGATCACCCAGGGCACCACACCAGCGGCGTCCGATACGGGAGCGGGCTCCATCGGCTCGGGGGCCTGCTCCAGGATGAGATGGGCGTTCGTACCGGAGATGCCGAAGGAGGAGATCCCCGCCCGGCGGGGCCGCTCGCCGTGCGGCCATGGGATGGATTCGGTGAGCAGGCGCAGGTCGCCCGCGCTCCAGTCGACATTCGGGGTCGGTTCGTCGATGTGCAGTGAGGCGGGCAGCACGCCGTGGCGCATCGCCATCACCATCTTGATGACCCCGGCCACTCCGGCGGCGGCCTGGGTGTGGCCGATGTTGGACTTGATGGAGCCGAGCCACAGCGGCTGGCTCTCCGGCCGTTCCTGGCCGTACGTGGCCAGCAGTGCCTGCGCCTCGATCGGATCGCCGAGGGTGGTCCCGGTGCCATGTGCCTCGACGGCGTCCACGTCGGACGGTGACAGCCGGGCGTTGGCGAGCGCCTGCCGGATCACCCGCTGCTGCGAGGGCCCGTTCGGCGCGGTCAGGCCGTTGCTGGTGCCGTCCTGGTTGACGGCGGAGCCACGGACGACGGCCAGCACCCGGTGGCCGTTGCGCCGCGCGTCCGACAGCCGTTCCAGCAGGACGAGACCAACGCCCTCGCCCCACACCATGCCGTCCGCCGCGGCCGCGAACGGTTTGCACCGTGCGTCGGGCGCCAGACCGCGCTGGCGGGAGAACTCGATGAACGCGCCCGGGGTGGCCATCACCGTCACCCCGCCGGCCAGGGCCATCGTGCATTCGCCCTGCCGTAGGGCCTGGGATGCCAGATGCATGGCCACGAGCGAGGACGAACAGGCGGTGTCCACCGTGACCGCTGGCCCTTCGAGGCCGAAGGAGTAGGCCACCCGGCCGGACACCACACTGCCGATATTGCCCGTGGCGACATAGCCTTCGACGTCGCTCGCCGTATCGCCGGTGAGGGAGATGTAGTCCTGGGACGTCACCCCCGCGAACACGCCCGTGTCGCTGCCCGCGAGTGTGTCCCGGTCCAGGCCCGCGCTCTCGAAGGTCTCCCACGCGGTTTCCAGGAGCAGTCGCTGCTGCGGGTCCATGGCGACCGCCTCGCGCGGGCTGATGCCGAAGAACGCGGGATCGAACTCGGCCGCCTGGTAGAGGAATCCGCCCTCGCGGACATAGCTCGTACCCGAGCGGTCGGGATCGGGGTCGTAGAGCGCGTCCAGATCCCAGTTGCGGTCGGTGGGCATCTCCGCGATGGCGTCGCGATGGGCCATGACCAGGTCCCACAGCTCCTTCGGGGAGTGTGCGTCGCCGGGGTAGCGGCAGGCCATGCCGACGATCGCGATCGGCTCGTCCTGGGCGGCTGCGGTGGTCGGGGTGTGAGCGGTGACGGCCATCTGCTGACCAGTGAGTTCGGCGCGCAGATACGTGGCGAGGGCGTTGGGCGTGGGGTGGTCGAAGACGAGCGCGGGCGCGAGGTCGATTCCGGTGGCGGTGGCGAGCTGGTTGCGCAGCTCCACGGCCGTCAGGGAGTCGAACCCGAGCTCCTGGAACGGCTGGCCGGGCGGGACGGCGTCCGGTCCGGAATGCCCCAGGACCGAGGCCGCGAGGGACTGGATCCGCTCGAGGAGGAGCTGGTGCTGCTGCTCGGGTGTGGCGGCAGCGAGCCGCTGCTGGAGCGAGGTGCCGACGGACGTGTCCGTGGACGTACCCGTGGTTCGCCCGGTGGGGTCCTCGGCGGCCGTGACCAGCTCGTCGAGAAGGGGGCTGGGGCGCTGCGCGGTGAACGCCGTCGGGAACCTCTCCCAGTCGATGTCCGCCACGGTGACCGTGGTGTCACGGTGGTCCAGGGCGTGCTGGAGCGATGCCACGGCCAGTTCGGGGCTCAGCGGGGACAGCCCGCGCCGTCCGTAGAACGCGAGCGCGGTCTCGTCGGCGGCCATGCCCGCGTCGCCCCAGGGGCCCCAGGCGAGGCTGGTGGCGGGGAGTCCCCGGGCGCGGCGGTGTTCGGCGAGCGCGTCGAGATAGGTGTTCGCGGCGGCGTAGGCTCCTTGCCGACTGCCGCCCCACGCGGCAGCGCCGGACGAGAAGAGCACGAAGGCGCTGAGGTCGAGCCCCTGCGTCAGCTCATGCAGATGGGCGGCGGCCAGGGCCTTGGGCCCGAGCACATGCTGTAGTCGCTCCGGCCCCAGATCGGCGATGAGCTCGGTGTCCGACGTTCCGGCGGCGTGGATGACGGTGGTGAGGGGGTGTTCGGCGGGGATCGTGTCGAGGAGGCGCTGGAGAGCGGCCCGGTCGGAGGCGTCGCAGGCGGTGATGGTGACGGTCGTGCCCAGGTCGGTGAGTTCTTGGGCGAGTTGGGTGGCGCCGGGTGCGTCGGGGCCGGAGCGGCTGATGAGGTGGAGATGGGGCGCGCCGTGGCGGGCGAGCCAGCGGGCGACATGGGCGCCCAGACCGCCGGTGCCGCCGGTGATGAGAGTGGTGCCCGTGGGCTGCCAGGTCCTGGGGGCAGTGGTGGGCGTACCGGCCCTACGGAGGCGCCGGGCGTAGCTGCCGGTGGCACGGATGGCGGTCTGGTCCTCCGGCCCACCGGGGGCGAGCAGGGCGGCCAGGCGGTCCGCGGTGTGGTGGTCGATGACGGTCGGGAGGTCGATCAGGCCACCCCAGCGGCGAGGGTGCTCCAGGGCCGCGGCGCGGCCAAGTCCCCAGGTCTGCGCCTGCCGCGGGCTGGGGAGCGGATCGCCGGGACCGGCGGCGACGGCGCCTTGAGTGAGGCACCACAGGGGCGCCGGGATCTCGGCGTCGCCGAGGGCCTGGACGAGCACGGTGGTCGCGGCCAGCCCGGAGGGCACGGCGGCGTACAGGGGGTGCGGCTCGTCGTCGAGGGCGAGCAGGCTCAGCACTCCGACGGGTTCGCCCTCCGTGGCCAGACGCGTGAGGTGGTCCGCCAGGGCGTCGCGATCAACGGTACGGGCATCGAGCACATGGCGGAGCGGAGTGGCGCCGTGGCTGGTCAGGGTCTGTGCGGCGGTTGCCACGGCAGGGTGGTCGGCCTGGCCCGCGGGGATGATCAGCAGCCAGGTGCCGGTGAGGTCCGGACGCGTGGAAGGAGTGGGAAGGCGCTTCCAAGTGGTCCGATATCGACATGAATTGATGACCGACCGCTCCCGGTGCTGTCGCCGCCAGGCGGACAGCGTCGGGAGAACAGCGCCCAGCATGGGCTGCTGATCCGCCGGTGAGTCGATGGTCGCCGCCAGAGCTTCCAGATCCTCGCGCTCCACCGCCTCCCAGAACTCCCTGTCGACCAGAGCCGCTGTCTCGATGGGCTCCGGTCCGGAGGGGGTGGCGGACGACAGCCAGTAGTGCTGGTGGTGGAAGGCGTAGGTGGGGAGGCCGATGGTGCGGGGGGTGGGGGTGGCGGGGTACCAGCTGGTCCAGTCGATGGTGGTGCCGTGGGTGTGGAGTTGGGCGAGGGTGTGGGTGAGGGCGTGGGTGTCGGGTTGTTTGTGGGTGAGGGTGGACGCGATCAGTGGCGTGGGTCGGTTGGTTTCGGTGGTGTGGTGGTGGAGGGTGTGGTGGGTGGCGGTGGCGAGGATGGGGTCGGGGCCGAGTTCGAGGTAGACGGCGGTGTGGGGTGTGGTGTGGGTGATGGCGGGGTGGAAGTGGACGGGTTGGCGGATGTGTTGGGTCCAGTAGTCGGGGGTGGTGATGTGTTCGTCGGCTGGTTGTCCGGTGAGGTTGCTGATGAGGGGGATGGTGGGCGGGTGGTAGGTCAGTCCGCTGATGGCTTCCTTGAATGGCGCCAGGATTGGGTCCATCAGGGGGGAGTGGAAGGCGTGGCTGACGGTCAGTGTCCTGGTTTTGCGGCCCTTGGCCGCCCAGGTTGTGCTGATCTCGGCGATGAGGTCTACGGGTCCGGAGATGACGGTGTTGCCGGGGGTGTTGAGGGCGGCGATGCTGACCTGGCCGTTGTGTGTGGTGAGGTCGTGGGTGAGTTCGTCGGGGGTGGCGGCGATGGTGGCCATGCCTCCGCCCTCGGGAAGCCCTCCCATGAGAGTGGCGCGGGCCGCGACGAGGTGGCAGGCGTCGGGGAGGTCGAAGACCCCGGCGATATGGGCGGCAGCGATCTCCCCGATCGAATGCCCGATGACGGCGTCGGGTCGTACGCCGACGGAGTCGAGGAGTCGTGCCAGGGCGATATGCAGTGCGAACAGCCCGGCCTGGGCGTAGGTGGTGTGATCCAGCAGCCCGGTACGCTCCGGATCGCTGTCGAAGACCACCTGCCGTAGCGGGTGTTCCAGATGCGGATCGAGCAGACCGCACACCTCGTCGAAGGCTTCGGCGAAGATGGGGAATCGGTCGTAGAGTTCGGCGCCCATGCCGGGGCGTTGGCTGCCCTGTCCGCTGAACAGGAAAACGGTCTGACCGGTGGGCTCGGCCTTCTCCCCGGGCTCCACCAGGCCCGGATGCGGCTCTCCGGCGGCCAGCGCCTCCATCCCGGCCACCAGCTCTTCGCGGTCCTGGCCGATGACCACGGCGCGGTGGTCGAAGAGCGTCCTGGAGCGCAGCAGGGACCAGCCCACCTCGGCAGCACTCACCTCGGGGTCGGCGTTCACCCGTTCGGCCAGCGCCCGCGCCTGGCCTCGTAACGCCTCCGTACCGCGCGCCGACACCACCCACGGCACCGGCCCGCCCATCGGCTCCGCCGAGTACGCCTCGACGGCTTCGGCCGCCTCGGGCGCCTGCTCCACGATGACATGCGCATTGGTCCCGCTGATGCCGAAGGACGAGACCCCCGCTCGGCGCGGATGCTCGCCCCGCGGCCACTCCCGTGCCTCGGCCAGCAGACGGACATCGCCCGCGTTCCAGTCGACATTCGGGGTCGGTTCGTCGATGTGCAGTGAGGCGGGCAGCACCCCGTGGCGCATCGCCATCACCATCTTGATGACCCCGGCCACTCCGGCGGCGGCCTGGGTGTGGCCGATGTTGGACTTGATGGACCCCAGCCACAGCGGACGCCCCTCGGGCCGCTCCTGCCCGTACGTGGCCAGCAGCGCCTGCGCCTCGATCGGATCGCCGAGCGTGGTTCCGGTGCCGTGTCCCTCCACCACATCGACCTCTGCCGGCGACAGCCGGGCGTTGGCGAGCGCCTGGCCGATCACTCGCTGCTGCGAGGGCCCGTTCGGCGCGGTCAGCCCGTTGCTGGTGCCGTCCTGGTTGACCGCGGAGCCACGGATCACGGCCAGCACCCGGTGGCCGTTGCGCCGCGCGTCCGACAGCCGTTCCAGCAGCAGCAGCCCGGCGCCTTCGCCCCAGCCGGTGCCGTCGGCCGCCGACGCGAACGGCTTGCACCGGCCGTCGGCCGCCAGACCGCGTTGCCGGGAGAACTCGATGAAGGTGGTCGGCGTGGCCATCACCGTCACGCCACCCGCCAGCGCCATCGTGCACTCGCCCTGTCGCAGCGCCTGGGCGGCCAGATGCATGGCCACCAGCGAGGACGAGCACGCCGTATCCACCGTCACCGCGGGGCCCTCGAGGCCGAACGCATACGCCACCCGGCCCGACATGACACTCGGCGTACCGCCCGCGAGCAGATACCCCTCGACCTCCCGCGCCGAGGAGTTGCCGGAGGCGCCGTAGCCCTGATAGGTGCCGCCCGCGAAGACGCCGGTGGCGCTCCCGGCGAGCGTGTCCCGGTCCAGGCCCGCGCTCTCGAAGGTCTCCCACGCGGTTTCCAGGAGCAGCCGCTGCTGCGGGTCCATGGCGAGCGCCTCACGCGGGCTGATGCCGAAGAACGCCGCGTCGAACCCGGCCGCGTCGTGGAGGAAACCGCCCTCGCGCGCATAGCTGGTGCCCAGACGCTCGGGGTCGGGATCGAAGAGCGTGTCCAGGTCCCAGCCGCGGTCGGCGGGCATCTCCCTGATGGCGTCCCGGCCCGCGACGACCAGTTCCCACAGCTCCTCCGGAGAGCGCACGCCGCCCGGGTAGCGGCAGGCCATGCCGACGATCGCGATCGGCTCGTCGTCGGCGGCCGCGGACGACGTGTGGGTGGTGACGGCGGCCTTCTCCCCCGTGAGTTCGGCGCTCAGATATGTGGCGAGCGCGTTCGGCGTCGGATGGTCGAAGACCAGCGCCGGAGCGAGAGCGAGGCCGGTCGTGGCGGCGAGCTGATTGCGCAGCTCGACCGCGGTGAGGGAGTCGAAGCCCAGCTCCTGGAAGGGCTGCCCCGGGGGGATCGCGTCCAGGCCGGAGTGGCCGAGGATCGTCGCGGCCAGGGTCTGGATATGGCGGACCAGGAGCTGATGGCGCTGCGCGGCGGGCGCCGCGCTGAGCTGTTGCCGCAGCGGATTGTCGTCGGCCGCGATGGCCGTGGACGTGGCGGGCTCCGCGCTCGACGGCATCAGCCGGGTGAGGAACGGGCTCGGGCGCTGCGCGGTGAACGTACGGCCGAACCTCTCCCAGTCGACATCCGCGATCGTGACGGCGGTGTCGTCGTGTGTCAGCGCGTGTTGCAGCGACGCGATGGCGAGGCCGGTCGGGAGCGGGGAGAGCCCCCGCCGCTCGAGGTGGGAGAGCGTGTGCTGGTCGGCGGCCATGCCCGCCTCGCCCCACGGCCCCCAGGCGAGGCTGGTGGCGGGCAGACCCCGGGCGCGGCGGTGCTCGGCGAGCGCGTCCAGGTAGGTGTTCGCGGCGGCGTAGGCGGCCTGTTGCCCACTGCCCCACGTCGCGGCGTTCGACGAGAAGAGTACGAAGGCCGTGAGATCGAGGTCCTGGGTGAGGTCGTGCAGATGCGCGGCGGCCAGCGCCTTGGACCGCAGAACGGGCTGCAACCGCCCGGGGTCCAGCTCGCCGATCTGCCCCAGTTCCATCGTGCCGGCGGTGTGGATGACCGTGGTGAGGGGGTGTTCGGCGGGGACGGCGTCGATGAGCCGCCGGAGCGCGGCGCGGTCGGAGACATCGCAGGCGGTGATGGTGACGTCTGTCCCCAGCGCGGTGAGCTCCTCGCTGAGCTCGGCCGCGCCGGGCGCGTCGGGCCCGGAACGGCTGACGAGGTGGAGACGGGGTGCGCCCCGGTCGGCCAGCCAGCGGGCGACCTGAGCGCCGAGACCTCCGGTGCCACCGGTGATGAGCGTGGTGCCCGACGGCTCCCAGGGAGCGGGGGCGGGGACGGTGTCGGCGGCGGGCACACGCGTGAGGCGGCGTGCGTACGTACCGGTGGTGCGAATGGCGACCTGGTCCTCGGCCTGCCCGGGGGCGAGCAGGGCCGCCAGCCGACCCGCGGTGTGGTGGGTCATGGTGACGGGCAGATCGATGAGACCGCCCCAGCGCTGCGGATGCTCCAGCGCGGCCACGCGGCCGAAACCCCAGATCGGCGACTGCTCGGGGTGGGGGAGGAGGTCGCTGCGGCTGGTGGCGACGGCGCCCTGCGTGACACACCACAGGGGCGCGCTGAATCCCGCGTCGATTCCTGCGTCATCGAGGGCCTGGAGGAGGGCGGTGGTGGCACTGAGCCCGGCGGACACCGCGGAGTGGCCGGCGAGCGGTTCCGTGTCGAGGGCGAGCAGGCTGATGACCCCGGCGGGCTGGGACTCCTCGGTCAGCTGGTCGAGACGTTCGCGGAACGTGGCGCGATCGACGTGATGAGCTTCGACCGCGTACGGGAGCGCCGTGGCGCCGTGCGCCCGCAGCGCCTGGAGGGTGACCTGGACTGTGGTGTGCTCCTCCTGCCCGGCAGGGACGACCACCAGCCAGGTGCCGGTCAGGGCCGGGGCGGCCGGGTCGGGGAGCTGCTGCCACGTGGCCCGGTAGCGCCAGGAGTCCACGGTGGAGCGTTCACGGTGCTGACGCCGCCAGGCGGACAGTACGGGGAGTGCGGGCAACAGGGCGTCGATGCCGGGGCTGTCCTTGTCCAGCTGGAGTGTGCTGGTGAGGGCGTCGACGTCGAGCTCCTCGATGGCATGCCAGAGCTGCGCCTCGGCCGGGTCCCCGGCAGCCCCCTCGAAGCTCGTACGGGCGGCGGGCGGGGCCAGCCAGAAGCGCTGGTGCTGGAAGGCATACGTCGGCAACCCGACGACCCGGGGGGCCGGGTCGGCCGGGAACCAACTGGTCCAGTCGACATTGACACCGACGGTGTGCAGCCGGGCGAGCGTGTGGGTGAGGGCCTGCGCGTCGGGCTGCTTACGGGTGAGGGTGGACGCGATCAGCGGCGTCGGTCGGTCGGTTTCGGTGGTGTGGTGGTGGAGGGTGTGGTGGGTGGCGGTGGCGAGGGTGGGGTCGGGGCCGAGTTCGAGGTAGACGGCGGTGTGGGGTGTGGTGTGGGTGATGGCGGGGTGGAAGTGGACGGGTTGGCGGATGTGTTGAGCCCAGTACTCAGGCGTCGCGATCTGCTCGTCGGCTGATTGCCCGGTGAGGTTGCTGATGAGGGGAATGGTGGGCGGGTGGTAGGTCAGCCCGCTGATGGCTTCCTTGAACGGCGCCAGGATCGGGTCCATCAAGGGGGAGTGGAAGGCGTGGCTGACGGTCAGTGTCCTGGTCTTGCGGCGCTTGGCCGCCCAGGTGGCGCTGATGTCGGCGATGAGGTCGGCGGGTCCGGAGATGACGGTGTTGCCGGGGGTGTTGAGGGCGGCGATGCTGACCTGGCCGTTGTGCGCGGTGAGGTCGTGGGTGAGTTCGTCGGGGGTGGCGGCGATGGTGGCCATGCCTCCGCCGGTGGGGAGTCCTCCCATGAGGGTGGCGCGGGCGGCGACGAGGTGGCAGGCGTCGGGGAGGTCGAAGACTCCGGCGATATGGGCGGCGGCGATCTCCCCGATCGAGTGCCCGATGACGGCGTCGGGTCGTACGCCGACGGATTCGAGGAGCCGCGCCAGGGCGATGTGCAGTGCGAACAGCCCGGCCTGGGCGTAGGTGGTGTGGTCCAGTAGCGCCGCCTGTTCGGGGTCGCGGCTGAAGACCAGTTCCCGTAGCGGGTGTTCCAGATGCGGATCGAGCAGACCGCACACCTCGTCGAAGGCTTCGGCGAAGACGGGGAAGCGGTCGTAGAGTTCGGCACCCATACCGGGGCGCTGGCTCCCCTGTCCGCTGAACAGGAACACCGTCTGCCCGACCACCTCGGCGGCCCCGCCGGGGTGCACCAGGCCCGGATGCGGCTCTCCGGCGGCCAGTGCCTCCAGCCCGGCCACCAGCTCTTCGCGGTCCTGGCCGATGACCACGGCGCGGTGGTCGAAGAGCGTCCTGGAGCGCAGCAGGGACCAGCCCACCTCAGCGGCACTCACCCCCGGGTCGGCGTTCACCCGTGCCACCAGCGCCCGCGCCTGGCCCCGTAACGCCTCCGTACCGCGCGCCGACACCACCCACGGCACCGGCCCACCCACCGGCTTCGGCGACTCCACCGGCTCCGCCTCGGCGACCCCCTCCGGGGCCTGCTCCAGGATCAGATGGGCGTTCGTCCCGGAGATGCCGAACGACGAGACCCCCGCCCGCCGCGGATGCTCGCCACGCGGCCACTCCCGCGCCTCGGTCAGCAGATGGACATCGCCCGCGCTCCAGTCCACATGGGGCGTCGGTTCGTCGATGTGCAGTGAGGCCGGCAGTACCTCGTGGCGCATCGCCATCACCATCTTGATGACCCCGGCCGCACCCGCGGCCATCTGCGCATGCCCGATGTTGGACTTGATGGACCCCAGCCACAGCGGACGTCCCTCGGGCCGCTCCTGCCCGTACGTGGCCAGCAGCGCCTGGGCCTCGATCGGATCGCCCAGCGACGTACCCGTACCGTGTGCCTCCACCGCGTCCACCTCGGACGCCGAAAGCCGGGCGTTGGCGAGCGCCTGCCGGATCACCCGCTGCTGCGAGGGCCCGTTCGGCGCGGTCAGCCCGTTGCTGGAGCCGTCCTGGTTGACCGCCGTGCCCCGGATCACGGCCAGGACCTCGTGGCCGTTGCGCCGCGCGTCCGACAGCCGTTCCAGCAGCAGGACGCCCACGCCCTCGGCCAGGGTCATGCCGTCGCTGTTGGCCGAGAACGCCTTGGACCTGCCGTCCGGCGCGAGCCCCCGCAGCTCGCTGAAGCCGATGAACGGTGCGGTCGAGGACATCACGGCCACGCCCCCGGCGAGCGCCATATCGCATTCGCCCTGCCGGATCGCCTGGCAGGCCAGATGCATGGCCACCAGGGAGGAGGAGCACGCGGTGTCCACCGTCACCGCGGCCCCTTCGAGACCGAGGGTGTACGCCACCCGGCCGGACACCACGCTGGCGGAATTGCCGATGGTGAAGTAGCCGGCCGAGCCCTCGGGCACCTGGGAGGCGTCGGAGCAGTAGTCGAGGTGATCGCAGCCGATGAAGGTGCCGGTCCGGCTGCCCCGCAGCGACTCCGGGTCGACCCCGGCGTGCTCGATGGCCTCCCAGGACGCCTCCAGGGCCAGCCGCTGCTGCGGCGCCATCCCAAGGGCCTCGCGGGGGCTGATGCCGAAGAACGTGGCGTCGAATCCCGCGGGGTCGTCGATGAAGCCGCCCTCGCGCGTATAACTCGTCCCCGGATGGTCCGGGTCGGGGTGGAAGAGGTTCTCCAGATCCCAGTTGCGGTCGGTGGGGAGTTCCGAAATGGCGTCCCGCTCCGTCGCGACCAGTTCCCACAGTTCTTCGGGGGACCGTACGCCGCCGGGGAAGCGGCAGGACATTCCCACGATGGCGACCGGCTCATGCCCCGCGGACTCGACATCCTTCAGACGGCGCTGCGTCTGCCGGAGATCCGCCGTCACCCGCTTCAGATAGTCGAGCAGCTTCTCTTCATTGCTCGCCATGGTCGGCCACCCCCACTTCCCTCGGTCCGGAATGCTGAACGCTATTGGCGGCGGCAGTCGTAACTGCCTTGCAAAGTACTTCCGTCGGGGAAGGTGAAGCTCGTGGTGTCCTTGAAATGCCCTGGTCCGAGCACCTGGTAGTCATCCTTGAGGTCCAGCTTCACGCCCGTCGTCTGCCCGGAGGCATTCGGTGTGATCACCTGGGTGAGGGGCCCCTTGAATATCAGGTGGCCGTCCTTCCAGCCGGACGAGGTGTAGTTTCCGGAGGAACCCCAGTTGTCGTGGTACTGGGTGATGAATGTCCCGTCCACGGGATTCCAGCCGAAGGACGAACGGCCGACCACGCTTCCGGGTTCGAGCGTGGCGTCCGTGTAGAGGTAATGCCCGCCCAGGGCCCGCTTGGTGTTCAGCTTCAGCACCGCCGGCTTTCCGCCCGGCGGTGGGGTGTAGTCGCAGGTGTAGGAGCCGAGCAGAAAGTCCAGGTCGCGGATCTGCGGGGGAGCGGGGAGCGGATTCCTGCCGCGCGGCGGTTTGGCTCTGGTATCGGGCTCGGCGTTCACCGGGGAGACGGTGAGCGCGATCAGGCTCACCGCGGCCACGCCCACGACACCGGCCGGGACCTGCCGGGTCCACCTCCTCCGCCGCGCCGTGCCCCGCGGTTCCCGTTCCTCCGAGCTTTCGGTACGCACACTCGACTCCCAACCGTCAATCGGGCGCTGACCTGCGGCTGAGCCGCCTCCTCTGCGGCCTGTCCGGATACGGCGACCATCATTTGTGCCGCCACCAAAGTGGGTCTAACGCCCGGCTTGGTCTCCTCCCGGACGAGACGTGGCATCGCATGAGCCAACGCATGAGCCCACGCATTGGCCATCGCATTAGCCCAGCTTTAGCCCGCCCACCGACCATGAATGCCGACCATGGCGACGAGGAGGATGACGATGAGCGGCTGGCCGGAGCTGGAGAAGTACATCGATCGGGCGCCCACCTCGAAGGAGATGATGGCCTGGATCGAACTGATCGTCAGCCAGGGCATTCGCCGGGCGGGCTATCCGGCGGACGGCTGGACCGAGGAGTGGGCCGCCGAACAATTCCGGGAGACGGGCCTGGCGGACGTACGGCTGGAGCCGTTGGACACGCCCATCTGGCGGCCGCGGTCCGCCGCCTTCGAGATCTGGCCCACCGACCGGCCCGATGAGGTCATCCGCTTCGAGGGACTCGCCCTGCCGTACACCACCCCGACCGAGGGCACCGAGGGCCGGCTGGTGCGGATGGAGGACGGGGAGGTGCGGGGCTCCATCGCGGTGCAGGAGATCGGCTTCACCCGGCTGCCGCAGACCGAGGTGCAGGCCCGCGCCACCGGCTCCTACGACCCCGAGGGCGTGTTCCCCGACCTCGTCCAGACCGTGCCCTTCGACCTTCCCCATGTGCTGGACTTCGACATCGCCATCAAGGACGGCGCCACGGCCTATGTCGGCCTGCTCACCGGACTGCCCTGGGAGACCAGCGACTTCTACTGGCCCTATGACGCCGAGCGGCGCTCCATCCCGGGCATCTGGCTGAGTGGCAAGGACGGGCAGCGGGTCCGCGAGCTGATGGCGTCGGGGGAGTGCGAGGGCCGGATCGTCTCCGATGCCACCATCACGGAGGAGACCACCCACAATGTGGTGGGCACCCTGCCCGGCGCCTCCGACCACTGGGTGATCGTCGGCTCACACCACGACGGTCCCTGGGCGTCGGCCGTGGAGGACGCCTCCGGGGTGGCGCTCGTCCTGGCGCAGGCCAAGTTCTGGGCGTCGGTGCCGCGGGAAATGCGGCCGCACAACATGCTGTTCGTGCTGACGTCGGGCCACATGGCGGGCGCGGCGGGCACCCAGGCGTTCATCGCGGCGCACCCCGAGCTGTTCCCCCAGGTCGTCCTCGAAATGCATCTGGAACACGCCGCACGCCAGGCCGAGGTGGTCGACGGGGAGGTCGTGCCCACCGACGACCCCGAGGTGCGCTGGTGGTTCACCACCCAGGCGCCCCGGCTGGAGCAGCTGGTGGCCGAGTCGCTCGCGGCGGAGGACCTGCGCCGCTCGTGGATCCTGTCGCCGACCGCCTTCGCGCCGAACCCGGCCACCGACGGCGCCTACTTCTACTACACGGGTGTGCCGCTGGTGCAGCTGATCACCACGCCCATGTACATCTTCGATCCGCGGGACACCCCGGACAAGGTGGACGAGCAGAGCCTGGTGCCGCTCACCAAGGGCGCGGCGCGGATCATCGCCGGTACGGCGGGCTGTGAGCCCGACACCCTCCGGGTGCCGATCCAGACCGCGGCCGACGGGACGGAGTAGGACCGCCGGCGGAGTAGGACCGCCGACGGAGTGGCACCGCCGAACGGGGACGGCCCGCCGGGTTCCGGCGGGCCGTCACCCGTCGCCCTACCGGCGACCCGACAGCCGGCACAGCGCCTTGGCGGTTCGGTGCGGATCGCTCTCGGAGCGGGCGGTGAGGACGACCGCGCCCCGCCGCTCGGCACCCTTCTTCGCGGTCACGGCCACCTCCACAGCCACCGAGCCACCGGCCCTGGCGGTGGCGAGACGGTTGGGCAGCCAGGCGGACCAGCCGCGGCCGAAGGCCCTCGCCGACAGCCGGTAGACATCCGAGTCCACCGACGTGGCCGGAGCCGTCGCCCGGTCCCCGGTGGTGCGTCCGGTGTTGTCCAGGTCGAAGGTGCACACGGCCCGGGAGCGGGAGGGATCCCCCTTGGCCTCGCCGCGGTGCAGGGCCACGCCGCGGCGCTGCGGTCCGGCGCCGTCGAGGGATTTCACGGCGATGGTGTACGAGAGCACTCCGGACCTGTCGCGCTTGAGGTCGAGCACATAGAAGTGCAGCCGGTTGGCCCGGTCGAGGTACTCGTACTGGCTGCCGGAGTCGGCTCCGGCGTGGAAGAGGGCGTCGCTGAGCTGCCGGTAGTCGCCCATGGTGATCTTCTGGTCGGTGCCGTCGGGCCGCCGGAAGTCCACCAGGTCGATGTCCTCGGGGTGGGCGTCCACCACCCAGGCGAACGGTGCCCGGTCCTTGTTCTTGGTCTTGGCCAGCAGCACCCCGTGATCCGGGGTGAACGAGTCCATCCCCATCCGGTCGACGACCTCGACGGTGTAGTTGTCGTAGCCGCCGCCGTCACACAGCGGGTCGGTGCCGTTGTCGCACGGCTCCGACAGATCACTGCCCATGGTGATGTTGACCCCGGAGAGCCCCTTCTCGCCCGGTGGCGCCGAGCGTGCGGTGACCCGGGCGACGACGAGGCCGGAGCCCTTCAGCGCGTCGCGGTCCAGGCGCAGCACGTTCTTCTCGTCCACGATGCCGAGCTTCAGCTTGTCGCGCAGCACATGCTGGGAGCCCATCGAGCCCCCGGCCGTGGCGGGGATCCGCCAGCGGGTGTGCGGCCCGCCGGGGCCGTTGAAGGAGCCGCGGGAGAGCATGCTCCAGATACCGGTGTACGAACGGCTGAGGGGGGTGCCATACGGGTTGTTGTAGTTGTCCCCGATGCCCAGGATGTGGCTGAGCTCATGGGCGTACACGGCCATGCCGGAGCTCTCGGCCTGCACCGACGACCCGTCGGCGGCGTTGGGCCAGATACGGGCGGCGGCCTGCCAGGACGTCCACGGCACATAGCGGGTCCGGGCGGAGTTGTCGCCCGCGGCGGCCGGTGGCCCCCAGGCGGCGGGTACGTCCGGTGCGCCCGGGAACTTCATCGGGCCGAACTCCTGCCAGGTGGACGACTCGTCCTGTCCGGCCGTGAGATAGAAGACGAAGTCGAACGAATCCGCCTTGTCGGCGCCGACATCGGCCACCCAGGCGGCCTTGCCGTCCTCCCGGATGTCCTTGCCGCAGGTGTCCCCGGCCGGGCAGGCGCCCGGGTTCATCGAGTCCTCGACGCCGTACTGATAGGACTTGCCGGGCATGCGGTACACACCGAAGGCGGTCAGATCGACGCCGATGCGGCCGCCGGAGTCCTCCATCCAGTACTCGTTGATGGTGTGCCCGTTGTTCAGCGGCCCAGGTGTGTTGAGGAAGTCCTGGTAGAAGCGCGGAAGGCGGTCGCGCGGAACGTCGGAGGCGCTCGGCTGCGGATTGCCGAACAGGGTGGACCCGGCCGGCCGGCTGACCGTGAACTCCTCGTCCGGATAGTCCAGGAGCACCAGCGCGCCCTTGAAGGTGCGCCGGGTGGGCTCGACGGCGGGGTCCGCCCAGTGGGTACCGGGGACCGCGCGGTAGTCGGCCCAGGTCATGTCGTCGGGGTTGCGCCACTGCTGCGGATCGATCGGCCGCACCAGCGACGGCCGGGCGGGGCCGGCCGACGGTGTGCCGTCGGGGGTGGCCCGCGCGGGTCCGGCGGCGATGGCCGCCGCGGTGGCGAGGACGGTGGCGACGACGGTCAACCGGCCGACGGGTCTTCGGGGGAGGATCAAGGCTCACCTCGTGTCGGGCGTCTCGGAGCTCAGACATGACAAGCCGTGCGAGCGGTATGCCTACCGCTGCCCAAAGGTAGGACGGGGAAAGGGGGGACGCCAGAGTGCCTCGGGGCGCCGGAGTGCCTCGGGACTGCCGTAGTGCGACGGGACCGGAGTGCGTCGGGACGCCGGTCGGAAAGCGCGATAGCGTGTACCGGCCAACGGGAGCTGCCGCCGCCTGGGACTTCGTCAGCACAACCCGGGAACAGCCCACCCCGGAAGGCGAGGTGCGCTCGCGCCCCGAGGTGCGTCCGCGCTCGCCCGAAGCCGGGCACCGGCCCTCCCTCCCGTCCGGCGCGACTCGTGGATACCAGCACTAGGAGCCCTCTTGACCAGCCCAGAAGAGCGCATGGCTGACCTGCTCAAGACCTTCGGTGAGCCTGCGGCGAACACCGCGTACCTGCTGTGCGACAGGCACCCGGACGACGCCGTCGCGTTCACGGTGGTGGGCAAGGACATGACCGGCCATGACATGACGTACGGGGAGCTTCGGGACCGTTCCTCACGCATGGCCGGTGCCCTGGCCGCCCAGGGAGTCGGAGTGGGCGACCGCGTCGCCACCTTGATGGGCAAATCCGCCGAACTGCTGGTCGCGAGCCTTGCGATCTGGCGGCTCGGGGCCGTCCAGGTGCCGCTGTTCACCGCGTTCGCCCCACCGGCCATCGCGCTGCGGATCACGGGTAATGACACCAAGGTCGTGATCACCGACGCCGATCAACGTCCCAAGCTGGACCCGGAGTCGGGCTTCCCCGGCGAACGCCCCTGGCGGATCGTCACCACCGGGCCGGTCACCGGGGCCGATCTGTCCTTCGCGGAGCTGGCCGAGGGGCACGACCCGCTGTCCGAGCCGGCGGCCGTGGGCGGCGACGGGCTCATCGTGGAGCTGTTCACCTCGGGCACCGCGGGCACGCCGAAGGCCGTCCCGATCCCGCTGCGGGCGGTCGCGGGCTTCGCCATGTACCAGCAGTTCGGCCTGGACCACCGGCCCACCGACGTCTTCTGGAACGCCGCCGACCCGGGCTGGGCGTACGGCCTGTACTACGCGCTCATCGGGCCCCTGGCCCTCGGCCAGCGCGGACTGCTGCTGAACGGGCTGTTCTCCGCGGAGTCCACCTGGGAGGTGCTCTCCCGCTTCGGGGTCACCAACTTCGCCGCCGGGCCCACCGTCTACCGCAAGCTGCGTGCCTCCGGCATCCCCGCCCCCGCCGATCTGCGGCTGCGCTGCTGCTCCGCGGCAGGCGAACCGCTGCCCCCGGACGTCGTCGACTGGGCGCTCGAGGCGCTCGGCGTGCCCGTACGCGACCACTACGGCCTGACCGAGCTGGGCATGGTCATCGCACACGCCTGGCACCCGGCCCTGCGCGAGGAGATCAAGCCCGGCTCCATGGGCCGTCCGCTGCCCGGTTGGGAAATGAAGATCCTGCGCGAGGACACCAACTCCGCGCAGGCCCGCGTGGACATCCCCGGCCGGGTCGTGGTGGACATCGCCAACAGCCCGCTGATGTGGTTCAAGGGCTACCGCGACGCCCCCGAGCAGACCGCCGAGAAGTTCAGCCCCGACGGGCGCTGGTTCTACACCGGTGACACCGCGGCCCGCGACGAGGAGGGCCATCTGTTCTTCTCCGGGCGCGGCGACGACATCATCCTGATGGCCGGTTACCGCATCGGCCCCTTCGAGGTGGAGACCGTGCTGCTGGAGCACGCCGCGGTGGCGGAGGTCGCCGTGGTCGGCGTACCGGACGAGGAGTACGGCGAGGTCGTCGAGGCGTTCGTCGTGCCGCGCCCGGGGATCGAGGCGGGCGACGCGCTCGCGGCCGAGCTCCAGCAGCTGGTCAGGGAGCGGTACGCCAAGCACGCCTATCCGCGGCAGGTGCACTTCGTGTCCGAGCTGCCGAAGACCTCCAGCGGTAAGACGCAGCGGTTCCTGCTGCGCCCGCAGCAGGCCGCACCGCGGAGCCGCTGAGCCGGCCCGGCTGAGGTACCGGGCACCACGTACGCCCCGGCGCCCCGTGTACGTACACGGGGCGCCGGGGCGTTTCCGCGGTTTTGAGGTGTGGCCCCGCGACCTGCCCCGTGACCTGGCCGCGAGGTCAGCCGCGGGACCGGGACAGCGCCTCCCGTACCGCCTCCTCGGTGCGCCCCACCACCGCCGAACCGTCGTCCGCCGTGATGATGGGCCGCTGGATGAGCTTGGGGTGCTCCGCGAGCGCCGCGATCCAGCGGTCCCGGGCGCCCTCCTCACGCGGCCAGTCCTTCAGCCCCAGCTCCTTCGCGGCCGCCTCCTGGGTCCGGGTGATGTCCCACGGCTCCAGCCCGAGCCGGTCGAGCGCCGCGCGGATCTCGTCCTGGCTGGGTACGTCCTCGAGATAGCGGCGCACGGTGTAACCGGCGCCCTCCGCATCGAGCAGGGTGAGCGCGCTACGGCACTTCGAGCATGCCGGATTGATCCAGATCTCCATGTGGCACACGGTACCGCGAAAGCGCCTTGGAACGGTCTGACCAGGGGCCTTTGTCAGTACCGGGCCGTAGAATGGAGGGAGTTGAAGGGAAGGTTTCCCGACCAACTCAGGAGGTTGCCGATGGCCGTTGCCGGACCCCCTCTTCAGGATCTTCCGACCTTTCCGACCCTGCCGAAGAAGCGGATGCCGGCCGGGCGCCCGCGTGAGTGGTACGAGTCCCACAACCGCCGTCTGAAGGCGATGCGCCTGGCCATCGCGCTGCTCAACTCCGGTGTCTACCGCCCCGAGCAGGCGTCCAACCGCAAGATACGGTCCACGGCCGCCCGGATCGGGGTGCATCCGCCGTCCAACACCACCTGCCGGATGGTGCGCTCCCTCATCCGCACGGACCACACCGACCGCGCCGCCCGCGGCTGATACCCGTAAGGTCCGCCACGCCTCCGGCTCCTTTCCGCTCGGCGGAAAGGAACCGGAGGCTTCCGGGAATCGCGCGGTGTCGGCCCGGACGGGAATTGAGGGACGAGGAGTGGCGGGGAAATGTGCCGCGGAGAGCCGCGGTGGCCGTTCCCGGATATCCGGGCCGCGCGGACCCTCGGCGGGTTTCTCTGCACCCCTCTCCGCCTCTCCCCGTCCCTCTCCGTCCCGCTCCCGTTGCGAGGAGGCAGGCGCGGGCGCACGCTCTCCTTGACGGAGGGAGTCAGCGATGACCCAGCAACCGCCGTCGGAGGTGGTCGACCGCCCGGTCGTCGGCTCGTACCCGACCTACGCCGGCGCCCAGCGCGCGGTGGATTTCCTGGCCGACAACAAATTCCCGGTGGAGCATACGGCGATCATCGGCTCGGACCTCCGGATGGTCGAGACCGTGCTCGGGCGGCTGACCAGGGGGCGGGCGGCGCTCGCGGGTGCCGGTACGGGGGCCTGGTTCGGACTGCTGATCGGGCTGCTGCTGTCCGTGTTCGCGGCGGGCGCCCACAACGTGATCGTGCTGCTGGTGAGCGGTCTGGTCTACGGCGCGGTGTTCGGCGCGATCTTCGGTTTCGTCGGGCATGCCATGACCGGAGGGCAGCGCGATTTCGCGTCCCGCAGCCAGATCGTGGCCGCGCGCTATGAGGTGGTCGCGGACGCCCAGGTCGCCGATGACGCGAAGAACATGCTGGCCAGGCTGGCGATGCGGGAGGGGTGAGCGGTTCCTGGGGGCTTTCGGGGTCTGCGCGCACACCCTGGGCCACCCCGACCCATTGTTCTGCGGATATAGGCCGAACCGTGTGTAAAGCGCCGGTACGTCCCACGGAACAGTCAACACTTGGCAAAAGCGTCGTAACGCCAAGGCCAAGAAGCTCGCTGATGGTGTTGCGAAGAGCCAGTCCACCGAGGTCGCCACCTTGCGGACCCTGCTCGACCGGCTCTGAGCCCCGTCACGGCTCTGAGCCGCGCCACACCCCGCCCTGGGTCCCGCGGTCCCTCTGTACGGCCCGGGGCGGGCCCTGGGGTGCGCTCGGAGCGCTACATCCCAGGAGCGCAGCCCAGGAGAGGCGGCAGCAGCGGTAAGCCCACCGCGACCGCCGCCAGCACGCCGCACAGTGCCGGATGCGGACGCCGCCGGGCGTCCAGCATCCGCCGCAGCCGGACCACGGCGCCCGGTCCGCCGACGGTGAAGGCGCCGCCGGGGGCATGGGCGCCTTGGCCCGCCGCCATCGTGCAGAGGGCGGAGACGAGCGCCTGGCGTGGGTGGCGGCGCAGCGCGCGGTCGTCCGCGGCCATCTCCAGCAGAAGCGCCGTCTGCGCCCTGGCCTCGCGCGCCAGCGGCAGCCACCGGAACGCCCGGGCGAACGCCTCCGTGGCCGCCAGCGCCAGATGGTGGCGGCCCGCGATATGCGCACGCTCATGCTCCAGTACGGACTCCAGCTGCGCGGGGGAGAGCAGCCGCAGCGCGCCCGCGCTCACCACGATCCGCGGCCTGCGGCCGGGCAGGCAGTAGGCCGCGGGCGTGTCATGGTCCAGCACGGTGGCGCGCAGCCGCGCCGAGCGTCGGCCGACCATGTCCAGCACGCTCCGGTGGCGGGCGCGGACGCGCCGGGCCCGCAGCACCTCATGGCCGAAGAAGGCGAGCGCGATCAGCGCCACCGAGGCCGGTGCGGCAATGGCCGGAACGCCGACCGGGCCCGTGCCCGGGATCCGGGCGTCCGGCGTCAATCCGCAGAACCGGAGCAAGCCGGACATTCCATTATGAAGATGCCAAGTTGGGGTGACGAGGTGATAAGTGGTCAGAGCCAGCGCGATGGTGAACGACAGGACTAACCCATGCCAAACGGCAACCGCCAAGGCGGGGGCGCGATGCGGCCAGGCGCTGCGCGCCAGCGCCTTCGGGGCCACTGAGCCGGCGACGGCGGCGTAGCAGGCCAGGGCGAGGGCGGCCGTCACGCCTTGGTCCGCCGCCCCGCGGTCCGCAGGGCCTTGCGCAGCGCGCTGACCTCCTCGGGGCCCATCTGCTCGACGAAGTGGGTGAGCGCGGCGGAGCGGTCCTCGCTGGTGCCGAGGGCGTCCTCCATCAGTGCCGCGGTGTACTCCTCGCGGCTGCGGACCGGTGAGTACACCCACGCCCGGCCCTCCTTGGCGCGCAGCAGCCAGCCCTTGTTGTAGAGGATGGAAGCGACGGTCATCACCGTGGTATAGGCGACCGGACGGTGCTCGTTGATGTCGTCCACGATCTCCCGCACCGTCGTGGGACGCTGCCAAGCCCAGAGGCGGTCCATGATCTCCGCCTCGAGCTCCCCCAACCGTCGCATGGACGCTTCCTTCCGCCGTTAGTACGGAGGCCCATAGTAGAGACCCCTCGGCGGGGCGTCGCACCCGGCTGTGGAAAAATCCTCAACTCGCCCTGCCCGCGATAGGCTTGACGCCACGCGCATTCAAATCCGCACGGTTCGAGGGAAGGGAAGTCCGGGTGACTGGTCTCAACAAGGGGCTTCAGAAAATCGAGGTGGCGCTCAAGTGGGATCCGAGTCCCCTCGGTGAGCCGCCCCATGATCTCGACATCGTGGCCGGGACGTACCGCGCCGCCGATCCGTACGGTGCGCCCGCGTACCTGGTCCACTTCGACAGCCGCTCACCGGACGGCACCATCAACCTCAACAGGGACAGCCGCACCGGTCAGGGCCTTGGCACCGACGAGTCCATGACCCTCGAGCTCGAACGGCTGTCGTCCGAATACGCGCGGGTGGTCGTCGGGATAACCATCCAGCAGGGTTCGGGACGTAAGACGTTCGGGGATGTCCCGAACACCAGTGTCCGGATTCTCAATGGATACACCGAACTCATGACGAGTGACTTCACCGGTGTCTCAGAAGCCACTTCCGCCACGGTCGCGGTATTCACCCGGGACGACGCGGGGGAATGGGGAATTCAGAGCGCTATTCGTGGATTCGACGCGGATCCCGAGGGCTTTGGACAGCTCATGGGCAAGGACTATTCCTGAGCGCCCGGGCGGCGACTTCCCGGGAGCTTCCCTGAAGGCCGGGCCGCCGGAGCCGATGCGGCGCGGGGCCCGCACGATCGCCGTGCGGGTCCCTCGCCGATTCCGGACATCAGGTCAGATATCGGATCAGGGCCCGACCGGCGGACGGCCCGGAGCGCGCGGCCCCCGGGTGAGGGTGTAGCCGCCCACCCCGGCGAGCGCCGCCAGCGCCGCGCCGATCACGGTCCACACCCAGCGGTCCGACCACCAGCCGGAGCCCCAGCCGTCCTCCGGCTCGGCGACCGCGTGCGGGACCTCCCCGCCCTTGTCGTCCGCGGAATCCGCGGAATCCGAGGCCGTGTCGTCGTCCGGCGGCTCGGAGTCCGTCCCCGGGGCCGTTCCGGCTCGCAGCACCGGATTGAGCGGCGTCATGTCCCCGCCGTCGGCGTGCGCCCCGCCCGCGTCCCGTACGGACGCCTCGACCTCGGCGTCGATCGGCAGCCCGAGGTCCTGGGCGGGCAGATCGACGACGGTCAGCCGCACGTAATAGGCGCCCTGTAGCGGGTCGTTGGCCCAGCGCTCGGACCAGGACCGCACCTGGCGCAGGGTGCAGCTCACGGTGACCGTCCGGTCCTGCTGGGCCGCCCGGCGCGCCGGGGTGCCCGAGGCGCACGGCTGGTGGCGGCGCAGACCGTCGTAGACATCCAGCTGCCAGGTGGCGCTGCCGTGCCGGCTCGAGGCGTCGGGCAGCTTGAGCTCCGCCTCGACCTCGGGGACCTGCCCGGCGGCGGCCGGGAACACCCAGTACAGATAGTCGCCGGTGGAGGCCGCCGCGGTGGCCCGCTGACCGGGCTTGATCTCGGTGGCGGTACGGAAGCCCGTCCCCGCCTCGGTGGGCGCCTCCGTGCCGCTCTTGCCGTCCGTGCCGTCCGTGCCGTCCGCGGCGGCCGGTGCGGCGGCGGTCAGCCAGGCGGCGGCGCACAGGGTGAGCGCCGCGCCGAGAGTACGCAAGGCTCGCATCAGTTGGACCTCCAGACGGTGACACGCCAGCGGGCCAGCCAGCCCCACAGCAACCCCACGAGCAGCCCGCCCACGGTGAGCACGCCCAGCAGCACCCAGCCGCGGCCCAGGCCGAAGGCGGCCACATCGGCGGGCGGATCGTCGTTGTCCACCACGTCGACGGCGAGCTCCACCGGAAGGCCCGGAGCGCGCTTGACCGAGGCGGGCGCGGAGAAGGACTGGCTCAGCTCCACGCACACCGTCCGCGCCGTCTCGTCCTCGTCGTCGTCCACGTCCGCGACCGGATAGCGCAGTCCGCTGGAGATGACGTCCGTACGGCCGCTGCCCGCCTCGCTGCCGCGCACCAGCTCCCGGCCGCCCGGGGTCACGGCCCGCACCAGCACGCCGTAGTCCGGGTCCACGGCGCGGTCCACGGCCACGCTCGCCGAGGCCCGCAGTTCCTGACCGGGCGCCACCCGCATCCGGTACCAGCGGTGTTCCCCGAAGCTCTCCCGGTCGCTGTAGAGGCCGGAGCCCAGGTACGGGGCCTTCGCGCACTGCGCGGCGCCCCGTACCGGCGTGGGCGTCTCCACGGGTGTGTCGGCGGAGCGCCGGACCAGCTGCTTGATGCGGCTGGAGAGCTGGTCCCGGTGCTGGATCGCGGTATACGTGCCACCGGTGGCCTCGGCGATACAGCTGAGCTGCTCGCGGACCTTGCGGTCCAGCGTCAGCCCGAGCGTGTCGACGACCAGGTGGGTTCCCTGGGCGGCCAGTTCCCGGGCCACATCACACGGGTCCGGCAGACCGCAGGAGTCCTCGCCGTCCGTGATCAGCACGATCCGGCGGGTCCCCTCGCCGCCGGAGAGGTCCTTGGACGCGCCGCGCAGCGCGAGCCCGATGGGCGTCCAGCCGGTCGGGCGCAGCGTGGCGACGGCCGCCTTGGCCTCGGTGCGGTCCACCTGGCCCACCGGGTAGAGCCGCTCGCTGTCCTGGCAGCCGGCCTTACGGTCCTTGCCGGGGTAATTGGCGCCGAGGGTGCGGATGCCCAGCCGCACCTCTTCGGGTGTGGCGTCCAGCACCTCGTTGAACGCCTGCTTCGCCGCCGCCATCCGGGTGTCGCCGTCGACGTCGCGGGCCCGCATGGAGCCGCTGACGTCGAGCACCAGTTCGACCTTGGGGGAATCGGGAGCCGGTTCGCCGGCCATCGCGGCCGGAGGGGATATCAGGCCGCAGGCGAGGGCCGCGAGCAGCCCCAACGCGCCTGTCGCCAGACGTTTCTTTATGATCACCGGCGCATCTTATGGAGCATCATCCGGCTGATCCAAAAGCCCGGCCACCACGGTCGGGGCATACCGCGCCGGGTGTACGGACGGTGTCCGGGTACTCCCCGGGGAGTGGACGAGAATCCGTCTGGTGTCAGCCGCGGCGTTTGCCTCCTCCTCTTAGGGTTTCACCTATGGATCTCCGAAAGACCCGGCCGAGGGGCCGGCGCCTGGTCGCCGCCGTCGCCGCCGCGGTCCTCCTCGCGGGCGCGGGCACCTGGGCGGTGGCCGCCTCCGGCGACCGGCCGGCCGTGCACCGCCAGGACCGCGTGCTGGACATGCCGGGCGCGCACATCGACACCTCGTACTTCACCGCGGGCACCGGCCGCAGGCCCGCGGTCCTGCTCGGCCACGGCTTCGGCGGCAGCAAGGACGACGTACGCGACCACGCCGAGGAACTCGCCCGCGACGGATACGCCGTGCTGACCTGGTCGGCGCGTGGCTTCGGCAGATCCACGGGCAAGATCGGGCTCAATGACCCGGACCACGAGGTGGCCGATGTCCGGCGGCTGATCGACTGGCTGGCGAAACGTCCCGAGGTGCGGCTCGACCGCCAGGGCGACCCCCGGGTGGGCGTCGCAGGCGCCTCCTACGGCGGGGCGATCTCCCTGCTCGCCGCCGGATACGACCGCCGGGTGGACGCCATCGCGCCCGAGATCACCTACTGGAACCTCGCCGACGCGCTCTTCCCGAACGGCGTCTACAAGAAGCTCTGGGCCGGGCTGTTCTTCACCACCGGCTCGGCCGACCTCGGCGGTGCCCAGGGCGACCAGGAGGACGCCGGCGGCGCGGGCGGCGGGGGGATGGGCCCGGGAGGTCAGGGCGGCCAGGGAGGCGGAGGCGGCGGGACGGGCCAAGGAGTCCAGTCGGACCCGGGCGGCCCGAACGGCGGGGGAGAGGCCAGGACGGACCAGAGCCAGGGCTGCGGCCGCTTCGAGAAGCAGCTGTGCGAGATGTACGAGCGGGTCGCGGTCGCCGGAAAGCCCGACGCCGCCGCCCGCCGACTGCTCGAGGCCCGCAGCCCGTCCGCCGTCGCCGACCGGATCAAGGTCCCCACGCTGATCCTCCAGGGGCAGGCCGACTCCCTCTTCCCGCTCGGCCACGCCGACGCCATGGCGAAGGCGATCCGGGCCAACGGCGCGCCGGTCGCCGTCGACTGGACGGCCGGCGGGCACGACGGCGGCGACCGCGAGACCTCGCGGGTGGCGGCCCGCACCGGCGCCTGGTTCGACCGCTACCTCAAGGGCGACAAGGGCACCGACACCGGACCCGCCTTCCGGATCAGCCGCACCGGTGGCATCGACACCACCAACGGCGCGGTCCAACTGCGCGGCGCCACCGGCGACCGCTACGCCGGCCTCGGCGACGGCGACCGGAAGGTGGCGCTGCGCGGACGCGAGCAGTCGTTCGCCAACCCGCCCGGGGCGGGACCGCCGTCCATCTCCACCGTGCCGGGCATCGCCGGACTGTCCCAGGCGTCCTCGCTCGGCGTCGGTCTCTCCCTCGACATCCCCGGGCAGTTCGCCCGGTTCGACTCGGCGCCGCTGGACCGGCCCCTGCGGATCACCGGATCGCCCGAGGTGAAGGTGCGGGTCAAGGCCGACACGGACGACGCCGTGCTCTTCGCCAAGGTCTACGACGTGGGGCCGGACGGACAGCAGGTGCTGCCCGAGCAACTGGTCGCGCCGGTGCGCGTCGACGGCGCGAAGCAGGGCCGTACCGTCACCGTCCGGCTGCCCGCCGTGGACCACGAGCTCATCGCGGGCCACCGGCTGCGGCTCGTGCTCGCCTCCACCGACCTCGGCTACGCCTCCCCGAACGAGCCCGCCACGTACACGGTCGGGCTCGCGGACGGCGGTCTGACGGTGCCCACCGCGCCCGGGGTGCACACCCAGCCCGCCCCGCTGCCCGCATGGGTGTGGGGGCTGCCGCTCGGCGCGGCCGTGGTGGCGCTCGCGCTGCTGCTGACCGGCAGGCGGCGTACGGCCACTCCGCCACCCGACCCCGAACTGGCCGACGTACCCCTTCAGATCACCGGTCTGAGCAAGCGCTACGCCAAGTCCGCCGACCGCTACGCGGTGCGCGATCTGTCCTTCCGCGTCGAGAAGGGACAGGTGCTCGGGCTCCTCGGGCCCAACGGCGCGGGCAAGACCACCACCCTGCGGATGCTGATGGGGCTCATCGCCCCCGACGACGGCGAGATCCGGGTCTTCGGCCAGGCCATCAGGCCCGGCGCGCCCGTGCTCTCCCGCGTCGGCGCCTTCGTCGAGGGGGCGGGCTTCCTGCCGCATCTGACCGGCAGCGCCAACCTCGAGCTGTACTGGCGGGCCACCGGCCGCCCCGCCGCCGACGCCCATATCGAGGAGGCCCTGGAGATCGCGGGCCTGGGCAGCGCGCTGGAGCGTGCCGTACGCACCTACTCCCAGGGCATGCGGCAGCGGCTGGCCATCGCCCAGGCCATGCTGGGCCTGCCCGATCTGCTGATCCTCGATGAACCGACCAACGGCCTCGACCCGCCGCAGATCCGCGAGATGCGCGAGGTGATGATCCGGTACGCCGCCGCGGGGCGCACGGTGATCGTTTCCAGCCATCTCCTGGCGGAGGTCGAGCAGTCCTGCACCCATCTGGTCGTGATGGACCGCGGCCGGCTGGTCCAGGCGGGCGCGGTCGGCGAGATCACCGGTAACGGCGGCAGTGTGCTGGTGGGCCACGACGGCGAGTTGAGCGAGGCCCTGGTGGGCAAGGTGGGCGCGCTGCCCGGGGTCGTCTCCGCCGGCCGCACCGCCGACGGACTGCTCGTCCAGCTCGACGGGACCACCCCCGCGCGGCTGCTCGCCGAACTGGTGCGGCTGGAGGTCCCGGTGACCAGCTTCGGGCCCAACCGGCGCCTGGAAGACGCCTTCTTGACGCTGATCGGAGGAGGACCCGCGTGAGCTCCCTGTCCCAGGTCACCGAGGTCGCGCCCGGCTACCGGGCCCGCCACACCCTGCCGCTGCGGGTCGAGGCCGTACGGCAGCTGCGCCGTCGCCGGACCCTGGTGATGGGCCTGGTGCTGGCCTTGCTGCCGTTCGTCCTCGTGATCGCGTTCGCCGTCGGCGGCACCCCCGAGGGGCGGGAGGACCGGGTCACCCTGATGACCACGGCCACCGCCTCCGGCGCCAACCTCGCCGCCACCGCGCTGTTCGTCTCGGCCGCCTTCCTGCTGGTGGTACCGGTCGCGCTGTTCTGCGGCGACACCGTGGCCTCCGAGGCCAGCTGGTCCTCGCTGCGCTATCTGCTGGCCGCGCCCGTGCCCCGGGCCCGGCTGCTGGTGAGCAAGCTGGTGGTGGCCCTGGTGTTCAGCGCGGCCGCCATGGTGCTGCTGCCGCTGGTCGCGCTCGCGGTGGGCACCGTGGCGTACGGCTGGGGGCCGCTGCGGATGCCCACGGGCGGTGAGCTGCCGGTCGGGGACGCCCTGGTCCGGCTGGCCCTGGTGGTGCTGTACATCTTCCTGTCCCAGCTGGTCACGGCCGCCCTGGCGTTCTGGCTCTCGACCGTCACGGACGCGCCGCTGGGCGCGGTGGGCGGCGCGGTCGGGCTCACCATCGTGGGCAATGTGCTGGACGCGGTCACCGCGCTCGGCTCGTGGCGCGACTTCCTGCCCGCGCACTGGCAGTTCGCGTGGGCGGACGCGCTCCAGCCCCATATGGAGTGGGGCGGGATGGTGAAGGGCGTCTCGGTGTCCGTCGCGTACGCCCTGGTGCTCGTCGCGTTCGCCTTCCGCGGCTTCGGCCGCAAGGACGTGGTGTCCTAGCCGGGCCACGGCCGCTGACCCGGCCACGGCCGCTGCTCCGGCACGGATGCTGACCCGGCCACGGCCGCCGGGCCGGGTCAGTAGTCCTTGACGGTGTAGGAGTTGACCACCTCGTAGAAGCTGTCGTCGATATTGGTCGGGTTGGTGTCGGGCCCCTGCCCGGCCGATGCGTCCTGCGCCTGCTTCCGGGCCATGTTGTCCAGCGCGAGCTGCTGGTTGGCCGCCACATAGCCCCGCAGCTCGCGCTCGTAGGCGGCGAAGGCCGCGGTGTGGTCGCCGCCCGCGGCCCTGAGCTCGCCCGCCAGCACATAGGCGCCGACCACGGCCACGCTGGTGCTCTGCCCGGACGCCGGCGAGCCGCAGTATCCGGCGTCGCCGACCAGGGCCACCCGGCCACGGGACCAGGAGTCCACGTGGATCTGGGCCGCCGCGTCGAAGTGGAAGTCCGGCGCCCCCCACATGTACTCCAGCAGCCGCGGCATCTCCCAGCGCGCGTCCTTGTACCGCTCGGCCACCAGCCGCTTCTGCTCCGAGACCGACCGGGAGCCGAGGAACGTGGCGGGCGGTTCCTCGGAGTCGATGCCGATGTAGACCCGCGCCTCGGTGTTGTCGCGGACGCTCATCATCATGCCGCCCCAGACGTCCCCGGCCATCTGGTAGATGACCTCCCAGCGGTCGAGGCCCAGATAGTTCGGCACCGTCCACACGCCCAGATAGCCGCCCAGATGGCGGAGGAAGTCCTCCTCCGGGCCGAAGACCAGCGCCCGGGTGGAGGAGTGCACCCCGTCGGCCGCCACCACGATGTCGAAGGCGCGCGCACCGCCCCGGTGGAAGGTGACCGCCACCTCGTCGGGGCCCTGGACGAGCGAGGCGATCGAATCGTTGAAGAGGTACTCGATCCCGTCGCCACCCGCGGCCATCAGCACCGAGGACAGATCGTCCCGCAGGATCTCGATGTCGGAGCTGTTGAGATCTCCGCCACTCGCGGTCCGCTCGGTGGTGCTGAACAGCTCCTTGCCGTCGTCGTCGACCATCGACATGCCGCGCAGCCCGGTGCGGCGCGCCCGGACCTCCTCCAGCACGCCCATCCGCTCGCACACCTCGAGCGCCGGGCCCCGTACGTCGATCGCCTGTCCACCCGGGCGCGGGCGCGCGGCGCGCTCCACGACGGTGACCTGGAAACCATAACGATCCAGCCAGTAGGCGAGCGCGGGGCCGGCGATACTGGCCCCGGAAATCAGAACCCGTGCATTCCGCATGGCGTTGTCCCTTCCGAATTCAACCACCGAATGTGGTGCCTCGATAAAGACTGGCCGGAGCCGCCGACATGCCACCGACGCGGCGCCGACGCCGGGTCGATGACGCGCCGACGACCCGCCGACGCGGCGCCGACAGGGCGCCGACACGCGGGTGTCGCAGGGCAGTTGGGGATGGCCGGGGTCGATCGGCGGGCGAACGGAACTCTCTCATCGGTTAATGAGAGTGTTACCTCGATGTGTTGTGTGGTTCCGTAGTGATCGATGAGACTGGGGAATCCGACCGGTCGGCCCAAAAGATCGGTCGCCCCGCACTGGTGATGTTCGGTCCGCCCCCCACGATCCGAACAGGATGGGACCTAATGCGCAATTCACTGGAGCACGCCCGCGTGATCCCCGCCGCCGTCGTGCCCGTCTGTCCGAGAGCCCGCCGGAGATCTCACCTCTCCCCGCGCGGATCGGCCACGGTAGCGGCGTAGCCGCCTCTCACCACTCACCGAACGGCGGATCGCCCCGGCCTTCCCGGCGACGCCGTCCTCCGGCCTGCCCGTAGGCGCGTGCCCCCGTGCACCCGCCCGCGGGCCACGTGGTCTGCCATGACCCCGGCGGTCTGCCATGACCGCGGTGGTCTGCCCTGACCGCGGTGGTCCGTCATGACCACGCGGTCTGCCACGACCCGGCCGGAACGTCCGCGTGCCCACGGCCCGTTCGGTGACGCAACCCCCCACGAAAGGAACCCCTCAGGTGCTTACTTCGCACCACCCACGATCACGCGAACCCCAGCAACCCGTGCCCGCCGCTCGCGGCGACGTGGCGGGACAGAGCGGGCATGTGCTGGCGGTTGGCGAACCGGGCCCCAGGCTCGACCGGCTGACCCGGACACTCGTCTCCACCGGGCATGAGGTGACCCATGCGGAGCCCGGCGACGTCAGCCGACAGATGCGGCACTCCCCGCCGGACGCGATCGTCGCCCTGGACGACGCCGACGACGGACTGGACCTGATACGCGAGGTCCGCGCCGTCCCCGCGGGACGGGCGCTCCCCCTGCTGATGGTCACCTCCGACCCCGGCCCCACCGGCGTCGCCGACATGCTGCGCGGCGGCGCCGACGACTGCGTGGCGGAGACCTCCGACCCGGTCGAGCTCTCCGCCCGGATCGAGGCCAAGCTGCGCCGGGTCCCGGTCCCCGTCGAGAACCTGCTGCTCGACCCGCGCACCGGCCTGTACTCCCAGCCCCACTTCCTGGGCGAGCTCGACCGGGAGCTCAAGCGGGTCGACGACAGCCGCACCGGTGGCGTCGTCGCCATGGTGGGCGTGGCCGAGATCGCCGCGCTCGAGGCCCGGCTGGGGCCGCGGGTGCGCCGGGAGGTGGCCGAACGTCTCGCGGGCGTGGCCGAGAAGCTGGGCGGCGTCTGCGACCGGCTCGGCTGGGACGACGAAGGCCATCTGCTGATGCTGATGCCCGGTGTGGACGAGGAGGCCGCGCGCCGCGAACTCCAGAACTTCGCCAACGCCGTGGCCGGGACCCGTTTCGTGGTGGCCGACGAGAACGTGCGGCTGACCCCGGCGATCGGCTGGACCCCGCTGGCCGACTGCGCGGACCGCGCCCAGGCCGTCGCCAACGCCCGGAACGCGGTCGAGGAGTCGGTCCGCCACCGGGATCTGCGGCCGGTCAAGTACGCGGCGTGGATGCGCGGCACCCACCGGCGCAGCCGCCGTACCCTCGCCACCGCGCTCCGCACCCTGCTGTCGGCGCTCTCGCCCGTCCTGGTGCTCCTCTTCGGGGTGGGCATCCCGTTCGTCTTCTACCAGCAGATGTACGAGCTGGGCTGGGACGTGGGCTCGGCCGCGTACTGGGTCGTGGTGTCCGGCCTGGTGCTCTCGGCCGCGCTGATCGTGCTGGAGTGCCTCTTCTCGCTGGACGCCAAGCCCCGGCCGGAACGGCCCGCGCAGCCGTACCCACCGGCCAGCGCCGTCATCGCCGCGTATCTGCCCAATGAGGCCGCGACCATCGTCGACACCATCGAGTCCTTCCTGCGCCTGGACTACCCCAACGAGCTGGAGATCGTGCTCGCGTACAACACGCCGCACCCCATGCCCGTGGAGGAGACCCTGCGCGAGATGGCCCGCCGCGACCCGCGGCTGGTGCTGATGCCGGTGGCGGGCAGCACCTCCAAGGCGCAGAACGTCAACGCCGCGGTCACCCGGGTGCGCGGTGAGTTCGTCGGCATCTTCGACGCGGACCACCACCCGGTGCCCGACGCCTTCCAGCACGCCTGGCACTGGCTGTCAGCCGGCTACGACGTGGTCCAGGGCCACTGCGTGATCCGCAACGGCGAGAGCTCCTGGGTCGCCAAGCTGGTGGGCGTGGAGTTCGAGGCCATCTACGCGGTCAGCCACCCCGGCCGCACCCGGCTCTACACCTTCGGTGTCTTCGGCGGCTCCAACGGTTTCTGGCGCACCGATCTGCTCGCCAGGACCCGGATGCACGGCACGATGCTCACCGAGGACATCGACTCCACGATGCGCGCCCTGCACGAGGGCGCCCGGATCGCCACCGACCGCACGCTCATCTCGCGCGAACTGGCGCCCACCACCCTCAAGGCGCTGTGGAACCAGCGGTCGCGCTGGGCCCAGGGCTGGCTCCAGGTGTCGCTGAAGTACCTGTGGCGCGGCTTGCGTTCCCCGGCCTTCACCGCCCGCCAGAAGGCGGGGCTGCTGGTGCTGCTGGGGTGGCGGGAGATCCAGCCGTGGCTGACCCTCCAGATCCTGCCCGTACTGCTGTACTCGGCGTGGCGGGCCGGGGGAGTGGACCATCTCGACTGGGCGGTGCCGGTCTGCCTGCTGGCCACCTTGTTCACACTGTCCGCCGGGCTGGTGCAGGCGCTGTTCGCGTGGCGGCTCGCGGTGCCGGAACTGCGCCGCCGCAGGGCGTGGTTCTGGCGGTATCTGCTGGTGTCCACCGTCTTCTACAGCCACTTCAAGAACATCGTGGCCCGGCAGTCGCTCCTCAAGGAGGTGCTGCGGGACCGCCAGTGGCGGGTCACCCCGCGCCCCGGTGACAAGGCGGTGAAGCGGACATGAGCACGCTGTCCACGGCCATCGCGTCCACCACCGCCCCCCGGGCGGTCAACGGCACACCCGCCAAGGGCGCGCCCTCGCGGAACCGGATGAGCCAGGAGATCCAGGGCCTGCGGGGAATGGCGGCGCTGCTCACCGTCGTCTTCCACGTCTGGCAGCAGTACTTCGTCTACGACCGGGACGGAGCCCACTCACCGGTGCCCAACCGGTACGCGAACGCGCTGGTGTCGCTGGAGGTCATCGACCTCTTCTTCGTGCTGTCCGCGTATCTGCTGACGCTGTCCTACGCACGGGCGGCGATCGAGGGGGGCTCGACCCGGCCCGGCCGGGTGTTCCTCTTCCGGCGGGCCATCCGGATCGTCCCGCTGTACTTCCTGGCGGTGACGTTCATCTGGGCCACCCGCAATCCCACCCTGCCCGGCGAGTGGTCCGATCTGCTGCACCATCTCACCTTCACCCAGGTCTTCGACCAGGAGCAGATCTTCTACACCATCGGCCCGACCTGGTCGTTGTCGCTGGAAATCATGTTCTATGTGGCGTTGGTGGGGCTCGGCCCGCTGGCCGTCCGCGCCTGCCGTCCGCTGCGCCGGAGGGCCTCCCGGGTGGCGGTGTGCGCCGTGGGCTGTGCCCTGCTGTACATCGGGCCGTTCATCTGGATCGCGGTCGCACGCTACGGGCTGGAGATCCCGCACACCGAATGGCCGGTGTACTTCGGACCGCAGGCCCGCTTCGGGGGGTTCGCGGCGGGCATGGGCCTCGCCGTGGCGATGGTCGCCCTCGGCGACCGCGGCCGGCTGGACGCGAAGGTGGCGATCCCGCTGCGGGCGGCCGCCCTCGTAGGGCTGTACCTGCTGTCCTACTGCGGTACGGAGGCGGAGGACTTCCCGACCACCTTCTACCATCCGCTGTCCGCCCTGCTGTGGATGCTGCTGCTGTACAGCACCATCCATGTGCGGCGGCAGGGGCGGTGGCACGCATGGCTCACGGCCCGCTGGCTCACCGGTGTCGGCCTCGCCAGCTACAGCCTCTTCGTCTGGCATGAGCCGATCATGCTGGGCCTGTACAACGCGGGGCTGCTGCCGCCCGACGGCCAGGAGGGCTTCCCGCTGGCCGTGGTCATCGTGCTGGTGGTGGCCGTGCCCGCCGCCGCGGTGAGCTACTGGGCCATCGAGTACCCGGCGAGCCTGCTCGGGAAGCTCAAGGACGGCAAGGGCCGTTCGCGCGACTTTTATCCGGAGGCCGCGCGCTAGCCAGGAACACACGTTCCCCGGTGCACGGGTGGCCGTACACCGGGGGACGGTGGTTATCATCTGGCTGGTTCTTTACTGTCTAACACGTGTGCGTCGGACATCTGTTCCGCTGGGAATCGGGCTTCCGGGGCACCCCACCCAACCCATGCCATAACGGGGAGACCAGCGAAATGGGTCGACACAGCCGACCGACCGCCGCACAGCAGGCGCGTACCACGACGCTCAAGGCGGCCACCGCCCTCGGAGTGGCCGGAACCATAGCCTTCGGCCTCCACTCGACGGTCGGCGGTGACAAGTCCGTCGAGGCCCGCTCCGATGTGAACGCACAGCAGGCGCAGACGCCGGACGAGGTCGAGCCCACCGCGGATCACTCGCCCTCGCAGAGCCATGTCTCGCCCAGCGAGTCCTCGAAGCCGAAGCTGATCTCCGACCACACCGACGCCGCCACCCCCGGTGGCGGCGGTTCGGACCGGAGCGCCGGCACCCCGCGGCACGCAGCCCCGGGCACCCCGGACGCGGCCCCCTCCAAGGCCGCGCCCACCATGGCGCCCACCGCCCCCGCGCAGCGGAACGACCAGGTGCCCTCGTCGCCCTCCGCGCCGAGCGAGACGACCCCGAGCGCCGACCCGACCACTCCGTCGCAGCAGCCCGGCCAGCCGTCGCAGACCCCCGGTCAGGGCGGCCACCACGGCAAGGGTGTGGTGGGCGGACTGGTGGACGGTGTCGGCGACACCCTGGACGGGGTGCTCGGCGGGGTCGGCGGGGTGCTCGGCGGCTGAGCGCCGCCGCCTCACCCCGTGGCCAGCGCCTTGAGGTCCGCCAGGCTTCCGTTGAACCGGTTGTGGTCGCCCACCAGCGGCCCGCTGGAGGTGTACTGCCACAGGGTGTGGGCCTTCCAGCCGGCCGGCAGCGGACCGGGGGTGGCGGCGTACCGCGCCAGCCACAGCCGGTTCCGCTCGGCGAAGGCGGCGCTGTCGCCGGTGCACGTCCGCCACCAGCCGGTGGTCGTGTAGATCACCGGCCGGCGTCCGGTGCGCTCCTTGACCCGCGCGGTGAAGTCGCCGATCCAGTTCACGATCTGGGCGTCGGTCAGGCCGTAGCAGGTTGCTCCGTACGGGTTGTACTCGAGGTCCAGGACGGGCGGCAGTGTCCTGCCGTCGTCCGACCAGTCGCCGCCATTGGCGACGAAGAAGTCCGCCTGACGGGTGCCGCTGGAACGGTCCGGCAGGGCGAAGTGGTAGGCGCCGCGGATCATGCCCTGCTGGAAGGAGCCGTTGTACTGCGCGGCGAACGAGGGGTTCTTGTAGGTCGTGCTCTCGGTGGCCTTCACATAGGCGAATCGGACGTCGTCGTCCCACAGGGCCGCCCAGTCGACCGAACCCTGGTGGTCGCTGACGTCCACGCCCTCCACCGAGGCCGCTCTGGCGGCCCGGGGCGTGGCGCCGGGGTCGGTCTTCTCGTGACGGGCGATGGTCGAGCCCATCCAGTCCCGCTCGGGGTGCGGGACGGACGCCGCGGGGGCCGGGCCGTTGCCGGCGTCGTGGTCGGGGTCGGTCGTCGAGGCCGTGGCCGGTACGAGGGTGGCGAGGACGGCGGCGGTGATCGCCACTCCCAGTCCGCCGATGGCGTAGGGCGAGCGCAGACGCGAGGGGCGCCGGTGGGCGCCCTTACCGGATTTCAGGGACATCTGTTCCTCCGATCCGTTCCGCATCGACGGTATGCGCGCCGAACGAAGAACGTGAAGCGGAACGGGAAATTCTGTCCCTCCGTCAGCGGTCCCGGCCCTCCTCGCCGAACGGCCCGGACGGCAGGCCGTAGCCCGCCACCAGCGCCCTCGCGGCCCGGGTCGCCCGGATGGCGACCTCCTCGACCACGTCATCCGGATCGCCGAACTTCCCTTCCAGCAATTGGGCGACATAGCCGCGGGCGAGCGCGTGCAGGGCGTCGAGCAACGCCACCGCCGTCACTGCGGCATCGCCCGGGGCGACCACCTCGAAGGCGCTGGGCAGCAGCAGGTCCACGAACTCCCTGCTGCTGTCCCGTAGCTCCGGATGGGTGGCCCGCAGCCCCGTAGCGAAGAGGATGTCAAGACCGCCGCGGTAGCGGGCCGCCGTGCGCACGAAGGTGCCCGCCACCGTCGCCAGCCGCTCCTGGGCGGACCCGACGTCGGCCACCGTTTCCAGGTAGATGGCCCGCAGCCGCCGCGAGACCTCCAGGGCGGCGGCCGCGAGCAGCGCGTCACGGTCGGCGAAGTGGCGGTACGGCGCGCCCGGGCTCACACAGGTGCGGCGCGCGGCCTCCGCCACGGAGAAGCCGCGCACTCCGACCTCGTCGATGATCTCCAGGGTCGTCTGCACCAGCGCGGCGGCCAGGTCGCCGTGGTGGTAGGTGGCGCGTCCCTTCGGGGTGGGTGCCATTCGGGTGACCCTACCCGACCCGCGATTCCGGCTCACCCGCCCCTGGCCTGCGCCTTTCGGCGGCCCGGGCGGCCCGCAGGGCGTCCCGCGAGCGCTCGACGCGGATCGGCAGATCCCGCACCCGCTCTCCGGTGGCATGGTGGAAGGCGTTGCCGATGGCCGCCGCCGCGCCCACGATGCCCAGTTCGCCGATGCCCTTGGCGCCCACCGGGTTGGTGGTGTTGTCGTCCTCCTCCAGCAGCACCACGTCCAGTCGCGGAACATCGGCGTGGGCGGCGATGTGATAGCCCGCGAAGTCATGGTTGGCGAAGTCGCCGAAGACCGGATCGACCTCGCCGATCTCCAGCAGCGCCATCGACAGACCCATCGTCATGGCCCCGAGGAACTGGGAGCGCGCGGTGTGCGGATTGACGATCCGCCCGGCGGCGAACACGCCCAGCATCCGGTCCACCCGGATCTCACCGGTGTCGCCGTCCACCCGCACCTGGGCGAACTGCGCCCCGAAGGTGTGCCGCGACAGATCCGCCCGCCGCTCCAGATCCTCGACGGTGTTCGCCACCACCTCCAGACCGCCGTCCGGGACCACACCCCCGTAGGTGTCCAGCTCCTTGAGCAGCGCACGGCACGCCTTGTCCACCGCCCAGCCCCACGATGCGGTGCCGAGCGAACCGCCCGCGAACGGCGCCATGCCCAGCGAGGCACGCCCGATCTCCAGCCGCAGCCGCGACAGCGGAATGCCGAGCGCGTCCGCCGCCACCTGGGTGAGGGCGGTACGGGCGCCCGTGCCCAGGTCGGCCGCGCCGATGCGCACCCGGTACGTCCCGTCCTCCTCGGCGCGCGCCACCGCGGAGGAGGGGAAGGTGTAGTCCGGGTGGTGCGAGGCGGCCACACCGGTGCCCAGCAGCCAGCGCCCCTCACGCCGGATCCCCGGGGCCGGATCACGGCGCTCCCAGCCGAACCGCGCCGCGCCCTCGCGCAGACAGGCCACCAGGTTGCGGCTGCTGAACGGCTTGCCGCTCTCCGGGTCGGTCTCCGGCTCATTGCGGATGCGCAGCTCGACCGGGTCCATGCCCAGCGCCCCGGCCAGCTCGTCGACGGCCGACTCCAGCGCGAACATCCCCGGGGTGTGGCCGGGGGCGCGGAACCAGGCGGGCGTCATCACATCGAGCGGCGCCACCTTCACCGTCGTACGGACGTGGGGCGCCGCGTACATCATCCGTGTCGAGGACACCGTCTGATCGGCGAACGGCACCTGGGCCGAGCGCTGCTGTACCGACTCGTGCTGGATCACCGTCAGCCGGCCGTCGCGCTCGGCGCCCAGCCGCACCCGCTGGATCGTGGGGGAGCGGTAGGGGATCAGCTGGAACATCTGCTGCCGGGTCAGGGCGATCTTCACCGGCCGTTCGACGGCCCGCGCGGCGAGCGCCGCCAGCACCGTCGGCGAGCGCGGAATGCCCTTGGAGCCGAAGCCCCCGCCGATGTACTCGGCCACGATCTCCACCGCGCTCAGCTCGATCCCGAACAGCGCGGACATCAGCTGCGCGCTCATATAGGGACCCTGGTCGGAGTTGAACAGCGTCAGCCGGTCCTCGTCCCACACCGCGATGGTGGCATGCGGCTCCATCGGACTCGGATGCTCCACCGGAGTGGTGTACGTGGCGTCCACCCGCACCGGGGCGGTGGCCCAGGCGCCATCGGCGTCACCGCGCTCCACCAGGCCCGGGCTGCCGTCGGTCACCGTCTCGGCGATCTCCAGCCGCTCGTCGTCGGCGCGCAGCACCACATCGTGCGGCTCCCGCTCATAGCCCACCCGGACCGCCGCCGCGCCCTCGCGCGCCGCCTCCAGCGAGGTGGCCACCACGGCGGCCACGATCTGGCCGTGGTACGCCACCTGAGGGGACTGAAGCACGAAGAGGTCCGCGCTCGCCTGCGCCTCGGCGTTCAGCCGCGGGGCGCTTGTGTGGTCGAGCACCGCCAGCACACCGGGCAGGGCCAGCGCCGGGGCGGGGTCCACCTCCGTCACCCGGCCGCGGGCGATGGTGGCCTGCACCGGCCATACGTAACTGACGTCCCGGGTGGGGAACTCATAGGCGTAGCGCGCCGCGCCGGTCACCTTGTCCAGGCCGTCGACCCGGGTCACCGGGGCGCCGACGCTCTGTTCGACGGTGGTCATGCGCGATCCCTCCTCGCGACGAGGTCGCGGACGCCCGCGACGATCAGATCAGTGGCCAGGTCGACCTTGAAGGCGTTGTCGGGCAGTGGCCGCGCCTCGGCCAGCTCGGCTTGCGCCGCCTCGCGCAGCGTCTCCTCGTCCGGCCGGGCGCCGCGCAGCCGCTCCTCGGCGGTCCGGGCGCGCCACGGCCGTGGCGCCACTCCGCCGAGCGCGATCCGCACGTCCCGCAGCGAGCCGTCCTCGGCCACGGACACCGAGGTGGCGACGCTCACCAGCGCGAAGGCGTACGACCAGCGGTCGCGCACCTTGCGGTAGCGCATCCGGGCACCGTGCGGCGGCGGGGGCAGCTCCACGGCGGTGATGAGGTCGCCGTGGTCCAGGACGGTCTCCCGGTGCGGTGTGTCGCCGGGCGGCAGATACAGCTCCGCCACCGGAACGGCGCGCGAGCCGCCGTCCACCGACCGCACGTGCGCCACCGCGTCGAGCGCCACCAGCGCCACCGCCATGTCGGAGGGGTGGGAGGCCACGCAGTGGTCGGAGGTGCCCAGCACGGCCAGATCGCGGTGCGCGCCCTGGATCGCCGGGCACCCGGTGCCCGGCTCGCGCTTGTTGCACGGCTTGGTCACGTCCTGGAAGTACCCGCAGCGGGTGCGCTGGAGCAGATTGCCGCCCACCGTGGCGACCGTGCGCAGCTGCCCGGAGGCCCCCGCCAGCAGCGCCTGGGACAGCAGCGGGAAGCGCTCACGGACGCCCGGATCGCCCGCCAGCGCGCCGTTGCGCACGGTGGCGCCGATGAGCACGGAGCCGTCCGCGCGGTGCTCGATCCGGTCGTACGGCAGCCGGGAGACGTCGATGAGCAGACCCGGGTCGGTGACGCCGAGCTTCATCAGGTCCACCAGATTGGTGCCGCCGCCGAGATAGGTGGCATCGGGGCGCTGGGCGATCAGCGCGGCCGCCTCGGCGGCGTCGCCCGCGCGGGCGTAGGCGAACTCCTTCATCGGGCGCCCCCGACGGTGGCCGTGTCCTGGGCGGCTTGGGCGCCCGCGGCCTCCAGCACGGCCTCGACGATCCCGTTGTACGCGCCGCAGCGGCACAGGTTGCCGCTCATCCGCTCGCGCACCTCCCGCGCGTCCAGCGCGGAGACATCGGCCACCCCGGTGGCGGTGTCCTCGGTGACATGGCTGGGCCAGCCGCGCCCGGCCTCGCCCAGCGCCCCGATGGCGGAGCAGATCTGGCCCGGGGTGCAATAGCCGCACTGGAGCCCGTCGTGGTCGAGGAAGGCACGCTGCACCGGGTGCAGCTCCCCGCCGTCCGACAGCGCCGCCACGCCCTCGATGGAGACGATCTCGCGCTCCTCGGCGGTCACCGCGAACATCAGGCAGCTGTTCACCCGCTCACCGTCCACCAGCACCGTGCAGGCCCCGCACTGACCGTGGTCACAGCCCTTCTTGGTGCCGGTGAGCCCGATCCGCTCGCGCAGCACATCGAGCAGGGTGGTCCGGTTGTCGATCGTCAGGGAGTGGGACGTGCCGTTGATCCGCAAGGTGATGTCGCTACTCGGTGAGTGATGTGAGAGGCTCATACATTGAATGTATCAACCTCTTACATCCGTGGCGAGGAGATATGAATTCCATGCGGGACGTCGTAGCGCAGATGCACCGATGGTGGGGCGAGGGCGAACCGTTCGCCCGGGCCACGGTGGTGGCGACCTGGCATTCCTCTCCGCTGCCGCCCGGGACGTCCATGCTGGTCGGCCCCGATGGCGCGGCGATCGGCAGCGTCTCCGGCGGCTGTGTCGAAGGCGCCGTCTATGAACTGGCCCAGGAGGTGACCGACAGCGGCAGGCCCGTGCTGGAGCGCTATGGCGTCAGCGACGACGACGCCTTCGCGGTCGGGCTGACCTGCGGCGGGATCATCGACGTCTATGTGGAGCGGATCGACCCCGCGGGCTTCCCCGAACTGGGCGAGGTGGCCGAGGCGGTGGCCGCCGGGGAGCCGGTGGCCGAGGTGATCTGCGTGGCCGTCGACGGGCCCGACCCGGAGGGACGGCTGGGCCGCCGGCTGGTCGTACGGCCCGACGGCACCTCCGGATCCCTCGGCTCCGGACGGCTGGACGCGGCCGTCGCCGAGGACGCGCGCGGACTGCTGGCCGGCGGGCGCACCGAGACCCTGCGCTTCGGCTACGACGGCGTCCGCATGGACGAGGAACTCACCCTGTTCGTCTCGGTCCACGCCACCCCGCCGCGGATGCTGGTCTTCGGCGCCGTGGACTTCGCGGCGGCCATGGCCCGGATCGGCGCCTACCTCGGCTACCACGTCACCGTGTGCGACGCCCGGCCCGTCTTCGCCACCCCGCGCCGCTTCCCCGAGGCACACGAGGTGGTGACCGACTGGCCGCACCGCTATCTGCGCACCGAGGCGGAGGCGGGCCGGATCGACGAACGCACGGTGGTCTGTGTGCTCACCCACGACCCCAAGTTCGATGTGCCGCTGCTGGACGTCGCCCTGCGCCTGCCGCTGGCCTACGTGGGCGCCATGGGCTCCCGCCGCACCCACGACGACCGGCTCCGCCGGCTGCGCGCCACCGGTCTCGGCGAGGAGGCGGTGGCCAAACTCGCCTCGCCGATCGGCCTGGACCTCGGCGCCCGTACCCCGGAGGAGACCGCCGTCAGCATCGCGGCCGAGATCATCGCCGACCGCTGGGGCGGCAGCGGCACCCGGCTGACCTCCCTCAGCGGCAGCATCCACAGTCAGGAGCCGATGCGGCCCGCGGCCGGAGGCTGAGACGGGGCCACGGCCCGGGCCGGGGATCGTCACAATGGTTCCCGGCCCGAATGGATGTAGGAGGAATCGAACCAGCCGTGGAGACCGCTCGAAGCAGCGACGACGACATAGAACCCACCGCCGCCGACGATGACGCGCCCCTCGGCGCCGGGGACACCGACGCCGCCCCGCCGCCGAGACCCGGCTGGCGCCGCTGGGTGATGGACATCCGGCCGCTGCGCCACCGCCCCTTCCGCCGGCTGTGGAGTTCCACCACCGTCACCGCCATCGGCAGCCAGCTCACCGCCGTCGCCGTGCCCAAGCAGATCTACGACATCACCGGCTCGTCGGCGTGGGTCGGCTACGCCAGCTTCGCCGGACTCCTCCCGCTGGTGGTCTTCGCGCTGTGGGGCGGGGTGGTGGCCGACCGGATGGACCGGCGCACCCTGATGCTTGTCACCAACGTGGGCATCGCCGTCACCTCGGTGCTGTTCTGGGCGCAGTCCTTCGCCGGTCTGGACTCGGTGGCGCTGCTCATGGTGCTGCTCGCCGTCCAGCAGGGCTTCTTCGGCATGAACTCCCCGGCCCGCAGCGCCTCCGTCGCCCGTCTCGTCCCCGCCGACGAACTGCCCGCCGCGGGCGCCCTCCAGTCCACCGTCGCCCAGACCGGCATGATCCTCGGCCCGCTGCTCGCGGGCGCCCTGATCCCCGTCCTCGGCCTGCCCGCGCTCTACCTCATCGACGCCGTGGCGCTGTGCGTCACCCTGTGGGCCGTCTGGCGGCTGCCCGCGCTGCCGCCCCTCACCGAGGGCGCCACGGGCGCCGAGGGCGGCGCGCGGCGGGGCGGATGGCGCGATGTGGTCGACGGCTTCCGGTACATCGCCGCCCACCGCATCCTGCTGATGTCGTTCCTCGCCGACATCATCGCCATGGTCTTCGGCATGCCCCGCGCGCTCTTCCCCCAACTCGCCGCGCACACCTACGCGCCCTGGGGCGAGGGGTTCGCGCTCGGCCTGCTCTTCGCGGCGATCCCGCTCGGCGCGGTGGCCGGCGGTCTGCTCTCCGGCACCTTCTCCCGCGCCCGCCGCCACGGCTTGATGGTCATCGCCGCCGTGGTGGCCTGGGGCGTGGCCATCACCGGATTCGGGCTCAGCCTCAACCTGTGGTGGGCGGTGGCCTTCCTCGCCCTCGCGGGCGTGGCCGACATGGTCTCGATGGTCTTCCGCGGGACGATCCTCCAGGCCGCAGCCACCGACGACATGCGCGGCCGGATGCAGGGTGTGTTCACCGTGGTGGTGGCGGGCGGCCCGCGCATCGCCGATCTGCTGCACGGCACCGCGGGCTCGCTCCTCGGGACCCGCGCGGCGGTCGCCGCGGGCGGGCTGCTGGTGGCCGTCAGCACACTCGGGCTCGCCGTCGCGGTGCCCGCGTTCCGCCGCTACACGCCCTGACGACGCGGCCGCGCTCGGGCAGGCGAACGCACGACGGCCGTGCCCCCGCCGGAATCCTGGGCGGGGGCACGGCCGTCGCGGCCCTCAGGCCGTACGCTCGTCGCGGTCGCCGCCCCACAGCGTGTGGAACGAACCCTCGCGGTCCACCCGCCGGTAGGTGTGCGCACCGAAGAAGTCCCGCTGCCCCTGGACCAGCGCGGCGGGCAGCCGCTCCGAGCGCAGCGCGTCGTAGTACGCCAGCGCCGCCGAGAAGCCCGGGGCCGGTACGCCCAACTCGACCGAGGTGGCCACCACCCGCCGCCAGGCGTCCTGCGCCGCGCCCAGCGCCTCGGCGAAGTGGTCGTCGGTCAGCAGCGTGACGGGCTTGCGGTCCTTGGCGTACGCCTCGGTGATCCGGTTCAGGAACCGCGCCCGGATGATGCAGCCACCGCGCCAGATCCGCGCGACCGCCCCGGGGTCGATGTCCCAGCCGTACTCCTGGCTGCCCGCCTCGATCTGGTGGATGCCCTGCGCGTACGCCACGATCTTCGAGGCGTACAGCGCCTGCTCGACATCGTCGGCGAACCGCTCCGCGGCGGCCCCCGTGAGCCCCTTGCCGGACGGCCCCGGCAGCCCCTGCGAGGCGTCCCGCAGCTCCGCGTGGCCGGACAGCGAGCGGGCGAACACCGCCTCGGCGATCCCACTCACCGGCACGCCCAGGTCCAGCGCGGTCTGCACGGTCCAGCGGCCGGTGCCCTTCTGCTCCGCCTGGTCCTGCACCACGTCCACGAACGGCTTGCCGGTGGCGGCGTCGGTGTGCCCGAGCACCTCGGCGGTGATCTCGATCAGATACGACTCCAGGCGGCCGCCGTTCCAGGTGCGGAACACCTCTGCGATCTCACCGGGCGACATGCCGAGCGCCCGCCGCAGCAGGTCGTACGACTCGGCGATGAGCTGCATGTCCGCGTACTCGATGCCGTTGTGCACCATCTTCACGAAGTGGCCGGCGCCGTCCGGGCCGATGTGGGTGCAGCACGGCGTGCCGTCCACCTTGGCGGAGATGGACTCCAGCAGCGGACCGAGGGACTTGTAGGATTCCACCGATCCGCCGGGCATGATGCTGGGCCCGTTGAGCGCGCCCTCCTCGCCGCCGGAGATGCCGGTGCCCACGAAGTGCAGCCCGCGCTCGCGCAGGGACTTCTCCCGGCGCCGGGTGTCCTCGAAGTGGGCGTTGCCCCCGTCGATGATCACGTCGCCCTCTTCGAGGAGGGGTGCGAACTCCTCGATGACGGCATCGGTGGGCGCACCCGCCTTGACCATGATGATCAGCCGCCGGGGCCGCTGGAGCGAGGCGACGAACTCCTCGGCGCTCTCCGCCGGCACGAAGTTCCCCTCGTGGCCGTGCTCCTCCATCAACGCCTTGGTCTTGGCGAACGTGCGGTTGTGGAGAGCGACGGTGTGCCCGTGCCGGGCGAAGTTGCGGGCGAGGTTGCTACCCATGACGGCGAGCCCTGTGACGCCGATCTGGGCGGTGGGCTGGACGGTGGAAGGGCTGGGCATACGGTGTTCCACTCCTGTCACGCGCATCGAATCCTTATGCGAGGCAGCAACGCCGAGGGGAGCGAGGATCTTCCCCGTCGATCAGCCGGATATCGCCCGGCCATAGTTGCACGATGTGCGCGACGGCGGACGAGTGTCCGAGGAAAGCGGCCAAGGTGTCTCATTTTTCTCTCGCCCAGGCGGGAGCCCGGATTGTGAGATCTCCACAAGGGGCCCTCTGGCGTTGTCCAGAGCGAAGTCCCATGGGCTGCCGGCTCCCGGCGCTCACTCGTCGTCGGACCCTCGGACGCCACCGGGCGGGCATCCCGCGCGGCACCCTGGCCGAGCCGCAGGCCGGCGACGATCCAATAGGTGATGATCATGATTCCCGTCCGGAGTCACCAGTCGCGGGCGACCACGTCGTCCCTTCCGCCCTCTGGGCGAAGTCGGTGGCCGGCTCGGTGGCGTAACGGCTCATCACCTGGAGGTTCGCCTGCGGGGTCAGCGCCTGGCCGCCGGTGATCATGTCCTGAAGGTCCCGGAAGTACTGCACATACAGGTCCGGTGTGAATGTGCTGAGCATGACGGCTGGTTGGTCGGTCACGTTGGCGAAGGTGTGCGGGGCGCCGGGAGGGACCATCACGAGCGTGCCCGCCGTCGCGTCGTAGTCCTGCTCTCCGACCGTGAATCGCACCGTGCCGGAGATGACGTAGAAACCCTCGTCGTGCTGGGCGTGGCGGTGCTGCGGCGGTCCGGGCGTGTGCGGTGCGAGGACGGATTCGGCGAGCCCGAGGCGGTGCCCGGTGTTGCTGCCGTCCTCGAGGATGCGCAGTCGCGTGGTGCCCAGGACGATCGTCTCACCGTCGCCCGGGCCGACCACCGATACGGCGGGGTCGGCATTCGGCTCACTGATCTTCGGTTCATCGGTCACGCCGTCATTCCACTGCCGGGGGGCCGTGAGTGTCCAAGACCCCTTCCGTGGTGTCGATACCGGATGGGTATCGTTCCACACATGAGCCAGCCGCCAACTCGGCGCGCGGGCGCTGACCGGCCACTGAGCGACGTCGGCCCGAACCCGGGGCGAACGGCCGGAGGAGCGGCGCGAACCGGGGGTCAGGGGCGGGCGAGGTCGGGGGAGCGGTGGCGGACGGGACTGACCGACTCGAGTGCCGCGCCCAGACGCAGGACGGTCGACTCGTCGTACCAGCGTGAGACGAGCTGGACACCGATCGGCAGCTTGTCGCCGGTGGCCCCGAACGGCAACGACAGCGCGGGCAAGCCGGTGAGGTTGAACGGCACGGTGGCGCGCATGATGCCGCGCGCCGGTACCGTCCGGTCCCCGACGAGCAACGTCGGCTGCGCATGGAGCGGGGCCGGCACCGGGCACACGGGGCACAGCAGCGCGTCGTAGCGCTCGAAGTATCCGGCGAACAGCGAACTGAGCGCCTCGACTCGTTGTTGCGCGGCGATGTAGTCGGCCGACGTCACCTCCGGATCCGAGAGCGTGCGTTGGATGACGGTGTGCAGCTCGGACTCGCGGCCGGCGGCGGCCCGCCGGAAGTACGGCACCGTCTCCGCGGTATACAGGACGGCGCTCAGCGCGGTGCCGTCGATCGTCTCCAACGTTCCCAGGGGAGCGGGTTCGACGGTGCAGCCGATGCCGCGCAGCGCCTCGGCAGCGGCCGCCACCGTGGCCGCCACCTCCCGGTCCACCGGACCGAATCCGGGCTCGGCCATCCAGCCGACGCGCAGCCCGGCCACCTCCTTCGGGGCGTCGGTGTGGGGTGGTGAGTGCCGCACGTCGCCATCCACGCCGTCAGGCCCGGAAAGAATGCGCAACGCGGTCACGATGTCCCGCACGCTGCGCGCCATCGGGCCGACGTGCCAGTACCGACGGGGGACTTCGGGCCAGTGTCCGGTGATCGGGATTCTTCCCCGGGTCGCCTTCAGGGCGACGATCCCCGTGTCGTGTGCTGGGCCCCGCACCGAGATGGCGACATCGCTGCCGAGCCCGAGCGGTGACATCCCGGCGGCGATCGCGGCCGACTCTCCGCTGCTGGAACCGCCGGGTGTGCGCTCGGCATCCCAGGGGTTGCGGGCCCGGCCGACGAGCAGGTTGTCGGTTTCGGTCCAGTAGGAGAACTCGGGCAGGTTCGTCTTGGCCAGCGGAATGGCACCGGCTGCCCGAAGCCGCGCTACCGAGGTCGCGTCCGCAGCCGCGAGGTGATCGCGGAACAACACGGAGCCGCGCGTGGTCACGACGCCCGCGACGTCCAGCGCGTCCTTGACCGTGAAGGGCACACCGTGCAGGGGCCCGAGGGAGGCACCGGCCTTGACCGATTCATCGGCGGCCCGCGCCGCGGCGAGTGCCTGTTCGGCGAGCACCGTCACCACCGCGTTCAGCCGTGGGTTGACCTCGGCCATCCGGTCCAGATGCGCCTGCACCACCTCGACCGCCGACACCTGCCGTGTCCGGATCAGCTCAGCCAGTTCGGTCGCGTCCCGGTGATGAAGCCCGTCCACACTCCTCCACCCTTCGTCTGCCGCACGGGATGTCCACACTATGACGTCGGCGAGCGCGAAGATGTAACCGCCGTGGGCGCCGATTCCCATCCGGTCAAGCAGGGCGGCAGCGCCCAGATCATCCGGACATGTGGCGGGTCTCAGCGGGTGTCCACGATTCCGCCCGTCACGGCGATCACTTCGCCCACCGTATAGCTCGAATCCGCGTCCGAGGCGAGGTAGACGTACGCCGGCGCGATTTCCTCCGGCTGGGCCGGGCGGCCAAGGGGCGCCTCGCTGCCGAGATCGGCGAGGCCTTCGCGTGGCATGTGATCGTCGGAGTTGTTGAGGGCGGTCCAAGTGGGCCCCGGTGCGACGATGTTGGCGCGGACTCCCCGCTCGGCCAGGTGGGGGGCGATGGATTTGGTGAAGGCGACCAGAGCCGCCTTGGACGCCGCGTAGTCGATCATCGTGGTGCTGCCCTTGAGAGCTTCCTCGGTGGCGGTGGCGATGACCGCATCGCCCGGCTCGAGGTGCGGCAGGGCCGCCATGACCAGGTGGAAGTAGGCGTACACATTGGTCTTGAAGGTGCGGTCCCAGTCCTCCGCGGTCAGTTGTTCCAGCTCCAGCTTGCTGTTCAGGTAGGCCGCGTTGTTGACCAGGATGTTCAGGCGGCCGAACCTCCGCACCGTCTGTTCGACGACCTCGCGGCAGAAGTCGGGGTCGCACAGGTCTCCGGGGAGGAGCAGGCATGTGCGGCCCTGTTCTTCCACGACGCGTTGCGTTTCCTCGGCGTCCGGCTGTTCGTAGGGGAGGTAGACGATGGCGACGTCGGCGCCTTCGCGTGCGTAGAGCAGGGCGACGGCGCGGCCGATCCCGGAGTCACCACCGGTGATCAGGGCCACCTTGCCGGTCAGCTTGCCGGATGCCCTGTAGTTTTCGGCCCGGTAGCGAGGGCGGGGGTCCATGTCCCGCTCGAGGCCGGGGGGCTCCTGTTTCAGCGCGCGGAACCGAGGTGTGGGCTCCGACACGACCTGAGGCGCGGTCTCGTACGCGGCGGTCTTCGTGGCGTCTCGTTCTTGCACGGCCATCCCTCCTCTGACGGGGCGGTTTCGGCGGCCGTGGCAGCCGGGCTGCCACGCGACCACGCGGTGTTGCCGAAGCAGGGTGGGCGGGTGCCCGGGGCGGCGCGTACGAAACGGCCGGGGGAGGTATCTCAGCAGGCGGGGACGGCGAAACCGGCCCAGACGGCACGGAACCCTGGCCGCACGGCCGCTCATCCAGCTCGCCCCTCAGCTCGTTCCGAAGCGTCTGCGGGATGCGAGTGAAGTTGCCAAGCACTGGAACACAACGGTTTGACATCAGTGCGCGGGGCTAGAAGAGTCAGCAACCGAGGTGCTTCGGAAAGCAGGCACACCCCGCGGGAGCCGCGCGTAACGCGCTGTGAACCCCAGATGTGCCGCGCTGGGCTTCCGCGCTGCTGGACAGCAACGAGCAGGGAGCAGAGATGACACCGATGATCACCGCACCCGCACCCGCACGTGCCCGCCACTCTCACGACGACGCCCCTGACACCCAGGCCGACTTCGAGCGGCTGGCCGCGGCCTCCGATGGGCCCGAGCGCGAGGTGCTGGTGGAGGAGCTGGTGGCGGCCTGGCTGCCGATGGCCCACCGCCTCGCCCACCGCTACCGCAACCGCGGAGAGAACCTGGAGGACCTGGAACAGGTCGCGGCGATGGGCCTGGTCAAGGCCGTCGACCGCTACGACGCGCGGCGCGGCGGCGCGTTCGAGCCGTATGCCATCCCCACGATCGTCGGGGAGCTCAAGCGGTACTTCCGCGACCACAGTTGGGCCCTGCACGTTCCCCGGCGGGTGCAGGAGCTGCGCAACAAGGTCCGCGCCACCGTCCAGGAGATGGCCGCCACCGAAGGCGCCGGCCGCTCCCCGACCGTGGCGCAGGTCGCCGAGGCCGCCGGTATGAACGAGGAGGACGTGCTCACCGGCATGGAGGCCCTCGGCAGTTACCGCTCCCTTTCCCTGGACGCCGAGCTGACGGGTGCGGATGACGGCTACTCCCTGGCCGACACCCTCGGCCGGCCCGAGGCCCGCTACGAGACGGTCCTCGACCGCGAAGCGGTCAAGCCCTGCCTGCACCGGCTTCCGGAGCGGGAGCAGCACATCCTGTACCTGCGGTTCTTCCGCGATATGACCCAAGCGCGCATCGCCGATGAGCTGGGCATCTCCCAGATGCATGTCTCGCGTCTCATCTCCCGCAGCTGCCACGACATCCGCGAACAGGTCGAGACCGAGCCGCGGCCCCAGCCGATCCCGGCCGCCGCCTGATGCCCGGCGCCCGGCACCGGGCGCCGGGCGCCGAGCAGCGCAGCGTGATCGCCGCCCGCCACCAACTCCCCGGCGCCCGCACCGAAGACGACTCCCTCCTCATCCCCGACACCTGAGAAACGCCCTGTGGGCCCGGCACCGGCCGGGCCCACCGTTTGATCAGGTCGCGTTGCAGGTCAGGGCAGTCCGAGCAGTTCCAGCGGGCGGCCGAAGGTGAGTGGCCAAATGGTCGCCCTGCGATCTGGGCGTCGAGACATGAAGTAGGCAGCTAGGGCAGGGGCGTGCCGCCGGTGGCGTTGAGGATTTCGGCGGTGATGTAGCTGGCCTGCTGTGAGGCCAGGAAAACGTACGCGGGGGCCATCTCGGCCGGCTGGCCCGGACGCCCCAGGGGGCTTTGCTCGCCGAATTGCGAGGTGTCGGGCAAGGTGGCGGGGATCAGCGGCGTCCACACCGGGCCGGGGGCCACGGCGTTCACCCGGATGCCGCGTTCCGCCAGGTTGCCGGCCAGGCCCTGCGTGAAGGTCACGATGGCGCCCTTGGTCGTGGCGTAGTCGAGCAGATGAGGGCTGGGCTTGTACGCCTGCACCGAGGTGGTATTGATGATGCTGCCGCCTTCCGGGATATGCGGCAGGGACATCTTGCAGAGCCAGAACATCCCGTACAGATTCGTGCGCATCACGCGGTCGAATTGCTCGGTGGTGATGTCTTCGAGCCCTCCCGACTGTGCCATTTGGAAGGCGGCATTGTTGACGAGGATGTCGATCGAGCCGAAGGCGTCGACCGCTTGCGCCACCAATTTCCCGCACTCGGATTCGTCGCGGATGTCGCAGGGCACCGGAACGGCGCGGCGCCCGGCCTCTTTGATCAGACGTGCCGTCTCCTGGGCGTCTTTCTCTTCCTCGGGCAGATAGCTGAAAACGACGTCGGCGCCCTCACGGGCGAATGCGAGGGCTACGGCCCGCCCGATCCCGGAGTCGCCGCCGGTGATCAGAGAATGTCGGTTGTCCAACAGGCCATGGCCCTGGTAGCTGCCTTCTCCGTGGTCGGGCCGCGGCTCCATGTGGTCCGTGGCGCCGGGATGGGATTGGTCCTGCTGCGGAAATTCGGGCTGAGGGTAGCGCTTCCCTGGATGACGCTGGTCCTGTCCGCTCATGTGATGGCCTCCGAAACCAGAAGATCGGGTGCCCTGAGTTCCCCTCGGCAACACATGCAAACCATCGGACGTCCGAAACCCTGGCGGCAGGCTTGTTAGCGGATGGGAATCGGAGGGAACCCGGCCGTGACGCGAATTGGTGCGACATTCAGTCGCTGAGGAAGAGCATCTCTATCCCGCCGTCCGCCGTCACCTGGCCGGAGGAGACGCGGTCGCCGACAAGGAGATCGCCGACCATTCCCGCGTCGGGGGGAGAAGGTCCGTCGCGCGAAGAAGACCGCCCCCACCCGGCCGCATCCCAGCGCTCCGGACACCCCGCCGGGTAACAAGCTGCTCGCCCCCGGAGCGGGGCTGGTGGACCGAGCCCGCGACTTCGTCACCGGGCGCGGCAAGTAAGCGCGGCGGGTCCGCGGCCACCGTGGCGCGGCGCGCCGAGGGAGAGTGGGCGGAGTCTGACACCACATCGAGCCGTAGCACCGCGCCGCCAGATGTCCGACTCCCTCCGCTCCTCGCCGCTCGCCGCGGCCAGCCCCTACGGACGGTCATCGGTCATGACGCGCACGGCCTGTCTGCGCACTTCATCCACGCACTCCAACACGGCGACCGCGTCTCTTCGCTTGTCGGCCTCCGCGCTCCCCTCGCCCACATCGCCCCCGCGCACCGCGGCCACGAAGTCCTGGAGACAGACGCGCAGTTGGTCCGACGCCGGCAGCGTGAACCGCTCCTCGTGGTCCTGCTCCTCCAGCACCAGCACCGGCTGATGAGCCGCGGGCGGAGTGAACGCGCGCGTCACCGACAGTCGGCCCCGGTCTCCCCACAGCGTGTACGACGACGCGTACACGTGCTCGAAGCCGAACGTCACGTGGGCCAGTACCCCGGAAGGCGAGATCAGCAAGGCCTGCCCCGACAGGTCGAGCCCGTCCGAGGCGCGCGTGCGCAGCGTCGCGCCCGCCACCCGCGGCCCGGGCCCCAGCAGCAGCGCCGCGGCGCGCAACGGATAGACGCCCACGTCGAGCAGCGCCCCGCCGCCGAGGCCGGGTGCGTACCGGATGTCGTCAGCGGGGAGCGGCGGAATGCAGAAGGACGCCTGGAACGTGCTCGGCGTGCCGATCCGTCCGCGTCGCACCAGGTCCGCGGCGAACGCGTGCTGCGGATGGTGCGGGAACATGAAGTTCTCCCGCAGCACCAGACCGCGCTCCCGCGCGAGGGAGTACAACTGGCGTGCCTCGTCGGCGTTCACCCCGATCGGCTTCTCGATCAGCACATGCTTGCCGGCGCGCAGCGCGCGGTCTGCCCATGCGCGGTGCAGCGCCGTGGGTGTCGAGATGTACACCGCCTCCACGTCCGGGCGGTTCAGCAGCGCGGCGTAGTCCGTCTCCGCCGCACAGCCGAATTGCTCGGCGAAACGGCCCGCCTTCTCCACGGACCGGCCGGCGACCGCGATGAGATCGACCTCCGGCATGTTCACCGCGGTGGGCAGCACGCGCCTGCGGGCGATCGACGACGTGGCGAGCGCCCCCAGCCGCAACGGCCGGACCCCGGCCGGGCTCACAACGCCCGCAGCGCCGCCACCAGGGTCCTGGCCTGCACGTTCACGTGATGACTGTAGTGGAGCAGTTCGTCCAACTGACATGGTGTCACCCAACGGAAATCGTCCGATACGGTGGGGAGGTCGCTCTCCGCCTCGATGATCAGGTAACGGCTCTGGGCGTTCCGGAACCGGCCGCCTTCCTCCGACAGGACCACGTCGTAGGCGGCGCCATCGGCGCGGGCCAGTGCCTCGGCGAGATAGGGCGGCTGGTCGGCCGCGGGCAGATGGGCGTAGTTCTCCGGCACGCACTGCACCGTGGGGCCGAGCTCGACCACATCGAGGAATCCCGGCTCCGCCCGCGCCCGCAGCAGCGCGTGCGGTACACCGTCGACCCGGCGGACGAACAGGGCCACGACTCCGGTGCCGTGCGGTTCGAGCAGCGGCTGGGACCAGGAGGGCACCTCACGCCGGCGCGAGGAGACGTCGACCGCCACCACCTTGAAGTACAGCGCCCGCTCATGGGCCACCTCGTCCGCGGTAAGGTGCCAGCCCGCGGTCTCCGCGAGGCCGATCGGCACCACCTCGACCTCGTGCTCGGCCCGCCGCCGCGTGATCCAGCTACGGATCTCCCGGTCCGCGTGGAGCGCCCGCCGGGTGTCCTCCTGCCGCCAGTCCGGAAGGCAGGACAGGACGGTCCGCGCGTCCATGTTGATCAGGTTGTCCTGCCGCAGCAGCGCGTGGACTTGTCCCAGCGTCAGCCAGGCGAAGTCCTCATCCGCCTCGGCCTCGGGGCCGACCTCCACGATCATGTTGCGGTTGCGCTTGCGCAGGAACCACGAGCCCTGTTCCGACTGGAGAACGTCCGCGACGACGGATTCGGGCGCCGCGCGGCGGAAGAGCCTCAGATAGGGGACGGCGGAACCACCGTGCACCCGGGAGTAGTTGCTCTTGGTCGCCTGCACGGTCGGCGACAGCTGTACGCCGTTGACGTTCCCCGGCTCGGGTTTCGCCTGCATCAGCAGATGCGGCACACCGTCGAAGTCGCGCAGCGCGATGCCGAGAAGGCCGATCTCCGGCTGTCGGATGATCGGCTGCGACCATGCGGACACCGGACCGAAGTCCGATCGCACCCGCAGCCCGTGCACCGAGAAGAACCGTCCGCTCGCGTGCCGCAGATCGCCCGTCCGTTCGTCGAAGCCCCAGCCGCGCAAGGCGGCGAACGGCACCCGCTCCACTCGCTGCGCGTGCTCGCGACGACGTCTGTCGAGCCACGCCAGTACCTCCGGGTTGCTCATCACCCCGCCGTCGACCGCGGCGGCGGAGGCGGCAAGCCTCGACACGCTACGGGGTTCCGCGGTGCGGGACGGCAACATCAGACCTGTCGCGGTCATCGACTCCGCCTCTACTCGTTCCGGGAAACACGGCCGCCGAGCGCTCGGCGATCCGCGGGCGGCGTGGTGCGCGACATCGGCACCGCGCCGCCACCCAACTGTGGGTACGAAGGGCGGATCTTGCGGCGGCTGTTGCGCAGCAAGAGTGCCATAGGAGGGTTTGCCTGGCACCGGTTCAGGGTGTGCTGGGACCTGTAACTGTGGCTCTCGCGGACGCCCCTCCCGCCGGGGCACGTGAGGATGGTGGCATTCAGGTGGCCTGTCCACCGCAGGACGGCATGAGAGGCAGAGACTGGCGTGAATCCTTTCGACGACCCCGACGCCGAGTTCTTGGTGCTGGTCAACGACGAGGGGCAGCATTCGCTGTGGCCCGCCTTCGCGGACGTGCCCGACGGCTGGCATATCGCCCACGGCAAGGACACTCGTGCAGCGTGCCTGGCGTACATCGAGGAGAACTGGACGGATATGCGACCCAAGAGCCTGATCGAGGCGATGGGCGGCTGAGCCGCCCTCGGCGCGTGTTACGGCATGAAGGGGATAGTCCTCGCGGGCGGGAGCGGTACCCGGCTGCATCCTTTGACGCATGCGGTGTCGAAGCAGATCCTGCCCGTCTACAACAAGCCGATGGTCTACTACCCGCTGTCGGTGCTCATGCTCGGCGGGATCAGGGAAATCCTCGTCATATCGACTCCGCGCCATCTGGACCTGTTCCGTGTGCTCCTGGGCGACGGCAGCCAACTGGGGATGTCGATCGAGTACGCCGAGCAGCGTGCGGCGAACGGCATCGCCGAAGCCTTCGTCATCGGTGCGGAATTCATCGGGGACGATCCCGTGGCACTCGTGCTCGGGGACAACATCTTCCACGGTCCCGGTTTTTCGAGGATGCTGCACCGGGAGGCAGGCAGCATCGACGGCTGCGTGCTCTTCGGCTATCCGGTCAAGGACCCGGAGCGCTATGGCGTTGGCACCATGGACGAGCGGGGCCGGCTGATCCACCTGGAGGAGAAGCCGGCGGAGCCCACGTCAAATCTGGCGATCACCGGACTCTATCTCTATGACAACGACGTCGTGGACATCGCCAAGAACATCCGGCCGTCCGAGCGCGGCGAACTGGAGATCACCGACGTCAACCGGGTCTATCTGGAGCGCGGGAAGGCCAGGCTGATCAGCCTCGGCCGCGGCTTCGCCTGGCTCGACACCGGAACGCACGATTCGCTGCTCCAGGCCGGACAGTACGTCCAGCTCCTCGAACAGCGCCAAGGAGTGCGGATCGCCTGTCTCGAAGAGATCGCCTTCCGCATGGGGTACATCGACGCCGCGGCCTGTTACGGGCTCGGCGAACAACTGCGGCATACGGACTACGGAAAGTACCTTATGGACATCACGGCCGAAAACCGCTGAGGGGAAGAACTCATGCGCATAGTCGTGACTGGCGGTGCGGGTTTCATCGGCTCGCACTTCGTCCGCCAGGCACTGACGGGGGCGTACGAGGCCCTGGTGGACGCGGAGGTGGTGGTGGTCGACAAGCTCACCTACGCCGGCAACGAGGCCAACCTGGCGGAGGTTGCCGCCAGTCCCCGGCTGCGCTTCGTGCGGGGTGACATCTGCGACGCGGCGCTCGTCAACGACCTGTTGCGCGGGGCCGACCAGGTGGTCCACTTCGCCGCCGAATCGCACGTCGACCGTTCCATAGCGGGCGCCGAGGAGTTCGTCAGGACCAATGTACTGGGCACCCACACGCTCCTCGAGGCGGCGGCCGAAGCCGAGGTGGCGAAATTCGTCCATGTCTCCACGGACGAGGTGTACGGCTCTATCGACCGGGGTTCCTGGACCGAGCACGAACCACTCGATCCCAACTCTCCCTATTCCGCGTCCAAGGCATCGTCCGATCTCCTGGCACGGGCCTTTTACCGCACCCACGGGCTTCCCGTGTGCGTGACCCGGTGCGCAAACAATTACGGTCCTTACCAGCATCCGGAGAAGGCCATCCCGCGGTTCATCACCAACCTCATGGATGGTGAGCCGGTGCCGCTGTACGGCGACGGCGCGAACGTGCGGGACTGGTTGCACGTCGAAGACCACTGCCGGGGCGTCGCCCTGGTCGCGGAAAGGGGACTGGCGGGGGAGGTGTACAACATCGGCGGCGGTACGGAACTGGCCAACCGGGAGCTCACGGAGAGAATACTCGAATTGCTCGGTGCCGACTGGTCGATGGTGCGGAAGGTGCCGGACAGAAAGGGGCATGACCGTCGCTATTCGCTGGACATCACCAAGATTTCCGGCGAACTCGGCTACCAGCCCGCCGTGTCCCTCGAGGAGGGCCTGGCGGACACCGTGAAATGGTATGCGGGGCGACGCGATTGGTGGGAGCCACTGAAGGTGAGCGGATAGTGGGTGGGCGCGCGGAAGGAAACTCTCGAAGCTGAGGGAACCTCTCGTCCACGAGCGGACAGAAACACCAGAGAAGGGAATGACAAGAGCCATGGCGTTGCCCGCTACCGGTGAGAGCCGGTGGTTCCGCAGGTTCCATCCGAACTCGGAGGCCGATATCAGCCTGGTGTGTCTGCCGCACGCCGGGGGAACCGCGAGTTTCTACTTCCCGCTCTCCGAGCTGCTGCCTTCGACCGTGGAGGCCCTGGCCGTCCAGTACCCGGGGCGACAGGACCGGCTGAGCGAGCCGTGCGTCGAGAGCGTCCCCGAGATGGCGCGGGCCGTCTTCGACGTGCTGAAGCCGCTCGCCGCCGAGCGTCCCGTCGCGCTGTTCGGCCACAGCATGGGCGCCGCCGTCGGATTCGAACTGGCCATGCTGCTCGAACGAGAGCTGGGGACCACACCCCTGGCGCTCTTCGCCTCCGCCAGGCCCGCGCCTTCGCTCCAGCGCGGCCGGGACATCCACCGTCTCGACGACGCCGGGCTCGTCGCCGAGCTGCGACGGCTCAGTGGCACCGACGCGCAGATCCTCGACGAACGCGAACTGCTGCAACTGGCCCTGCCGTCGATCCGCAGCGACTACAAGGCGTCCGAGACCTACCAGACGGAGCCCGGCACGGCGCTGCGGTGCGACATCGTCGCACTCACCGGCGAAGCCGACGACCACGTCTCGGTCGAGGAGGCGGCGGGCTGGCGGGAGCACACCGCGGGCGGCTTCGACCTGCGGGTGTTCCCCGGCGGCCACTTCTATGTCGCCGAGCACGGGACAGCGGTGGCCGCGGCGATCACGGACACCCTGAGTGCGGCGCGGACCCGCGGCGGACAGACCATCGGCTGAGGGAGAACCCGACGATGCGTGTACTTTTCGTGACGCTCTCCGACAGGTCACATCTGCTGTCCATGGTGCCGCTCGCGTGGTCCCTGGCCGTCGCGGGCCACGACGTCCAAGTCGCCAGCAGCCCCGCGCTGGTGGACGCCATCAAGAGCATGGGCCTGACCGCGGTCTCCGTCGGCGAGGACCACAACTTCCACGACATGCTGGCGCGGAACCGCGGCTCGCTGGAGAACCCGCTTTCCGACTGGTCCAACCCGACCCTCGAGGCGCACTCGTGGGAGCAGGCGCTGGCGAAGCTCAGAGTCAGCGTCATGTTCTCGCACCAGGTCTACAACGACCCCATGATCCCCGACCTGGTCGCGTATGCCCGCCGCTGGCGACCCGACCTGGTCATCTGGGAACCCCTCAGCTACGCGGGGCCGGTGGCGGCGCGCGTCGTCGGCGCCGCCCACGCCCGGCTGCTGTGGTGCTTCGACAACCACTCCGCGATGCGCGACGTCTTCCTCCAGCGCCAGGCGGAACGCCCGCGGGAGCGCCGTGAAGACCCGATGGCCGACTGGCTCGGCAAGCACCTCAGCCGCTACGGCAGCTCGTTCGACGAAGAGGTCGTGGTCGGCCAGTGGACCATCGACCAGGTACCCACCAGCCTCCAGTTTCCGCTGACGGTGGAGCGGATACCGGTCCGCTACCTCCCCTACAACGGACCCTGTGAGATCCCGGACTGGGTGCACGAGCCACCCGAGCGCCCGCGCGTCGTCCTGACGCCCGGCATCTCCGCGCATGCCGTGGTCGGCGGCACCCTCCTCCCGATCCCCGACATGATCGACACGCTGGGCGACATGGACGTCGACGTGGTGGCCACGCTGCCGCCCGACGAGGCCGAGAAGCTCGTCAAGGTCCCCGGCAACACCCGTATCGTCGACTTCGTCCCCCTGCACGCCCTGCTTCCCACTGCCTCGGCCGTCGTCCACTACGGCGGCTTCGGCTCCTGGAGCACCGCACTCGCCAACGCCGTACCCCAGTTCATCCCCACCATCCGCTACGGCGACTGGTGGAACAGAGCGACAAGCCTGTCCGAGGCCGGTGCGGGACTCGCCGTTCACGCCTCCGAGCTGACGGCCGACGTCCTGCGCGACAGCGTGCAACGGCTGGTCAAGGACCCCTCCTTCCGGAGCGGAGCCGAGCGCCTGCGCCAGGAGAACCTGAGCGCGCCCACCCCACACGATCTGGTACCCGTACTGGAAAACCTCACCGCGGAGCGTCGCCGATGAAGGTACGAGAGCTGGCGGTGTCCGGCGCCTACGAGTTCGTACCCGACGTTCACCGCGACCGGCGCGGCGCGTTCGTCGCCCACTACACCGAAACCGCCTTCTCGGAAGCCGTGGGGTATCCGCTGCGCCTGGGTCAGGTGCACCACAGCTTCTCCCGGCGCGGGGTCGTCCGGGGTGTGCACTACGAGGATGTGCCGCCCGGCCAGGCCAAAGTGGTGACCTGCCCCGCCGGGGAGCTGCTCGATGTGGTGGTCGATCTGCGGGTCGGTTCCCCCACGTTCGGCCGCTGGGACAGCACCCGGCTGAACCCCGACTCCTGCCGTGCGGTGTACCTGGCGGAGGGACTCGGGCACGCGTTCATCGCCCTGCGGGACGACACGGTGGCCGCCTATGTGACGTCGGTGGAGTACGACCCGGCGGCCGAGCACGAGGTCGACGCCTTCGACCCGGCGCTCGGGCTGCCCTGGCCCGACGGCATGGAGTACCTGGTCTCCCCACGTGACCGGGACGCGCCGACGCTGGCCGAGGCCCGCCGCGCCGGCGTGCTGCCGTCGTACGAGGTGTGCCGGGCGCTGCACGTGGACAGGGGTGACGGGGCACGGTGAACCACGCGATCGACGCGCACGCGGGCTCCGCCGTCGTCATCGGCGGCACCGGATTCCTGGGACGGCACATCTGCGCAGCGCTGACCGCACATGGATATGACGTCCTGGCCGTGGCGAGAAAACCCGCCCAACCGACTCCCGGGGCCCGCTTCCTGCCGCTCGACGTGGCAGCCGCGACGGTCGGGGACATCGCCGAGGCCGTGGGCTCCGCCGATCTCGTCGTCAACGCGGCGGGCGACCTCGGGGCGGACGACGAGGAACGGATGACGGCCGGGCATGTCCTGCTCGTCGACCGGCTGGTGCGCGCCGTCTCGACGCTCCGCCGACGGCCGAGGCTGCTACAGCTCGGCACCGTGCACGAGTACGGCCCCGTCCCGGAGGGCACGGCCATCGCGGAGGATCACCCGACCGCCCCTGGCAGCCTCTACGCGCGCACCAAGCTGGCCGGCAGCCGAATCGTCCTGGACGCCACGGAGGCGGGGCGCGTGGACGGCTGTGTGCTCCGCCTCACCAATGGCTGCGGACCCGGCGCCCCGCTGCACGGCTTCCTCGGCCGGCTCGCCGCCCAACTGCGCACCACCAGCGAGGACGCTCCGCTCACCCTGACCGTCGTCGACGACCAGCGCGACTTCGTCGACGTACGTGACATCGCCGAGGCCGTGGTGCTGGCGGCGGGCACACGGGCGACCGGGCGCCTGATCAACATCGGGTCGGGGACCGCCACCAGCATGCGGGAACTCGCCGGAATTCTCGTCTCCGTGTCGGGGGTGCCCCCGCACCTGGTGCGGAAGGGGCAGGCCCCGGTACACAGCAAGGGCGGCGCGTGGACCCAGGCCGACATCCGGCTGGCGCGCGGGCGGCTGGGCTGGTCCCCGCGGGTGCCGCTGGAGCGATCCCTCCGCGACTTGTGGGCCGCCTCGTGACCTTTCCGGTCTGACGCGGCACGGCCGCTACCTGGATGGTGTGCTGTCGAGGAGGCGCAGGCCGACCGTCATGGGAAGCTCCCGGTGCGGCTCGAGCGAATCGAAGGCGTGCGAGTGGTGCCCTTCGGCCACCGGCTTGCGGGTCAGGAAGGCCAGCAGGTCCCGCGTGGCGGGCTTCGACGTGTCGGCGGCGTACAGGGTCGAGACGCTGTGCTTGCTCTCGTGGTCGACGATCAGGCATGTGTCGAGGAAGTCACGGTGCTGCGCCTTGGCGCGAATCAGGTCGGCGTCCGTGTCGTGCCATCGGGTGCCGTTCACCTCGCGCATGTCGTGCAGGAACGTGACGGCGCTGTCGTCCGTCATGTTCTCGCTGCCCAGGTAGGTCGTCATGGTGTGGTCGACGCCGTCGCTGTGCACCCCTTCGAGCGCCGGCTCGCCGATCATGTCACCGTCGGTGGTGGTCCTCACGTTGAGCAGGGTGCAGATCCACTGGTCGCTGTCGTAGTCGAGTTTCGGCCGATGGGTGACCGTCACGCCTTCGAAGACCATGAACTTGAAGACGAGAAGCGCTTGCAGGGCGGTGTTGAGCTGTAGGTCGTTCTGAATCTCGTCGAAGTTGCGCACCTGGCCGGAATCGTGCCGTACGAAGTCGTCCTCCATGGACAGCATGAACGGCTGGAATTCGAGCCGCCGCACCCGCATGGCAGACGGGTCGAAACCGAAGCGGCCGGTCCTGGTCTTTCGGAACGGGAGGGTCGGGTCGCTCTTCAGCCCGTCGCTGACGGTGGTGAGGCTCTTGAGGTCGTCGTCTGTGGCGCCCAATCCCTTGACGATCCTGGTGAGCTGAGCGCCGGGGACGAAAGCGAAACGATCGCGGATATAGGTCGAGCGTATCTCCGTAATCTCGGAAACCACGGCGTCATAGTTCGGCATACCCTTTGTGCCCTCCATGATGATACGGCGGATTCATTGGCCGGATGACGGGATCGGCGAGCCGGTACCAGAAGACTCGGCATGCGCTGCCGTCACACTTACCATCCGACGGCCCGGTGGGCAATGGGCTGCGAATGCTGATGCGCAGAGGACAGTGCCGTAACGGCGGTGATCGCCGATGTCACTGACGGGTGCGGCGGCGGACACTTATAAGGCAGTTGATGCCGGGTATATCGAGAGCATGAACTCCACGCCGGGCTTCTTCTGAATTCGTTTCCGTTCGGCCGCACGCCCGGTGCTGGAGGTTTCTCTCGATGACCACTGTCGGCCTGTCTGGAGAGGTCCGCGCCGGAGACGCTGTCGACCCGGACACGGCGATAGCCGTGATCGGCGTCTCCTGCCGGTTCCCGCGGGCGGAAAGCCCGCGGCGGCTGTGGGAGCTGTTGGCGTCGGGCGAAAGCGCCGTCACGGAGGTCCCGCCGGACCGCTGGACAGGTCAGGCCTCCGACGGAGCACCTCGGTGGGGCGCCTTTCTCGACCGGCCGGCGGACTTCGACGCGGGCTTCTTCGGCCTTTCCCCCCGCGAGGCGCCTTTCGTCGACCCGCAACAGCGACTCGTATTGGAACTGGGCTGGGAAGCCCTTGAGGACGCCCGCGTGGTCCCCAGTGAGGTCAGCGGCAGCCGACTGGGCACATTCGTCGGCGTGAACGCGGACGACTACGCGAAGCTGCTGACGCGTCACGCCGAAGCACTCGGCGCCCACCACACCTTGCCGGGCATTCAGCGCGGCATTATCGCCAACCGGCTCTCCGCTTTCCTCGGCGCCAGTGGCCCGAGCCTCACGATTGACTCCGCACAGTCCTCCTCCTTGGTGGCCCTGCACCTGGCCTGCGAGAGCCTGCGGTCCGGGGAGTCGGAACTGGCCATCGCGTGCGGCGTCAATCTGCACCTGATGCCGGAAAGCGTGCTGCTCGCCGCGAGCTGGGGCGGTCTCTCGCCGGACGGCCGCTGCCACACGTTCGACGCCAAGGCCAACGGATATGTGCCGGGCGAGGGCGGAGGCGCCGTCGTGCTCAAGCGTCTGAGCGCCGCGCTCGAGGACGGAGACCGCGTCCTGTGCCTGGTGCGTGGCAGCGCGACCAACAACGACGGCAGGGGTGAGACGCTCACCTCTCCGACGGTGGGCGCCCAGGCCGACGTCCTCACCCGGGCCTACGAGCACGCCGGCCTGTCCCCGGCCGCCGTGCGCTACGTCGAGCTGCACGGAACCGGAACCCCGGTGGGCGACCCGGTCGAGGCCGCCGCACTGGGAGAGGCCATCGGCAGTCGGCGTCCGGTCGGCCGGCCGCTCGCCGTCGGGTCGATCAAAACCAACATCGGCCACCTGAGCGGCGCGGGCGGTATCGCCGGGTTCATCAAGACCGTCCTGGCCCTCAAGCACCGGCTGCTGCCCGCCAGCTTGAACTTCGAGACACCGAACCCCCGGATTCCCCTGGACGAACTCAACCTCCAGGTGCAGCGGAAACTCGGTCCGTGGCCCGGGGACCCGGCGCCGGACGAGCCACTCGTCGCGGGGGTGAGCTCCTTCGGGATGGGCGGCAGCAACTGCCATGTCGTGCTGTCGGACTGGCGGCCGGAACCGGCGGACGGGCACACCGGCGGGCGCACCCGAACGGATCCGCCCATCGTGCCCTGGATCGTCTCCGGCCGCTCCGAGCAGGCGCTGCGCGGACAGGCGCGCCGCCTGGCCCGGTTCGTCGAGGGCGCCGGCGACATGGACGCGGTCGACGTGGGCTGGTCGCTGGTGTCGTCGCGGTCGCGTTTCGGACATCGCGCGGTGGTGATGGGCGCGGGTCGGGGTCAGCTCGCCGAGGGGTTGTCGGGGCTGGCTGAACGGGGCGGTGGCTCGGGCGTGGTCTCGGGTTCGGTGGTGGACGGTGATGTGGGGGTGGTGTTTTCGGGACAGGGCGCGCAGCGCGTCGGCATGGGTGAGGGCTTGTCGGGGTTCGGTGCGTTCACTGTGGCGCTGGATGAGGTGTTGGGCGTCTTTGACGAGGTCGCTGGTGGTGTGGCCGCTGACATAGGGCTCTCGGAGGAGCTTCAGGAGGTCTTCGGGGTCGGAGGGGATTTCTCGGCTCGACTGCGGGAGGTGATGTCCGGAGGTATTGACGGGCTGACCGGGACGGGGTGGGCGCAGCCGGCGTTGTTCGCGTTCGAGGTGGCTTCGTGGCGTTTGCTGGGTTCGTGGGATGTGCGTCCCTCGGTGGTGGCGGGGCATTCTCTGGGCGAGTTGGTGGCGGCTCATGTGGCGGGTGTGTGGTCGTTGCGGGACGCGGCTCGGGTGGTGCTGGCGCGTGGGTGGCTGATGCATGGGCTGCCGACCGGCGAGGGCGTGATGGTGGCGGTGGGAGCTGGGGTGGACGCGGTGCGTTCGGGCGACGGTGTGGAGGTCGCGGCGGTGAACGGTCCCGAGTCGGTGGTGCTTTCGGGGACGGTGGCGCCGGTGTTGGCCGAGGCGGGGCGCTTGGCGGGGTTGGGGGTGAGGACGCGGCGTCTGACGGTGTCGCATGCGACGCATTCGGCGTTGATGGAGCCGATGTTCGAGGCGTTCGGGCGGGTTGTGGGGTCGGTGGGGTACCGGGATCAGCACGTGCCGGTGGTGTCGAGCGTCACGGGACGGATGGCTGCTCCGGGGGTGTTGCAGGATCCGGCGTACTGGGTGCGCCAGGTGCGCAGGACGGTGTTGTTCGCCGATGCGGTTGCCACCATGCGTGACCACGGGGTGGCGACCTTTCTGGAGATCGGCCCCGACGCCGTTCTCACCCCCATGATCAAGGAGTCGGTCCGGGCCTGGGCCGAGGACGAGCGGACGCATCCCGACGTCGCCGCGGTCCCGTTCTGCCGCAGGGATCGGGACGAGACGCATACCGCGGCCACTGCGATGGCTCACCTATGGGTGCGCGGTGAGGTGGTCGGCTGGGAACCGTTCTTCGTGGGGGCGCGACAAGTCGACCTGCCCACCTACGCGTTCCAGCGCGAGCGGTACTGGATCGAGAGCCGGCCGTCACCGGAACGGACGGCCGCCGAACCCACTCGTGAGGTCCCGGAGACCGACGGGGCCGGGGTGGCAGCGGCATTGGACGCGGGGCGGGCCGACGGACGCCTCGCCGCCGTTCTGGCCGGGCTGTCCGAGCCCGAACAACGTGACGCCGTCCTCGACACGGTGTGCGACCAGGCGGCGTCGGTCATGGAGTACACCGGCCGGGTCGACGCCACGCTGACCTTCAAAGACCTCGGCTTCGACTCCCTGATGGCGCAGGAGCTGGCCGACGGTCTCGCCGCACGCACCGGTCTGCCCCTCGCCGGCCGGCTGGTCTTCGACTACCCGACCCCGCGCGGTCTCGCCGACCACCTCTACGAAGAGATCACCGGAAAGCGACGGGCGACTGACACCCGCGTCGCGAAGGCGACGGCGGAGCCGTTGGCCATCGTGGGCATGGCGTGCCGCTACCCCGGCGGCGTGAGCACGCCCGAACAGCTGTGGGAGCTGGTCGTCACCGGCGAGGACGCCATCTCCGGGTACCCCACCGACCGGGGCTGGGACCTGGACGCCCTCTACGACCCGGACCCCGGGCACTGGGGCACCAGCTACACACGGATGGGCGGCTTCCTCACCGGAGCCGGTGACTTCGACGCGGAGTTCTTCGGGATTTCGCCGCGTGAGGCGCTGGCGATGGACCCGCAGCAGCGGCTGCTGCTGGAGACGTCCTGGGAGGCACTGGAGCGAGCCGGAATCGATCCGCGATCGCGCCGCGAGTCGGCGACCGGCACCTACATAGGCGCCACCACCCATTACTACGGTCCACGTGCCCACCAGGCAGCTGACGGCTTCGCCGGTTACCTGCTCACCGGTAACACGCCGAGCGTGATGTCCGGCCGCATCGCCTACGCGCTCGGGCTGGAAGGCCCGGCGGTGACGGTGGACACGGCGTGTTCGTCGTCGCTGGTGGCGCTGCATCTGGCCGGTCAGGCGCTGCGTTCCGGCGAGTGCGACCTGGCCCTCGCCGGCGGTGTCACGGTCATGGCCTCCCCGGACATGTTCATTGAATTCAGCCGGCAGCGCGGGTTGTCGGCGGATGGCCGGTGCAAGGCGTTTTCGGCGGGTGCGGATGGTACGGGGTGGGGTGAGGGTGTGGGGGTGCTGGTGGTGGAGCGGCTGTCGGACGCCAGGCGGAACGGGCACCGGGTCCTTGCCGTGGTGCGTGGTTCCGCGGTGAACCAGGATGGTGGGTCGAATGGGTTGACGGCGCCGAACGGTCCGTCGCAGCAGCGGGTGATCCGGTCGGCGCTGGCGAGTGCGGGGCTCGGCGCGGATGAGGTCGACGCCGTCGAGGCGCATGGTACGGGGACGAGGTTGGGGGACCCGATCGAGGCGCAGGCGCTGCTGGCCACGTATGGGCGGGACCGGGACGGGCATCGGCCGTTGTGGCTGGGGTCGTTGAAGTCGAATATCGGTCATACGCAGGCGGCCGCGGGTGTGGCCGGTGTGATCAAGATGGTGTTGGCGATGCGGCACGGGGTGTTGCCGAAGACGTTGCACGTGGAGGAGCCGACCCCGCAGGTGGACTGGTCGGCGGGTGGGGTGGAGCTGCTGACCGAGGCGCGTCCGTGGGCCGGGGGTGGCCGTCCGCGGCGGGCGGGTGTGTCCTCGTTCGGGATCAGCGGCACCAACGCACACGTCATCCTGGAAGAGGCCGAAGAGGCCGAAGAGGCCGAAGAGGCCCCGGACAAGCCGGAAGCGCCGGCGGAAGAACCGGACGTCGCCCCCGCTGTCATGCCCTGGGTCCTGTCGGGGAAGAGCGAGGCGGCGCTGCGCGGGCAGGCGCGACGGCTCGCGTCCTTCCTGGAGGCGCGCCCCGAGGTGTCGCCCGTTGACGTCGGGATGTCACTGGTCACCTCACGGTCGCTGCACGAGCGGCGCGCGGTCGTGACGGGCGGCTCGCGGGAGGAACTCCTCAAAGCGGTGAGGGCGGTGGCCGAGTCCACCGCGACGAGCGGTGTGGCGCGAGACGGCGGAATCACGCCTCGCCCCGTGTTCGTGTTCCCGGGGCAGGGGTCGCAGTGGGTGGGAATGGCTCGGGAGCTGCTGACGTCCTCGACGGCCTTCGCCGCACGGATGAGCGAGTGCGCGGTGGCGCTGTCCTCGTTCGTGGAGTGGTCGCTGCTGGATGTGCTCGACGACGCCGATGCGTTGGAGCGCGTGGAGGTGGTCCAGCCCACGCTGTGGGCGGTCATGGTGTCGCTGGCCGAGGTGTGGCGCTCGTACGGTGTCGAACCGGCGGCCGTGGTGGGCCACTCACAGGGGGAGATCGCGGCCGCGGTGGTGGGGGGCGGCCTGTCGCTGCGGGACGGTGCCCGGGTGGCGGCGTTGCGCAGCCGCGCGATCGGCACCGGGCTGGCCGGGCGCGGCGGGATGGTGTCGGTGGCGGCACCGGTCGACGAAGTGCGGCGGCGCATCGAGGCGTTGGGCGGGGCGGTGGCGGTGGCGGCGGTCAACGGGCCGTCGTCCACGGTGGTGTCGGGCACGCCGGAGGCGCTGGACGTACTGCTGGCGCGGTGTGCACGCGACGGAACAAGGGCCAGGCGTGTCGCGGTGAACTATGCCTCGCACTCCTCGCAGGTCGATGAGGTCCGCGAACAGATCCTCGCCGATCTGGCGCCGATGGAGCCTCAGACGTTCGCGGTGCCCTTCTTCTCCACGGTCACCGGGGAGTGGCTGGGCGGCGAGCGCGGCCCGGACGCCGAGTACTGGGTCCGCAACCTGCGGCAGACGGTGCGTTTCGAAGAGGCGATCCGGGCGCTGGCCGGTGAGGGTTTCGGGGCGTTCGTGGAGTGCAGCGCGCACCCGGTGCTGACCGTGAGCCTGCGGGAGACGCTGGCGACCGCGGGAAGCGACGCCGTGGTGGTCGGTTCGCTGCGGCGCGACGACGGCGGTGCGCGACGCATGCTCACGTCGCTGGGCGAGGCGTTCGTCCACGGTGTGCCGGTGGACTGGACGCGGGCGTACACCGGGTCGGGGGCGCGGCGCGTGGACCTGCCCACGTACGCGTTCCAGCACGAGAGGTTCTGGTGGGAGCCGGACGCCGAGCCGGCACCGGAGGGCAGCGCGGCCGACGCGGCGTTCTGGCAGGCCGTGGAGGGCGGCGACGCGGAGTCGCTGGCCGGCGCACTGGAGGTCGACGCCGAGTCGGTCGCGCAGGTGCTGCCCGCGTTGAAGTCCTGGCGGCAGCGGCAGCTCGTGACCTCGACGGTGGACGGCTGGCGTTACCGCACCAGGTGGGTGCCCATGGGCACGGCACGTCGGCCGACGCTGTCCGGCACCTGGCTGCTGGTCGTCCCGGAGGGCCGCGCCGGGGAGGCCGTGGGGCCGGTCGCGGCCGCGGTGCGGGACCACGGAGGCGACGCGGTCACGGTCGAGCTGCCCGCCGGGGCCGTCCGCGACCGGATCGCCGACACGCTGCGAGGTGTTCGGGCGGAGGGCGGCGAGTACCGCGGTGTGTTGTCGCTGCTGTCCCTGGCCGACGGGCCACCCACCGGAGCCGGTGTCTCCCGGGCGGGCCTGACCGGGACGCTCGCCCTGTTCCAGGCGCTGGGCGACGCAGGGGTGGACGCACCCCTGTGGTGCCTGACCCGCGGTGCGGTGGCCGTCGCGGACGGGGATCAGGTCGGCGTTCCCGCCCAGCGGATGGTGTGGGGCCTGGGCCGGATCGCGGCCCTGGAGCACCCGGAGCGGTTCGGCGGCCTGGTGGACCTGCCGGAGCGGTGGGACGCGCGCGCGGGCCGCCTGCTGGCGGCGGTACTGGCCGGTGCCGAGGGCGAGGACCAGGTCGCGCTCCGTCCCTCCGGAATGTTCGCCCGCCGCCTCGCCCGCGCCACGCGTCCCGGCCCGGGGGCGGTGTGGCGCCCGCGCGGCACCGTGCTGGTGACGGGTGGTACCGGTGGTCTGGGCGCGCGGGTGGCCCGCTGGCTGGCCAGGTCGGGCGCCGAGCACGTGGTGCTGGCCGGCCGCCGTGGACCGGACGCGCCCGGCGCCTCCGCGCTGCGCGAGGAACTGGAGGCCACCGGCGCGCGGGTGACCGTCACCGCCTGCGACGTGGGCGACCGCACGGCACTCGCCCGGCTCCTCGACGACGTATCCGACGACGGCTGCCCGCTGTCGGCGGTGGTCCACACCGCGGCGGTCCTGGACGACGCGGTCGTGGAGCGGCTGACCCCCGGGCAGATCGACCGCGTGCTGCGGGTGAAGGCCGACGGTGCCTGGTACCTGCATGAGCTGACCCTCGGCATGGACCTGGACGCGTTCGTGCTGTTCTCCTCTGTGGCGGGCACCCTGGGCGCCTCAGGACAGGGCAACTACGCGCCCGGCAACGCCTACCTCGACGCCCTCGCCGAGCACCGGCACGGCCTCGGCCTTCCCGCCTCCTCGGTGGCCTGGAGCGCCTGGGCCGAGGAAGGCATGGCCGAGGGCGGCATCGGCACGGTGGCGCGTCGGCACGGCCTGCCGGAGATGGACCCCGAACTGGCGGTGTCGGCACTGGCGGGCGCGGTGGCCGGAGGCGAGCCCAACGTCGTGATCGCGGACGTCGAATGGGACAGGTTCCATGTGGCCTACACCGCCACCCGCCCCAGCCCCTTCCTGGCCGACCTGCCCGACGTACGCAGGCTCGCCCACGTGGCCGGTCCCGGCACACACGCGGCGGCCGCGCCCGACAGCCTGGCCGGCAGGCTCGCCGGCCTGGCGACCCGGGCCGAACAGGAGACGGCGACGCTCGCCGTGGTACGTGACCACGTGGCGTCGGTCCTGGGCCACGTGGGAGCCGACGCGGTTGATCCGTCCCGCGCGTTCAAAGACCTCGGCCTCGACTCGGTGACCGCCATCGAGCTGTGCAACCACCTGAACGCGGCGACCGGCCTGCGCCTGTCGCCCACCTCGGCCTTCGACTTCCCGAACGCCCGCGCGCTCGCGGCCCACCTGCGCGCGGAACTGCTCCCCGAACCGGAGGCGGCGGCTGCCTCGCCCGTGGCCGCAGAACCGGCGACCGACCAGGACCCCGTGGTCATCGTCGGGATGAGCTGCCGATTCCCCGGTGACGTCCGGTCCCCCGAGGACCTGTGGCGGATGCTCGACACGGGTGCGGAGGGAATCACCCCGTTCCCCGCCGACCGCGGCTGGGACTTGGCGGCCCTGTACGACCCGGACTCCGGCAACGACCGCGCCGGGACGTCCTGTACCGACGAGGGCGGTTTCCTCCACGACGCGGGCGACTTCGACGCCGACTTCTTCGGGATCTCGCCGCGTGAGGCGCTGGCGACGGACCCGCAGCAGCGGCTGCTGCTGGAGACGTCCTGGGAGGCGCTGGAGCGGGCGGGCATCGACCCCTTGGCGCTCAGGGGCACCGGCACCGCCGTCTTCGCCGGGACGAACGGCCAGGACTACCTCGCCATGAGCCCCGAGGTGCCCGAGGAGGCGGCGGGATACGTCATCACCGGCAACACGGCCAGTGTGCTCTCCGGCCGGGTGTCCTACGCCCTGGGCCTCGAGGGTCCCGCGATGACGGTGGACACGGCATGTTCGTCCTCGCTGGTGGCCCTGCACCTGGCCGTACAGTCGCTGCGCACCGGCGAGTGCACGCTCGCCCTCGTCAGCGGGGTGACCGTCATGGCCACGCCCGGCCTGTTCACCGAGTTCACCCGCCAGGGCGGGCTCGCTCCCGACGGGCGCTGCAAGGCGTTCGCGGCGACGGCCGACGGTGCCGGCTTCTCCGAGGGCGTGGGCGTCCTGGTGGTGGAGCGGCTGTCGGAGGCCCGGCGCCAGGGGCACCAGGTGCTGGCGGTGGTACGGGGTTCGGCCGTGAACCAGGACGGCGCCACCAACGGGCTGACTGCGCCGAGCGGCCCGTCGCAGCAGCGGGTGATCCGGGCGGCGTTGGCGGACGCGGGGCTGACCGCGGCCGAGGTCGATGTGGTGGAGGCGCACGGTACGGGTACGACGCTGGGCGATCCGATCGAGGCGCGGGCGCTGCTGGCGACGTACGGTCGCGACCGGGACGGGGACCGGCCGTTGTGGCTGGGCTCGGTGAAGTCCAACATCGGGCACACCCAGGCCGCCGCGGGCGTGGCCGGTGTCATCAAGACGGTGCTGGCCATGCGGCACGGGCTGATGCCCCGGACCCTGCACGTCGATGAGCCGTCGCCGCATGTGGACTGGTCCGCGGGCGCGGTGAGGCTGCTGGCCGACCCCGTCGAGTGGCCCGAGACCGGACGACCGCGTCGGGCGGGTGTGTCCTCCTTCGGCGTGAGCGGAACGAACGCCCACATCATCCTGGAACAGACACCGGCACCGGCACTGGAACATTCACCGGAACAGGCGGCTGCGGAGGCCGAGGCGGACGACGAGCCCGTGCCGAGCCCCCTGGCGGTCGCTGCCGGTGATATCACCCCCTGGGTGCTGTCGGCGAAGTCCGAGGCGGCGGTCCGGGACCAGGCCGCGCGGTTGCTGTCGCTTGTCGACGAGGGCGCCGGCCCGGACGCGGTGGCAACGAACGATGTCGGATTCTCGCTGGCCACCACCCGTGCGGTGTTCGACCACCGCGCGGTGGTCCTGGGCGCGGATCGCGCCGATATGGCGCGCGGCCTGGCCGCCCTGGCGGAGGGACGGGAGGCCCCGGGCGTGGCGCACGGTGCCGTCATCGGCTCCGACCACAGAGCGGTCTTCGTCTTCCCCGGCCAGGGCTGGCAGTGGGCGGGGATGGCGGTCGAGCTGCTGGATTCGTCGCCGGTGTTCGCGGAGTGGATGAGGACATGCGCGGCGGCGCTGGCGCCGTCGGTCGACTGGTCGTTGCTGGACGTGGTGCGAGGTGCCGAGGGGCCGGAGTGGCTTGACCGGGTCGACGTGGTGCAGCCGGTGATGTGGGCGGTGATGGTGTCGCTGGCGGGGACGTGGCGTTCGCTGGGTGTGGTGCCGTCGGCTGTGGTGGGGCATTCGCAGGGGGAGATCGCGGCCGCGGTGGTGGCGGGCGGCTTGTCCTTGGAGGACGGCGCGCGGGTGGTGGCGGTGCGCAGTCGCGCGTTGCGGGCGCTGTCGGGCCGTGGGGCGATGGCGTCGGTGAGTCTGCCGGCGGCAGCGGTGGAGGAGTGGCTGGCGGCGTGGGGTGAGCGGTTGTCGGTGGCGGCGGTGAACGCGCCGGCGTCGGTGGTGGTGTCGGGTGATGTGGAAGCGGTTGAGGAGTGGCTGGCGGTGTGTGAGGCGGAGGGGGTGCGAGCGCGTCGGGTGTCGGTGGACTACGCCTCGCACTGTGCGCATGTCGAGGCGATCGAGGCCGAGCTCGAGCGGAGTCTTGCCGGGATCGCTCCTCGGCCGTCGTCGGTCCCGTTCTATTCGACGGTGACGGGCGGTGTGCTGGACACGGTGGAATTGGACGCGCGGTACTGGTACCGGAACCTGCGCGGAAGGGTGCGGTTCGACGAGACGGTGCGGGTGTTGCTGGGCGAGGGCTTCCGGGTGTTCGTGGAGGCCAGTGGGCATCCGGCGCTGGTGATGGGCGTTGAGGGGACGGCCGACGACTGTGGGGTCGGCATCGCGGCGGTGGGGACGTTGCGCCGTGGCGAGGGCGGTCCGGAGCGGCTGTTGGCGTCCGTGGCCGAGGCGTTCGTGGGTGGTGCCGGGGTGGATTGGCCGGCGGTGTTCGCGGGATCGGGAGCGCGGCGCGTGGACTTGCCGACGTACGCGTTCCAGCGTCGGCGGTACTGGCTCGACTCACGCGCTGCTGCGGAATCCGGTGCTGCGGCCTCGGTGGGGTTGGAGCCGACGGAGCACCCGTTGCTGGGGGCGGCGGTGCCGCTGCCCGAGTCGGGCGGGTTCTTGCTGACGGGGCGCTTGTCGCTGCGCGCCCAGCCCTGGCTTGCCGATCACATGATGCTGGGGCGGGTGGTCGTGCCGGGGTCGGCCTTGGTGGAGATGGCCTTGCGGGCGGGGGAGGAGGTGGGGTGTCGCCGGCTGGAGGAGCTGACGCTGGAGGCGCCGCTGGTGCTGGCCGACGAGGGCGCGGTCCAGGTCCAGCTCGTCGTCGGCGGGCCGCGGGAGGAAGACCGGCGTGAATTGAGTGTGTACGCCCGTGATGGCGGCAGCGATTCGTGGACGCGCCATGCGCGAGGTCTGCTGAGCGTTGGTGGTGAGGCGAGCGGCTCGGGGGATGGGAGCGGCTCGGGGGATGCGAGCGCATGGCCGCCGGTGGGAGCGGAAACGGTCGACTTCGCCGGGGCGTATGAGCGGTTGGCGGATGTGGGGCTCGCATATGAGCCGGCGTTTCGCGGGCTGCGGTCGGTGTGGCGCCGGGGGGAGGAGGTCTTCGCCGAGGCGGAGTTGCCGGAGGGGACGAGTACGGATCGCCTGGGGATGCATCCTGTGCTGCTGGACGCGGCGTTGTACGCGTGGTTGGCATGCGTGGACGGCGCCGGGGACGGGGTGCGGCTGCCGTTCGCGTGGAGTGGTGTGTCCGTGCATGCGGCCGCGGCTTCGGTGGTGCGGGTGCGGCTGGCGCCGGATGGCGATGGCGGGCTGTCGATGGCGGTGGCCGACGCGGCGGGGATGCCGGTGGTGTCGGTGGATGCGCTGGTCATGCGACCGGTGCGGGAGGCGGAGTTCGCGGTCCCGGCGGGGGCGGGGGAGGGCCGGTACCGAGTGGAGTGGGTGCCGGCCGCGTTGCCTGCGGCTTCGGGGGGCGGATCGTGCGCCGTGGTGGGCGAGGACGTCTTCGGGTTGGCCGAGACGTTGGGGGCGGAGTTCTTCAAGGATCTCGCCGCGCTGAGCGAGCACGCGGTGCCGGATGTGGCGGTGGTGTGCGTTGATTCCGCCGTCGGCGAGGTGGCGTCGGCCGTGAGTGGTGCCGAGGGCGGGATCTTGGGTGTGGTGCGGGAGTGGTTGGCGGAGGAGAGGTTCGCTCGGTCGCGGTTGGTGGTGGTGACGCGGGGTGCGGTGGCCGTCGAGGCGGGTGAGGACGTCCGCGATCTGGCGGCGGCCCCGGTGTGGGGGTTGCTGCGGTCCGCGCAGCCCGAGAATCCGGGGCGGCTCGTGTTGCTGGACGTGGACGATTCGGCGGCGTCGCTCGATGTCCTGCGGCAGGCCGTCCTGGCGGGAGCGGGACAGGTGGCCGTACGGAGCGGCGAGGTGTTCACGCCGCGCCCGGCCCGGCCGAAGGGACGCGTCCGTCGGCCGGTCCCCGCACGACGCGCCCCCGCCCCCGCCCACGCCGAAGCCTCCCGTTCGGAAGAAGCGCCGCTGGTACGGCGTCTGTCGGGCCTCGGCCACGGGGAGCGACAGCGGGTACTGCTCCGGACGGTCCGGGAACACGCCGCGGCCATCCTCGGCCTCGGGGAAGCGGGAGCCGTGGCGCCTGAGCGCGGCTTCCTCGACCTCGGCTTCGTCTCGCACACCGCGGTGGACTTGCGTAACCGGCTGAACTCGGCCACCGGGTTGCGACTGCCCACCACCCTGATCTTCGACTACCCGAGCCCGGCCGCGCTCGCCGAACACCTCGGAAAGGAACTGGCACCTCCCGACGCCCCGGCATCGGACGGCCCGACACAGGCCGGCTCGGCGCAGAAGGACCCGGTCACCATCGCTGATCGTTTGGAGTCCGCGGCGGCCGAAGACCTCTTCAGCTTCATCGACCAGGAATTCGGACCGTCCTGAGCGCACGCTCTCGCACGCCGTACACCAACCGCACGCCGTACACCCAAGCTTCCCAAGCTCAATCCCGTGAGGTATTGATGTCGGACCACGAAAAGCTCCTCGGCTACCTCCGACGGGTGACCGCCGATCTACATGAGACCCGACAGCGCCTTCAGGAAGTGGAGGCGGCGGCGCGCGAGCCGATCGCGATCGTCGGGATGAGCTGCCGCTACCCCGGGGGTGTGCGGACTCCCGAGGAGTTCTGGGAGCTGCTGGCCGGTGCGCAGGACGCGATCACGGCCTTTCCCGAGGACCGTGGCTGGGACGTCGACGCCGTGTACGACCCGGATCCGGACCGGCCGGGTACCTCCTACACCCGCGAAGGCGGCTTCCTCAGCGACGCGGGGGACTTCGACGCCGACTTCTTCGGGATTTCGCCGCGTGAGGCGCTGGCGATGGACCCGCAGCAGCGGCTGCTGCTGGAGACGTCGTGGGAAGCCATCGAACGGTCGGGCATCGATCCCGCGTCGCTCAAGGGAAGTCGGGCCGGCGTCTTCGTCGGAACCGTCACCCCGCACTACGGCCCGCGCCTGCACAGGGCGACCGATGGTGTCGAGGGCCACCTGATGACCGGCACTGCCCTCAGCGTCGTGTCCGGACGCCTCGCCTACACCCTCGGGCTGGAGGGCCCCGCGGTGACCGTGGACACGGCGTGCTCGTCCTCGCTGGTGGCCCTGCACCTGGCCGTACGGTCCCTGCGCCAAGGAGAGTGCTCCGGCGCGCTGGTCGGCGGTGTCACGGTCATGTCCACGCCCGGCACCTTCATCGGCTTCAGCCGGCAGCGCGGGCTCGCCCCGGACGGCCGGTGCAAACCCTTCTCGGCCGCCGCGGATGGCTTCGGGCTCGCCGAAGGCGCCGGCATGCTGTTCCTGGAGCGGCTGTCCGACGCGCACCGCGACGGCCATCCGGTGCTGGCCGTCGTACGCGGCACGGCGGTCAACCAGGATGGGGCCAGCAGCGCGCTGTCCGCGCCGAACGGCCCGTCGCAGCAGCGGATGATCCGGGCGGCGCTGGCGGACGCGGGGCTGACCGCGGCCGAGGTCGACGTCGTGGAGGCGCACGGTACGGGTACGACGCTGGGCGATCCGATCGAGGCGCAGGCGCTGCTGGCCACGTACGGGCAGGAGCGGGACGGGGACCGGCCGTTGTGGCTGGGCTCGGTGAAGTCCAACATCGGGCACACCCAGGCCGCCGCGGGCGTGGCCGGTGTCATCAAGACGGTGCTGGCCATGCGGCACGGCGTGCTGCCGCCCACCCTGCACATCGAGGAGCCGTCGCCGCACGTCGACTGGTCGGCCGGCCACGTCCGGCTCCTCGCCGAGGCCACCCCCTGGCAGCAGGGTGAGCTACCGCGCCGGGCAGGTGTCTCTTCGTTCGGCATCAGCGGCACCAACGCGCACGCCATCATCGAGCAGGCGCCCCACCCGCTGGAGGGCGAGGCGGACGGCGCGTCGGATGACGGCGCCGTACCGCCCGCGGTGGCCTCGGCATCGCTCCCACTCGTCCCGTGGGCGTTCTCGGCCAGGTCCGCGGCGGCTCTGCGCGGCCAGGCCGCCCGGCTGCTGGACCATGCGCGCAGGCATCCGGAGGTCGCCGCGGTCCACACCGGCCTGGCCCTCGGGACCACCCGGACCGTCTTCGACCACCGCGCGGTGGTCCTCGCGCCGGACCACGCGGGCGCCGTACGCGAGCTGGAGAAGTACGTCGCGGACCACGACACTCCGGGGCTCGTCACGGGCGTTGCACGACACGGCACCGCGGTGGCGCTCGTCTTTCCGGGACAGGGATCGCAGTGGGCCGGGATGGCGGCGGAGCTGTTGGATTCCTCGCCGGTGTTCGCGGAGCGGATGGACGAGTGCGCCGTCGCGTTGGCGCCGTATGTGGACTGGTCGCCGCTGGACGTCCTGCGGAGCACCGGCGGGGACGGCTGGTTGGGCCGGGTGGACGTGGTGCAGCCGGTGCTGTGGGCGGTGATGGTGTCCTTGGCCGAGCTGTGGCGTTCGTACGGCGTGGTGCCGGCGGCGGTGATCGGTCACTCCCAGGGGGAGATCGCGGCCGCGTGTGTCGCGGGCGGGCTGTCGTTGGAGGACGCGGCACGCGTGGTCGCGCTGCGCAGTCGGGCGTTGCGGGCGCTGTCGGGCCGGGGCGGCATGGTGTCCATCGGCCTTCCCGTCGCCGAGGTGCGGGAGCGGCTGTCCGCGTGGGGCGAACGGCTGTCGGTGGCGGCGGTGAACGGGTCCTCGGCCGTGGTGGTGTCGGGTGACACCGACGCGCTCGAGGAACTGCTGGTGCGGTGCGAACGTGACGGAGTACGGGCACGCCGGGTTCCGGTGGATTACGCCTCGCACTCCGCACATGTGGAGGCGATCGAGGACGAGTTGCTTCGCGACCTCGCGGGGATCGCTCCACGGTCGTCGGCGGTGCCGTTCTATTCGACGGTGACCGGCGGGGTGCTGGATACGGCGGAGTTGGATGCCGCCTACTGGTATCGGAACCTGCGGCGGACCGTCCGCTTCGATGAGACGGTACGGGTTGTGCTGGGCGAGGGTATCCAGGTGTTTGTGGAGGTCAGTGCCCATCCGGTACTGACCATGGGGATCGAGCAGACAGCCGATGACCACGGAACGCGGGCCACGGTGGTCGGGTCACTGCGTCGTGACGAGGGTGGGCCGGCGCGGTTCTTGAAGTCTGTCGCCGAGGCATACGTGGGTGGCGCCGACGTCGACTGGCGGGAGGTGTTCGCCGGTACCGGCGCGCGCCGCGTGGACCTGCCCACGTACGCCTTCCAGCGTCGCCGCTACTGGCTGGAGTCCGAGACCACGGAGGCCGATGACGTGTCGTCGGCGGGGCTGGCCTCGGCCGGGCACCCCCTGCTGGGAGCCGTGGTTCAATTGCCCGACTCCGATGGTCTGCTGTTGACGGGCCGCCTGTCGCTCCGTACCCATGCCTGGCTCGCCGACCATGCGGTGCTGGGCCGTGCCGTCCTGCCCGGCACGGCGTTCGTCGAATTGGCGTTGCGAGCGGGAGACGCCGCCGGATGCGATCGGCTGGAAGAGCTCACGCTCGAGACGCCGCTGGTGCTGCCCGAAGAGGGCGCGCTCCAGGTGCACCTGGTCGTGAGCGGGCCGCAGGAGACGGGACTCCGCGAATTCGGCGTATACGCGCGCCGCGACGACGCGCCGAGCGAGTCATGGACGCGTTACGCGCGAGGCACACTGACCGCGCTGAGCCCGGCAGCGCCCTCCGCGGATCTGAGCGTCTGGCCGCCGACCGGCGCTCAGGCGGTCGAGACCGCGGGGCTCTACGAGCGGCTGGCGGCCACTGGGCTCGCGTACGGCCCGGCGTTTCGTGGTCTGCGGGCCGCCTGGCGCCGGGGTGATGAGCTCTTCGCCGAAGTGGCGCTGCCGGAGGACGTACGAACCGAGGCGAGCCGGTTCGGGGTACATCCCGCGTTGCTGGACGCGGCGCTTCACGTCTGGTTGGTCCACCACGATACGGAAGCCGATAGGGAAACCGATACGAAAACCGGGGGAGTCCGGTTGCCGTTCGCGTGGAGTGGTGTCTCGTTGTACGCGGTCGGGGCTTCGGCGGTGCGGGTGCGGCTGGCGCCGGCCGGCGATGGCGCGGTGTCGGTAGTGGTGGCCGACGGTGCGGGGGTGCCGGTGGCGTCGGCGGATGCCTTGGTGACACGTCCGGTGGGGGAGGGGGAGTTCGCGGCCGCTGCCGGCGTGGCGGAGTCGTTGTATCGCGTCGAGTGGGTGCCCGCGCCGCCGGCCGCGGGGCCGGAGGTTGGAGCACAGGAGTGTGCGGTGGTCGGGGAGGATGATGTCGGGCTGACCGAGGTGTGGGGGGCGGAGGGGTTCGCGGACTTCGATGAGCTGGGCGAGCGCGTGCCCGATGTTGTGGTGGTATGCGCGTGTTCTGTTGGTGATCGGAGCGTCGTGTCCGGGGTGAGCGCGGCGGTTGACCGGGTTCTGCGCCTGGTACAGGGGTGGCTGGCGGAGGAGCGGTTCGCCGGGTCCCGGTTGGTCGTGGTCACGCGGGGCGCGGTGGCGGTCGAGGCCGGTGAGGATGTGCGTGATCTGGCCGCGGCCCCGGTGTGGGGACTGGTGCGCTCGGCGCAGGCCGAGCACCCGGAGCGGTTGGTCCTGCTGGACGTGGACGACGCCGGCGCTTCGCTGGACGCTCTGCGCGAGGCGGTGCTGACCGGGGAACCCCAGGTGGCCGTGCGCGGGGGTGAGGTACTGGTGCCGCGCCTGACCCAAGGCCCGGCGAGTGGAGTGTTGGTGCCCGTGGCGGAGGGGCGGCCATGGCGGCTGGAGCCTTCGAAGGAGCGGACGCTGGAGGGGCTGACCCTGGCGGCGGCTGGGGACGTGGCTCGTGAACTGGGTGAGTTCGAGGTGCGCGTCGCCGTACGCGCGGCGGGGCTGAACTTCCGCGATGTGCTCATCTCGCTGGGCATGTATCCGGACCACCGGGCGCTGATGGGAAGTGAGGGAGCCGGTGTCGTGGTGGCCACCGGCCCGGGGGTCGAGTCCTGCGCCGTCGGCGATCGCGTGATGGGTCTGTGGACCGGCGGTTTCGGGCCGCTGGCGGTGGCGGATCACCGCACCCTGACCCGGATCCCGGACGGCTGGTCATTCGCCGAAGCCGCGTCCGTTCCGGTGGTGTTCGTCACGGCGTTGTACGCGTTGCGCGAGCTGGCGGGTGTGCGGCCCGGTGAGTCGCTGCTGGTGCACTCGGCGGCCGGTGGAGTGGGGATGGCTGCGGTGCAGCTGGCGCGGGTGTTCGGCCTCCGGGTCTTCGCCACCGCCGGCCCTGGTAAGTGGGACGTACTGCGCGGTCTGGGAGTTGACGACGCGCATCTGGCGTCGTCGCGGTCGCTGGAGTTCGAGGAGCGGATCCGCTCGGTGTCGGGTGGTCGCGGTGTTGATGTCGTGCTGGACTCCCTGGCGGGTGAGTACGTCGACGCCTCGCTGCGGCTGCTCGGCGAGGGCGGGCGCTTCATCGAGATGGGGAAGGCGGACGTGCGGTCCGCCGACGAGGTGGCGGCGGCGCACCCCGGTGTGACATACCGGGCGTTCGACCTGATGGAGGCGGGGCCGGAGCGCATCGGGGAGATGCTCACCGAGATCGTCGGCCTTTTCGAGCAGGGTGCGCTCACGCGATTGCCGACGCGGGTGTGGGATGTGCGCCGGGCGGGTGAGGCGTATCGGTTTATGCGCGAGGCGCGGCATGTGGGGAAGTTGGTGTTGAGCGTTCCGGCCGCCTTGGATCCGGAGGGGGTTGTGCTGGTGACGGGGGCGGGCGGCGTGTTGGGTGGTTTGGTGGCCCGGCATCTGGTGGCCGAGCGTGGAGTGCGTCACTTGCTGCTGGTCAGCCGACGTGGCCCGACGGCCGAGGGCATGCCGGAGCTCGAGGCGGAGCTGACGGGCATGGGTGCGTCGGTGACCGTCGCCGCATGCGATGTGGCGGATCGCGACGCCCTGGCGGAGGTGCTGGCGCGGATGCCCGGCGGACGTGGTGTGACGGGCGTGGTGCATGCCGCGGGCGTGTTGGACGACGCGACCGTGGCGTCGCTGACGCCGGAGCGGGTTGACGCGGTGCTGCGGGCGAAGGTGGCCGGGGCATGGAATCTGCATGAGTTGACGCGGCGCCACGATGTCGCGGTGTTCGCGTTGTTCTCGTCGGCCGCCGGTGTATTGGGCTCGGCGGGGCAGGCGAATTACGCGGCGGCGAATACGTTTCTGGATGGGCTCGCCGCGCATCGCCGTGCTCTGGGTTTGGCCGGCGTGTCGCTGGCGTGGGGCATGTGGGCCGAGCGTTCCGGTATGACGGAGCACCTCGGCGAGGCGGATCTGTCGCGGATGGCGCGGGTCGGTGTGGTGCCGTTCTCGTCCGACGAGGGGTTGCGGCTCTTCGACGCGGCGCACGCCCTGGCGGAGAGCCTGGTGGTACCCGCCCGGCTGGACACCGGTGCCCCGGCCGCCTCCGGCGCCGCGGTACCCGCCATGCTCAAGGGGCTCATACGGCGGTCGGTCCCCGCACGACGCACCCTCAACCACGCCGAGGCGCTCCGCACGGTCGACCAGGCCACCGAATGGCGGCAGCGGTTGCTCGGCATGAGTCCCGCCGACCGCGGCCACACCGTGCTGGAGCTCATCCACACGCAGATGATGGCCGTGTTGGGGCATGCCACGCCGGACGCGGTCGAGCCCGACCGGGCGTTCAAGGATCTCGGTCTCGACTCCCTGACCGCCGTCGAGCTGCGCAATCTGCTGAGCGCGACGACCGGGCTGCGGCTGCCCGCCACGCTGGCCTTCGACTACCCGAACAGCAGGGCACTGAGCGCATACATCCTGGCCGAACTGGCGGGGCGGGCCGACGCCGACGGCGCGGCGGCGACGCCCTCCCCGGCCGGCGGAGGCGATGGCACGTCCGACGACGACCTCATCGCGATCGTCGGGATGAGCTGCCGCTACCCGGGCGGCGTGATGTCCCCGGAGGATTTGTGGCAGCTCGTCGTCTCCGGTGGGGACGCGATCGGCGGACTGCCCACCAACCGTGGATGGGATCTCGACGGCATCTACGACCCGGACCCCGACGCGCCCGGCAAGACGTATGCGCGTGAGGGCGGGTTCCTCTACGCCGCGGGCGAGTTCGACGCGGAGTTCTTCGGGATCTCACCACGTGAGGCCGAGGCGATGGACCCGCAGCAGCGTCTGGTGCTGGAGACCTCGTGGGAGGCGCTCGAACGTGCCGGGCTGGTCGCGTCGTCGCTGCGCGGCAGCAGGACAGGTGTCTTCGTCGGCTCCCACTACCAGGAGTACGGCCCGCGGCTGCACGAGGCGGTGGAGGGTTCCGAAGGCCACCTGATGACGGGGAGCGCGGCCAGCGTCCTGTCCGGGCGCGTGGCGTACGCCTTCGGCTTCGAAGGGCCCGCGGTGACGGTGGACACGGCGTGTTCATCATCGCTGGTGGCCTTGCATCTGGCGGTGCGGTCGCTGCGTCAGGGCGAGTGCGACATGGCGCTGGCCGGCGGTGTCGCCGTCATGCCGAATCCCGGCCCGCTCATGGGTTTCAGCAGGCAGCGCGGTCTGGCACTCGACGGGCGGTGCAAGGCGTTCGCGTCGGGCGCGGACGGGACATCGCTCGCCGAGGGGGCGGGGGTGCTGGTGGTGGAGCGGTTGTCCGATGCCCGGCGGCGGGGGCATCGGGTGCTGGCGGTGGTGCGTGGCAGTGCGGTGAATCAGGACGGCGCGTCGAACGGGCTGACGGCGCCGAATGGTCCGTCGCAGCAGCGGGTGATTCGGGCGGCGCTGGCGGACGCGGGGGTGTCGGCGGCGGAAGTCGACGCGGTGGAGGCGCATGGTACGGGGACGAGGCTGGGGGATCCGATTGAGGCGCAGGCGCTGCTGGCGACGTATGGGCGCGAACGGGCGGGCGGAGGCCGGCCGTTGTGGCTGGGGTCGTTGAAGTCGAACATCGGGCACACCCAGGCGGCCGCTGGTGTGGCCGGTGTGATCAAGATGGTGCTCGCGCTGCGGCACGGTGTGCTGCCGCCCTCGCTGCACATCGACGAGCCGACGCCGCACGTGGATTGGCCGGCCGGCGGGGTGGAGCTGCTGCGGGACGCGGTGGCGTGGCCTGCGGAGGGAGCGCCGAGGCGTGCGGGTGTGTCGTCGTTCGGGATCAGCGGGACGAACGCACACGTGATCGTGGAGCAGGCTCCGCACGAGGAGGAGCGTGTGGAGGCGTCAGCGGATGACGCGGGTGTGGTGGCGTGTGTGGTTTCCGCGCGGTCGGAGGTGGCGCTGCGCGCCCAGGCGGAGCGCTTGGCGGAGTTCGTGCGGGCTGATGACGGCCTGTCGCCCGCGGCGGTGGCGTCGTCACTCGTGACGTCCCGGTCGGTGTTCGAGCACCGCGGTGTGGTGCTGGCCGCGGGGCGTGACGGGCTGCTGGCGGGCCTGGCGGCTCTGTCGTCGGGGAAGCCGGCGGCCGGTGTGGTGCGCGGCGCCGTTCTTCCCGGGAAGTCGGCGGTGCTGTTCTCGGGGCAGGGCAGCCAGCGCGTCGGCATGGGGCGGGAGCTGTACGAGCGCTTCCCCGCGTTCGCGGAGGCGTTCGACGCGGCGTGCGCCCGGTTCGACGCCCTGCTGGACCGGTCGTTGCGGGAGGTGGTGTTCGGGGACGAGGACGCGTTGGCCCGGACGGAGTTCACGCAGTGTGGATTGTTCGCGGTCGAGGTGGCTCTGTTCCGGCTGGTGGAGTCGTGGGGTGTGCGGCCGGATTTCGTGGGTGGTCATTCGCTGGGGGAGGTGGTGGCAGCACATGTGGCGGGGGTGTTGTCGTTGGCGGACGCCTGTGCGTTGGTGGCGGCTCGGGGCCGGTTGATGGGGGAGTTGCCTGGGGGCGGGGTGATGGTGTCGGTGCGGGCGGCGGAGGCGGAGGTGTCGCCGCTGCTGGCGGCGCATGCGGACGAGGTGAGCGTCGCGGCGGTCAACAGCCCCGGGTCCGTCGTGCTCTCGGGACGGGAAGCGGCGGTGGCCGAGGTGGTGGGGGTGTTGGCGGAACGGGGCGTGGAGGCGAAGCGGCTGCGGGTGTCGCATGCCTTCCACTCGCCGTTGACGGAGCCGATGCTCGCCCCGTTCCGCGAGGTGGTGGACGGGCTCTCCTTCCGCGCGCCGCGCGTTCCGGTGGTGTCGAACGTGACGGGCGCGGTGGCCTCGGCCGAGGAGTTGTGCGCGCCTGACTACTGGGTGCGGCATGTGCGGGAGACGGTGCGCTTCGCCGATGGGGTGGCGGCCCTGGCCGGGCGGGGAGTGACGACGTTCGTCGAACTCGGTCCCGACGGTGTGCTTTCCGGAATGGGGCAGGAGTGCCTGCCCGACGCGGTGTTCGCGCCGGTCCTGCGGAGGGACGTGGACGAGACCAGCTCGGTCGTCGACGGGCTCGCCCAGGCGTATGTGCGGGGCATGGCAGTGGACTGGGCAGCCGTCATCGCTGCCGGCGGCTCGTCGCCGCGGCGCGTGGACCTGCCCACGTACGCCTTCCAACGGGAGCACTTCTGGCTGCGCTCGACCGCCGGGACCGCTGCGACGACGGCCGGTGACGCGCTGCCCGGGGGCCTGGCGGACGCCGGTTTCTGGGAGGCGGTGGAGCGTGGTGACGCGAGCGCGCTCGCGAGCGAGCTGTCGGTCGAGGACGGGGACGGCGCCGGTGAGTCGCTGGCGGCGGTGCTCCCGGTGCTGTCGGCGTGGCGGCGGCGTCGGCGGGAGCTGGAGTCGGTGGACGCCTGGCGCTACCGGGTGGCGTGGTCGCCGGTGGCCGGTGGGACGGGCACGCTGACGGGGGCGTGGCTGGTGGTCGTCCCCCAGGGGCACACCGGGGACGCGTGGGTGTCGCACGTGGTGAAGTCGATGGCGGAGCGCGGGGCGTCCCCGGTGGTCGTGGAGCTCGCGTCGGGCGCCACGGACGGCGACGCGGTGGCCGGACCGTTGCGCGCGGCGCTGGCACGGGCCGGCGACGCGGGGATCGTCGGCGTGCTGTCGCTGCTGGCGCTCGCGGAGGGACGGCACGCGGTGCATGGGTCGGTGTCACTGGGCGTGGCGTTGACGCTGGCCATGGTGCAGGCGGCGGGCGAGGTGGGGGTGCGGGCCCCGGTGTGGTGCGTCACGCGCGGGGCCATGTCGGTGAACGGCGCGGAACGGGTGCGGAGCACGGAGCAGGCCGGGGTGTGGAGTCTGGGACGTGTGGTCGGCCTGGAGGCGCCGGAGCGTTCGGGCGGGGTGGTGGACCTGCCGGACGTGCTGGACGGGTGGGTCACGGATCGTCTGGCGTGGGTGCTCGGCGGCGGCTCGGGCGAGAGCGAGGTGGCGGTCCGGGGCGCGGGTGTGTTCTGCCGCCGTGTGGTGCGGGCCGCCGCGGGCGGACACCGCGGTGCGGGGTGGCGGCCCTCGGGGACCGTGCTGGTCACCGGCGGTACGGGAGCGTTGGGTCGGCATGTGGCGCGGTGGCTGGCGCGCGCCGGCGCCGAGCGCTTGGTGCTCGTGTCCCGCCGCGGCCCCGGTGCCGACGGGGCGGACGATTTGCGCAAGGAACTGGAGGGGCTGGGCACGCGGGTGGAGTTGGTGGCCTGCGATGTGGGTGACCGGACGGCCGTCGCCGAGTTGGTGGCGGACGTGACAGCGCGGGCGCCGCTGACAGGAGTCGTGCACACGGCCGGGGTCCTGGACGACGGTGCGCTGGAAGCGCTGACCGTGGAGCGGTTCGAGGAGGTCCTGCGGTCGAGGAGCGCCGCGGCGTGGCATCTGCACGAGGCCACCCGGGACTTGGGGCTCTCCGCGTTCGTGCTGTTCTCCTCGTTGGCGGGCGTCGTGGGTGCTGCCGGGCAGGCGAACCACGCGGTGGCGGACGCACTTGTGGACGCGCTGGCCGAGCGGCGGCGGGCCGAGGGGCTGACGGCCACCTCGGTGGCGTGGGGGCCATGGGCCGACGACGACATGGCCGTCGGCGGCGGCGAGGCCGGCCACGACGTCCGGCGCGGTGGTCTGGCCCCGATGGATCCGCGGTCGGCCCTCAGGGCGCTGGAGCGGTCACTGGCGGAGGGCGAGACCTCCGTCGTCGTCGACGCCGACTGGCCTCGCTTCATCGGTGCGTTCGAGGCCCGCCCGCTGGAACGGTTGCTCAGCGGCATCCCGGAAGTGCGGCAGCTCATGACTGACGCGGCCGACGACACCGACGTGGCGCGGGCCGAGGATCCGGCCGCGCTCGCCAGGCGCCTCCAATCCCTGCCCGAGACCGAACGGAGCCGGGAGCTGCTGGAACTCGTGCGCGCCCATGCCGCCGCCGTGCTGGGGCACACCGGCGTGGACGCGATCGCCCCCGGCCGCCGCTTCACCGAGGTGGGATTCGACTCCCTGACCGCCATGCGCCTGCGCAACCGGCTCGGCGCGGCCACGGGCATCCAGCTCACCGCCGCGACGGTGTTCGCCCACGCCACGCCGACCGCTCTGGCCGGCCACCTGCTCGCCACGTACGCGGCTCCCCCCGAGCGACCGAGGCCCCGGCTGCGGCCACGAGACCGGGCATGACGGCGTCGGTCGCGACCGACGCGGGCTGAGGCACGTCGTGTAACGGTGGCTCTCGCCGATGCCGGGCTCACTGCCGCGCGGTGATGATGGCAGAGATGTGGAGAACCCTTGCCCACCGGCGAACGACATGACCCACCGGCGAACGATATGAGAGGCAGCGAAAGGCGTGAATTCTGCTGTTCAGTCAGATTATGACGTAGTGGTCGTCGGGGGCGGTCCTGGTGGATCCACGCTGTCGACACTGGTGGCCCTCCAGGGCCATCGGGTGTTGCTCCTGGAAAAGGAGGAGTTCCCGCGGCACCAGATCGGCGAGTCGCTGCTCCCCTCCACTGTGCACGGAATCTGCCGCCTCCTCGGAGTCACGGATGAGCTGGCGAATTCCGGCTTCATGAAGAAGCACGGAGGCACCTTCCGCTGGGGGCTCAACGCCGAGCCCTGGACCTTTGATTTCTCCGTCTCCGAAAAGTTCTCGGGCCCGACCTCCTACGCCTACCAGGTCGAGCGCATGAAGTTCGACAAGATCCTCCTCGACAATGCCCGCAGCAAGGGTGTGGACGTCCGTGAGCGCAGCGAGGTCGTGGACGTGCTCGAGGAGGAGGGCCGGATCCGCGGTGTGCGGTACGACGACGCCGAAGGCGTCCGGCGGGAGGTCCGCGCCAGGTTCGTGGCGGATGCCTCGGGAAACAAGAGCCGCATCCACAAGCGGATCGGCGGTGCGCGCACGTACTCGGACGTCTTCCAGAACATCGCCCTCTTCGGTTATTACACAGGCGGAAGGCGAGCGCCCGCCCCTTGGACGGGCAACATCACCTGCGCGTCCTTCGATCTCGGCTGGTTCTGGTACATCCCCCTCTCCGATGAGCTCACCAGTGTCGGTGCGGTGCTGAGGCGTGAGGCGCTGGCACGCCTCCAGGACGGGCCCCGGGACAAGGTGCTGGAGTCCCTGATCGACGAGTGCCCGCTCATCGCCGACTACCTGTCGGAGGCGGAGCGCGTCACGGAGGGGCCGTACGGGCAGGTCCGCGTCCGCAAGGATTACTCCTACATTCAGGAGAATTTCTGGCGGCCCGGCATGGTGCTGGTCGGCGACGCCGCCTGCTTCATCGACCCGCTCTTCTCCTCCGGCGTTCATCTGTCCACCTACAGTGCCCTGTTGGCGGCCCGATCGATCAACACCACACTGCGCGGCGCCATCGACGAGGCTCATTGCTTCCGCGAGTACGAAACCCGTTACCGCAGGGAGTACGACGTATTCCACGACTTCCTGGTCGCCTTCTACGACCTACAGAATGATGAACACGCGTACTTCCGCAAGGCGAAGAGCGTCATCGGGAGTTCTGCCCCGGCGGCGGAGTCCTTCGCGGAACTGGTGGGCGGCGGCGCGTCCAATGAGGAGGCACTGATCGGTACCGCGCCCTCCTTCAGCCAGGAGCGCAGGGCGGATCTGCTGGAGCGGTCGCGGAAGATCCACTGGCAGGGATCCCGGGTTCAGGTCCAGGCGCTCTTCGGGGAGAGCCTGGGGGACGCTCCCCTGTACGAGGGCGGTCTGGTCGAGTCACCCGACGGCATGCACTGGGCTCGCCCCGAACAGCCCGCTTCCTGAGGGACCCATGTGCTGACCACTCACCAGGTTCAGTGGCTGTTCCTCGGCCTCGTCGCCGTCCTCGTGCTCGGCACGCTGTTCGGCGCCGGGGCCCGTCTCCTGCGACAGCCTGCGGTGGTCGGGGAGATCCTGGCCGGAATCCTCATCGGGCCATCGCTGTTCGGGGGTGCCCTCGCGGATTTCCTGTTCCCCGCGGACACGCGCCCGCTGTTGGCGGCGTTTGCCAACGTCGGCCTCGCCCTGTTCATGTTCGTCATCGGTTATGAGCTGCCCTTCGACGAATTGCGTGACAAGGCGCGGGTCGCCCTTCGGATCTCGCTCTGTTCCGTGGCGGTGCCCTTCGTCCTCGGTGTGCTGCTCGCGCTGTACCTGGTCCGCGATCACCACGTACACAGCCAGACCGGTTTCGTGCTCTTCCTGGGCCCGGCGATGTCGGTCACGGCGTTCCCGGTGCTGGCCAGGATCTTGACCGACTACGGACTGGACCGGACCCGTCTCGGTGGCATCGCCCTGGCCGGCGCCGGGATCGGCGACGTTCTGGCCTGGCTGCTTCTCGGCCTCGTCGTGACCGTCAACGGGGGCACCGGTCAGGCGCGGTTGCTGCTGGTGCCCCTCGGCCTGATCGTTATGGTGACGTTGGTACGCCCGCTGCTGCGCCGGGCGTTCACCGCGGTGGAGGGGAGCGGGGGCACGGGCGGCCCACTGGTGGGCGTCATGGCTGGGCTGATGCTCTCCTGCTGGGCCGCCGAGTGGGTGGGGATCCACTTCATCTTCGGGGCCTTCCTCTTCGGTACGGTGACACCCCGCACTGAGCGGGCGGATGCCAAGTCCGAGCTCACCGGACACATCGAGTCGATCAGCGGTGTTCTTCTGCTGCCCGTGTACTTCGTCCTGTCGGGACTGCGGGTGGACCTCTCCGGGATCGGCTTCGCCGGACTCGGGGAACTCGTCCTCATCCTGCTCGTCGCACTCGCCGGAAAGTTCCTCGGTGCCTTCGCGGGTGCGCGGCTGAGCGGGATTCCCATGCTCCAGGCGACCGCCCTGGCCGCGTTGATGAACACCCGCGGTCTCACCGAGATCGTGCTGTTGACCGCGGGTCTCGAACTGGGCGTGATCGACGCTTCTTTCTACTCCCTGATGATTCTCATGGCTCTGGTGACCACCGCCATGACCGGGCCGATGCTGCGCGTCCTGGAGCGGCGCGCCGGTGGGGACGCGCGACAGCTCGGAGAGTTCGAGTACGAGCGGCAAGGCTTCCGCGGGTACGTCGCCGGGTAGCGGCCGAGCGCGGTGCTGATACCGGCCCGGAGGGCGAGTATCACGGCGACGCGTCCGCGGATGTCACGGCGACGCGTCCGCGGAGGACGCATCGAGGTCGATCTCGATACCGGCGACGGCGAGCAGACGACCCGTGCCGGAGTCACACATGGTCATGTCGGCGATCTCGATCCGCGGCCGCGCCGTGCTGCGCCACCTGTGCACCGTGATGGTGAACACCGCGCCCGGGTCGGCGTTGCCGAAGTACCCGACCTTCTGGTCGACCACCTTGCGCCGCAGGAACTGCTCGTCGCCGCGGCCTAGCGACCGCCACACGCGCAGCAGCGCCGTGTCGAAGATCGAGAAGTACGAGGCGAAGTACACCAGCCCGGCACCGTTGAGGTCGCGCACGACGTCCAGCGTGTACTCGGACGTGTGGGCCGGCCCGGCCGCGACGAGGCCGGGCGGCGCCGCCGAGTAGAAGCTGCCCGCCTCGCGGGCGCGTCCGACGAGGGTGCGCGGCGAGTAGGAGTTGGGCAGCCGGGGGAGGTCGCCGTAGGCGAAGTCCGGCGGCGCGACCTGGGACAACCGCCGGTTGCTGCTCGGGCGGCTACGGGCGATCCAGCGGTTGAAGTTCTCGGCGTAGAGACAGTCCGGATGGGGGCGCTCGTACAGCTCCGCGGGATCCAGCGGTGTGTCGGCCAGGCCCAGCCCCGCCGGTGCGAGCCGGTGGAGCGTGATCACCGACTGGCTGCCGAACTGGAACACCCGGGAGGTCACCTGGAGTTCGTCGCCGAAGCTGAGGCCGTGCGGATGGACGACGTCCCCGCCGCGTACGTGGAAGTAGTAGAAGGACAGATAGGCGGGCTGCCCCTCGGAGGTGCGGGCCGCGTGCACATTGGTGCGGCAGGCGGCAGCCACCGCCTCCCAGGTCCAGTCCCCGATCTGACCGAAGACGAGTGATCCGCCACTGCACATGCCCGGGGCGACGACCACGTGGCGGGACAGCGAACTGTCGTCCACCTCCCGGTCGGGCCGTGTCGTAGTGCTCCGATGCACCGTTCCCTGCCTTTCTGATCGGGCTGAGTGAGCCATGTCGCGGGGTTGGCTCACCAGGGGTGCCTGAGCCATTCGGCCGATGCGGCGAGGAAGGCGTCGTTGTCCTCGGCGCGGCCGATCGACACGCGCACGCCCTCGCCCGGAAACGTCCGCACGGCGATGCCCCTGCCCGTGCACCACCTGCCGAACTCGGCCGAGGCATCGCCCAGCCGGAGCCAGAGGAAGTTGGCCTGGCTGGCCGGAACGTCCCGGCCATGGGCCACCAGGGCGTCCCGGACTCGGCCGCGTTCCGCGACCGTGGCGTCGACGCGGCGCAACAACTGGTCCTCGAGCCCGAGGGCCGCCACGGCCGCTCGCTGCGCGATCCCGTTCACCGCATAGACGAGGCAGGCTTTGCGCAGCTGCTCGACCACGCGGGGATCACCCACGAGGTAGCCGACCCGGAGGCCGGCGAGTCCATACGCCTTCGAGAACGTGCGCAGCACCACGAGATTCGGGTGCGCCTCGCCGAGGTCCAGGCCACTTGAGGCGGCCGGCTCGCGCGCGTACTCGTAGTACGCCTCGTCGAGGGCGACCAGGCAGGTCGGCGGGGTGCGCGCCAGGAACTTCCGCAGCTCCTCCCTGGCGACCACCGTGCCCGTCGGATTGTTGGGATTGCAGATGAGGACCAGTCGGGTGGCGTCGGTGATCCGGTCGGCCATGGCCGAGAGGTCGTGCGCGTCCTCGACCAGGGGCACCCGCACGGAGCGCAGGCCGGCGAGGTCGGCGAGAATGGGGTAGAGCTCGAACGACCGCCAGGCGTAGACGACCTCGGTGCCGGGGTCGCCGACGGATTGCAGCAGTGTCTGGAGGAGCGCGACCGACCCCGCGCCCACCACGACCCTGTCCTCCGCGATCCCGTGCGTTCGCGCGATCGCACGCGTCAGCTCGCCGCACCCCGGGTCGGGGTAGCGGTTCACCGTCGAAGCCGCCGCCGCGATCGCTTCCACGATGCCCGGCAGCGGGCCGTGGGGAGATTCGTTCGCCGACAGCGGGCGCGTGCGCGCCGCCGCCGCATGCACCCCTTCGGTCGGCTGGTACGCGGTGAGACGGCCGAGGACCGTGCGGAGTCGAGGCAAGGACAAGGGGGCTCCCAAGCACGCGAGGCCAGTGCGTCAGCACGCGAGGCCAGTGCGTCGTGATCTGGCAGGTAATCCGGCGGTATCCGGCAGGTGATCCGGCGGTATCCGGCAGGTGATCCGGCGGTCGCGGGACGGACTCAGGGGCGCCCCTCGGCGGCCTCGGCTCCGGCGTGCGGCAGCCGCTCCTCCAGCAGACGTGCGACGTCCGCGACCGTGGCGGCGTCCATCAGCTCGTAGTCGTGGATCTCGACGCCGAGCCGGCCGCGCAGCAGCGCCGCAAGTTCCACCGCCGTGAGGGAGTCGAGACCCACCTCCTCGCGGCCGGCCGTCGGCACGACCGCTTCCTCCCTCATCTGGAGGTCGCCCACCAGGATGCCTTTGAGTACCTCGTACATGGCTTGTTCCTCTTTCGCTGTCACACCTGACCGGAAGCCCGCGACTCCCCGGCGGGCCGGCCGCTGTGGGCTCCCTCCCGCAAGGCGAGTGCGACGTCCACGATGAGGTCTTCCTGGCCGGCCACCGCTTGGCGCTCGCCCAGTTCGAAGAAGACGTCGCGCGGGTCGACCCCCTCGCGCCGGGAGATGTCGAGGACCCGGTTCTTGAATCCGGAGAACACTCCGGACAGGCCGCTGACGACACCGACGGAGTCGATGGTCGGCGGGGCGGGCATCAGCTCGCGTCCGGCGATGTCCGCCGCGTCCAGGAGACCGTACAGATCGATGCCCGTGGCGAATCCCATCCGCTCCAGCACGGGTACCAGGACCTCGAGCTGGGTGTTGCCGGCCCCCGCCCCGAAGCCCCGGGCGCAGGCGTCCACGATGCTCGCCCCCGCCTCGACCGCGGCGACCGAGTTGGCCACGGCCATGCCGAGGTTGTTGTGACCGTGGAACATCACCGGTACGTCGACGGCGTGGCGGATGGCGCCGATGCGCTCCGCCACGTCTGCCGGGAGGAAATGACCGGAGGAGTCGAGAATCCCCACCCCGCTCGCCCCGTACTCCACGAGCCGGGCGCACTCCTCCGCCAGTTGCCGGGGGCTGGCCATGTGGCTCATCAGGAGGACGCCGTGCGCTTCGACACCGGCGTCGCGGAGGAACCCCAGATGCCGCTCGGCGAGGTCCCCCTCGGTGCAGTGCGTGCCGATCCGCACCACGTCGACGTCGTGGGCGATGGCCTTCTTGAGGTCCTGGACGGTGCCCCATCCGGGGATCATGAAGACGCCCATCCTGCTGTTCGGCAGGGCCTCCCGCACGACGGACAGCATCTCGTCGTCGCCGAGCCGAGCCTGGCCGGCCTGGAGGGAGGACGCGCCCAGGCCGTTGCCGTGCCCCACTTCGACCACCGGAACACCCGCGGCGTCCGCGGCGGCCGCGTACCCGCGCAGTTGGTCGGGTCCGAGGTTGTGGCGGACCGCGTGATGTCCGTCGCGCAGGGTCGGATCATGGACGAGAACCGGCTTCCGCCCGCCGCTCTTGCTGTCTGCCGTCCGGATCACGACATCACCGCGCCGGCAGTCGGGAGGTGGGACGCCGCGTACAGTTCGGCGATGTGCAGCGCGGCGGAGTTGATGATGTCGAGGTTGCCCGCGTACCGCGGGATGCGGTCGCCGGACGAGGTGACCTCGATGGCGATCAGGGCCTTCCCGTCGTCCACGACGCACGCCGCGACCTCGAAGCCACCGGCGAACGCCCGGACCTGCTCCGTCGCGGTCGCCACGGCAGCGCGCACCGATTCCGCGGTCAGCTCTTCCCCCAGCACGGACATGGCGACCCGGAAGGTCGCCGGCGGCCTGGCGGGGCTCACGTTGAGGATCGCCTTGACGTCCTTGACCCCGGTGAAGTCACGGACCGCGTCCTGGGTGGTCTCGATGTACTCGTCGAGATTCAGCCGGGTGGACCGGCCCACGCTCAGACTGGCCGCGGTGGTCACCACCTCGACGTAGTCGACCCGATGCTGCCGCGCGATCGCGTGCAGGATCGGTATCGACGCCTGACCGCCACAACTGATCATGTTGATGTCGCCGTGGTCCAGGACGTCCGCCCCGTTCACGGTCGGGACCACCATCCGCCCCACCTTGCTCGGCGTCAGATCGACGAGCATCGCCCCGAGGGGCCTCAACCGCTCCGCGTGCTCGGCGTGCGACACGGCGTTGGTGGCGTCGAAGACCACGTCGAACGGGTCCGGAGCGTCGACCAGGGACTGGACGCCGCCCGTCGCGGTCGGCAGCCCGAGTCCGGCCGCGTGCCGCAGACCCGGTGTGTCGTCGTGACGTGCCACGACCAGCCGGCAGTCGAGGGAACGCGAACGCATGATCTTGGCCGCCAGGTCGACTCCGATGAGGCCGGCGCCGAGCACCGCCGCGGATAGTCGTCCGCTTCTCTCCCTGGCTGTACTGCTCATGGCTGTACCGCCCTTCCTTGTGAGCAGACCCGCCTTGACGAGCCCGGGTACGGCGTTCCGGTCGGAAGGACGGTTGCCTAGGGGCCGTCCACGTGCAGAGTGATGGAGCCCAAGCGGTCGAACTCGGCGACGAACGTGTCCCCGGGACTCATCGGGACCGCGGCGTGCAGCGCCCCCGTCATGATCAACTGCCCGGCGTCCAGGGACACCCCGCGCTCGCCGAGCACGTTCGCCAGCCATGCCACGACGGCGACCGGATCTCCCAGGGCCGCGGCGCCGGCGCCGGTGGCCACGATCTCGCCGTTGCGCGAGAACACCATGCCGATCAGACGGGGGTCGCGGCCCGCGGCGGAGACGACTGGCGGGGCCAGAGCGACGGCACCGTTCGACGCGAGATCGGCGATGGTGTCGGCGAGTCCGATGCGCCATTTCTCGATCCGGGAGTCGACGATCTCCAGCCCCGCCATGACCTCCGCGACGGCTCCGCGCGCCTGCTCCGGCGTGACGCCGGGACCCGTGAGGGGCGCGCCGAGGCGGAAGACGATTTCGGCCTCCACCTTGGGCGCGATGAACGAGTCGCACGACACGGTCGCCCCGTCGGCGTACACGGTGGAGGCCAGCACGGGACCGTAGTCCGGCGTGTCGACGCCGAACATCTCCTGCATCGCAGCGGACGTGAGGCCCGCCTTGTACCCGACGACGCGGTCGCCGTCCGCGACCAGCATGCGCACGAGTTCACGCTGGACGGCATATCCGTCGTCCATGCCCAAAGCGGGGTCCGCGTCGGTGAACGGCGCGATGGGTACCCGCTTCGCGCGCGCCTCGTAGAGGGCCCTCGCCCTTGCCACGGTGTCTTCGGCCGACATCCTCACAGCGCTCCCGTCCTATCCGGCGGCCACGAACATCCGGCTGCCGGGCATCCGCAGCGGTGTGCTGGTCACGTCGGAGAACCCGGCCCGACGGAACGCGGCGTGCCATTCCTCCTCGGGCGGCAGCGTGACGTCCATCGAGCTGGAGTGCAGGTATGTGAAGAGCGCGCTGAAGCTCCGCTCCCTCGGACCGGCGACGTAGGGCACCGCGTCGGTCACCACGAGACACCCCCCGTCCGCGATCGACGCCCGGCAGGCGCGCAGCACGCCCTCGAGCACATCGGGCCTGCTCACCACGTCGTGCATCACGAATCCCGCGTGCACGACGTCCGCGTCCCGGACCGGCGAGTGATCGTCCACGAGCGATTCGATCGAACGGTTCACCACGTCGAGACGATCGCCCACCTCCGCCCGCCGGGCGGCCCGTTCGGCCTCCTCGCAGGCCGCCGCGCTCAGGTCCAGGGCCAGTCCGGTGCTGTCCGGCAGCGCGGTCAGCAGGTGGATCAGCAGACCGCCGGCTCCCGCGCCGAGATCCACGATCCGCCGCGGTTTGCGGCTGGTGATCTCCGAGATGACGCCGGGGTAGAAGCCGTACGACCCGATCCAGCGGGACGAGACCGCCACCCGGCGCCCGTCCCGCTGGTACCGCGCGCCTGCCGCCGCCGGCTCGCGGAGGAACGACGTCGCGTTGTCGATGTACGGGCGGTTCGCATTGAGCGCCCAGGAGAGGTAGCCGGCCGCGTACCGGCGGTCGGCCATGTCGGAGCAGGGCAGGAAATGGTGCGGGTCCTCGCCCCGCTCCACCAGTCCCGCGCAGAGCAGTGCGTCGAGAAACGCCGCGGCACCGGACTCCGGCACATCGGCGGCGGCCGTCACCTCGTGGAGAGTGAAGGGCGCGGCCCGGTCCAGGAGGGCGGAAAGGCCGAGGCCCTCGGCGATCTCAAGGAGAGCGGCGTCGGCGGCCAGATCGGCGGCGGTCTCCCTGGAGTCGGTCCTGTTCATGCGTCGCTCCCGAATCGAGGAGGGTACTTCTCGAAGTAAGGCGTCATAAGGCGTCCCGCGCATGCGAGCCGGGTCCATGTGTCATCATTCGGTGACCCGCGGCCAACGACATCGGTGACGACCGCCGTTACGGTCGCGCCACCCCACGGCCGGACACCGGCGGGGCATCGTCGAGGCATTCCCCGCCGGGCCCGGGTTTCCTGCCGAGAGCTCTTCCGCGTGCCCTCCGCGAGGGGCGGCACAAGCGCCGCCCGTGGCGGACTCGGCTGCCGGAACGACGGGGAAACCGCGGGGGCGAGCCGTAACTGTGGCTCCTACCGATGCCGTGAACAGGCGTGTCCCTGGAGCATCGCCCCGTTGGAGTGGATGCACGGTTTGGTTGGCGCCTGGATCCCCGACCGCCGTCGGGATCGCGACTGCCCGAAGTCCGTCACAGTCGTTCTCCTTCCTTCGTCGGATGCTCCCGCCCGTAAGGAGTTCTTGTGATCCCCGCGTCGTATGCGCAGCGTCAGATGTGGTTGCTGGACCAGCTGGAAGGCCCGACCGCGCTCTACAACATCCCGCTGGTGCTGCGGATGTCCGGACGGCTGGACGTCGCGGCGCTCCGGGTCGCGCTGGACGACGTCCTGGCCCGGCACGAGAGTCTGCGCACGCGATTCCCGCAGCTGGGCGGGGAGCCGTACCAGGAGATCCTTCCCCCGGACGGGGCAAGCGTCGAGCTGACCCTGGTTCCCACCCCTGCCGACGAGCTGGAATCCGGTATCGCCCGCGCTTCCCTGGACGTGTTCGATCTGGCGGCCGAAATCCCCCTGCGGGCCACACTGCTCACGCCGGTGTCCGGGCAACCGACGGTGGACCGCGACTCGCCGGTGACCGGTGAGTGTGTGCTGGTGCTGGTGGTGCACCACATCGCGGCCGACGGGTGGTCGGTGGCCCCGCTGTGGCGGGACCTCTCAGAGGCGTATGCGGCGCGGTGCGCCGGGCGTGAGCCGGGCTGGGAGCCGTTGCCGGTGCAGTACGCCGACTACAGCCTGTGGCAGCAGGAGCTGCTGGGTGAGGCACACGACCCGGACAGTGTGCGGGCCAGGCAGCTCGCGTACTGGCGGCAGGCCCTGGCCGGGGCGCCGGAGGAGCTGGCCCTGCCGGTGGACCGGCCGCGGCCCGCGACGGCCGATCACGACGGCGGACTGGTGCGGCTCGACCTGCCGGCCGAACTGCACGCCGAGTTGGCGGAGCTGGCGGCTCGGCAGGACGTGACGATGTTCATGGTGTGGCAGGCCGCGGTGGCGGTGCTGCTGTCCAAGCTGGGCGCGGGCGAGGACATCCCGATCGGCAGCCCGGTCGCCGGGCGGACCGAGCAGGACCTGGAGGACCTGGTCGGGTTCTTCGTGAACACGCTGGTGGTGCGCACCGACCTGTCCGGTGCCCCGACCTTCGCCGAGGTACTGGGACGGGTGCGGCAGGCGGCCCTGGGCGCACTGGACCACCAGGATCTGCCGTTCGAGCGGCTGGTGGAGGAGCTGGCCCCGGCCCGCTCGGTCGGCCGGCATCCGCTGTTCCAGGTCAACGTCACACTCCACAACACCCCCGAGGGGACGCTGGACCTGCCGGGCCTGACGGTCCAGGTCCGCCCCGGCGAGATACCCCTGGCCAAGTTCGACCTGGACTTCCAGGTGATGGAACGATTCGACGGCCAGGGCCGGCCGGCCGGTATGGAGGCCGTGCTCAGCTACGCCACCGCCCTGTTCGACCAGGCCACGGCCGAAGGCTTCGTCACCCGCCTCGTCCGGATCCTGTGCGAGGTCGCCGCCGATCCCGGCATCGGGCTGGACCGTATCGAGGTGATGGACGCCGACGAACGCCGGCGGACGCTGGTCGAGTGGAATGACACCGCGCGCCCGGTGGCGGCTGCGACGGTGCCGGAGCTGTTCGGCGCGCAGGCCGCTCGCACTCCCGAGGCCGTGGCGGTGGTATCGGGCGAGGAACGGGTCTCGTACGCGGAACTGGAGGCGGAGTCGAACCGGTTGGCCCGGTACCTGATCGCGCGGGGTGTGGGTCCGGAGTCGCTGGTGGCGGTGGCGATGGACCGCTCGCCCGAGCTGGTCACGGCGCTGCTGGCGGTGATGAAGGCGGGTGGTGCGTATCTGCCGGTCGACCCGGAATACCCGGCCGAGCGCATCACCTCGATGGTGGCGGACGCGGCCCCGGTCGCCTTGCTGACGACTGCCGCGGTCGCCGGTCGGCTGGGCCGGGAAGGACCACATGCCGGACCGTCCGTGCCGCGGTGGATCGTGCTGGATGATCCGGCGGTACGGGCCGAGGTGGCAGGACAGGACGCACACGCCCTGGCCCAGGGCGACCGAGTCGCCCCACTCCGGCCCGAACACCCGGCCTATGTGATCTACACCTCTGGATCGACCGGTGCTCCCAAGGGTGTCTCTGTCGCCCATACGAATGTGGCGGCCCTTTTGCAGGGGGCGGGGGAGCGGTTCGGCTTCGACAGCGGGGACGTGTGGACCTGGTTCCATTCCTTCGCGTTTGACTTCTCGGTGTGGGAGCTGTGGGGCGCGTTGCTGCACGGCGGGCGCCTGGTGGTGGTTCCGTTTGACATCTCGCGCTCCCCCGGGGAGTTCCTGCGCCTGCTGGTGCGGGAGCGGGTGACGGTGCTCAGCCAGACTCCTTCGGCGTTCTACCAGCTCGTGCGGGCCGACGGGCGGCACGCCGAGGTGGGTGCCGAACTGGCGCTGCGGTTGGTGGTGTTCGGCGGTGAGGCGCTCGATCTCCGCCGGTTGCGGGAGTGGTACGCCCGCCACCGGGGTGAGGCGCCGACGCTGGTGAACATGTACGGCATCACCGAGACCACCGTGCATGTCAGCCACCTCCGGCTCGACGTGGCCATGGCGGACGAGGAACACCCGGGCAGCCTCATCGGCCACCCGCTGGACAACACTCGGGTGTACGTCCTCGACGACTTCCTCCATCCGGTGCCGGTGGGCGTGGCGGGTGAGCTGTACGTGGCCGGCGCCGGGCTGGCCCGGGGTTACCTGCACCGTCCGGGCCTGACCGCCGAGCGGTTCGCGGCCTGCCCGTTCGAGGGTGCTGGTGGCCGGATGTACCGGACCGGGGACGTGGTGCGCTGGACCAGCGGTGGGCGGCTGGAGTTCGTGGGACGGGCGGATGACCAGGTCAAGATCCGCGGGTTCCGGATCGAGCCGGGTGAGGTGGAAGCCGTGCTGCTCGCCCACGAACGGGTGGGGCAGACCGCGGTGGTGGTCCGTGAGGATCAGCCTGATGACAAGCGTCTGGTGGCGTACGTGGTTCCGGCGAGTGGCGAATCCGCGCCCATGAGCGCACTGGCCGGTGAAGTGCGCAGCTACGCGAGTGAGCGCCTGCCCGAGTACATGGTGCCGTCTGCGGTGGTGGTGCTGGACGGCCTGCCGTTGACGGTGAACGGGAAGCTGGACCGGAAGGCGCTGCCGGCGCCTGACACATCCGTGTCGGCGCACGGGCCGCGCACTCCGCGGGAGGAGATCCTGTGCGAGGAGTTCGCCACGGTCCTCGGGCTGCCGCAGGTGGGCATCGACGACAACTTCTTCGAGCTGGGCGGACACTCACTGCTCGCGGTGTCGTTGGTCGAACGGCTGCGGCAGCGGGCCCTGACAGTTGACGTGCAGTCGTTGTTCACCGCACCGACGGTGGCCAGTCTGGCCGTGGTGGCCGGTCAGTCCGAGATCACGGTCCCGCCGAACATGATTCCGGTGGGGGCGGAGGCGATCACGCCGGACATGCTGCCGCTCGTCGAGCTGACCGGTGAGGAGATTGCACGGATCGTCGAGCAGGTCCCGGGCGGGGCGGCGAACGTGGCGGACATATATCCGCTGGCGCCGTTGCAGGAAGGCATCTTCTTCCACCACCTCATGCGGGACAGCGGCAACGACGCATACGTCGTGTCCATCGTGTTGGAGTTTGATTCCCGGACCCGTCTGGACCGGTACGTGGACGCTTTCCAGACGGTCGTGGACCGGCATGACACATTCCGGACGGTGTTCCTGTGGGAAGGACTGCGGGAGCCGGTCCAGGTGGTACTCCGCGAAGCCCGGCTCCCCGTTCAGGAGATCACCCTGGAGGGCACAGCCTCTGACACGGTCCAGGAGTTGCTGGCCGCGAGCGGTTCGGCGATGGATATCAGCCGGCGTCCGTTGCTGCGGATGTGTGTCGCGGCCCAACCGGACGGTGAACGCTGGCGTGGGGTGTTGCAGTTCCACCATCTCGTGCAGGATCACACCGCCCTGGATGTGGTGCTGGACGAGGTGCAGACGGTCCTGGACGGGCGAGGGGATGAGCTCCCGGTGCCCTTGCCGTTCCGTACCTTCGTGGCGCAGGCACGGATGGGAATACCTCCGGCCGAGCACGAGCGGTACTTCGCGGGGCTGCTGGGAGACGTGGCCGAGCCGACGGCCCCGTTCGGGCTGGTGGACGTGCACGGGGACGGTACGGCCGTCAGGGAGGCCCGTCTGCCGGTGGACGGGCGGCTGGCGGTGCGGTTGCGGCAGCAGGCCAGTGTGCTGGGGGTGAGCCCCGCGACGGTGTTCCATACCGTGTGGGCCCGCGTCCTGGCGTCGGTGTCCGCCCGCGACGACGTGGTGTTCGGCACCGTGCTGTTCGGACGGATGAACGCCGGAGCGGGTGCCGACCGTGTCCCGGGGCTGTTCATCAATACGCTGCCGGTGCGCGCGCGCACCGGCAGCGGCATCGGTGTGCGGGACGCGATGCGCTCGATGCAGACTCAGCTGGCCGACCTGATCGTGCACGAACACGCCTCACTGGCCGTCGCCCAGCGGGCCAGCGGCGTCCGCGCCCCGGCTCCGCTGTTCACCGCCCTGCTGAACTACCGGCACTTCTTCAGCGGCGACTGGGTGGCGCCGAAGCCACACGGGACCGAGGTCCTCGGCTCCTGGGACCGGACCAACTACCCCCTGGTCGTGTCCGTGGACGACAGTGACTACGACTTCGCCTTCGAGGTGCAGGTGGCCGCGGCGATCGACCCGGAGCTGATCACCCGCCTGCTGCATACCACCACCGAAAACCTGATCAGCGCTCTGGAACAGCACCCGGACACCCCACTCGAGCACATCGACGTCCTCCCCACGGCCGAGCGGCAGCGGATCCTGACGGAGTGGAACGACACCGCCCGCCCGGTGCCCGTCACCACACTGGCGGACATGTTCACCGCCCAGGCCACCCGCACCCCCGGCGCCGACGCTCTGGCCTACGAAGACGTGCGGCTGTCCTACGCCGAGCTGGAGGCGCGTGCCAACCGCCTCGCCCGGTATCTGATCACGCGCGGAGTGGGGCCGGAGTCCCTGGTCGCGGTGGTGATGGAGCGCTCGCCCGACCTGATCACCGCGCTGCTGGCGGTGGTGAAGGCCGGTGGCGCCTACCTCCCCATCGACCCCGGCCAGCCCGCCGAGCGCGTCGCCTTCATGTGCGCCGACGCCACCCCGGTCGCCTTGCTCACCACCACGGCGATCGCCGGCCGACTGCGTGAGCCCCACGCGGACGGGCACGGACCGGAGACCGGCCCGCAGTGGATCACGCTGGACGACCCGGTGGTCCGGGCGACGGTGGCCGGCCAGGACGCGCGCGCACTCTCCCAGGCCGACCGGATCGCCCCCCTGCGCCCGGACCACGCCGCCTATGTGATCTACACCTCCGGCTCGACGGGGACGCCCAAGGGTGTCGTGGTACCGCACGCGAACGCCGTGAACCTCATGGCCGACCGATGGCCGGACCTGGACTCCGACAGTCGGCTGTTGCAGTTCGCGTCGATCGGCTTCGACGTCGCGACCTGGGAGATCATGATGGCGTTCTCCGCTGGGGCATGCCTGGTGGTGGCGCCGGCCGAGCACCTGCTGCCCGGAGCCGGGCTGGCCGGTGTGGTGGCCCGGCACGCCGTCACGCATATGCAGCTCCCGCCCACGGTCCTCGGCATGGTCGAGACCGAGGCCGAACTGGCCTCCGTGCGGACGCTGCTGGTCGCGGGCGAGGCTCTGGGCTCCGAACTCGTCGACCGGTGGGGCGCCGACCGCTGGTTCGGCAACGCGTACGGACCGACCGAGATCACCGTGATCGCGGCCGCCGCGGGCCCGCTGCGCCCCGGTGACCTGCCGAGCATCGGCCGGCCGCTGCCCAATACCAGCGTCTATGTCCTCGATGAACACCTCGCGCCCGTGCCGGTGGGGGTGGTCGGTGACCTCTACGTCTCCGGCGCCGGTGTCGCCCGGGGGTATCTGAACCGCCCAGGGCTCACCGCCGAGCGGTTCGTGGCCGATCCGTTCCGCGGGGCGGCCGGGCCCCTCTCCTCCGGCCCGGCGGCCGGGAGCCACTCCCGGCCCGATGGCGGGCAGGCAGGGCGCATGTACCGCACCGGCGACAAGGTGCGCTGGACCGCCGACGGCCAGCTCCTCTACGTCGGCCGTGCCGACGACCAGGTGAAGATCCGCGGTTTCCGGATCGAGCCGGGTGAGGTCGAGGCGGTGCTGGCCGGGCACGAGCGGGTGGCGCAGGCCGTGGTCATCGTCCGTGAGGACACTCCCGGTGACAAGCGTCTGACGGCCTACGTCGTCCCCGCGGGTGACCCCGGCACGGCCGTCGGCGAAGGGCTGGAGCCGGCGGTGCGCGGGTACCTCGCGGGCAGGCTGCCGGAGTACATGGTGCCGTCGGCGATCGTGGTGCTGGAGCGGCTGCCACTGATGGTGAACGGCAAGCTCGACCGGGCCGCCCTCCCGGTGCCGGACTACGCCTCCGACGCGGGACGGAGGCCCGTCACCATGCGCGAGGAGCTCCTGTGCTCGCTCTTCGCCCAGGTGCTGGGCCTGTCCCGGGTCGGGGCCGAGGACGACTTCTTCTCCCTCGGCGGGCATTCACTGCTCGCGGTGCGGCTGGTCAGCAGGGTCCGCACGGTCTTCGGTGCGGAGGTGCCGGTGCGGGCGCTGTTCGAGACGCCGACCGTGGCCGGTCTGGCGGCGCGGCTGGAGCGGGCCGGTGGCGATGCGGCGCGGCCCGCGGTGGTGGCCGGACCACGTCCGCCGGTGTTGCCGCTGTCGTACGCTCAGCGCCGGTTGTGGTTCCTGGATCGTCTCGAAGGCGCGAGCGCGCTGTACAACGTTCCGCTGGTGTTGCGGTTGTCGGGACGGCTGGACGTCTCCGCGCTGCGGGCGGCGCTGGCCGATGTGGTGGCGCGGCACGAGAGTCTGCGGACGCGCTTTCCGGAGGTGGAAGGGGAGCCGTACCAGGAGATCGTGCCTGTCGCCGAGGCGAGTGTCGACCTGCCGCTGATCCCGGTGGCCGCTGACGAGTTGGCGGCGTGGATCGACCGGGCGTCCTCCCATGCCTTCGACGCGGCAGCCGAACTGCCGGTGCGGGCCACTCTGTTCGCGCTCGACTCGGACCAGCCGCCGCCGGAGGACGGCCTGGTGGTGACGGGTGAGTCCGTGCTGGTGCTGGTCGTGCACCACATCGCGGCCGACGGGTGGTCGATGGGGCTGCTGTGGCGGGATCTGTCGGTGGCGTACGCGGCGCGCCGTGCGGGGAGCGCGCCGGGCTGGGAGCCGCTGCCGGCGCAGTACGCGGACTACACGCTGTGGCAGCGGAAGGTGCTGGGTGAGGCGGACGATCCGGACAGCGTGCTGGCCGGCCAGCTGGCGTACTGGCGGAAGGCGCTGGCCGGGGCGCCGGAGGAACTGACCTTGCCGGTGGACCGGCCGCGACCTGTGGAGGCCGGCCACCAGGGCGGGCTGTGCGGCTTCCGGATGCCCGCCGAACTGCATACGGAGCTGGCGGAGCTGGCCCGTGCCGAGGGCGTGACGATGTTCATGGTGTGGCAGGCGGCGGTGGCGGTGCTGCTCTCCAGGCTGGGCGCGGGGGAGGACATCCTCATCGGCAGCCCGGTGGCCGGGCGCAATGATCAGGCCCTGGAGGATCTGGCCGGGTTCTTCGTGAACACGCTGGTGATACGCACCGACCTGTCCGGTGACCCGACCTTCGCCGAGGTGCTGGGGCGGGTGCGGCGGTCTGCGCTGGGCGCGCTGGAGCACCAGGAGGTGCCGTTCGAGCGGCTGGTGGAGGAGCTGGCCCCGGCCCGTTCCATGGCCAGGCACCCGCTGTTCCAGGTCGCCCTGACGCTGCACAACGTCCCGGACGTGGCGCTCGACCTGCCCGGGGTCGAGGTTGGCGTCATGCCGTCCGGGGCACAGGGCGCCAAGTTCGACCTGGACCTCGAGGTCATCGAGCGTTTCGACGCGCTGGGTCGGCCGGCCGGTCTGGACGGCGGCATCACGTATGCCACCGATCTGTTCGACCAGGCCACGGTGGACATGCTCATCACCCGGCTGATCCGGGTCCTGCGGGCGGCGGTCGACGACCCCCGTCGGCCCATCCGTGGAATCGACCTGCTGGACGCCGCGGAGCGAAAGCGGATCCTGACGGAGTGGAATGACGCGGCGACGCCGGTACCCGGTGGGGAGCGCGTACCGATCGCGGATGCGTCGGCCGACACGCGTGTCTACGTCCTGGACGCCCTTCTCGAACCGGTGCCGCCGGGGGTGGCCGGTGAGCTGTATCTAGCGGGTGCCGGGCTCGCCCGTGCGGAACGGCACCGTCCGGGTCCGGTCGCCGAGCAGATCGTGGCCTGCCCGTTCGAGGAACCCGGTGCCCGGATGTACCGCACCGGGGACGTGGTGCGGTGGAACCGCGCCGGTCAGCTGGAGCTCGTGCGCCGGGCGGAAGAGCAGGCGGACCCCGCCTCCGCCGCCCTGCCCGCCCCCGAGCCCCGATCCGGCGCGGCGCCGGGAAGGCGACCGGCCACGGTGCGCGAGGACCTTCTGCGCGCGGTCTTCGCCCAGGTGCTGGGCGTGCCGCGGGTCGGGGTCGACGACAGCTTCTTCGAACTGGGCGGACACTCGCTCCAGGCGGTGCGGCTGGCCAGCCGGATCCGCACCGTGCTGGGGGTCGAACTGCCCGTCCGGGCCCTTTTCGAGGCGCCGACCGTGGCCGGTCTGGCGGCGCGGCTGGAGCGGGCCGGTGGTGTGCCGGCGCGGTCGGCGGTGGTGGCCGGGCCGCGTCCGCGGGTGCTTCCGCTTTCCTATGCCCAGCGGCGGTTGTGGTTCGTGGACCGGCTCGAGGGTGCGAGCGCGTTGTACAACGTTCCGCTGGTGCTGCGGTTGTCGGGACGGCTGGACGTCTCGGCGCTGCGGGCGGCGTTGGGTGATGTGGTGGCGCGGCACGAGAGTCTGCGGACGCGTTTCCCGCAGGTGGAGGGGGAGCCGTACCAGGAGATCGTGTCCGTCGCCGAGGCGGGCGTGGATCTGCCGGTGGTCCCGGTCGCCGCCGACGAGCTGGAAGCGCGGATCGACCGGGCCTGCTCGCACGTCTTCGACCTCGCGGGCGAGCTGCCCCTGCGCGCCACGCTGTTCACCTCTGCCACCGGCCCGTCGCCGACCGATGCCGGGTCGGTGGCCCCAGGCGACTGGGTGCTGGTGCTGGTCGTGCATCACATCGCGGGCGACGGCTGGTCGATGGGGCTGCTGTGGCGGGATCTGTCGGAGGCGTACGCGGCGCGGTGTGCCGGGTGTGCGCCGGGCTGGGAGCCGCTGCCGGTGCAGTACGCGGACTACGCGCTGTGGCAGCAGGGGATGCTCGGCGATGCGGAGGATCCGGGCAGTGTGCTGGCCGGGCAGGTGGCCTTTTGGAAGGCCGAACTGCAAGGCGTGCCCGAGGAGTTGGAGCTTCCGGTGGATCGGCGGCGGCCCACGGTGGCCAGTCACCGGGGCGGCTGGGCGGTGATCGACGTTCCGCCGGAACTCCATGCCGACCTGGCGGAGCTGGCCCGTGCCGAGGGCGTGACGATGTTCATGGTGTGGCAGGCCGCCCTGGCGGTGCTGCTGTCCAAGCTGGGCGCGGGTAAGGACATCCCGATCGGCAGCGCGATCGCCGGACGGACCGACCAGGCCGTGGAGGACCTGGTCGGGTTGTTCATGAACATGGTGGTGGTGCGCACCGACCTGTCCGGCGATCCGACCTTCGCCGAGCTGCTGGGCCGGGTGCGGCAGCGGGCGCTGGGCGCGCTGGAGCACCAGGAGGTGCCGTTCGAGCGGCTGGTGGAGGAGCTGGCCCCGGCCCGCTCGCTGTCCAGGCACCCGCTGTTCCAGGTCACCATGACGGTGCAGAACGTCCCCCAGGCGACGATCGACCTGCCGGGCCTGGACGTCGAAGTCCACCCGGGCGATGCCACCATGGCCAAGCTCGACCTCGACTTCCAAGTCGTCGAGCGGTTCGACGGACAGGGGCGGCCCGACGGTCTGCTCGGCGGACTCACGTACGCCACCGACCTGTTCGACCAGGCCACGGCCGAGACGCTGGTCACCCGGCTGGTCCGGCTCCTGAAGACCGTCGCCGCCGGCCCTGCCCGTCCCATCAGCCGCCTGGACCTGCTGGACCCCGCCGAGCGGCGGCGACTGCTGACGGAATGGAACGGTGACCGCCGCCCGGCCGCCGACACCGTGCCGGCGTTGTTCACCGCGCACGCCACCCGCGCCCCTGAGGCGATCGCCTTGGCGTCCGGCGAGGAGCGGGTCTCGTACGGCGAACTGGAGGCCCGGTCCAATCGTCTCGCCCGGCATCTGATCGACCGTGGGGTGGCCCCCGAGTCCCTTGTCGGGGTGGTCATGGACCGGTCGATCGACCTCGTGACCGCTCTGCTGGCGGTGGTGAAGGCCGGCGGCGTGTATGTGCCCGTCGATCCCGGCCAGCCGGCCCAGCGCATCGGACAGGTGCTGCTCCAGGCCGGTGTGGAGGTGTGCCTGGTCGACGAGGTGTACGCGCCGACCGTACGGGAGCACGCCGGCACGGTGGTCGTGGCCGACGCGGACGAGGCGGAGGCCGCGTGGGCCGATGCGCCCGACTCGGCCGTACCGGTGCCGGTCATGCCCGACCAGCTGGCGTACGTGATGTTCACCTCCGGATCGACGGGTGAGCCCAAGGGCATCGCGACCACCCACCGGGACGTGGTGGAACTCGCCGGTGACCGCTGCTGGCACTTCCCTGGGCAGGCCCGGGGCCTGTTCGCCGCGCCGCACACCTTCGACGGCTCCACCCTCGAGCTGTGGGTGCGGCTGCTGACCGGCGGACAGGTGGTCATCGCCCCCCGGGGCCGGATCGACGCGGCGCTGCTCAGGTCGCTGGTCGGCGACCACGGGCTGACCCACGCCCAGCTGACCGCGGGGCTGTTCCGGGTGATCGCCGAGGAGGACCCCACCGCCTTCGCCGGGCTGCACGAGGTGTACACCGGCGCGGACGTGGTCCCCACCGCGGCGGTGCGGCAGGTGCTGGAGGCCGTGCCCTCGATCACGGTCCGCAACACCTACGGTCCGACCGAGGTGACCGTCATCGGTACCCAGATCCCGATCCAGGACCCCAAGGCGATCGGGGATGTGGTGCCGGTCGGGTATCCGCTGGACAACACGCGGATGTACGTGCTCGACGAATTCCTCAACCCCGTGCCGGCGGGGGTGGTCGGTGAGCTGTACATCGCCGGCGCCGGGCTGGCCCGGGGGTATCTGAACCGTCCGGGGCTGACCGGTGAGCGGTTCGTGGCCTGCCTGTTCGAAGGCGGCGGTGGGCGCATGTACCGGACGGGCGACGTGGTGCGCTGGAACCGCGACGGTCAGCTGGAGTTCGTGAGCCGGGCGGACGACCAGGTGAAGATCCGTGGCTTCCGCGTCGAGCCGGGTGAGGTCGAGGCGGTGCTGGCCCAGCACGAGCAGGTGGCCCAGGCGGTGGTCATCGCCCGCGAGGACACCCCCGGTGACAAGTACCTCGCCGCCTATGTCGTCCTCACCCACGGCGCGGCGGACGCGGAATTCGGCGCGGTGGCGCGGGACTTCACGGCGAGTCGGCTGCCGCAGTACATGGTGCCGTCGGTGGTGGTGCTGGAGCGGCTGCCGCTGACGGTGAACGGCAAGGTCGACCGTGCCGCGCTGCCCGCGCCGCACCACGTGTCCGGCGCAGGCGCGGGACCGGGCAGGCGACCGGCCACCGTGTACGAGGAGATTCTGTGCTCGGTGTTCGCCCAGGTACTCGACCTGCCCCGGGTCACTGTGGAGGACGACTTCTTCGCGCTGGGCGGGCATTCGCTGCTGGCCGTGCGGTTGGTCAGCCGGATCCGGGCGGTCATGGGTCTGGAGGTCCCGGTCCCGGCGGTGTTCGAGACGCCGACCGTGGCCGGTCTGGCGGCGCGGCTGGAGCAGGCCGGTGGTGTGCCGGCGCGGTCGGCGGTGGTGGCCGGGCCGCGTCCGCGGGTGCTGCCGCTCTCCTACGCCCAGCGGCGGTTGTGGTTCGTGGACCGGCTCGAGGGCGCGAGCGCGTTGTACAACATTCCGCTGGTGCTGCGGCTGTCGGGACGGCTGGACATCTCGGCGCTGCGGGCGGCGCTGGGCGATGTGGTGGCCCGGCACGAGAGTCTGCGGACGCGCTTTCCGCAGCTGGAGGGGGAGCCGTACCAGGAGATCGCCTCCGTCGCCGAGGCGGGCGTGGAGCTGCCTCTGATCCCGGTCGCCGCCGATGAACTGGAAGCGCGGATCGACCGGGCCTGCGCGCACGCCTTCGACCTCGCGGGCGAGCCGCCCCTGCGCGCCACGCTCTTCACCTCGGGCACTGACCAGCCGGCACCCGATGCCGGGTCGGTGGCCCCAGGCGACTGGGTGCTGGTGCTGGTCGTCCACCACATCGCGGGCGACGGCTGGTCCATGGGGTCGCTGCTGCGGGACCTGTCGGCCGCCTACACCGCCCGCCGCGCCGGGCGTGCGCCGGGCTGGGAGCCGCTGCCGGTGCAGTACGCGGACTACGCGCTGTGGCAGCGGGGGATGCTCGGCGATCCGGAGGATCCGGACAGTGTGCTGGCAGGTCAGGTGGCCTATTGGAAGGCCGAACTGCGGGGTGCGCCGGAGGAGTTGGAGCTTCCGGTGGACCGGCGGCGGCCCGCGGTGGCCAGTCACCGCGGTGGCTGGGTGCCGCTGACCCTGCGGGCCGACCTGCACGCCCAGCTGGCGGAGCTGGCGGCCCGGCAGGGTGTGACGATGTTCATGGTGTGGCAGGCCGCCCTGGCGGTGCTGCTGTCGAAGCTGGGCGCGGGGGAGGACATCCCGATCGGCAGCCCGGTCGCCGGGCGGAACGATCAGGCGGTGGAGGACCTGGTCGGGTTCTTCGTGAACACGCTGGTGGTGCGCACCGACCTGTCCGGCGACCCGAGCTTCGCCGAGCTGCTGGGGCGGGTGCGGCAGCGGGCGCTGGGCGCGCTGGAGCACCAGGAGGTGCCGTTCGAGCGGCTGGTGGAGGAGCTGGCCCCGGCCCGCTCGCTGGCCAGGCACCCGCTGTTCCAGGTCATGCTGGCGGTGCAGAACGTTCCCCAGGCGACGATCGACCTGCCGGGCCTGGACGTCGAGGCCCGGCCCTCCGAGGTCTCCATGGCCAAGTTCGACCTCGACTTCCACGTCGAAGAGCGCTTCGACGACCAGGGCCGGCCGGCCGGTCTGAACGGCGGGATCACCTACGCCTCCGATCTCTTCGACCGGACCACGGCCGAGACGCTCGCCACCCGGCTGGTCCACATCCTGCGCACGGCCGCGGCCGACCCCCACCGGTCCCTTCACGGGATCGACCCGCTCGACGCCGACGAGCGGCGGCAAATCCTGACCGAGTGGAACGACACGGCACGCCCGGAACCCGCGGCCACCGTGCCCGAGCTGTTCGGCGCGCAGGCCGCCCGCACCCCCGACGCCGTCGCGCTGGTCCGAGGCGACGAGCGGATGACGTACGCGCAGCTCGACGCGGAGTCCAACCGCCTCGCCCGGCACCTGATCGGACACGGGGTACGCCCCGAGTCCGTGGTCGCGGTGGTGATGGACCGCTCGCCACAGAGGGTCGCCGTGCTGCTGGCGGTGCTGAAGGCCGGGGGCGCCTATCTGCCGATCGACCCGTCGTACCCCATCGGTCGCATCGGTCTCATGGTGGCCGACGCGGCGCCGGTCGCCCTGGTCACCACCGCGTCCTTCGCCGGCCGACTCGACCAGTCCGACGCGGGCCCCCTCGACCCGGAGTCAGGCCCGGCCCGGATCACGCTGGACGATCCGGCGGTGCGGGCGGCGGTGGCCGCCGATGACGAGGGCCCGCTCACCCGGCTGGACCGTGCCGCGCCGCCGCGTCCTGACCAGGCCGCCTATGTCATCTACACCTCGGGCTCCACCGGCGCCCCCAAGGGAGTCACGGTCACCCACCGGGGGATCGACCGCCTCGTGCGTCCGGCCGGGTACGCCGATGTACGTCCCGGTGACGTGGTGGCGCACCTCGCCTCGGTGTCGTTCGACTGCACCACCTTCGAGATGTGGATCGCCCTGGTCAACGGGGCGACACTCGCGGTCGGACCGGCCGGGACGCTGTCCGTGGCCGACCTCCGGCATTTCCTGACCAGCCAACAGGTCACCGTCGCGGTGCTGCCCACGGGCCTGCTGCACCAGGTGGTGGACATCGACGTCGAGGCACTGCGCGGCGTCCGCGCCCTCCTCACCGGCGGGGACGTGCTCTCGGTACCGCAGTGCCGGACCCTTCTCGAAGCCCTGCCGGGAACCCGGCTCATCAACGGGTACGGCCCGACGGAGAGCACCACCTACACCCATACCCACCCGGTCACCGAGGCCGACGTCGGCGACGGGGGCGACATCCCCATCGGGCGCCCGCTGGCCGACACCCGGGCGTATGTGCTGGACGAGCGGCTGGCTCCGGTGCCGGCGGGGGTACCGGGAGAGCTGTATCTGGCCGGCGCCGGGCTGGCCCGGGGGTATCTGAACCGTCCGGGCCTGACCGCGGACCGGTTTGTGGCGTGTCCGTTCGAGGGGGCTGGTGCGCGGATGTACCGGACCGGGGATGTGGTGCGCTGGAACCGGGCGGGGGTGTTGGAGTTCGTGGGGCGTGCCGACGATCAGGTGAAGATTCGGGGTTTCCGGGTGGAGCCGGGTGAGATCGAGGCGGTGTTGGCCGGGCATGAAGACGTCGCGCAGGCTGTCGTCGTCGCCCACGGGGAGGGCGCTGCCGACAAGCGCCTGGCTGCCTACGTGGCCCCGGCTTCTGGTGTGGCGGATGCGAGCTTGGCGGGCGCGTTGCAGGGCCACGTGGTCGACAGGTTGCCGGAGCACATGGTGCCGTCGGCGGTTGTGGTGCTGGAGCGGCTGCCGCTGACGGTGAACGGCAAGGTGGACCGGGCTGCCTTGCCGGAGCCGGACTTCGCGGCTGTGGCGGGCGCCGGGCGTGGCCCCTCCGATCTGCGTGAGGAGTTGTTGTGTGGGGTCTTCGGGCAGGTGCTGGGTGTGGAGCGGGTGGGGGTTGACGATGACTTCTTCGCCCTGGGCGGGCACTCGCTGCTGGCGATGCGGCTGGTGAGCCGGATCCGCGCGGTGCTGGGTGTGGAGCTGCCGGTCCGAGGGGTGTTCGAGACGCCGACGGTCCGGGAGTTGGCCCGACGGCTGGGTAAGTCGGGTGGTGCGGCCGCGCGGGCGACGGTGGTGGCGGGTGCACGTCCCGAAATGGTGCCGTTGTCGTTCGCGCAGCGCCGGTTGTGGTTCCTGGACCGCTTGCAGGGTCCGAACTCCACCTACAATATTTCCCTCTCGCCGCGGTTGTCGGGGCGGTTGGACGTGGCGGCGTTGCGGGCGGCGTTGCGGGATGTGGTGGCGCGGCACGAGAGTCTGCGGACGTGCTTCTCCCAGGTGGACGGGGAGCCGTACCAGCGGATCATGCCCGCGGACGAGGCTGTGGTAGATCTGCCCCTCACCACCGTCACCGCCGAGGAGCTGCCGAGGCGGATCGAGCGGCTCGCCCATCACACCTTCGACCTCGCCGCCGAACTGCCGGTACGAGCCGAACTGTTCGCCACGGTGTCGTCGCAGTCGCCTCCGCAGGGCGAGAATGCCGATGGCGACGAGTGGATTCTCTGCCTCGTCATGCATCACATCGCTGTTGACGGGTGGTCGATGGGGCCGTTGTGGCGGGATCTGTCGGTGGCCTATGCGGCGCGGTGTGCGGAACGTGCGCCGGAGTGGGAACCGTTGCCGGTGCAGTATGCGGACTACACGCTCTGGCAGGGGGAACTGCTGGGTGACGCCGGGGATCCGGACAGCGTCATGGCCGAACAGGTGGCGTACTGGAAGGCCGAACTACAGGATGCGCCGGAGGAGTTGATTCTACCGGTGGACCGCCGCCGGCCGCGGGTGCCCAGTCACCGGGGTGGGACGGTTCCTCTGGATCTGTCTGCTGAGTTGCATGAGCGGTTGGCGGGGCTGGCGCGTGAGCAGGGCGTGACGATGTTCATGGTGTGGCACGCCGCGATGGCGGTGTTGTTGTCGCGGTTGGGGGCGGGGCAGGACCTGTCGATCGGTAGTCCGGTGGCGGGCCGGACGGATGATGCGCTGGAGGATCTGGTCGGGTTCTTTGTGAATACGTTGGTGGTGCGGACGGACATGTCGGGGGATCCGTCGTTCGCCGAGGTGTTGGGGCGGGTGCGGCGGGCTGCGCTGGGGGCGTTCGAGCATCAGGATGTGCCGTTCGAGCGGCTGGTGGAGGAGTTGGCTCCGTTCCGTTCGATGGCTCGGCATCCGCTGTTTCAGGTGATGCTGGAGGTGCAGAACGTGCCTGAGGCGATGGTGGATCTGCCGGGCGTGGAGGTTGAGGCCGGTCCGGCTGATCTGCCGGTGGCCAAGTTCGATTTGCAGGTCGATGTGGTCGAGCGGTTCGACGGGCAGGGGCGGCCGGCTGGGTTGGTCGGTGAGATCGTGTATGCGGCGGATCTTTTCGACGAGGTGACGGTGCGGGCTTTGGGCGCCTGGTTGGTGCGGGTGCTGGAGGTGGTCGTAGCCGATCCGGGTCGGCCTGTGCACAGTATCGATCTGCTGGATGCCGCCGAGCGGTGGCGGATTGTCACGGAGTGGAACGACACGGACCGTGCGGTGCCGGTGGCCACGGTGCCGGAGCTGTTCGGCGCGCAGGCCAGGCGCACTCCGGGCGCCGTTGCTGTGGTCCGGGACAGTCAGCAGGTGTCCTACGGGGAATTGGAGATGGCGTCCAACCGGTTGGCCCGGCATCTGATCGGCCTGGGTGTGGGTCCCGAGTCGTTGGTCGCGGTGGTGATGGACCGGTCGGTGGAGTTGGTTGTGGCGCTGCTGGCGGTGCTGAAGGCTGGTGGTGCGTATGTGCCGGTCGACCCGGACTATCCGGCTGCCCGTATCGCGGGCATGCTGGCCGATGCCGCCCCGGTGGCCGTGCTGACCGCGGCGGCGATGCGTGACAAACTGGGCGAGGCGGGGGCGAGCGGCTGGGAGTGCGCGCCGGAGCCGATCGTGGTGGATGAGCCGGCGGTGCGGGAGGTGGTGTCCGATCTGGACGCCGGCCCCCTCGCACCGGACGAACTGGCCGGTCCTCTCACGCCGGATCACCCGGCCTACGCCATCTACACCTCCGGATCCACCGGCACCCCCAAGGGCGTCGTCATCACCCACCGGGATGTGGTCGACTTCGCCGCCGACCGGGGCTGGAAGACACCCGAACCCCAGCGGGTCCTGATGCGGTCTCCGCACACGTTCGACGCGTCCGTCTACGAGTTGTGGGTGACGCTACTGGGCGGCGAGCAGGTGGTCCTCGCCCCGACGGGCCGCTTCGACGCCGAGCTGCTACGGTCACTGATCACCGAGCACAGCCTGACCCATGTGCACCTGACTGCCGGACTGTTCCGCGTGATCGCCGAGGAAGACCCCACCGCCTTCGACGGCGTCACCGAGGTGAGCACCGGCGGTGACGTGGTGCCCGCGGGCGCTGTCCGTCGGGTGCTGCGCGCCGTGCCCGGGACAACTGTTCGCAACACCTACGGCCCGACCGAGGCGACGCTGATCGCCACACAGATTCCGCTCACTGACGTTGAGCAGATAGCGGATACCCTCCCGATCGGGCGCCCGTTGGACAATACGCGCCTGTATGTGCTGGACGAGCGGTTGGCTCCGGTGCCCGTGGGGGTGGCGGGGGAGCTGTATGTGGCGGGTGCGGGGCTGGCCCGGGGGTATCTGAACCGTCCGGGCCTGACCGCGGACCGGTTTGTGGCGTGTCCGTTCGAGGGGGCTGGTGCGCGGATGTACCGGACCGGGGATGTGGTGCGCTGGAACCGGGCGGGGGTGTTGGAGTTCGTGGGGCGTGCCGACGATCAGGTGAAGATTCGGGGTTTCCGGGTGGAGCCGGGTGAGATCGAGGCGGTGTTGGCCGGGCATGAAGACGTCGCGCAGGCTGTCGTCGTCGCCCACGGGGAGGGCGCTGCCGACAAGCGCCTGGTCGCCTACGCCGTACCGGAAGCGACCGAGGGAGCGGACGGGACCCGTGAGGCAGCAGATGCCCTCGGTAACGGCGTCGAGACTGATGGCGCTGGAACCCGTCTGGCCGAGGAGCTCCGGATGCTGGTGGCGGCTCGGTTGCCGGAGTACATGGTGCCGTCGGCAGTCGTGCTGCTGGAGCGGCTGCCCTTGACAGTGAACGGCAAGGTGGACCGCGCCGCTCTGCCGGCACCGGACTACGCCTCCGACACGGGCGGGGGCCGTGGCCCGGTGAGCGTGCGCGAGGACGTCCTGAGCGCGGTGTTCGGGCAGGTGCTGGGTGTGGAGCGGGTGGGGGTTGACGATGACTTCTTCGCCCTGGGCGGGCACTCGCTGCTGGCGATGCGGCTGGTGAGCCGGATCCGCGCGGTGCTGGGTGTGGAGCTGCCGGTCCGGGTGGTGTTCGAGACGCCGACGGTCGCCGGCCTGGCTGCGCGGCTGGAACAGGCGGGGTTGCAGGGGAGCCGGGGCATACTGCTTCCCTTGCGCTCCGGCGATGACCGCCCGCCCTTCTTCTGTGTGCACGCGGGGCTGGGCCTGGGATGGGAGTACGGCTGGCTGGCCAACCACGTGCCCCCCCGCTACCCGCTCTACGCCATACGACCGCGCGGCCTCGTCGGCGACGAGATCCCGGTACCCGGTTCGCTGGCGGAGATGGCCGCCGACTATGTAGCCGAGATGCGCGCCGTCCAGGCCACGGGTCCGTACTACCTGCTCGGCTGGTCCTTCGGCGGCAATGTCGTCCACGAGATGGCCGTTCAACTCCAGGAGGCGGGAGAGGAGGTGGCCGCCCTGGTCATTCTGGACTCCCACCCCGCGGCACGGCCGCCCTCTCAAGAAGAGGACGAGCAACACGCCAAGGACTACGAGCGGATGGTCCGGATACTCACGGGAGAAGAGCACGAGGCCTATCTGGAGATCGTACGGAACAACGAGAACATCGCCCGCGGCCACAAGGAGCGGGAATTCGCAGGCGACGCGTTGTTGATCAGCACGGGGCCTGAGAGGAAGGCGGAATGGTGGCAGCCCTACGTGACCGGCACCGTCCGCGAGCACAAGCTCGACTCGAGCCACTACGACTTGCTGTCGGACCAGGAGTCCGTACGGAAGATATGGGAAGCGATCGCGAAGGAGTTCGGTTTGGCCGGAACCGACTGAATCGCCGGAAGCCGTAACTGTGGTGATCGCGGATGTTTCGCCACCACGAGAACGACAGGTTGGGGCCGTGTCCGTTCGTTCCGTATGCCTACGAGGAATGTTGCCATGTGTATTCAAGGCCCTGCCCCAGCGCTGAATGGCGTCCTCAGCGCGGCCAGGGGGCGATGATGACAGAAGCACTGCGCCGATATCGGTCGTCGGAACACGACAGCGTCCGCTGGGACGAATTTCCGTTGCGTGACGGTGATATCGTCGTCAGCACCCCGCCGAAGTCGGGTACGACGTGGGTGCAGATGATGTGTGCGTTGCTCATCTTCCAGACGCCTGACCTTCCGCAGCCGCTGGAAGTCCTGTCACCATGGTTGGACCAACTGCGCACACCGCAGGAGGAGGTCTATGCGCGCTTCGCCGAACAGAAGCACCGCCGTGTCATCAAGACGCACACCCCACTCGACGGTCTACCGCTCGATCCGCGCGTCAGCTATATCGTGGTCGCCAGGCATCCTCTTGACCGGGCGCTGTCCCTCTACCATCAATCCGCCAACATCGACGTCAAGCGGATGCGCGCCTTCCAAGACGGCTCAGACTCACGGTCCCGGCCGGTTTCCGCACCGCTCCCGTCGGCGCGTGAGTGGCTGCGGTATTGGTGTCTGCCTCAGCCGACCGACGACCAGGGAATAGCAGTTCCTGCGAGCCTGCACCTGACGGTCCACCACCTCTATGACGCGTGGGAACGGCGGACGCAGCCGAATGTGCGGCTCCTGCACTACGTCGACTTGTGCGCCGACCTCGCCGGCCAGATGGCGGCGCTGGCCGAGTGGCTGGGCATGACGGTGAACGAGTCGGTCTGGCCCGATCTGGTGAAGGCCGCGACGTTCGACGAGATGAAGAGTCACGCGGAGCGGCTGGCGCCTGATACCGAAATACTCAAGGATCCGGTGAAGTTCTTCCGCAGCGGGCGGTCGGGTGACAGTCGGGATTTTCTCACCGAGGACGATCTCGATGCATACCGGAAGCGGATCGGCGAACTCGCTCCGAAGCCGTTCTTGGATTGGCTGCACCGCGAAGCCACTTGTCATCAGTGAGGGCATATGAGGCGGCCACACCCTCCTGAGGGTGTGGCCGCCTCATATGCCCTGTCGGCGAATAGAGGTCAGGCGGTCGTCAGCCGGATGTCGGCGTTCCCCTTCATCGCGACCAGATACGGGTCGATCTGCTGCGCGTACTGGGCCAGCTCCAGTGCCGTCTCGTCGTCCACCTTCGGCACGGACACGCACAACTCCAGGTAGAAGCCCATGTTGCGATCCGGGAGTTTGCCGACGGCCACCTTCGCGGTCACTTTGGAGTCCGTCACGTCGACACCCGCCTGCTTCGCGATCGCGCCCAGGGCGCCGTGGAACGACGTGCAGTAGCCCGCGGCGAGAAGCTGCTCGGGATTGGTGCCCGGCTCGTTGGTCGCCTCCGGGGCCACCGACCGCATCTGCTCCACCTTGTACAGCACACCCGGAGGGGGCGTGACAGTCAGATCGAGTACACCGTCGTCGCTGACCACACGGCCGTCGCGGCCGTCGTCGGCTGTGGCGACGCCGATGTACTTGACGTCCAGGTCTGCCATGTCAGTCCTCCTTGGTAGAGCGCCCGTACAGAGGTCGCTGCCGTTCACCTTCGGCCGCGGCGGAGTCCGGCGGCATCGTGGATCGCCGCCGTTACGACGTGGCCGAAGCCCTGCTGGCCACCCGGCGCCGGTGTGCTGCGCCGGGCTGTGCCACCTGCCGTGAGCGGCGAGCTTCGACGACGAGACCGCGCGCACCGTAACGGCGGCACTTGCCGACGTGTGTCGGGGCGCAGAGCGGGACGATGGGTGATCAGGTGTCCAGGCGCGCTGGGTCGTTACGCGCAGAGGGGAAAGCTGCCATGGGACGGAGCGTGTGGGGTGGCGCATTGTCCGCATTGCTGGGTCCCCGACTCGCGCCTCACCGCCGGGGGATCGTCGTCTCTGTTCTGCTCCAAGCCGTCCAGACTGTGGCCCTGCTGTATCTGCCGACCCTGAACGCCCAAGTCATCGACGAGGGGTTGGTGAAAGGCGATACCGGCCAGGTTCTGCATGCGGGCGGACTGATGTTGCTGATGGCGTTTTTCCAGGGCGCGGCCGGGCTGGGGGTGGCTTTCTACGGTGCCCGTACGACGATGACTGTGTCCCGGGAGCTTCGTGCCGAACTCTTCGGCCGGGTGCGGCGGCTGTCGCCGACAGAGGTGGAACGGTTCGGTGTGCCCTCACTGATGGCGCGCATGACCAACGATGTCGCTCAGATCGAGGCCCTGCTGCTGCTCACCCTCACCCTGGTGGTGTCGGTACCGGTCGCATGCGTCGGTGGCATCGTCCTGGCGTTGCGCCAGAACGTCGCGCTGACGTCCCTGCTGCTTGTGGCCATACCCCTCCTGGCGTTGACCATCGGGCTCTTCAACCATCGCCTGCGGCCGACCTTCCACCGCATGCAGTACACCATCGACACCATGAACCGAGTGCTGCGCGAGCAGATCATCGGTGTTCGTGTCGTTCGCGCTTTCGTCCGGGAAGAAGACGAGCGCCGCCGCTTCGCTCACGTCAATGCCGAGTTGCAGGAGGCATCTCTCCGCGTGGGCCGCACCATGGCCGTGCTCGTCGCGTTGATGACGCTGCTGATGAACCTGAGCGGGGTCGCCGTCGTGTGGTTCGGCGGCCACCTGATTGACACGAACGACATGCGACTGGGCGCCCTTGCCGCTTTTCTGGCATATCTGGCGGAAGTCCTCGGGGCGCTGATCATGCTGGGCGGCATGGTCATGGCGGTGCCCCGGGCCCAGGTATCCGCTGTCCGCGTCGACGAGGTCCTGCGAGCCGAGCCGGGTCTTCGCCCGCCCCGGCGCCCGGTCCGCCCTTCCGCCGTCCGCGGCACCCTCGAACTGCGCGGGGTTGGATTCCAGTACCCCGGCGCCGAGAGCCCGGTGCTGAAGGGCATCGACCTCCAGGTGCGTCCGGGACAGACCGTCGCTTTCATCGGCAGCACCGGCAGCGGCAAGAGCACCCTGCTGAACTTGATCCCGCGTCTGGTGGACGCCACAGAGGGAACGGTTCGGATCGACGGAGTCGATGTCCGTGAGCTGGACCCCGCTGTGCTCTCGGCCGCGGTCGGTCTGGTGCCGCAGAAGCCGCACCTTTTCACGGGCACCGTCGCCACGAACTTCCGATACGGTGCGCCGGACGCCACCGACGAGCAGTTGTGGCACGCACTGGATGTCGCGCAGGCCCGGGAATTCGTGGAACGAACGGTTGGAGGACTCGACCATCCTCTCGCTCAGGCCGGTGCCAATCTTTCCGGCGGCCAGCGTCAGCGGCTGGTGATCGCGCGGACGCTGCTGCGCCGTCCCGCCCTCTATCTGTTCGATGACTCCTTCTCCGCCCTCGACGGTGCCACCGAACTCGCCCTCCGGCAGGCACTGGCCCGGGAGGCAGCGCACCGCACGGTTCTCCTCGTAGCGCAACGCGTCAGCACCGTACGAGATGCCGACCAGGTCGTCGTCCTCGATCGGGGACGGATCGTCGGCAGCGGTACGCACAGCGAACTTGCCGAATCGAACGAGATCTACCAGCAGATCCTGAAGTCCCAGACGACGATTCCGGAGAGAGCGTGAGCGGCGAGCGAATGGCTGGTGGAACCGACGCGAAGAGGCTCCGCACCTCGGCGCAGGGGCTCCGGCGCGATACGGGATCCGAGCAGGCGCCGGCCCAACTCACGGTCGTGGAGGTATTCGGCCGACTTCTGGGGCCACGCCGCAATCACCTGATGGGCGTCCTTCTGCTCGGCGTCTGCGGGGTCGCTCTGTCCGTCGCCGGACCGGTCTTCCTGGGCAAGGCCACCGACCAGGTGTTTGCCGGGATGCTCAGCCAACGGTTCCCACCAGGCAGCACACGTCGCGAGATGCTCGAGGAATTGCGCGCAAACGGCGACACCACGATGCTCGCCATCGTCAACCGGGTGGACGTGGTACCCGGCCAGGGGATCGACTTCTCCCGCGTTACGCACTACCTGGTGATCGCACTGGTGCTTTACGCCGTCGCCGCGGTCCTCCTGTTGCTCCAGGGATGGCTGATCACCATGATGGCGCAGCGCGTGGTAACCGAACTGCGTGAGCAGGTGGAGGACAAGCTTGCCCACCTGCCTCTGCGCTACTTCGACGGTCGGCCGCGCGGCGAGGTGATAAGCCGCGTCACCAACGACATCGGCGCCATCGCCATCGGACTGGAGCTGGCCCAGCCCGTCACCGCGGCCATGACGGTGGCCGGCTCGCTGTTGATGATGTTCTACATCTCCCCGTTGCTGACGCTGGTGCTCGTCGTGACCGTACCGGTCCTGTTGCTGTTGTCCGGTCGTCTCGCCCGGCGCTCCCAGGTACAGGCCGCGGAGCGGATGACTCGTACCGGCCTGCTCTTCAGCCATGTGGAGGAGCAGTACACCGGACACCGGACGACCTGGCTTTTCGGCCGTCAGGACGAGGACGACGCCTCCTTCGTGGAGCACAACGACGCGCTGTACGAGTCCAGCGTGGGCGCCGTGCTGATCAGCGGCATGATCCGGCCCCTGAGCATGTTCGTCACCAGCCTGAACTATGTGCTCATCGCGGTGATCGGAGTCCTGCTCGTCACGTCCGGAGGCATCTCTCTGGGCGGCGTTCAGGCCTTCCTTCAGTACTCGGCGCAGTTCAACAGGCCGATCGGCCAGATCGGCGAGATCATCCAACGGATGCAGGCCGGTGTCGCGTCCTCGCGCAGAGTGTTCGACCTGCTCGACGAACCGGAGCAGCCCGCCGACCCGGCCCGCCCGACCCGCCTGGAAACCGTCTGCGGTCACGTGGAATTCCGACACGTCTCCTTCCGGTACCGGCCCGACACTCCGGTTCTGGAGAACCTGTCCCTCACCGTCCACCCCGGGCAGACCGTGGCGGTCGTCGGACCGACCGGTGCGGGCAAGACCACGCTCGTCAACCTCCTTCTGCGCTTCTACGAACCGGACAGCGGCCGGATCACCCTGGACGGCGCCGACATCGCCGGCATGAACCGCGCGGAGCTGCGCGCCCGAATCGGCATGGTCCTGCAAGACGTGTGGCTCTTCGGCGGCACCATCGCGGACAACATCGCGTACGGGAACCCTGACGCCGCCTTCGACGAGATCGTGGAGGCGGCCCGCGCCGCTCACGTCGACACCTTCGTGCGAGCCCTGCCGGAGGGCTACCACACGGTCCTGGGCGACGACGACGTCATCAGCGCGGGAGAGAAGCAGCTGATCACCGTGGCACGGGCGTTCCTCGCCCGCCCAGCGATCCTGGTCCTGGACGAGGCGACCAGCGCGGTCGACACGCGCACCGAGGCGCACATTCAGAAGGCGATGCATACCCTGCGTGCCGGCCGGACCAGTTTCGTGATCGCTCACCGGCTCTCCACGATCCGGGATGCCGACCTCATCCTCGTCATGGAGTCCGGGCGGGTCGTGGAACAGGGCGACCACGAGACGCTGATGCGCACCGCCGGACCCTACGCCCGCATGTACGCAGCCCAGTTCGGCACACCGGAGTCCGGAGCCGAGGAGCCGTATGGAGATGCCGCTGCTACCGCAAAGGGGTGACAGACGGTGGTGAGTGCGCGCGCGGTGGTTCTGCCCATCCTCCTCAGCCATGAACGCGGCAACAACATGACAGCCGCACCCGGCACCCCTGGGTGTCCCGATCTTACGAATGACCGCGACCAACCCAGGACGAAAGGTAGGGAACCTCATGGAAGACGCAGTTCCTCGCGAGGTCGGCGACGAACGGGATCGACTCTCGGCGGCACCGGCGGTGGCGGAGGCCGCCATCACCCTGGCTCGGTCCTGCGCCGTCGATACCGAAGTGGTCCGGCTCGCTGCGCGGTGGAAGGTCGCCTCGGTGGTCATGGGAGGGCCCGCCCTGCCTGCCGACGCGACCTGGCGCGACCTGATCGTGCGCGCAGCCACCGATGAGGGACGCGAGGAGGCACAGGAAGCCTGGGGCCGCACCGATGAGCAGCCCCACGTGTCGGCCGAGCGACTGGGCGGCTACGTGGAGCACGTTCTGCGCGTCCTCACCGGGTGCCCCGACGAGCCGCATACCCGCCATGGTCTGCTGTCCGACGCCGAGACCGAGAAGGTCATCGACTTTTGCTCAGGGCCCGAGAAGCCGCTCCCCGGACGACGCTTTCACGAGCTGTTCGAGGAGCGGGCGCGCCGCCACCCCGATGCGGTGGCCGCCGTCCAGGGCGGCCGAAGCTGGACCTACCGCGAGGTGAACGAGAACGCCAACGCCATCGCCTGGACCCTGCACCGGGAAGGGGTGCGCGCGGAGGACGTCGTGGCGGTGGTGATGGAACGCACCCTGGAATGGCTCGCGGCCGTCATCGCCGTCTTCAAGGCGGGCGGTTGCTATCTGCCGCTCGAACCGCACTTCCCCGCCGAGCGGATGGCGAACACGCTCACCAGGGGAGAGTGCCGGTGGGTGCTCGCCGACCACGGTGTCGCGCCGCTGGAGGAGGCGCTGGCGGGCGGGGGCGCGCGGCGCCTGTACGTACGGGACCTCCTCGAAGAAGGCGGGCCGCGCCACGACCTGGACCTCGCCATCGCGGGGGACCAGCTCGCGTACATCTACTTCACCTCGGGCTCGACTGGCGAACCCAAGGGTGCCATGTGCGAGCACGACGGCTTCCTCAACCACCTCTACGCCAAGATCGAAGACCTCGGTGTCCAGGAGGGGGACGTCGTGGCGCAGACCGCGCCGCAGTGCTTCGACATATCGCTGTGGCAGCTCGTCTCCGGGCTCCTCATGGGCGGCCGGACGCTCATCGTCGAGCAGGACGTGATCATGGACGTGCACACGTTCATCGACGCCCTGGCCGAGAACGGCGTCCACGTGGCGCAGTTGGTGCCCACGTACCTCGAACTCTTCCTCTCCACGCTGGCCGAGGAGCACCGGGAGCTGCCCGGCCTGCGCGTCATGGCGGTCACCGGCGAGGCGCTGAAGAAGGAGCTGGTGCGCCGCTGGTTCGACGCCTTCCCCACCGTGCCGCTGGTCAACTGCTATGGCCTCACCGAGGTCAGCGACGACTCCAACCACGGCGTCATGCACGCCCTGCCCGCACACCGCTCCGTGCCGCTCGGCGACCCGGTGCGTAACTCGCGGATCTACGTCATGGACGACAGGCTCCAGCTTCTCCCGGTGGGTTTCCCGGGCGAAATCGTGATCGCCGGCGTCTGCGTGGGCCGCGGATATGTGAACGACCCGGAGCGCACGGCGGCCGTCTTCGGCCGCGACCCCCACCGGCCGTCCGAGCGCCTCTACCGCTCGGGCGACTTCGGCCGCTGGCTGCCCTCCGGCGAGCTCGAATACCTCGGCCGCCGCGACTCGCAGGTCAAGATCAGCGGGTTCAGGATCGAGATCGGCGAGGTCGAGGACCGGCTCTCGCAGGTACCCGGCGTCCGGGACGGCGCCGTGGTCGTCGCCGGATCCGCCACCGAGCCACAGCTCGTCGGCTACTACACCGGCGCGGACGCGCCGGACGCGGGGCAGGTCGCCAGGGCGCTCGCCCGGACCCTGCCCGAGTACATGGTCCCGCCGCGCCTCTACCACACCCCTGAGCTGCCCCTGTCCGGCAATGGGAAGATCGACAGGATCTCCCTGACCGATCTCGCCCAGCGGGAGCGCCACGGTACCGGACACGCGCGGGCCACGGAGTTCGCCACGGAGACCGAGCGGAAGATCGCGGACCTGTGGGCACAGGTGCTGAAGATTCCGCTGGAGCGGATCGGACGCGACTCCCGCTTCACCGAACTCGGCGGCACCTCGCTCTCCGTGATCCGTCTGTCGATCGCCCTGGACCGCCAGGTGACCGTCGCCGAACTGTGGGGCACTCCGACCGTCACGGACGTCGCCGCCCTGGTCGACCGCAAGGTCGCCGAGGCGTCGGACGCCGAGTCGCGGCCCGTACCACGCGTACTCGCCGCACAGCCCGACGAGGGGCCCGCCGCCTGGGCGGCCGACCACCGCACCGCGGTCCGCGCGGCCGTCGCCGAGTCCGGCGTCGTGCTGCTGCGCGGCATCGGAGTGCGCACGGCCGCCGACGTCGCCGCGGTCGCGGAAGGACTCGGGATCACCGCGATGACCGAACGCGAGGGCTTCGCCCCGAGGACCGCCCACGCCCCGGGGCTCTACTCGTCCAGCCATTGGCCGTCGGACGAGCCGATGTGTATGCACCATGAACTGAGCTACGCCGCCACGGTCCCCGGCATCCTGGTCTTCGGCTGTCTCACGGCCCCCGACCGGGGCGGCAGGACGAACGTCGCGGACTCCCAGCAGGTCCTCGAGGCGCTGCCGCCCGATCTCGTCGCCCCGTTCGAGCGCCACGGCTGGCTGCTGACCCGCATGTACCACGAGGTGGGCATGGCGTGGCCGGAAGCGTTCGGGACCGACGACCGCGCCGAGGTGGACGCGTACTGCGCCGCCGCGGGCATCGACCACGAGTGGCTGCCCGGGGACCGGCTGCGCACCCGTCAGCGGCGCGCCGCCGTCGTACGCCATCCCACGACGGGCGTTCCCGGATGGTTCAACCAGATCGCCTTCCTCAACGGGCTGACGATGGATCCGGCCGTCCGCGAGTACCTCACCGATGTCTACGGGCCGCACGGCCTGCCGTTCCACACGAGGGTCGGCGACGGCACGGACATCGACGGCGACACCGTGGAGGCCGTCAACGCCGTGTACGACCGGTTCACGGTCGGCGAGCCGTGGCGACGCGGGGATGTCCTCGTCGTCGACAACCTCAGGATGGCCCACGGCCGGGAACCGTTCGAGGGACAGCGCGAGATCGTGGTGGTCATGGGTGACGCGGTGCGGAACCCCGGCCTCGTCCGGCCGGGCACCGACGCGGGCACCGGCGGTGAGCGGGCGTGACCGGCGCCCGCCCGCTGCCCCGGCCGCCCCGCCCCACGCCATGACGGCAGGACCAGGACCAGGACCCGCGGCGCGCGTCGAGCCGCGGCCGGATCACGGTGGTGCGCCGCGCGCCGTCCCCGCGTCCTCCGCACAGGAACGCGTGTGGTTCGCCAGCCGGATGGCGCCCGACGCGTCGGCGTACCGCATCGTGGATGAGCTGGTCGTGCACGCCGAGGTGACCGAGGCCGACCTGCGGCGTGCCTTCGCCCTGCTGGTGCGGCGCCACGAGCCCCTGCGCACCGCCCTGCGGATCGTCGACGGCCGGCTCACGCAGTACGTACTTCCGCGGATCGACCCGCCGCTCCGCCACGTCGACCTGACCGGTGCGGACGACACCCGGCAGGCGGACGCCCGGCGCGCTCGCAGGACAGAGCTGGCGCGCCGCCCCTTCGACCTGGAGCGGGCCCCCCTGTGGCGCGCGGAGCTGCTCGCGCTCGGGGAGACGGAATGGGCGGTGGTCTTCGCCGCCCACCACCTCGTCTACGACGCCGCCTCACGGTTCAATCTCCACGCCGAGCTCACCGAGATCTGCGCGGCCGTGGAACAGGGGCGGGAGCCGAAGCTGCCGGAGCTTCCGCTGAGCTACACCGGCTACGCACGGCGAGAGCGTGACCGGCTGTCGCCCCGCCGGCGAACCGAGTTGGCCGCGTACTGGCGTGCGCGACTGGCCCGGCTCCCGCCCGTCCACCGCCTGCCGCTCGACCACCCGAGGCCCGCGGCCCGGACGTTCGTGGGCGCCGAGGTGCGGGCCGGCCTCCCCCCGGAGGTCACCGCGTCGCTGCCGGGTGCGGCACGGCGGCTCGGCACCGAGCCCGTCATGCTCTGCCTCGCCGCCTATGTGGCCCTGCTGCACCGCCACTCGGGACAGGAGGACATCGTCGTCGGTCTGCCGGTGACCGGCCGCCGCCAGGCCGATGTGGCGCCGATGATCGGCACGTTCGTCAACATGCTGGTGGTCCGGGTCGATGTCGGCGGCGCCCCGACCTTCGCCGAACTGGTGGGCCGGGTACGGTCGGCGGCCCATGTCGAGGATCGCTACGACATCCCCTTCCAGACCCTCGTCGAACTGCTGCCCGTGCCACGGCTGCCCGGGGTGCCGCCCCTGTACCAACTGGCCTTCAACCATGTGCCCGCGGACGGCGGCCTGGGGGCTGCCTCCTCCGGTTCCGCCGGCTGTGAGGACGACCTGTTGCTGGAGATCACGGCCGACACGGTCCGGGTCGAGTACAACGTGGCACTCGTCGAGAAGGGCACCGCCGAGGCGCTGCTCGCCGACTACCTCGCGCTGCTCGTCGCGGGAGTCTCCGACTTGGACATGCCCCTGCCGCGTCCCCCGGTCGCGCCCCGGCCGGGAGACGCCCCGGCGACGCGCCCCGCCCGGACGGCCCCGGGCGGCAGGCCACGCACCGTGGCGGCGAGGCTGGTCGCCGACGCGTGGAGCGCCGTCCTCGGCACCGCGGTGACCGACGTCCACGACGACTTCTTCCACCTGGGCGGTCACTCGGTGCAGGCCCTGCGCATGCTGGCGCGCCTCGAGGCGGAGCACGACTCCGAGCTGAGCATTCAGGCGTTCTTCGCCGATCCGACGGTGGCCGGTCTTGCCACCGAACTCGAACGCAAGCGCCCGAGGAGGACGGCATGGCGGTGACGGGCCGAATCGACGGCGTACCGAGCGACGTCTGGCACGAGGAGGTGCTCGCCCCGCAGTTCGCCTACGAAGTGGAGCACCTGCTCGGCCACTACCTCGCCATCGAGAAGGTCCTGCTGCTTGAGTACGTGCGGATGGGGCTGGTGGACGCCGCCGGGGCGGCCGGGATCGGGGCCCGGCTCGACTCGCTGACCCCGGACGTCGTCCGCGCCGACCCGGAGGAGAACATGTCGGACATCTCCTTCGCCGTCGAGCGGCACGTCCTGTCCGGCCCGGTCCCGCCGTTCCCCGCGTGGCACGTGGACCGCAGCCGCAACGACCTCCAGGTCTGCGCCCAGTTGATGTCCGCTCGCGAGCACCTGACCGCCGTGGCCGCCGACCTGCTGTCGCTGGGCCGCGCGGCCATCTCGCTCGCCGGCCGGTACGCCGACGTGCCCATGCCGGGATACACCCATGCCCAGGCCGCGCAGATCATCAGTCCGGGCTTCCACCTCACGGCCCTCGCCGCCGAGACCACGGCCACCCTGCGCGGGATGCTGCACACCTACGACGAGGTCGACGCCTGCCCGCTCGGCTCGGGAACGATGGCCGGCCAGGAGCTCGCCTGGGACCGCGTTCGCATGGCCGAGCTGCTCGGCTTCTCCCGTGTCCAGCCGCATGCGCTGGTGGCTGTCGCCTCCCGCGGCTGGGCCATGGCGATCTCCGGCGACCTGGCCCGCTACGCGGTGACGCTGAGCCGTTTCGCCACCGACCTCATGGCCTGGGGCGGCAGCGGTTTCGGCTTCCTGGACCTTCCCGACGAGCTGTCGGGCATCTCGGCGGCCATGCCGCAGAAGCGCAACTATCCCGTGCTGGAGCGGATCCGGGGCCGGTGTGCCCACGTCGCCGGGTGCGCGGCCGACATCGCCGCCGGGCAGCGCAACACCGCGTACACCAACACCGTGGAGGTATCGAAGGAAGCGGGCGGGCACCTGCGCACCCAATTCGACGCCATGCGCTCGGTGCTGCGGCTGACGCGGGCGGTCATCGCCGGAGCGGCCTTCTCGGCGGACCGGATGCGCGAGGCGTGTGCGGGGGAATACCTGGGCGGATTCACCCTCGCGAACCGGCTGACGCTGGAGTGCGGCATCCCCTGGCGGACGGCTCAGGTGATCTCCGGGCGGTACATCAAGCGCGCCCTGGAGAAGGGCCTGCGGCCGGCCGAACCGGACGGCTCGCTGCTGGCCACGCTCTGCGCCGACGCGGGATACGAGGCCGCGCGGACCGACGCCCTCCTCGTCGCCGCCTTCGACGTGGACGAAGGACTGCGGGCCAAGCGATCGGCCGGCTCGGCCCACCCCGACGAGGTGCGGGCGATGCTCGCCGAGCAGGACGGCGAATGCGCGAAGCTCACCGAGGAGTGGTCACTGCGCGAACGCAGATCAGCCGATGCCGCCCGCCAACGGGACGACCTGCTCACCGCGGCCGAGCGGCGGTCATGAGGGAGCCGGCACTGGTCGCCCGCCGGCCGGGCGTGGACCTGCGCGAGGGCGCGGGCACCGCCTGCGGAACCTTCGGCGAGCTGCTTCAAGGGGTGCTGCCCGACGGAGTCGACTTCCTCGTCACGTTCCCGATCACCCGCGGCACCCGGGCATGGTTCCGGTACGACCGCGACGGCCCGCTGCACGTCTTCCCCTCCCACAAGACCAAGTCGCTGCGCCTGGCGCGGGCCATGTTCGACGCCCGAGGCGTCGTCGGCGGCGGCTCCCTGGTCCTCGACAGCGGCTTGGCCGTGGGGAAGGGGCTCGCCAGTTCCTCCGCCGACCTGGTCGCCACGGCCAGGGCCGTGGGGGCGGTGCTCGGCTTGGACACCTCGCCCGCGGCCGTCGAAGGCTGGCTGCGCCCGATCGAGCCCACTGACGGGGTGATGCACCCGGGCATCGTGGTGTTCGAGCACCGGACGGTCCGGTTGCGCGCGTCGCTGGGCACCCTGCCTCCTGCCACGGTGGTGGCCGTCGACGAGGGCGGTCACCTCGACACGGTGGCCTTCAACCGGCGGCCCCGGCACCGCACGCCTGCCCAGAAACGCGAGTACGAGCGCCTGATGCGGGACCTCACCACCGCCGTCGACGACGGTGACCTCGCCCGGGTGGGCGCGATCGCCACCCGCAGCGCGGTCCTCAACCAGCGGCTCGCGCCCAAACGGAACCTCGACGCCATGATCCGGGTCGGCGACGAGATCGGCGCGCTGGGCGTGGTCTGCGCCCACAGCGGCACCATGCTCGGCCTTCTGCTCGACGCCGGCAACCCCGACCACCAGCACAAGCTGTCGGCCGCCGCCGCGGCATGTTCGCGCCTGCCCGGCGCCACCACCGTCTTTCGTTCGTTCACGTCACCAGGGAGCGCGCATGCGTCATGACACCATCGTCGACGCGATAGGCAACACCCCGGCCGTGCGGCTGCGGGTGGACGCCGCCGAGGGGGTCGAGGTCTACGCCAAGCTGGAGCTGCTGAACCCCTACGCGATGAAGGACCGGGTCGCCCGGCAGCTGATCCTCGAGGCCCGCCGGTCCGGTGCGCTCGAAGAAGGCGCGCCCATCGTGGAGAGCTCGTCCGGCACGATGGCGCTGGGAATCGCCCTCGTCGGCACCTACCTGGGGCACCCCGTGCACATCGTCACCGACCCCCGCATCGACCCGATCACCCGCACCAAACTGGAGGCCCTCGGGTGCGTGGTCCACGTGGTGGAGACGATGACCGGGCAGGGGTGGCAGAGCGCCCGGCTGGAGCGGCTCGCGGAGCTGATGAGCGGCATGCCCGGTGCCTACTGGCCCCAGCAGTACAGCAACCCGCAGAACCCGGCCGCGTACCGCACGCTGGCCGACGAACTGATCGGCGACCTGGGAACGGTGGACGTCGTGGTCGGCTCCGTCGGCAGCGGCGGCTCCTTGTGCGGTACGTCCGCGGCGCTGCTGGAGCGGCTGCCCGGCCTGAAGGTGGTCGGTGTCGACTGCGTCGGCAGCGTGCTCTTCGGCCAGCCCGACGTACCGACCCGCAAACAGAGCGGACTGGGCAACAGCCTGTACCCGGACAACATCGACTACCGCCTCTTCGACGAGGTGCACTGGCTCTCGGACGACGAGGCGTTCGACGCCACCCAGCGGCTCGCCCGGGAACAGCAGATCTTCGCCGGGAACACCTCCGGGTCGGTGTACCGGATCCTGACCCACCTCGCCGCCGAGGCGGCGCCCGGCACCCGGCTGGTGGGCATCCTGCCGGACCGCGGCGACCGCTACGCGGACAGCGTGTACCGCCACCGGCCCGCCGGCCCGATCGCCACCCGGCCCGTCGAGGTCCCCTACGGCACGACGGTCACCGGCTGGTCGTTCGCCTCGATCCCGCGCGAGAACCGTCCCGTCCTGGTCTTCGTGGAGTCGAATACGACGGGGACGGGCATGCTCGCGCTGCGCACCGCGGTGCGGCTCGGCTTCGAGCCGGTCCTGCTGGCCAAGGATCCCGCTCGCTACGCCGGCCTCGACGGCACCGGCTGCCTGACGGTCGGCTGCGACACCGAGAGCGACGCGGACGTCCTCCGGGCGGTTCGGGAGGCGACCGGGAAGCGGACCATCGCCGGGCTCACGACGACCAGTGACTTCTATCTGGAGCACACCGCACGGCTGGCCGCCGCGCTCGGCCTGCCGGGCCACGCCCCGGAGACGATGACGGCCTGTCGCGACAAGTCGCTGACCCGTACGGCGCTGAGGGACGCCGGGGTGCCGCAGTCGGCGTTCGCTGTGCTCGGCGATCCCGCCGACATCGCCGGTGCCGTCGCGTCCGTGGGCCTGCCGTGCGTGGTCAAGCCCGTGGGCGGATCGGGGTCGCAGGACGTGCTGTGGTGCGAGGACGCCGCCACGGCCGTGGAGCACGCCGCCCGCGTCCTGGCCGTGACCGAGAACGTTCGCGGCCAGGCCACTGCCGGCAAGGTCCTGATCGAGGAGTACGCCCGCGGGCCGGAATACAGCGTGGAGATGTTCTGCGACAACGGGCAGGCCGCCTGTATAGGGGTGACCCAGCGCACCGCGTGCGCGCTGCCCTACTTCGTCGAGACCGGCCATGTCTTTCCCGCCGAGCTGCCGGAGGCCACCTCCGGCGAACTCGCGGAGTCGGCCCGCCAGGCGCTCAAGGCGGTGGGCTTCGACCGGGGTCCCGCACACGTCGAGATCAGGATGACGGACATGGGCCCCGTGGTCATCGAGATCAACGCCAGGCTCGCCGGCGGCATGATCCCCGAACTCGTCCGTGCGGCGACGGGGATCGACCTGCTGGAGCAGCAGGTGCGGGCCGCGGCCGGGTACCCGGTGCGGCTGATCGCCGACAGGGCCCGGCACGCGGGCATCAGATTCCTGGTCGCGCCTCGGACAGGACGCCTCGTGGCCATCACGGGAACAGCGGAGGCGGAGCGTGTGCCCGGCGTCGAGCGGGTGGTGACCACCGGGTCCCCGGGCCGTGCGGTACGGCCGCCGCGGGACGCCTATGACCGACTCGGCTACGTGATCGCGGCCGGCGGCTCGGCCCGGGAGGTCGAGGAGACCCTGGACGCCGCCGTGCGGCTGGTGGACGTGGTGACCGTCCAGGACTGACCGCCGCCCTCAACCAGCGGCCTCCGGCCCGGGGGAGACAGCACGGCGGGGCGCACCGTCGCTGTTCTTCGCTCCGCGGCCCATGCCGCGATATGGGCACGCGAGCGCAGGCCCAGGGTGGTTCTGATGTGGCGGATATGCGTCTCGACGGTGCGCACCGACACATGCATCCGGGCGGCGATCTGCCGGTTGGTCAGCCCTTCGACCACCAGAGCGGTCACGTCCCGCTCCCGCTTGCTCAGCAGGTTGTCGGAGTCCTCCGCGGTCGCGCCGGTCGCCTGGGAGCCGAGGGCGAGGGCGAGGACATGACGGTGCCGCATCGCGCGTCCGGCCTCGAGCGAGGCGCCGGCCCGGTTCGGCGGCAGGGCCTTCAGCGCCGCGGACCGCGCCGCGTTCACCCGCTCCCGCCACCACGCGCCACCCCACGGAGCAGGCCGACCGAGCTGCTCGGCTGCCCCGAGCAGCTGAAGCACTCTCTCGAACCGGCGGGCGCGGGCGGCGACGATGGCCAGCCCTTGGAGCGCGTCGGCCGGTCCGCGCGTGTGCTCCGCGGGACTGCGCAACGACTCGGTGAAGTACGCCTCCGCTGTCGGCAGGTCGTCCTTCTCGAGAGCGAGCGCGCCCGCCGTGACGAGAACCGCGTGCAGCCACCGTGGCGGCACACTCGTGCGCAGAAGGGGCAGGAACTCCTCGATCACCTGCTCGGCCCGGTCCGGTTCACCGTTGAGCAGCTGGTACCGGGCGAGACCGACCCGACAGAGAGCCGTCAGCGTTTCGTCCCGCAGCCGGTGGCCGATCTTCAGGCACTCCCGCAGGTCCGCCACCGCACCGCCTTGGTCGCCGTGTGTTTCGTGGAGCGCACTGCGTAACAGCAGGAGACGGCCGAGGAGCGGATCGCGGTCGTAGCCGCGCTCCAGCTCCACGGCCTGCTCGGCATGGCGCATGGCCGTGCCGTAGTCCCCCTGCCGCCCCGCCAGCGCGGCCGCACACTCAAGAGCGACGCTCCGGTAGGGCGATGACTCGATGCCGCGGTCCAGGATCTGCGAGAGCAGGGTCAGCGTGTCGTCCCCGGGTCCCGGTGACAGCTCCACCGTGGCCAGCGCGCCGGCCAGGAGCAGTTGCCGCTCGTCGGTGCCGGGGGTCAGCCAGTGGAGGGCATGGGTGAGATTGTCGTGTTCCGCCGCCAGATGTTGGAGCGCCGCGGGCTGGAGGAAGGTTTCCCTGTGGAGCGGTTCTGACAGGTGTGTCAGCCATGTCACCAGCCGCCCGTACGTCTCGGTGTCCTCACCTTCGGCAACCAGCCGTTCATGGCCGAAACCTCGCATCGATTCCAGCAGCCGGAACCGTGCCGGACCGTCCTGATCGGTGTACGGCGTGATGACGGACTTGACCGAAAGGGCGATCAGCAGTTCGGACGTTCCCGGTTCCGCGGCGCCGCCGCCGGCGGCCACCGCGGCAGCCGTGTCGAACCCGAAGCCGCCCGGTAGTACGGACAGCCCGCGCAGCAGCGACCGTTCGGCCGGATTCAGCAGGTCGTAGCCCCATTGGAGGGAGGCCCGCAGACTCTGGTGCCGTTGGTCCGCCAGCCGCCATCCGTTTGTCAGCAGGGACAGGCGGTCGTCCAGGCGAGCCCTGACCTCGGCCGGCGGAAACACCCTGATCAGCCGGGCAGCCATCTCGATGGGGAGCGGCAGGCCGTCGAGCCGGATGCAGATCTCGCCCACGTGCCCGGCGTTCTCCCGGGTGAGCTGGAAATCGGGCACCACCGTTCGCGCCCGGTCCAGGAACAGAAGCACGGCGTCCGACCGCAGACACTCCGAGAGAGACGCATCGCCGTCCACATCGGGTAACGCCAGACCGGACAGTGAGAACATCGCCTCCCCCGGGAGACGCAACGGTTCCCGGCTGGTGGCGATGACTCGCAGATACGGGTGGCTGGGCAGCAGCTCGCTCAGCATCAACCCGCACTCGTCCAGGACGTGCTCGCAGTCGTCGAGCACCAGCAGGCGTTCACTCTCGTTCGCGTACGGGGCCGCCCGCGGTGCGTGCGGAGCACCGTCTTCGGCCGGCTCGCCGAGGGCGATCAGGATCTGCCGCCGTATCTGGTCGATGTGGGTCAGCGTCGCCAACTTCACCACGACGACTTCGCAGTGCCTGCTGCGTTGCTCTTGCCCGGCCAGCTCCAGCGCCAGACGCGTCTTGCCCACACCGGCGGGCCCCGTCAGCGTCAGCAGCCGTACGCCGTGGAGCAACCGGCCCAGCTCCACCATCTCGTCGGTTCGGCCGACGAAGCTGCTCAACTGGGTCAGCGGCCCGCCGTCAACCGCTGTGCCCATTCCACCGGCTTTCTGCCGTTGCCGATAGGAACGCTGTCGGCAGGCGTTCGAGCAGTATCGGGAGCGAAGCGGGCTCGCGCTTTCCGGGTTTCTCTTGTCGATGTGCTTGCCGCACATATCGCAGGAAATAGTGGTGGTAGAGGATTTGGAGATCAATCCTGACACCTTTCCATAAGTGCTGCCTTGCCTTGCGGCGCCGCCCCGCGTCACTGATTTCTGGGGTGCGGCACAGCGTCGCTCGTCGCGAATGGTGTGACCGGGTGTCTTATGGGTTCCGGCCATGGGTGCAGAATTGAAAAGGGTGCACCGGCAGTCAGTGAAAGGAAGGTCTGTACCTTCTGGTACCTTTTGCTACGGGACGCCGGAGCTTTTGGCTGGTCGATCCCCACGGCGCGTACGCCCTCCCCTTTCCGGGAGACGAGAAGCCGCTGATTGGCTCATTCACGTGGGTAAGGCGCAAACCGGGGCTTCCTTTCGGCGTTCCGAACCTCGACGTCACGTATCCCGTGACCGCGTGGCAGTTGTGCCCCCGTCAGTTCGGCGTCCCGTGCCAATCACGCCGCATCCGGATTCTAGGCATGACCAAACGCATGCCCCAAGCCCGTTTCCGCCTCCTTTACTGCCCGAATCATGCCCGTATGCTGCCGTGAAATGCTCCTTTTGTGCCGGGAGCGCAGTAGGCGCGTCCGACGGCCGTCACGTGGGCGGCGCAGACGACCGTGGCGTTACGGACATTCGGCGTCCCGTAACTGTGGCTAGCACTGGTGCCGTTTACGGAAGTTTCCTGGAACATCACGTCCATGTCGAGGCGAATGAAGTGCGGGTGGTCTGTCGCGTGCGTCTGAGCAATTTGCGAACGGGAACTGTCCTCTCGGCTCCAGAAGACCCGCCGGAGCGGACAGGCTCTGGTGCCCCGGGTATCGCCGGCGTCGGCACCGCTGTGCCGCCGACCTCCTACACGCAAGGGGAAATTCTCGACACCTTCGGCATCACCGACCGGCGGATCCGCTCCGTCTTCCTCGGCGGTGCCATCGAACGCCGCAACCTCACCCTGCCCCCGACCGGCCCCGACGGGCTCCCCGCCGTCGAGTCCCAGGGCGACCTGCTGAGCAAACACACCGTGAGCGGGCTACAGCTGGGCCGGGAGGCCGTCGGACACTGTCTGAAGGACGCGGGCGCCGCGCTCGGCGACGTGCGATACCTGTGCTGCGTCACCTCCACCGGTTTGCTCACCCCCGGATTCTCCGCGCTGCTCATCAAGGACCTGGGCATCGAACAGTCCTGCCAGCGCCTGGACGTCGTCGGCATGGGCTGTAATGCCGGGCTGAATGCCCTCAACGCCGTCGTCGGCTGGGCCGCCGGCCACCCCGGCGAGCTCGCCCTGATGGTATGCGTCGAGGTCTGCTCCGCCGCCTACGTCTTCGACGGCACCATGCGCTCCTCCGTGGTCAACAGCCTGTTCGGCGACGGCGCGGCGGCTGTCGCGGTCCGCGCCACTCCACAGGAGCCCCCGCCGGACTCGGCTCTGCTGAGGTTCACCAGCCACATCATCCCCGAGGCGGTCGACGCGATGCGCTACGACTGGGACGACGAGCACGGCAAGTTCAGCTTCTACCTCGACCCGGAGGTCCCCTACGTCGTCGGGGCCAACGCGGAGACCGCCGTGGCACGGCTCCTGGAGGGTACCGGACTGCGCATCGGCGACATCGCCCACTGGGTGGTGCACTCCGGCGGCAAGAAGGTCATCGACTCGGTCCGGGTGAACCTCGGGCTGTCCCGGTACGACGTGCGGCACACCACCGGGGTCCTGCGCGACCACGGCAACCTCTCCAGCGGCTCGTTCCTGTTCTCCTACAAGCGGCTGCGTGACGAGAGGGTCGCGGTACCCGGTGACCTCGGGGTGCTGATGACGATGGGGCCCGGGTCGACCATCGAGACCGCCCTGGTGGGCTGGTGACGGAAGGAAGGTTCGCCGACATGAAGACCGAGCCCGACCGGCCCCCGCTGCCCGACGGCCCGGGCATCCTGGCCCGGCTGGACGGCGGCAGCCCGCTGCCCGAGCTGACCGCGGCGGTGAATGCCGTGTGTGAGGAGGCGGAGGAACAGCGCGAACGGACGGTCGTGGTCCTCCGGTTCGCGCCGCCACCGCCCGGGGCCCGCGAATGGCCCGGCGATGTCTCCATCCATGAGGTCAACCGCTGGGAACGGGCCGTCCGCCGCCTGGAACGCCTCGACAACATCACCATCGCCGTGGCCCAGGGCACATGTGGCGGCCCCGTCCTCGACGTGCTGCTGGCCGCCGCCTACCGGATCGGCACCCCCGACCTGAAGCTGCTGCTTCCGGTCAACGAGGGGCAGTTCTGGCCCGGTATGGCCCTCTACCGGCTCGTCCAGCACATCGGTCCGGCCCGTGCCCGTCGCATGGTGCTGTGGGACTCCGACATCCCCCTCCCCGACGCCGTCGAACTCGGCATCGTCGACGAGGTCAGCGACGATGTGACCGAAGCCGTCCGTCACGCGGCCGTGCTGCGCGGACGGCTCTCCGGCCGTGAGGCCGGGATCCGCCGCCGATTGCTGACGGAGGCCGCGTCCGCCGAGTACCAGGACGCCCTCGGCGCGCATCTCGCCGCCTGCGACCGCGAGCTGCGCCGCCTGCGGAACAGCGGACCCGGCAGCCCGGCCGGGACGGCGGCGGGCCACGCCGAGGCGGCCGGATGAGCGCCGGTGCGCCCGGCGGCGGCTCCCTCGGTCCCGTACCCGAGCCGACCGGCGGCATCGAGGCGGACGCCCGCCGCCTGGCCGAGTACATCGGCGGCACCGAGCGGCGGCTCGCGGCGCTGCCGCCCGTTCCCGACCGCGCCCCCCACGACCGGGACCGCGCCGTCGCGGTCCACGCGCGCGCCCGCAGGGCCCGCCGGGCCTTCCTCGCCCGGCACACCGAGACCGTCTACGGGGTGCTCACCGACGGGCTGACCCGTCCCGTACGCCTGGCGGACCTCGTGTACGAGGCCGCCGACCGGTTCCCGGGCCTGGTGCCGACCCGTGCCCAGATGGCGGCCGAACGCCGCTTCGTCCAGGCGGAGAAGGAGGGCCGGGAGATCGACCAGGGCATCTTCTGCGGCGCGGTGCTGCGCTCGCCCACCGCCGGCCGGCACCTCGTCGAGACGATGCTCGGGCCCACCCCGCGCGCCCGCACGCTCCTCGACGGCTTCCGCACCGAGGGCCGGATCGAGCTGGACACCGTGTACCTCGAACGCCGGGGTGTCGCCGGCCATATCGAGTTCCGCAACGCCGCCCGGCTGAACGCGGAGGACGACCGGCTGATCGCCGACTTGGAAACCGCCGTCGACCTCGTCCTGCTCGACGACGCGAGCAAGGTCGGTGTGGTGCGCGGCGGCACCGTCGACCATCCCACGTACCGGGGGCGCCGTGTCTTCAGCGCCGGAGTCAACCTGACCGACCTGCGCGACGGGCGGATCTCCTTCGTCGAGTTCCTCCTCGGCCGCGAGCTCGGCTACGTCAACAAGATGCTTCGCGGTCTGCTCACCGCCCCGTCGCCCGGTGACGGATGCGAACGGAGTGTGGGCAAGCCGTGGATCGGCGCCGTCGACACCTTCGCCATCGGCGGCGGTATGCAGCTCCTGCTGGTCCTCGACCACGTCATCGCCGAGGAGAACGCCTACCTCAGCCTGCCCGCCGCCGAGGAGGGCATCGTGCCCGGCCTCGGCAACCTCCGGCTCACCCGGCTCACCGGAGCCCGGCTGGCCCGTCAGGTGGTGCTCGGCGGACGCCGGATCGCCGCGACCGAACCGGAGGCCCGTTATGTGTGCGACACCGTGGTGCCTGCCGAGGATATGCACGGCGCCGTCGAGAGGGCTGTCGAAGGTCTCCGCGCGCCCGCCGTCTCGGCCAACCGCCACATGCTCACCGTCGCCGAGGAACCTCTCGACCTGTACCGCGCCTACCTCGCCGAGTTCGCCGTCGTACAGGCCGAACGCATCTACGCCCCGGACGTTCTGGCCAAGGTCGAACGGCGTTGGCAGGAGCGCGAACGGCGGCGCGCGGCACGGGGGAGCGCGCGGTGAACACCGCACCCGGCCCGCACCGGCCACCGCACCCGGCCCGCGCCGGCCGGGGCGATGGCATACCGCTCAGCGGTCGCGGTGCGTGATGATCCGGGCGAGCGAGCCGAGTGCCTGTGCGCCCTCCTCCGCCGGAGCGGCGGCCTCCAGCGCGGCCACGGCCATGGCCCGTTGACGTTTCGCCTCGCGCTCCGCCCAGGCCCGTCCGCCCGCTCGCTCGATCAGGTGAGCCACCTCGCGGATCCCGTCCTCGGTCAGCGGACCGGCCTCCAGTCGGTACAGCTCGTCCAGCTTCCGGGCCTCCGGGCGGTCCGAAGTGAGCGCCGCCACGACGGGCAGGGACTTCTTGCGTCGCCGCAGGTCGGATCCGACAGGCTTGCCGGACACGGCGTCGTGACCCCAGATGCCCAGGAGATCGTCGACGAGCTGGAACGCCAGGCCCAGGTGGTGTCCGAACTTCCGCAGCGCGTGTACGCGTTGGGGATCGGCATGGGCCACCAGCCCACCGAGAGCGCACGAGCCGGCCAGCAACGCGGCCGTCTTCCCGGCGGCCATGGCCACGCACGCGTCGAGGTCGATATCCCTGCGCTGCTCGAAGGCCAGGTCCTCGTCCTGGCCGCCGACCAGCGACAGCAGCGACTCGCACAATTCCCGAAGCATGGCCGGACCGTCGGGCAGCATCTCCATCGCCACGACGAGCAGTGCGTCTCCGGTCAGCACGGCCTGAGCATCGCCGAACTGGGACCAGACCGTCGGGCGCTTGCGGCGTACGGCGTCCCGGTCCATGAGGTCGTCGTGCAGGAGGGAGAAGTTGTGCACCAGCTCGACGGCGGCCGCCGCCGCGGCGGCCGACTCGGGAGCGCCGCCCATGGCCCGAGCCGATGCGAGGACGAGCGCTCCGCGCATTCCCTTCCCCCAGCCGCCGACGTCCGGGTTGCCGTCGCGGTCCTTCCAGCCGAAGTGGTATTCCGCGATGGCACGCGTGCGGCCGGGGAGCCGACCGACCGCCTTGCGCAAGAACGGCTCGGTCAGTTGCCGGGACCGGGACAACAGCTCCCAGGCGTCTCGCTCAGGGTGTACGACGGTCATGGCCGGCCCCCTTCCAGCATCGCCGCCTCGATATAGGCGTCGGCGTCGCCGAATCCGGACGTGTAGCGCTCGGTGCACCGCGACCAGTCGAGGTTCCCGCGCATCCAGGTCCGCATTCCGGCGAGGACCGGGCGCGGCCACGACTCGTCGGGGTAGGTCGCCAGCAGCTTCTCCTCGGCCGCCAGGTACAGGTCCGTACGCTGCCCGATGGCCGAGTACACCTCCTCCAGCGCCTGGTGCTCGTCGAGTCCACGGTGGTGCTGGACGACGTGGACGAGGTTGTGGACCTCGCCCAGAGAGCGTTCCTTGGCGAGGGAGTAGACGTCGTTGACCCAGCAGACGACGTCGCAGGCAGCGTCCAGCGCGGTGGCGAATTCGGTGGTGTTGTAGGCGTCGGCGGGCACCTCGGCCTCGGCCACGATCTCGACGAGGTCCATGCAGACGTAGATGGCGCCGGTGTGACGTCGGTTGGTGATGTAGGAGTCCTCGGTGGGGACGGTGCCGCGCATGCGGTTCTCGGCCTCCCACAGGGTGGCCGTGGCGAGGCATTCCTCGAGGTGGCGGACGAACCTCCGACCCCACCGGGGCGATGCCCCGGGGGCCGTGCGGCGCCACAGGTCCGCGAGGGAGGCCACGACCGGGGGCAGGGACGGGTCGTGCCCGGGGCCGGGGTCCCCGAGGACGTCCCTCATGAGCGTGACGAGCTCGGCCATGCGCTTCGGCGAGCGGCCCAGGTCCCCGTCGTCGAGCTGGTCGTCCACGAGGAACAGCCAGGCGAACCACTGGGCCATGAGGTCGAGGCCGGCCTCGTCGGCGGTCGGGTAGACGAGCGCCGCGAACCAGCCGAAGTCGGCGCGGTCGAGGCGTTCGCGTGCGCTCGCCCCGTGGAGCAGGCCGTTGTCCCGGGCCCAGGCGGCCAGGTTCTCCCGCGCCTTCTCCACATGTGGGCTGACCGAGAACGGGAACGGGCAGGGCACATCGATCAAGGGGACTCCCGAGGGGGCGAAGGCCGGGTGCGGCGGTTCAGCGGTGGGCGAGGCGGAGCTGGATGCCGCCGCGCGGGTGCAGGGTGACCAGCGGTTCGGGCTCGACGGGGCGGGCGTCCCGGGGCAGGACGAGCCGGTGTCCGCGAGCCACCGTGGACAGGGCGAGGACGAGCTCGGCGAGGGCGAAGTGCTTGCCGACGCAGACGCGTGGGCCGCTGCCGAAGGGGACGTAGGCGTGCTTGGGCCGCTCCGCGACGCGCTCAGGTGTGAAGTTGTCCGGGTCGAAGGTCTCGGGGCTGTGCCAGAACTCCGGGTGGCGGTGCAGCAGATAGGTGTTGATCAGGATGTTGCTGCCCACGGGTATGCGGTAGCCGGCGATGACGTCCTCCTCGCGCGCATGCCGCATGGTCATGTGCGCGGGCGAGTAGATGCGCAGCGTTTCGTCGATCACGCGCCGGGTGTACTCGAGGCGGGGCAGGTCGTCGAAGGTCGGCACGCGACCGCCGAGAACGCGGTCCACCTCCTCGTGGAGGCGCGCCTCGGCCTCGGGGTGGCGTGCGAGCAGATAGAACGCCCAGGAGAGCGCGTTGGTGGTCGTCTCGAACGCGCCGACGCAGATGTTGAGCACCTCGTGGTGCAGTTGCCCGAGGTCCATTTCGTGACCGTCGTCATCCACGCTGTGCAGCAGCAGGGTGAGCAGGTCCGGCTCCGCCGGGCTGGTGCCTTCCGCCTCCTCGTCGCCGAGGCGCTGTTTGAGGACGCCGGAGATGAAGCGGTCCATGTCGTCGATGGCCCGGCGCAGTCGACGGCGCCGGGGGGTGGGCCAGGTCAGGGGCGGGAAGGGAAACCGGAAGAACGAGCCGAGGACACCGTTGGCGGAGGCGAAGGCCCGCTCGAAGGTCTGGGCGGCCTCGCTCACGTCGGCGCTGAAGAGTGACCGGTTGACGATCCGCAGCGCCAACTGGCCTATCTCGTCGGTGACGTCGAGAAGCCCGTCGTCGCCCGCCGGGCGGCGCTCCCAGCGCTCCAGCATGCTCAGCGTCTCGCCGGTCATGTTCTCGGCGAAACCGGCGACCGTGCGCGGGGTGAAGTGCGGAGCCATCATGCGGCGTTGGCGGCGCCAGCGCTCCTTGTCGGCGATGACGATGAGCCCCTCGCCAAGGACGGGCCGGACTATCTTGAAGAGGGACGCGTCCTTGTCGTAGCGGTGCTCGCCGTCCACGAGGATGTGCTGGATGTGATCCGGATGGTTGGCGAGGATCATGGTGAGGCCGAGCGGGCTGAACCGGAACAGGTCGCCGTGCCGGCTTATGCCGTCGGCGAGGAAGCCGAGTTGATCTCGTTTGAAGGCGAGGGCGCCGCCGAGTATCTCGCGGGTCCCGGCGATGGGTAGTTCTCTTGGCGTCATGAGGGGCAACGAGTCCTTAGCGCGTGCTGTGCGTCGGCGATGTGAGCCACCAGGGTTTTCGGGCAGCGGGCTCGCCGGCATCGACAATCGCCACCGTTACACTCGCCGCGCGCGCCTTCGCGGGGGCTTCAGCCGGTCGAACACCACGACGTCGGCGGGCTGCCGGTAGTCGGGCGGGGTGGGGCACTCCGGTGCGCGGTCGGAGCGTCATTGCGCAGCTGTGCCGCCCAGGCGGCGAGGTGTGCCCGCGAGCGCAGCCCCAGTGTGTTGCGGATGTGCCGGATGTGCGTCTCGACGGTGCGTACCGAGACGTGCACGCGGGCCGCGATCTGGCGGTTGGTGAGTCCCTCCACGACCAGTGCGGCCACGTCCCACTCCCGTTTGCTCAGGGGATGCCCGGACCGTTCCTCCCGCGGGGCGTCGGTCGACCCGTGGTCGAACGCGAGCGCGAGGATCTGGCTACGGGGCATGGCGCCTCCTGCCTCCAGCGATGCCTTGGCGCGTGCCGTGGGCAGCGCCCGGAAGGCGGTCTCGCGCGCCTCAGCGGTGCGCGCGGTCCACCAGGAGGCGTCGCGTGGGGCTCGTGCCCGCATCCGCTTCGCCGCCCCCAGCAGTCGCAGTCCCCGGTCGAAGCGGTAGGCGCGGGTTGCGACCAGCGCCATGCCCTCGAGCGACCGCGCGACATCGCGGCGGTGTTCGGCGTGGCTGCGCATTGCCTCGGTGAAGCACCGCTCGGCCGCTGCCAGATCGTCCTTCTCCAGGGCCAGTGCACCGGCCGTCATCAACACCCGGTGCAGCCAGTGTCGTGGCGCGTGGCGGCGCATGATGGGGAGGACATCCGCGAGCTCGCGCTCCGCGGCACCGAGTTCGCCGGTCTCCACTTGATGCTGGGCAGTCATCGACAGACAGAGGGCGGACAGTGCGTCGTGGCGAAGCCGCGCACCGATCGCCAGCGCCTCCTGGAGATCGGCGAGAGAGGCGGTTCGCTCGTCCCGCAGGTGCTGGATGGTGCCGCGTAGCAGAAGCAGCCGGGCGAGCAGCTGCGGGTGATCCCGGCCGTGTTCCAGCTCCACCGCCTCGTCGATGTGGCGGAACGCGGAGTGGTGGTCGGCGTCCCGGGCCGCCAGTGAGGCGGCCGCCGCCAGGGCGGCAGGGCGGTAGTCCGAGTCCGGGGCGGTGTGGTCGAGGGCCTGTGCCACCAGGTCGGCGGTGCCGGTGGTCCGCCCGTCGGCCGTCTCGATCGCGGCGAGCGCACTGGCCAGGAGCAGTTGGCGTTCGTCCGTACCGGCTTGGAAATGGTGCAGCGCATGGGTGAGGTTGGTGCGCTCTTTCGCCAGCCGTTCCAGCGTGGCGGGAGGGATCACGGCCTCGCCGTGCAGGGGCAGGCACATCGTGGTCAGCCAGGTGACCAGCCGTTCGTACGCCGCGGTTTCCTCGCCCTCGGCGATGAGCCTGTCGTGTCCGAGGCAGCGGATGGACTCCAGGAGTCTGAAGCGGGTGGGGCCGCTGGTGTCGGTCAGCGCAGTGATGACGGATTTGGCTTCCAGGCCGGTGAGGAGCCGCGGTATCGCGGTGGTCGGGGCGGGCAGGTCGGAGGCGACCGCGGCGGCGGTGTCCGGGCCGAAGTCGCCGGGCAGTACCGACAGTCTGCGCAGCAGTGCTTGTTCCTGCGGGTTCAGCAGGGCGTAGCTCCACTCCAGGGAGGCGCGCAGGCTCTGGTGGCGGTCGTCGGCGAGCCGCCAGCCGTTGGTCAGCAGGGCGAGCCGGTCGTCGAGCCGGGTCACGATCTCGGCCGGTGGGAAGACCCGGATCAGCCGGGCGGCCATCTCGATGGGGAGGGGCAGTCCGTCCAGCCGGGCGCAGATCTCGCCCAGGTGTACGGCGTTGTCGTGGGTGAGCTGGAAGCCGGGTACGACGGCGCGGGCCCGGTCCACGAAGAGGGTGACCGCGTCGGAGCGCAGGCATGCGTTGAGCACGGTGTCGGGGCCGGCATCGGACCCGGTGTCGGGCAGGGCCAGGCCGGCCACGGGGAAGATGGTCTCGCCGGGCAGTTGGAGTGATTCGCGGCTGGTGGCCAGCACCCGCAGCCGTGGCCGGACCGGCAGCAACTCGGTCAGCAGCTCCCCGCAGCTGTCCAGTACGTGTTCGCAGTCGTCGAGCAGGAGGAGCTGGTCCCGGTCGGTGCTCTCGGGGCCGTCGGAGCCCTCGGAGGTGGTGGTGACGGAGGGCGGCGTGGTGCCGGGCGGCTCGTCGAGCGCGGTCAGTACCTCCCGCCGGATCTCGTCGGGCTCGGTGTGGGAGCCGAGCCGCACCACCGATACGTCGCGGCGTTTTCTGCGGAGCTCCTGGCCGACCAGTTCCAGCGCCAGCCGGCTCTTGCCGACCCCGGCGGGGCCGGTCAGTGTGAGCAGCCGTACGCCGTCCAGCAGCCGGGCCAGTTCCACGAGCTCGTCGGTGCGGCCTACGAGGCTGCTCAGCTGGGTCAGCGGTCCACCGCCCAGCGCGGTGTCCATGCCGCCCGCCTTCTGCCTCGACCGATACGCGCGCTGTCGGCAGGCGTTGGAACAGTAGCGTGCCCGGGAGAGGGACTCACCGGAGTGTGTGGGGCTGGACAGCGGTTCACCGCAGGTGCCGCATGTGGCAGTGGACAAGGGTCACCCACCTTCGGGTCAACGGTCATGGACATACGAGGGAAGGGCGGGGCCGTACGGGTGCATTGCCGTCCGGCGGCGGTCGGCGGTCGGCACTCGCAGGCGGGCGACGTCAGAGCGTGCGCGTCCGGCGTGTGCGAAGCGGCGAAGCCGTCGACGTCCGCTCTGAACACAGCTGTGACCTGGTAGGACGGAGGTGAATCGATCGCTTACGACCCGAGAGGCTAGGGAGCGTTCTTGTGCGAAGTCTGTGGGCCGCCGAGCGGACGGCCGGGGCGTGGCCCGGCCGATCGGCGCCTACCCAGCGGTCTGTGCTCGGGCCACCGTCGCTGGACCGCCTCGGCCGGTGGATCTTCACGGCGGGGCGGTGAGCGCGTAGAGTGACGATGCTTTGGCCAGGGTGGGAACGACGCTGGCAGCGCTCACAATCTCGCGGGTAGGAGGACGCCAGGCGGATGAGACTGCATTCGTCCTCGTTGCACAGCTCGTTGCGGGATCCGGTCCTCGGTTCGATCGGATTTCTGAACGAGGTGATGAGCCGCTATCCGGAAGCGATATCCTTCGCGCCCGGCGCGCCGCATCCGGACACGTTCGAGGATATCGACACCGAACGGTACGTTGATAAATTCATCGATTATCTCGTCCACACCGGACGGAGCCCGGAGCAGGCCCGCCGACTGCTTTTCGAGTACGGGCCGAGCCGGGGCATCATCAACGGCATCGTCGCTGATGCCTTGCGCCGGGACCACGGGATCGACGCCCCCGAGAACACGCTCGTCATGACCGTCGGTGCCCAGGAAGCGATGCTGCTCGTGCTGCGTGCGCTGTTCCGCTCGGCCGAGGGCGTGCTCGCGGTGGCCAATCCGTGCTTCGTGGGCATCATCGGGGCAGCCCGGCTCCTGGACATCGATGTGATTCCGGTCGACGAGACGGACGCCGGGATCGATCTCGACGGTTTGGAGCGGACGTGCCGTTCCTCCCGGGAAGACGGCCGGCCGGTTCGTGCGCTGTACGTCGCACCGGACTTCTCCAATCCCGGTGCGGCACATATGTCGCTTGGCGGCCGTCGGAGACTTCTCGACCTCGCGGAGCGCGAGGGCTTCCTCGTCATAGAGGACAACGCTTACGGGTTCACGGCGGCAGCCGGAGCCGAACTGCCTCCGCTCAAAGCGCTTGACACCGCTCGCAGTGTGGTGCATATCGGTACCTTTGCCAAGGTTGCCTTCCCGGGGGCCAGGGTCGGCTATGTGATCGCTGATCAGCCGGTCGGCTCGGCGTCTGGCGGCACATCACTGCTGGCGGACGAGTTGGCCGCCGTGAAGAGCATGGTCACCGTGAACACGTCCCCGCTGTGCCAGGCCGTGATCGGCGGGATGTTGCTGGAGCACGGAGGCTCCGTGATGGAGCTGAGCGGTCGCAAGTCCGAGATCTACCAACGGAACCTGACCTGCCTGGTTGACGCGTTGGACCGGCATCTGGGAGACGGATCGCATCCCGGAATCCGCTGGAACCGCCCTAGCGGTGGGTTCTTCGTCCGCATACGTCTGCCCGTCCCCGTGGATGCCGCTCTGCTGGAGGTGTCCGCGGCCAAATACGGTGTGCTGTGGACTCCGATGCGGCAGTTCTACCTGGATCAAGCAGGTGATCACCAACTTCGGCTCTCATGCAGCTACCTCGATCCCGAACGGATCGAGGAGGGGGTGCGGCGCCTGACCGCCTTCCTGTCGGAGGAAGTCGAACGCCGGCGGGACAGCGGCACTATTGGCTGACGTGGATGTTGGCGGTGGCGGAGAGCTACGTGGCCCTGGGGCGTCGCTTGGCGTGGCGGGGTATCAGGAGGGACACATGGGTTCCCTCACCGGGGGTGGAACCCACGGTGAGGTGTCCGTTCAGCAGGTGGCCGCGCTCGCGCATGGCCGACAGTCCGGTACCCGTGGAGACCACCGTGCGGGGCGCGGACCGGTTGACCGGGGTGGCAGGCGGATGGGCCATTCCGCGGCCGTTGTCCCGCACCGCCACGGTGATCGCGTGATCGTCGCTGTCGAGTTCCACGAGAAGACGGCTCGCCTCGGCGTGCTTGACCGCGTTGTTCACCGCTTCCTGCACGATGCGGTAGATGTGGGCCTGGGCCTCTGGCGACAGTTCGTCCCCGAGCCGGCTCCACTCCGCTCCGACGCGCAGTTCCGCCTCCAGCCCGAAGGTCTCCCCGGTGCGCCGGCACAGCGTCTCGAGGGCGGGCGCGAGGCCGAGCTGGTCGAGGGCGAAGGGCCGCATTTCCACGATCAGGTGCCGTAGCGAGGTGATCTGGTTGGTGATCAGGCCGCGCGCCTGGTCGATGGCGTCCTTCATGGCGGCGGGCTCGCCACTGACGGTGGCGGTGGACAGCACGATCTGGACGGCGACCAGTTCTTGAAGCGTCTCGTCGTGCAACTCACGTGCCCAGCGCCGCCGTTCTCGCTCCTCGCCGTCGCTGCGGGCCTGAGCCCGCTCCCGGGCGAGACTACGGCGGCGCGCCACCGCGCCGCGGCCCAGCATGGCGGCGCAGCCGATCAGCAGGAGAGGCACGATGTTCAAGCCGTTGAAAAGCGGCTCCTTGGTCATGCGGACCAGTTGTGACACCGCGAGGATGAGGGCGAGCCCGCACAGGGCCGCCAGCCACGCCCGCCGGACGGCGGTGTTCAGCGCCGCCGCGATGATGAGGACGACGGCCGCGCCGAGGGAGAGCCGCATCACCCAGCGAGGCTGCTGCTGGAGGACCTCGATCGCGAAGGCGATGACGAGGAGCGCCGCACCGGCGGCCTCGGTGATCGGGCCGGCCTTGGCCCGTGGCGAGCCGTTCATCCCAGCAGTCCGCGCTCGCGCGCCGCCGCGATGAGCTCCGCCCGGGTCTCGGTCTTGAGCTTGTCCCGAATCCTGGCGCGGTGCGTCTCCACCGTCCGGACGGAAACGTGGAGACGTCGCGCGATCTCCTGGTTGGTGTGGCCCAGGGCGAGCAGCGAGAGAATCTGAAGCTCGCGCGCTGTCAAAGAGGCCTCGCCATCGGTGCCGGGAGCGCCGGTGTCCGCGATGGCCAGCCGGGCGCCCATGGCGGGCTGGAGGTAGGTGGCTCCCTGCGCGACCTGGCGAGCCGCACCGACCAGTTCTTCCGCCGCCGCTTCCTTGAGCAGATATCCGGCCGCCCCGATCCGCAGGGCCGCGCGGGCGAACGCGGGATCCTCCTGCATCGTGAGGATCAGAATGCGGGTGCCGGGGGACGCCGCGAGCAGGTCGGGTATCGAGGGCAGGCTGGATTGACCGGCCATGGTGAGGTCCAGGACCAGCACGGACGGTTGGTGCTCGGTCACGGTCGCCACCGTCTCCGGGACCGTGGAGCTCTCGGCGACGACCTCCAGGGAATCGTCCTGCGACAACAGCACGCGCATGCCCGCACGGACCACAGGATGATCGTCGGCGATCACCACGCTGAGGTGCGACACGGCATCCACTCCCTGTTCAGCGCGGTCGGCAGGCACGGGAGTAAAGGTACTCGGCGAGTCCGGCCGGTCAGCGCCCCAGGGCAGCGGTGCGGCGATCGGGCGAGCTCCGGAAGTGGCGGCTGCGGGAAACCCGCAGGATGTCTGCGGACGGACACCGAGGCCCCGAAGGCGCCGGAGCACCACTATGGCTGCTCGGAGCACTCAGTCGGGCGCGCTGCCCGCGCTGCCGGCACAAATAGAAACGGTTCAGGTTCACAGATGATCGACAGGCGTACCTTCGGCAAGGCCATCGGCGCGGGGGCGGCGGGAACGGCCGCCGTATCCCTGACCGGGCTGAGCCACCCCTCGTCGGCAGCGGCCTCGTCGTCATCCGGGCCCGGCGGCGCCGACAGGGCGGCCCCGGCGCCGATGTCGCACCCCGGCGGCGGCTCCTTCCCGGCGCTGAAGCGGGTCGAGGCCGGCGAGCTCACCATCGGCTACGCCGAAGCCGGCCCGGCCCATGGACCGGCCGTCGTCCTCCTGCACGGATGGCCGTACGACATCCACAGCTACGCGGAGGTCGCGCCCCTGCTGGCGGCCCGGGGCCACCGGGTCATCGTCCCCCATCTGCGCGGCCACGGCACCACGAGCTTCCGCTCGCCCAAGACCTTCCGCAACGCGCAGCAATCGGTGATCGCCCTCGACATCATCGCCCTGCTGAACGCCCTGAAGATCGAGAAGGCCGTGTTCGGAGGCTTCGACTGGGGCTCCCGGACCGCCGACATCATCGCGGCACTCTGGCCGGAGCGGTGCAAGGCCCTGGTCTCCGTGACCGGTTACCTGATCACCAACCGGGAGAAGAACAAGCAGCCGCTGCCGCCGTCGGCCGAGTGGGCATGGTGGTACCAGTACTACTTCGCGACCGAACGCGGTGCGGTGGGCTTCGAGACGTACCGACACGATTTCGCGAAGCTCATCTGGCGCAATGTCTCCCCGACGTGGAACTTCGACGACGCCACCTTCGAGCGCACGGCGGCGGCGTTCGACAACCCCGACTACGTCCCCATCGTGGTGCACAACTACCGCTGGCGGCTCGGCCTGGCCAAGGGCGACCCCCGCTATGACCGGCTCGAGGCGCGGCTGGCGGCCGCGCCCGACATCGCGGTGCCCACGATCACCCTCGACGGTGAGCTGGATCCCTTCACTCCGGCCGGTGACGGCGCGGCGTACCGGTCCAAGTTCACCGGCCCCTATGACCACCGAACGCTCCAGGGCATCGGCCACAACGTGCCGCAGGAAGCGCCCGAGGCGTTCGCCGAGGCCGTCCTCGACGTGGACCGATTCTGAGGACGTCGACCGATTCTGAGGAGGATGAGATGACACCCGGAGAGCCCAGGCCCGCCGATACCGCCGATGCCGCCGAGGCAAGGCGGCGTGCCAGGTTCGGCACGCTGCCGGAGCGCGTTCGTGCGGAGGACATGGTCGAGGAAAGGCCCGCTACGGCACCGGACTCGGCGAGAGACGCGTACGACTCCGACGCATGGCTCGTTCGTACGTGTCTGTGAAGGGCCCCGCGCATACGAGGGCGCCGTCCGGATGGGGACGGCACCCTCGTATCCGCGGCCTTTCCAGCCGTTTCCCGACACCGGGACCCGGTGCTATCTCGGCATCTCCGTCGCGGTGCCGTTCACCGTTCCGGTGGCACGCGTCGGGCGTTCCAGGATGCCCCGGGCATCGGGCGGGGCCGGATCCGGTGCGCTGGTGGTGTGCTGCGGGCCCGTGGACTCGGCGGAGCCGTTCGCGGCGCCGTTGTGCGGATGCGCCGAGCCGCCGTTGATCTTCTCGATCGCCTGCCGGGCCTGCTCACCGGGGGAGCGGGCCGCCAGCGGCGGCGAGGTGTGGGACGCGGTGGGCGTGGGCTGGTTCCGCTCCCGCTCGGGTTTGGCGTGGACACCCATCGTCTGGGCCGTCCCGTGGCGCAGGCGGTGGCTGACCGCCTCGTCGAGGCTCACCGGCCGCTGTGTCTGGGCCGCCAGCCGGCCGGCCTCCTGGCCCAGGGCGGCGACCACGTCCCAGGGCAGATGGAGCACCAGGCGGACTTCGGCGTCGCCATCCGGCAGCGCCTGGATGGGAGGGATGAACCGGTCATTCATGGAACGGGGCCTCCGGTCTCGGTATCGGCCTGTGCGGACGACGCGCGTCCCCGTGGGCAGGACGCACACAGAGCCATACGGGGAACCGGCCACGCGCGTTCACCTGACCGCCGGAGGGCTGTCAGTTCTTGCTGAGCAGGATCGTCACCGTCGCCAGGATCGCCGCCAGCACCAGCAGGGCGATGCCGTAGATCAGCCGCTGCGACCGCAGGACCGGGAGGAACGCGTCGAGGGAGATCCGGCCGGCGCCGGACAGTGCGAGCCCGGCCGCGCCGACGCCCACGAGCAGCGGAAACTCGAAGCCGCCGAAATAGCCGAGCGGGGTGGAGGCGGCCACCGCGTTGGCCATCGTGCCCGCGACGGCCGCACCGGCGAGCGGGGTGAGCAGCCCCACGGCGAGGCCGAGGCCCCCGAAGGTCTCGGCGATCCCGGCGATCACGGCCATGGCCTTGGGTGCCGGATAGCCGAAGTGCGCGAACGCCACCGCCGTCTTGTCGATGCCCAGGCCGCCCCACCAGCCGAAGAGGTGCTGCGCGCCGCGCGCCGCGACGATCAGCCCGACGCCGAGCCGGATGACCAGCAGCCCGACGTCATGGGCGAGGAGTACGTGCGCCGCGGACCTGTGCGAGTGCGGGGCGGGTGCGGAGGCGTTCTCCGGTACGTGCTCCGGGCCGTTCTCGTAGGGGGAATAAGACATGGCGCCCTCGTCTGGTCGGGCTTGGCGCGGATCGCCGAGCCGATATCCGATATGCACCTTAAGTACTCTTTATTCCACCAGGGTGCCGGGTTCAATCCGGATGCCCGTCGGCGGCGGCGATCGGTCAGTGGCGGGGCGGCAGCCGGTGCAGCTCCACGGCGGTCAGCCGCCCGGCCTCGATCGCGGCCGTCAGATATGTACAGTACGGCTGGCGGCGCCGGTCGGTGGGGGAGCCGGGGTTGAGCAGCCGCAGCCGCCCCTCGGCCGTGCTGTCCCACGGGATGTGGCTGTGGCCGAACACCAGCACATCGAGGTCGGGGAACCGCTCGGCACAGCGCCGCTCCCGCCCCTTCGACTGGCCGGTCTCGTGCACCACGCCCAGCCGCACCCCCGCCAGCTCGGCCCGGGCCACCTCGGGCAGCCGCGCCCGCAGCTCGGGCCCGTCGTTGTTGCCGTACACCCCGATCAGCCGCCGCGAGCGCGCCTCGAGCAGATCGAGGGTGGCGAGGTCGACCCAGTCGCCCGCGTGGATCACCACATCGGCGTCCGGCAGCCGCTCCAGCAGCTCGCCGGGGAGCGCCTTGGCGCGCCGGGGCAGATGGGTGTCGGACATCAGCAGAAGGCGCACACGGACGACCGTACCGCCGTGCGTCCCTTGACGCGTCCCTTGACGAGGGCATCGGTGGAAGAAATAGTGTGCCAAGCGGCTCGATCGGGAGGCTCCCAGGGGGTGGACGTGGCGGCGCGGACGGCGAAGGACACGGCGCGGGACCGCTATCCGCGGCCGGTGGTCACGGCGGCGGAGGCGGAGTGGATCTGGCGCCGGCTGTCGGTGGAGGCGATGGAGGACGGCGTGAAGCCGGAGACCGTACGGCTCGCCGTGGTGGTGGGCCTGGCGCGGGCCAGCGGCGCCCGGTACGGCGGGCTGCTGCGCTGCACCGTGTCGGCGCTGGACCTGGACTCCGGATGGGTGACCATCGAGCACGGCAAACACCGCGTCCCGCGCCGGCACGGCCTGGACCGCGGCACCGTGCTGGTGCTGCGCCGCTGGCTGCGGGTGCGTCAGGAGCTCTGCGCCGAGCTGGAGGGGTCGGTGCCGGAAGCGCTGCTGCTGACGGTGCACCACACCCATGACAACGGGGTGACCGTGGTCGCCGGACTGCCCATCACCCGGCAGGGTCTGGTGCTCTCCTGGCGCCGGTTCGTCCACCGTACGAACGCCCGGTACGCCGGTCGCCGCCCTCCGCTGCCCACCCGCTTCGAGCAGGTACGCCGCGTCTGGGACACCTGAGCGCGGCGGGGGCGACTGGATCTGGTGGGGGCGGGGCGCTCAGGCCGCCCCGCCCCCACAGGACCGGCTAGGCCGCGGGTGCCGCGGCCGCCGCGGTGACGGTGAACCGCGCCTGTGCGATGGCGCCGTTCACGCTCACCGCGAGGGTGGCCGTTCCCGGGCGCAGCGCGGTCAGCTTGCCGGTCGCCGGGTCGTACGCCGCCACATCGCGCCGCCCGGCGCCGTCCGGATCGCCGATGTGGAGGTTGGGCGAGCCGGTCCAGTCCGCGCTGAGCGGGAAGCCGACCGGCACCCGCCGGGCAGCGGTCCCCTCGCCCTGGAGGACGGTCGCGGTGACATCGGCGTCCTGCCCGGTGCGCAGTTCGGCCGGGGCCGTGACGGTCAGCCCGTCCACATGGGCGCGGGTCTGTACGGACACCCAGTCCGGGCCGCCCTGCCACGGTGCGTGGCGGGCGGCCGCCTGGTCCCGCGCCGAGACGTGGTCCACGCCGACCATCGACCAGCCGGTGAAGCCGCCCTGGCCGGGCGGGGTGGCGGGGTTCTTGCCCGAGTTGCCGTTGATCAGGTAGGGGACACCGTCCACCCGGGAGGCGTGGAAGGTGCCGACATGGCTGCCGATGAAGCCCGCGCCCTTGCCCGTGGTGCGGCGGAAGTCGGCCAGCCAGCCCTCCAGCAGCGCCGCCTCCTTGCGGTCGCCGAGCTGGCTGCCCTGCTGCGGGGTGGGGTCACGCGGCGGTACGTGCTCGATCACCATGACCGAGCCGATGTCCGGGTCCTTCGCGGCCGCGTCCAGCTGGGCGCGCAACTCCTTGATCTGGTCGAAGCCGCCCGCGCGCAGCCCCAGCCGTGAGGTGTCCAGGGTGAGGAAGCGGGTGCCCCGGTGGTCGAACGTGCGGTGGACGGGCCCGAATTCGGCGGTGAAGTTGTCGATGGAGCCGCCCATCACCTCATGGTTGCCGGGCACGTAATACCAGGGCAGCTCATCGCCCAGCTCCTCCTTCAGCACGGTGCGGGCGAAGGAGAGATCGGCGGGGGAGCCCTCGTCCACCAAGTCGCCGTTGATCACCAGGAAGTCGGGCTTGGCCACCTTGATCTCGCGCAGGGTGCGGCGGGCCTGGGCGACGATGGGGCTGTTCGGATCGCGGGCCACGAACTGCGCGTCGGACATCACCGCGAACCGCCAGTCGCGTCCCCGTACCTGGGCGGCGGTGGAGATCAGCGGATCGGGGCGCACGCTCTCCGTGGGCAGTTCGACGGAGGGCGGCACCCGTGCGGTGAGGTCGTCGATGACCACACTGCCGGTGTACTGGCGGGTGGCGGAGGTCTCGGCGAGGTAGAAGCGGTTGACCTTCAGCGGATAGGCGACCCCGGCCGGTACGGCGAAGTCGACATGCCGCCATCCGGTCCAGGTGACATACGGTCCGCGGAGCAACTGGTCGGAGCCCGCCGCGTCCTTGAGGTGCAGGGTGGGCCAGGCCCCCTTGCCATCGCCCTTGATCCACAGACCGAAGGACTGCGGCTGTCCGTCCACCGCGATCTGCTGGGGCGGGGTGACATAGGCGGCGCGGGTGGCCGTGGACTGGGTGAAGTCGTAGTCCAGCGCGAGCCCGGTGCCGGTGTGCCCGTCGGGCGTGGCCTCGGCCGAACCGGAGGCGCGGGCCTGGCTGAAGGTCCAGCGGTCGGCGTCGTCGAAGGACGCCTCCTGCCGCTCGGTCAGGCCGACGGTGACGGCGAGCACCGTGGTCGTGGTGCCGACGGCGACCTTGACCTGCCCCGCGGCCTGGTCGTGGCGCGCCTTGACGGTGAAGGTGCCGGTCCGGTGGTCCGGGGCGATGTCGAACAGCGCGTGGTCGTACGACAGTCGCACATCGGACGGTTCGACGGGGGCGCTGGTGCCGTGCGCGTCCAGGCCGACGATGCCGAACCGGCCCGTGGCCTCGGCGTCGGCCAGGCCGACCAGCCGGCTGGTGGGCTGGATCCGGTCCAGCCGGTCCAGGACGGTGAGGTCGAGGTCGCCATGGGCGGCGCCGCGCCGGGCGGTGATGGTGGTGTCACCCCCGTGGCGGGCGGTGAAGGTGCCGTCGCCGTCGACCCGGCCGATGTGGGAATCGTCCGTCCGCCACTGCGGCGCGCCCTCGGCGGGGCCGTAGGTCTCGTCGTAACCGGCGGCGGTGAGGCGGCGGGTGAGCCCGGGGAAGACCCGCTCGGGGTGGCCGCCCCGGACCGGATCCGCGGTGGGCGCGGACGCGCGATCCATCGCGGTGTCCACCCAGAAGCCCTTGAGGCGGCCGCTGCCGTCGGGGGCGGTGAGGGCCAGGCCGTTGGGGACGGTGCGCTCGGTCCCGTCGGACGGGCTGTTCTCCACCCGGGGGGTGTCGCTGCCCGGCTCGCGGGCGACGAGCGTGGAGGAACCGCCGCCGTCGAGGTTGAGGGCGCTGTAGGCGCCCGCGTCCTTCATCATCAGGCCCAGTTCGGTGAGGGTGACGCCGCCGCTGTCGGCCTGCCGCCCGTCCACGGTGAGGATCCGCATGGTGCGGCCGTCGCGGGAGAAGCCGACCGCGGTGCGCGGCGCGGTGGCGTTGTTGCCCTCGCCCTCGTGGCCGACCGCCTTGCCGTCCACGACCAGCAGCTCGCGGCCGCCGACGGCGGTGCGGGGCAGGTCGCCGCCGTCGGTGCGGGGCCGGTACTCCATCGACACCGCGTCGCCGACGGCCAGTTCGGACAGCGTGTCGGCCCCGGCGTCCCGGCCGACCAGCACGGTCGCGCCGGACGGGATCGGGCCCTTGCCGGGCGCGCCGGCCGCCTGGGTGACCTTGCCGTCCACGACCGTGACCTCGGCGGTGCGCCGTGCGCCGTCCACGGTCTGGGCGCGGTCCGCCTCGCCCCACTGGGCGGTGTACGCCCCGATGCCGGTGGCCGGGACGTTGGCGGCGTTGAGCGCCGCGAGCGGGTGGGGGCCGTCGGGGAGGGTCAGGGTGCCGTCGAAGTAGAGCTGGAGTACGCGGCCGGCGTCGGCCGGGCCGATGCCGACGGCCCGTGCGGGCCCGGTGGCGGAGGCGGAGTTGACGAGGCGGCCGTCGCCGATGCCGTTGCCCTCGGGGGCGCCGGTCTGGTTGATGTCGAAGAAGTCACCGTTGATGGCCGCGACCGTGCGGCGCCCCGGCCCGGGGTCGTGCGCGGCGGCCAGTTGGGAGACGCTCCGGCGCTCCGCGACCTTGTCGGGGTGGAGATAGTCGACCTTGGTGCCGCCGGCCAGGTCCACCGACAGCGAGTCGACCCGCAGCCATTTGTCCGACTCCAGCCGGTCGTACGAGGTCAGCCGCACCCCCGGGGCGACCGGGCGGGAGGAGCGGGCGGTCTCCACCCCGTCGCCGTCGGCCACGGACCGGGTGCCGGTCGCACCGCTGGCGGCGGGGGGCGCGACCGGGCGCAGCATCTCCGAGGACGACCGGGGGACGGGTTCGGGCGCCGGGGCGGGGGTGTTGTCGGCGGTGGCCTGGCCGGCGGCGCCCAGCACGAGGGCGGACACCGCGGCCAGGGCCGCCAGTGGTCTGGGACACGCGACAGGAGGCACGGCAACTCCATGGGGCCAGGGGACACGCGTGGTTCACACGCACAGCGCCCCAGCATCGCCCCGGAGTTGACCGGGCACCAGAAGGCGTCGGCGACGACACGGGAAACAAATGACCAAGTCGGTGCGGACCGTGATCGCGGACGCGGGGTGGGTGTGGGGGTGGGGGTGGGGGTGGGGTCAGTCTTCGGTCAGACCGTCGAGATAGACCCAGGCGCCCTCGTGGCGTACGAAGCGGCTGTTCTCGTGGAGCGAGCCCGTGCGGCCGCCCTGGGTGTAGTGGGCGCGGAACTCGACGGTGCCGGTGGTGTGGAACGCGCTGCCCTCGGTGGTGCCCAGGATCTCCAGGCGCACCCAGCGCAGCCCCGGGTCGAGGTCCGCGCCGGGCGGCCGGGTGGTCGGGTGCCAACTGCGCAGCAGATACGCCTCGTCCCCGACGGCGAAGGCGCTGTAGCGCGAGCGCATCAGCTGCTCGGCGGTGGTCGCCTGGGCCTGGCCGCGGTGCAGCCGGCCGCAGCAGTCGTCGTAGGCCGCGGGCAGCCCGCAGGGGCAGGTGGCCGGGGTGGGGCGGGCCGGCCGCGGGCGTCGGGTACGTCGGGACATGATCCCCATTGTGACGGGTGGGACGGACGGGATGCCGCCCGGTCCACACCCGCTCAGGGCCCGATGAGCCCGATGGGTTTGATGGTCCCGATGAGTTAGTTGGGCTCGATGACGACCTTCAGCTGTGCCGGGTCGGTGAGCGCCGTGTGGAGCGCGTCCGCCGAACGTTCCAGCGGGAAGCGCGCGGTGATCAGCGACTCCAGGTCGACCCGCCCGGTGGCGGCCAGGGACACCGCGGCCGGGAACTCCCCGGCGTAGCGGAAGGCGGTGACCAGGCTGAGTTCCTGGCGCTGCATCCAGGCCAGCGGGAGCGCGGTCCGGGGCTGGGGCGGGTTGCCGACGGCGACCAGGGTGCCGCCGGGGCGCACCGCGTGGGCGGCGGCGGCCAGGGCGGCCTCGATGCCGGAGCAGTCGAGCGCGATGTCGAACAGCGGCTCCCGGGGGAGGGGTTCGCGGGAGGTGTCCAGGATCCGGTCGGCGCCCAGGCGGTGGGCGTGGGCGAGCCGGCCGGGGTTGACGTCGGTCACCACGGTCTCGCCCGCCCCCACCGCGCGGGCGGCCTGGAGGACGAGCAGGCCGATCGGCCCGGCGCCGGTGATCAGCACCCGGTCCCCGGCCGCGACGCCGCCGCGGCGCACCGCGTGCAGGGCCACCGCGAGGGGTTCGATGAGCGCGCCGGAGGTGAGGGGGAAGCCGTCGGGGAGGGGGTGGGCGAACTCCGCGGGTACGGCCAGGTGTCCGGTCAGGGCGCCATGGGTGGGCGGGGAGCCGAAGCAGCGGCCCTGCGGGCACTGGTTGTAGCGGCCCGCACGGCAGGCGCGGCAGCGTCCGCAGGGGATGGCGGGCTCGATGGCGACCCGGGTGCCCGCGGGCAGCGGGCCGTGGCCGTGGCCGTGGCCCGCCACGACCGTTCCGGCCGCCTCGTGGCCGAGCGCGGTGGGGGAGCGGAGCACATTGGGGCCGTTCTCGCCATGGGCGTAGTAGTGCAGATCGGAGCCGCACAGCCCGACCGCGCCGATTGCCACGAGGACCTCGCCGGGGGCGGGCCCGGGGATCGGGTGCCGCTCGATGCGCACATCCTTCGGGCCGTGCAGGATCGCGGCGGTGGCGTCGTTCATCGGGTGGTTCTCCTGGTAGGCGGGGACGTGGAGGGGGCTCAGACGGCGGTCGGCCGCAGCGGTTCGACGCGCTTGATGACTAGGCCGTAGGTGAGGGCGCCGACGATGCACAGCGCGCCGGACAGCATCAGCGGGGCGACGAAGGAGTGGTGGAAGAAGCCCAGCAGCAGACCGGTGGTGGTCGAGCCGAGCACTCCGGCGAGGTTGGAGGCGAAGTTCTGGATGCCGCCGAGCGAGGCGACATGGCGTGGGGTGGGCGCGACGTCGGCGGGCAGGCTGGCCACCGAGGCGGCGGAGAAGGCCAGGCTGGCGTAGCTGACGGACAGCAGGGCCAGGGCCCACATGGCGCCGGGGACGAGCACGGCGAAGGCGATGACGGAGGAGAAGAGCATCCCGCACACCAGACAGGTCTTGCGGGCCCGGGTCACCGACCAGCCGCGGCGCAGCAGGGTGTCGCTGGTCCAGCCGCCGAGCAGGCTGCCGCCGATGGCGACGATGCCGGGCAGGGCGCCGTAGAAGCCCAGTTTGAGCAGGTCGAAGCCGCGGGCGTCGACGAGGTAGCTGGGGAACCAGGTGATGAAGAAGTAGATGACGTAGTTGAGGCAGAAGAAGCCGATCATCATGCCCCAGACCGTGCGGTGGCGGAACAGGTCGCGCCAGCGGACGGCGGGCTCCTCCGGGGCCGTCGTCTTCTCGGCGGGGTTCTCCTCGAGCCGGGCGCCGCCCGCCGTGACGTAGGCGCGTTCCTCGGCGCTGAGTCCGTCGTGCGCCGAGGGTTCGCGGTACGCCTTGAGCCACAGCGCCACCCACAGCAGGGCCACGGCGCCGGTGACCCAGAACGCCATCCGCCAGCCCTGCCAGGCGATCAGCGCGGTGACGACGGGGGCGGCGACGGCGGTGCCGGCGCGGGCGCCGTTGTCCCAGACGCTGTTGGCCAGGGCGCGTTCGCGGACCGGGAACCAGCGGGAGACGGACTTGGCGCAGGAGGGGTACGCGGGGGCCTCGCCCGCGCCGAGGGCGAGGCGGGCGAAGAGCAGGCTGCCGATGCCCCGGACGAATCCGGTGCCGACGGTGACCAGGGACCAGATCAGCCCGCCGATGGCGAACATGCGCTTCTCGCCGTAGCGGTCGATCAGCGCCCCGGCGGGCAGCTGTCCCAGCGCGTAGGTCACGAAGAACATGCTGAGGATGACGCCCTGCCACTCGGGGCCGATGTGCAGGTCATCGGTCATATAGGGCAGGGAGATGGAGATGGTGGCGCGGTCGACGTAGTTGACGGTCATGCCCAGGAAGCAGAGGAAGACCATCAGCCAGCGGGTGTTGTGGCGCGGCCCGCGGGGGCGCGGTGGCCCGGTGGCGGCCTCGTCCTGGGCCGCGGAGGGCTGGTCGGTGGCGGGGACGGCTCTGGGGGTCTTCAAGGCGGCTCTCCTTGGAAGGGGCGGTGCGTGGGGTCAGCGCGGTGGCCGGGCGCGGGGGGCCAGCTCCGCCTGTACGGACGCGATGAGGGCGGTGTCGTCCGCGAGGTCCTCGGCGCCCAGCAGCCGCAGCAGCCGGCGCGGGGCCTCGGTGTGCGGACCGTCCCAGGCGCGGCGCAGCTCCTCGGCGCGGGGATCGTCCAGGGGGTGGTCGCGGGTGCGGCGGGCCCAGGTGGCGAGGGCGGTGGCCAGGAGCGGGGTGTCCCGTCCGGCAGCGCGCAGTTCGCGCAGCGGGGCGAGCCACCGTTCGGGGATCTTCTGGGATCCGTCCATGGCGATCTGCTGGATGCGGTGGTACATCGCGGGGTTGGCGAAGCGGTCCACCAGGCTGTCGATGTAGGCGGGGAGGTCGAGACCCTCGGTGGGCGGCAGGCTCTGCGCGGCCTCGGCGCAGTAGGCGCGTACGGTCTCCTCGCCCCAGGGAGTGGCCAGGACGTCGGCGACGGTCTCACACCCGTGTTCGAGCCCGAGATGGGCGAGGAGCGAGTGGGAGCCGTTGAGCAGCCGGAGCTTGGCGAGCTGGTAGGGGCTCACATCGGGGACGAGGCGCACCCCGGCCGCCTCCCAGTGCGGGCGGTCGGCGGCGAAGATGTCCTGGAGCACCCACTGGGTGAACGGTTCGCCGGTGACCGCGCCCGCGTCGTCCACGGTCAGGGCACGGGCGGCGGTCCGCCGGTCGGTGTCGGTGGTGGCGGGGACGATGCGGTCGACGACGGTGGCGGGGAAGGCGACCGAGCCGGTGATCCAGTCCAGCAGGCGGTCGCGGTCGTCCCATGCGGTGGCGGCGATGAACTCCCGTACCAGGCGCCGCAGTACCGCGCCGTTGTCGGCCATGTTGTCGCAGGAGACCAGCGACACCGGGGGGCCGCCGGCCCGCAGCCGGGCACGCAGCCCCGCGGCGAGCTGTCCGGCCACGCTCGCGGGCGCGGGCCGTCCGGCCAGGTCGTCGTGGATCAGCGGGTCGTCCAGGGCGAGTCCGCCGGTGGCGGGGTCGCGCCGGTAGCCCTTCTCGGTGACGGTGAGGGTGACGACGGTGACCTCGGGGGAGGCGAGGAGCGTGCCGAGCCGGGCGCCGTCGTCGGTGGCGTGCAGCACCTCGGTCACGGTGCCGACCACGCGGGTGGCCGGGCCTTCGGGGCGCCGTTCGGTGAAGGAGTACAGGCCGTCCTGGGGGCGCAGCGCGTCCACGACGGACCGGCTGCGCTGGGTGACACCGGCGATGCCCCAGCCGCCGCCGTGCGCGGCCTCGGCGGCTTCGGTGTAGAGGGCCTGGTGGGCGCGGTGGAAGGCGCCGATGCCCAGGTGCACGATCCGGGGGCGCAGGCCCCGCGGGTCGATGGGCGGGCGGCTTCCGGCGGGGACGCGGTCCAGGGTGGCCAGCGACAGGCGCGGCGGGGAGTCGGCGGTCACCAGTCGTGCACCGACCCGTCGGTACGGCGGCTCACCGGGAGGTACTTCGGGTCGTACGGGAAGCGGGCGGCCGCCTCCTCGTCGAGCTCGATGCCGAGGCCGGGCGCGGCCGAGGGGTGCAGGGCGCCGTCGATCAGCTCGTAGGCCGGCCGGAACACCTCGTGGGTGAGCGGGTCGTGCGCCATGTACTCCTGGATGCCGAAGTTGGGCACGGTGACATCGAGGTGGACGGCCGCCGACATGCTCACCGGGGACAGGTCGGTGGCGCCGTGCGAACCGGTGCGCACCTGGTACAGCTCGGCGAGGTGGAAGATCCGCCGCAGATGGGTGATGCCGCCGGCGTGCACGACCGAGGCGCGGATGTAGTCGATGAGCCGCTCGGTGATGAGCTGCTGGCAGTCCCAGATGGAGTTGAAGACCTCGCCGACCGCGATCGGGGTGGTGGTGGACTGCCGGATCTGGCGGAAGGATTCCTGGAGCTCGGCGGGGGTGGGGTCCTCCATCCAGAACAGCCGCAGGTCTTCCACGCTGCGGCCGAGCCGTCCCGCCTCGGTGGGGCTGAGCCGGTGGTGGACGTCGTGCAGCAGGTGGAAGCCGAAGCCGAACCGCTCGCGGACCGCCTCCAGATAGCGGGGCGCGAAGTCCAGATACGCCTCGGTGGACCACGGCTGCTCCTCGGGCAGCGCGCCGGTGGCGGGCTCGTAGACGGTGGCGACGGTGCCGTGGCGGATGCCGTAGGTGCCCGGTGAGCCGGGGACGGCGGCCTGGGCGCGGATCGCCCGGTAGCCCATCTCCTGGAAGCGGGCCACGTCGTCCAGCAGCTCGGGGACGTCGCCGCCGCTGGCGTGGCCGTAGACCAGGGCGCCCTCGCGGGCCTTGCCGCCCAGCAGGTCGTACACCGGGAGGCCCGCGACCTTGCCCTTGATGTCCCACAGCGCGGTGTCCACGGCCGAGATGGCGGTCATGGTCACCGGGCCGCGGCGCCAGTAGGCCCCCTTGTAGAGGTAGTGCCAGGTGTCCTCGATACGGGCGGGGTCGCGCCCGATCAGCAGCGGTATGAGGTGGTCCTCCAGATAGGAGGCGACCGCGAGCTCGCGGCCGTTCAGGGTCGCGTCACCGAGACCGGTCACGCCGTCGGAGGTGGTCACCTTCAGGGTCACGAAATTGCGACCCGGCGAGGTGACGATGACCTTGGCCTCCGTGATCGTGGCCATGCGTGCTCCTCACTGAAGCGGGCTCCCGGGGTGGAGTCCGGGCTGTCGGTCGGCTACCATACAAGTACGTCAGCGAGCGGAGTCAAGGGTTGGGAAGGGGCCAGATGGCATCGGCGGAGGGATTGCACGCGGCGCGCTCCCGGGGGCGCAACACCCGGCAACTGGTCCATGAGGTGCTGCGTTCGCGCATCGTCGGCCTGGAGCTGAAGCCCGGCTCGGCCGTCTCGGAGAACGACCTGGCGGCCGAGCTCGGGGTGAGCCGCACCCCCGTCCGCGAGTCGCTGATCCTGCTCGCCGACGAGGGGCTGGTGGACATCTACCCCCAGATGGGCACGTTCGTCTCGCGCATCCGGGAGCGCGATGTGGCCTCCGCCCAGTTCATCCGGGAGGCCCTGGAGTGCGCCGCGCTGCGGGACGCCGTCGGCAGGGCCGGCGCGCGGGACGTGGCGGAGCTGCGGGCGCTGCTCACCGCGCAGGAGGAGGCCGACCGCCGGTCCGACATGGAGGGCTTCTTCCAGCTGGACGAGGAGTTCCACGCCCGGCTGATGGCCGTCAGCGGCCACGCCTCGGCCTGGCCCGTCGTCAGCCAGGCCAAGGCCCAGCTGGACCGGGCCCGCAGGCTGTCACTGCCGATGACCCAGCAGATGTCCCTGCTCATCGGCCAGCACCGCGAGGTGGTCGACCTGCTGGAGGCGGGCGATCTGGACCGGGCCGACGAGTCGCTCCGCTCCCATCTGCGGCTGGTCTTCAGCGATGTGGAGAAGATCCGCGCCAAGCACCCCGAGCTCTTCAGCGACGAGGACGCCCCCTTGCGTCCCCGCCGCGACAGCGCCCGGCGCACCGCCTCCCAGCGGGACCGCTAAGCGCTTCGCTGGAAGTGCCCCGACCTGCCGTCGATCGTCTGCGGCGCCGTCGTGGCTGGTCGGCCCACGCGGCGGAGCCGCATATCGAGACAGCCGCGGCGGAGCCGCACATCGACACAGCCCGCGCCCCTTCGGGGCGGCGCCCGGCATCCTCAGATCGCGTCCCACTCCACCGCGTCGTACGCCGCGCCCACCCGCCGCATCAGCTCCGCGTCGACCGCGTACTCCACCTCGTCGATCCGCCGCACCGGCGCGAACCCCTGTGAGTTGGTGAGGAACGCCGACCGGTAGGAGGAGAGGTCGGCGAGGGTGACGCGGCGGCGGGCCGAGGGCAGGCGCGGGGCGAGCAGGGCCATGGTGATGCCGAGCAGTGAGGGGGCGTCCGGCCAGATCACGGACGAGCCGTCCCAGAAGGCGATATTGGTGATCGCGCCCTCGGCCACCACGCCCTGCGGGTCGGTCAGGAGAGCCTCGTCGTGTCCGGCGCGGTGTGCCGCGGTGAGGTAGTGGTGCTGGCCGAAGCCGCCCAGATGCTTGATGTGGGGGACCTCCCGGACGTAGGGGACCGACATCACGGACTTCGGCTCCGTGGTCATCGCCTGCGGAGGACGCACCGTGACCATCAAGGTGGCCCGCTCGTCGCCCTCGGGCCAGTAGACATACACCCGGAGCGAGGCGTCCCGGACCCCGGCGCCCTCCAGGGCGTGCCGGATGTCCGCCCGTACGCGCGCCTCGTCGAGGTCGCCGCCGAACAGTTCCCGGGTCGCCGAGCGCAGCCGCTCGAGATGGAGATCGAGGCCGCGGACCCGGGCGTCCCTGATCTGCATGGCCGTGAAGTGCCCATAGCTGGTGAGCGCGGGCAGCCGCAGGGTGTCCGCGGTGGCGGGCGATCCGTTGATCTCGATGTGGCTCATCCGTCCACCTCCCCGGGCTCCCGGCGGTGGGTGAGCACATTGACCACCCGGCCGTTGGGGTCGCGGACGAAGAAGCGGCGGACGCCCCACTCCTCGTCCCGCAGGGGGTGGACGATCTCGGCGCCGCTGTCGCGCACCGCCGCGTAGACCGCGTCCACGTCGTCCACCTCGATGCTCAGATCGGGGACCACCGGCCCGGTCCTGTCGTCGGTCATCACGCCGATCTGGGCCGTGGGGTTGGTGGGGGAGGCGAGGGTCATGACCCAGCCGAGGTTCATCACCTCCTCGAGCCCCAGGAGGCCGTAGAACTCCCGGTTCTCCCGCATCGCTGCGGACCGGACGTTGGGTACGACACGGCGGACGGTCATCGTGGGCTCCCCCGGTGGTTCAGCTGGTGGTGTGGTTACCGATCACGGCGTCAAGATACTCGGAGATCGCGTCCCGGTTGCGGGTCAGGCAGTCGATGCGCCGGGTCATGCGGTCCCGCTCGTCCTCCAGCGTGGTGATCATCTCCGGTGTGGCATCGGAGAAGTGAATGAGCCGGGGCTTGTCGAGACACGGCAGGATCTGCTTGATGATGCGAGTGGGCAGCCCGGCGTCGAGCAGGCCCCTGATCTGGAGCACCCGGTCGACGACCCGCTCGTCGTACGAGCGGTAGCCGTTCGCGCAGCGGTCCGGCAGGATCAGCCCCTGCTCCTCGTAGTAGCGCAGCAGCCGGCGCGGTGTGCCGGTGCGCTCCGACAGCTCTCCGATGCGCATGTGCGGGTCCCCTCACCTTCACATCCATGTGAGGGACGCAGCGTAACCTCGGGGCGGGCGCACTCGCGAGGGGAGGAGGCGCCGGGAAAAGTGCCAGGTGATTGAACGCGGACCCCCGGCACGCCGTACGGATAACGACGGGCCCGGCCACCCGAGCCGGGTCCGCCGTGCCAGCACCGGGCTTCGCAGGGAAGGACCTTCGGGTTGTCGCGCCAATCGAGCTCTCGTCAGCGGTCGGAAACGGACAAGGGAACCACGGAGGAGGGTCTGACGGAGGGCCCGTCACCGGAGGGGCCAGAGGGGCCACCTGAGCGCACGCCGGATGTCCCCGCCCAGGCGGCGGACGCTTCCGCTGACGCGGACAACTCAGCGGATGTGGACGCCTCTGCGGATGCGGACACCTCAGCGGACGTCGACGCCGCCGCGGACACCGCCGCGGACGCGGACACCTCCGTGGGGCACGACGCGTCCCCCGAGCCGTCCGGCGCATCGGAGGAGGCGGCGGACCCGGAGGAGACCACCGTGACCGGCCCGCTGGTCGGCACCGCCCCCGACGCGGCCCCCGTCCGCAAGGGCTGGCGGGCCAAGTTCCCCGTCGTGGCACGGACGGTGGCGTGGACGGTCACCGGGCTGTCCCTCGCCCTCGTCTTCCTCGCCCTCCTCCTGCCGACCAAACTCGCCCTCGTCGAACCCAGCGCCTTCATGCGGATCCCGGTGGAGGGGATCTTCGGCGCCACGCTGCTGCTCATGCTGCCGACGACGGCGCGGCGGGTGGTGGCGGTGCTCGCCGGGGCGGCCCTCGGGGCGTTGACCATCCTGAACCTCCTCGACATCGGCTTCAACGAGTTCCTCGGCCGTGGGTTCAACGTGGTGCTCGACTGGATACTGCTGGACGACGCCGAGTCGTACCTCAAGGACTCGGTCGGCGATACGGCCGCCACCATCGCCGTGATCGGGGTCGTGGTGCTCGCCGTCGCCCTGGTCGTCCTGATGGCGCTCGCCGTCCTGCGGGTCAGCAACGTGATGGCGCGGAACACCGCCGTGGCCACCCGCACCACCCTGGTGCTCGGCACCGTCTGGGTGATGTGCGCGGCGCTCGGGGTGCAGGTGGCCGGGGCGCCGTTCGCCTCCAGGAGCACCACCGCGCTGGTGCAGGACCGGGCGGAGCGGGTGCGCAAGACCCTCAAGGACGAGCGGGAGTTCGCCAAGGTGGCCGCCGTGGACACCTATGGCGACACCCCCGGCGACCAGCTGCTGACCGGGCTGCGCGGCAAGGACATGATGTTCACCTTCATCGAGAGCTACGGCCGCTCGGCCATCGAGGACCCGGCGATCGCGCCCGGTGTCGACAAGACGCTCAAGAACGCCACCAAGCGGCTGAACAAGGCCGGGTTCGCCTCCAAGAGCGGCTGGCTCACCTCGGCCACGTACGGCGGCAGCAGCTGGCTGGGCCACTCCACCTTCCTCACCGGCCTGTGGATCGACAACCAGAACCGCTACCGCACCGTCACCGCGGGCGACCACATGTCCATCACCCGCGCCTTCCAGCGCACCGGCGCCTGGCGGACCGTCGGCATCATGCCGGGGGTGCAGAAGGCTTGGCCGGAGGGCAAGTTCTACGGCCTCGACCACGTCTACGACTCCCGTGAGCTGGGCTACAAGGGGCCGAAGTTCAGCTGGTCGACCATGCCCGACCAGTACGCGCTGAAGGCGTTCGAGGAGCTGGAGCACGGCAAGAAGCACGACAAGCCGCTGATGTCACTGAACATCCTGACCTCCAGCCACCAGCCCTGGGCGCCGATCCCCAAGACCATCCCGTGGAGCAAGGTCGGGAACGGCTCGGTCTACAAGGGCATCGAGAAGGCGGGCAAGCGGCCCGGGGACGTGTTCACCAACTCCACCAAGGTGAAGCAGGAGTACGGCAAGTCCATCCAGTACTCGGTGAACAGCCTCATCGACTATGTGCTGAAGTACGGCAACAAGAACACCGTGCTGGTCTTCCTCGGCGACCACCAGCCCCTCGCCCGGGTCAGCGGCGACAACGCCAGCCGGGACGTGCCGGTGGCGATCGTCGCGCACGACAAGGCGGTGCTGGACCGGATCTCCCACTGGGGCTGGGACGACGGTCTGATGCCGGGCGCGAAGGCCCCGGTGTGGAAGATGAGCTCCTTCCGCGACCGCTTCCTGGACGCCTACGGGCCGAACCCCGGCGGTGGCACGGCGCCCGCCTCCCCGTCGGCCTCGCCGAAGGCGACCTCGCCGTCGCCTTCGGCCAAGCGATAGCCGCTCGACGCTCCTGGCGGCGGGTCAGTCGTCCTTTGACCGCTCCCGCCGCGCCTCGAGCCGTTCCCGCTGGGGCAGGACCGTGTACTTCGGGTCCTCCGCCGACCGCATCCCGGCGTGGAACACCCCGAAACGGGTGCACGCGGAGGCCGCCAGCAGGGCGGCGCCGCTGAGGGCCGCGGCGGGGCGGCTACGGCGGCCGAGGAGGGCGCCGCCGAGCGCGCCCGCCGCCGAAAGCGCCTCGGCGGCGCGCATCAGCTTGCCCGCCCGGCCCTCGCGGTAGGTCTCGGCGACCACCCCGAGCCGCCGTTCCATGGCCTTGAGAGCGGCGGTCTCCACCGCCGTGCCGAGCAGCGCCACGCCCCGCGCCGGGGCGTTCTCGGCGACCGGCGAGGTCAGCAGGGCCATACCGCTCGCCGCCATGGCGGCCGAGCCGACGAAGAGATACGGCAGCTCGCGATGGCCGTCGTGCCATGCCGGGACGGCCGTGTCGGCGGCCAGCACCGCCGTGTACGAGGCCACCGCGGGACCCAGCAGCGCCGCCCCCACCGTGGCCGCCCGGCCTGCGCGCGGCAGCCGCCCGGTCAGGTCCGAGGCGGCGGCCGCCCCGGCCATCGGGCCATAGGCCGCCAGCAGCCATGAGCCCATGCTCATCGGCGAGGTGGGCTTGAAGACCCGCAGCATATTGGCGAACCGCCCGGGGCGCCCGAGGTCATGGATCAGGGCGGCGGTGGACCCGGTCAGGGCGGCGATCGAGGACACCTTGAGCGCGCGGGCCATGACCGGACGGCCGGTCAGTCCGGCGCCCGCCGCGAGCACCGACCCGGCGCCCGCGAGCCCGCCGAGGAAGAAGTAGCCCGCGATGTCCAGGGGCCGCCAGGTGGGCGGATTGAGCACCGGCCGCCCGTAGTAGGAGGTGAACTCCGCCCGGGGCACCATCGACTGCTCGCCCCTGCGGCCCCTCCCGCCCTTGCGGCCGCGCCGCTTGCCGTCCCCCATCCCCTTGCCGACCTGCGCGTCCCGGCCCGGCCGGGCGCCGCGGACGCCGTCCCGGGTGACATCCGACTCGCTCATCAGCGCCTCCTTCCGGTACGGCGCCCGCTCACACCGGCCTGGGCCGCGAACACGGCGGCCACGCCGCCGAGCAGGGACAGGGCCGCGGTGCCCGCGTGCCGCCACATCGAAGGCAGATCCCTGGTCGTGACGACCGGGTCCGGTGGCAGCCCGTACACCTCCGGCTCGTCCAGCAGCAGGAAGAAGGCGCCGTCGCCGCCGACGCCGTCCTCCGGATCGTGTCCGTACAGCCGCGCGTCCTCGACGCCCACCCGGTGCAGCTCCTCGACCCGGGCGGCGGCGCGCTCGCGCAGCTCGTCCAGGGGGCCGAACTGGATGGAGTCGGTGGGGCACGCCTTGGCGCACGCGGGTTCCTGGCCCTCGCCCAGCCGGTCGTAGCACAGGGTGCACTTATGGGCCCCGCCGTCCTCGGGCCGTACGTCGATGACCCCGTACGGACAGGCGGGCACGCAGTAGCCGCAGCCGTTGCAGACGTCGTCCTGGACCACCACGGTGCCGAACTCGGTGCGGAACAGCGCACCGGTCGGACACACGTCCAGGCACGCCGCGTGGGTGCAGTGCTTGCACACGTCCGAGGACATCAGCCACCGCAGCCCGTGCTGCCCGCCGTCGGACGGGGACGCCGGGGAGGTGGGGGTGATCGCCGCCTCCTCGACCGGGGTCCCGGAGCCCTGCGCCGCCAGGGCCAGCACATCGACATCGCCGTGGTCGACCCCCGTCTCGGCCCGGCCCAGCGGTTTGTTCTGCTCGATGAAGGCCACATGGCGCCAGGTGGAGCCGGAGAGGCCCTGGGTGTTGTCGAAGGACATGCCGGTGAAGTCCAGCCCGTCCTCCGGGATGGCGTTCCACTCCTTGCACGCCACTTCGCACGCCTTGCAGCCGATGCACACCGAGGTGTCGGTGAAGAAGCCGACCCGGGGCGGATGGTCCTCGTGCCCGGCGTCCCCGGCGACATCCGGTTCGGCTCCGGCCAGCAGATTGCGGCCGATCAGCGATGAGCGCTCCGAGGCGTCGGTCATCCCCGCACCTCCGTTCCGGTCCGTACCGTGATGCCGGCGCGCCGCCGGTAGTCCTCGAGCAGGGCGGTCAGCTCCGGGCCGCGGGGGCGGCGGCCGGGACGGATGTCGGCGCTCAGCGCCTTCACCTCCTGGATGTGGACATTCGGATCGAGGGCGATGGCGGTCAGTTCATTGGCGGCGTCCCCGCGGGTGTAGCCATTGGGACCCCAGTGGTACGGCAGCCCGATCTGATGCACCGTGCGGCCCCCGGCCCTGATCGGGGACATCCGCTCGGTGACCATCACCCGGGCCTCGATCACCCCGCGCGCGCTGATCAGCGTCGCCCAGCCGGTGTGCTCCAGCTGCCGCTCACCGGCCAGCTCGGGGGAGACCTCACAGAAGAACTCCGGCTGGAGCTCGGCCAGATACGGCGTCCAGCGGCTCATCCCGCCCGCCGTGAAGTGCTCGGTGAGCCGATAGGTGGTGATCATGTACGGGAACACCTCGCTGCCCGGCTCGCCCCCGCTGGGGTGGAAGGCGTTGTGCTCATCGGAGATCACCTCCCGGACCGGGTTGCGCTGCTGCTCCGGATAGAGGGGATTGCGCACAGGCGAGTCCTGCGGCTCGTAGTGCGCCGGCATCGGACCGTCCACCAGCCCGGCCGGGGCGTACAGCCACCCCTTGCCGTCGGCCTGCATGATGAACGGATCCACTCCGCTGAGCGCGTCCGGGCCCTGGGCGTCCTCGGGCGGCCGGTAGGACGGCGCCCGGTCGGGGATGAAGTCCGGGATGTCATGGCCGGTCCACCGTTTCTGGTCGGCGTCCCACCACACCAGCGCCTTGCGCTCGCTCCACGGCTTGCCGTCCGGGTCGGCCGAGGCGCGGTTGTAGAGGATGCGGCGGTTGGCGGGCCAGGCCCAGGCCCATTCGGCGGCGATCCAGTCCTGCTCGGTGTGCGGTGTGCGGCGGGCCGCCTGGTTGACGCCGTCGGCGTACACCCCGCAGTAGATCCAGCAGCCGCAGGAGGTGGAGCCGTCATCCTTGAGCTGGGTGTACGCGCTGAGCGGCTCGCCGCGCGCGTCCTGGCCGTTGATCTCGGCCAGGACCGCCTCGGCGCTGGGCTCGTCCTGCGGGCCCTCGGTGGGGTAGGACCAGGCCAGGTCCTGGACGGCCCGGTCCATCGGGTCGGTGGAGTCCTTCAGCCGCTCCTTGATCCGGCGCCCCAGGTGGTACATGAACCACAGATCGCTGCGCGCCTCGCCGTCCGGCTCCTTGGCGGCGAAATGCCACTGGAGCATCCGGTTGGTGTTGGTGAAGGAGCCGGACTTCTCGGTGTGGGCGGCGGCGGGGAAGAAGAACACCTCGGTGGCGATGTCCTCGGTGCGCAGCTCGCCGGTCTCGATCTCCGGGCCGTCCTGCCACCAGGTGGCGGACTCGATGAGGGAGAAGTCCCGGACCACCAGCCAGTCCAGGTTGGCCATGCCCAGCCGCTGCATCTTGGCGTTGGCCGAGCCCACGGCGGGGTTCTCGCCCATCAGGAAGTAGCCCTTGCAGACTCCGTCCAGCATCTCCCGCACGGTGTGGTACGTGCTGTGGGAGCCGGTCAGCCGGGGCAGATGGCCGAAGCAGTAGTCGTTGTCGGCGTGCGCGGCGTCGCCGAAGTACGCCTTGAGCAGGCTGACGACAAAGGAGCGCATCTCGCCCCAGAAGCCCTTCTCGGTCTTCACGGCCTCGACGAAGGTGTCCAGGTCCTCGTGGGCGTGGGCATGAGGCATCGGGATGTAGCCGGGGAGCACGTTGAACAGCGTGGGGATGTCGCTGGAGCCCTGGATGCTGGCGTGGCCGCGCAGCGCCTGGATGCCGCCGCCGGGGCGGCCGATGTTGCCGAGCAGCAGCTGGAGGATGCTCGCGGTGCGGATGTACTGGGCGCCCACGGTGTGCTGGGTCCAGCCCACGGCGTACACGAACTCCGAGGTGCGGTCCGGGCCGGAGTTCTCCACCAGCGCGCGGCACACCTCCAGGAAGGTGTCCTGGGGAATCCCGCAGGTCTCCTCCACCATCTCGGGTGTGTAGCGGGAGAAGTGGCGCTTGAGGATCTGATAGACGCAGCGCGGATGTCGCAGGGTCCGGTCGGTGGGGACCTCCGCGGCGGCGGGCGCGCCGCCGGAGCCGTGGGATTCGGAGAAGGCGGCGGTGGACAGGGACGCGCCGCGCCGGGTGCGGTCCTCGTACAGCTCGTCGGGCGCGCCCTGCGGCGCCTGGACCTCGGCGCCCTCATAGGCCCAGGTGGAAATGTCATAGTGGCCGGTCTCCGGGTCGAGACCGGAGAAGATCCCGGCCAGGTCCTCGGTGTCCTCGAACTCCTCGCCGACGACGCTTGCCGCGTTGGTGTACTCCAGGACGTAGTCGCGGAAGTCGTGGCCGCCGGTCAGGACGTGGTTGATGATGCCGCCGAGGAAGGCGATGTCGGTGCCGGCCCGGATCGGTACGTACAGATCGGCCAGCGCGCTGGTGCGGCTGAAGCGCGGATCGACATGGATGACCTTCGCGCCGCGCGCCTTGGCCTCCATCACCCACTGGAAGCCCACGGGATGGGCCTCGGCGAAGTTGGAGCCCTCGATCACGATGCAGTCCGCGTTCTGGAGGTCCTGGAGAAAGGTGGTGGCGCCACCGCGGCCGAAGGAGGTGCCGAGCCCGGCCACGGTCGAGGAGTGGCAGACCCGGGCCTGGTTCTCCACCTGGATCACCCCGAGACCGGTCAGCAACTTCTTGATGAGGTAGTTCTCCTCGTTGTCCAGGGTGGCGCCGCCGAGGCTGGCGATCCCCATGGTGCGGTTGACGTCGACCCCGTCCCGCTCCCACTGCCAGCCCTCGCGGCGGGTGCGGATCACCCGGTCGACGACCATGTCCATCGCGGTGTCCAGGTCCAGCCGCTCCCAATCGGTGCCGTACGGGCGGCGGTAGAGCACCTCATGGCGCCGGGACTCGCCGGTGGTCAGCTGGAGGGACGCCGAGCCCTTGGGGCACAGCCGGCCGCGGCTGACCGGTGAGTCGGGGTCGCCCTCGATCTGCACCACCCGGTCGTCCCGCACATAGACGTTCTGGGCGCACCCCACCGCGCAGTAGGGGCACACCGACTTGACCACCTTGTCGGCCGTGACGGTGCGGGGGCGCTGTCCACGGGTGGCGGCCGAGGTGGTGGCGGCGCCGCGGCCGAGCGGGTCGTTTCCGGTCAGCTGGCGGTAGACAGGCCAATCCTGGATCCATGTGCGTACGCCCATCGCCGTCCTTTCCTGCCGTTCGGCCCCGTACCGGCTCATCCGCGTGGTCGGATACGGCGCATGGGTTCCCGTCGCGATACTTTTCACACTCCGCCCGCACCCGGATGCGCCGAATCGCCCGTCGTGGGGGTGGACGCCTGCCGCACCGGCTGGGTGGCCGTGACCCTGGACGAGGAGGGCCGCTTCGCCGGGGCCGACACCGACGAGGCGCTCAGCGAGCTGCTCGGCCGGGTTCCGGACGCCGCCGTGGTGGCGGTCGACATGCCGCTGGGGCTGCTGGAGCGGGGCTGGCGTGAGGCCGACGCGCTGGCCACCGCGATGGTGGCCCCGCACCGCTCCCGGGTCTTCTCCGTACCGCCGCGCGAGGTCTGGGAGGCGGACGGCTACGACGCCGCCAACGCGGTGTGCCGGCGGGTGGTCGAGAAGGGGCTGAGCCGTCAGTCGTGGGGGCTGGCGGCGAAGCTGCGCGAGGCCAACGCCTGCCGCGACGGGGGCGACCACCGGCTGTACGAGGTCCATCCCGAGGTCTCCTTCGCCGCCCTCGGCGAGGGGCGGCCCGTGCCCTGGAGCAAGAAGAGCTGGAACGGCCAGGCCGTGCGCCGCCGGCTGCTGGAGGACCAGGGCATCGTCCTGCCCGACGACCTCGGACCGGCCGGGCGGGTGCCGCCCGACGACGTCCTGGACGCCGCTGCGGCGGCCTGGAGCGCGCGGCGCATCGCGCTCCGCACCGCCCGGAGCCTGCCCGATCCGCCTCAGACGACGGAGACCGGGCTGCCCGTCGCGATCTGGTACTGAGCTTGGACGCCGGATATGACGCCCCGCGCATCGCCCACCTGCTGGCCGGCCTGCCCGTCGAGATCCTTGGCCGGCTCCGCTCGGACCGGGTGATGCGCCGCCCGACGCCGCCGCGCGTCTACAACCCCAAGGGTGGTCGGCCGCCCAAGCACGGCGGCGAGTTCCTCTTTGGTCAACCCGAGACCTGGGGCGCCGAGCAGGCCGTCACGATCACCGACACCCGGCTCTACGGGAAGGCGACCGCGCAGGCGTGGGACCGGCTGCACCCGCGGCTGACCCACCGGGCGGCCTGGACCGACTACGAGGGACCGCTGCCCATCATCGAGGGCAGCGTCATCCGCCTGACCGTCGAGAATCTGCCCTCCGGCGGGGTCAGCAAGCCGGTCTGGCTATGGTGGTCGGGCACCGGCGCCGCTGCGGCGGACGTCGACCGCTGCTGGCAGTCCTTCCTGCGCAGATTCGACGTCGAGCACACCTTCCCCATGCTCAAGCAGACCCTGGGCTGGACGAAGCCGAGGCTCCGTAGCCCCGAGGCCGCCGACCGCTGGACGTGGCTGGTGATTGCCCCTCCCGGCCCGGCCCGGGACGCCCGGCAGGTTCGAAGAACCGTCACTCAGCGACACGCCACGACGTTGGACGCGTCCTGGCCACGGGCGAGGCTTACGCACGCCCCTCACATCACAAGAAGGGCACCAAACCACGACGCGCGGGGTGAGCAACACAACGAGGCCAAGGACCTTGGCGTCATCTCTCGTCGATCACGGGCATTGGGCCGCCATCCCCATGCCACATCTGGAGGAAGCTCGGCTGCCGTGTCACATCCACCAGCTCGACACGGCCGCCAATGCTGTCCAAGCGGTGATACGCGAAGGGCCGGCCATAGGGGCAGCCGGAGAAGTCAACGGTGAAACCATCGTCCTCCAGCCGCTGAGAACCCTGCTGGACCGAGCTGGTCCAGTAGCCCAGATGGTCGAACCGAGCTCCTTGCGACGCATCCCAAGGACTCCCAGCAGGCCCCTCGATCAGCTCGATGAACGGTGGCCCGCCGCGAGTGAAGGCGATGCGGAAGTCCCACTCGCCAAGCCGATCAGCTACAGGAGCACCCCACTCAGCTCCCACAGACATCTCAAGGTCCTGCATAGCCTTCTCGATGTCCGGCACGACGAAGCACACATGGTAGAAAGCAGTCATCAGCTCATGATCGACCAGATGCCGAAGCTATGTCTGCTGGTTTCCCGGTGCGGACGTTAAACGACAAGCTGAGCGGTCCGCGCGCGGATGGCGGGAGGCCGCCCGAGCCGTGCCTCGGGCGACCTCCCCTTTCCCACCCCTCGGAGATGGACCGTGCGGACGCGATGCGTCCGGTGTGCGGCGTCAGACGCTGACGCCGTGGGAGCGCAGATAGGCCAGCGGGTCGATGTCGGACCCGTAGCGCGGGCCGGTGCGGACCTCGAAGTGGAGATGCGGTCCGGTGGCGTTCCCGGTGCTGCCGGACCGGGCGATCCGGTGGCCCGCCTGGACCGACTGCCCGGTGCGGACCGTCAGCGCCGACAGGTGCGCGTAGTGGGTGTAGAGCCCGTCGGCGTGGCGGATGATCACCTGGTAGCCGAAGGCACCGCCCCACCCGGCCGCCACCACGGTGCCCGGGGCGGCCGCGCGCACGGAGGTGCCGACGGGCACCGCGAAGTCCACACCGGTGTGATGGCCACTGGCCCACCGCGAGCCGCGGACGCCGTACCCCGCGCTGACCGGCCCGCTGACCGGGGCCGTATGCGGGCGGGCCGCCGTCTTGCGGACCACCGTGTGGCTCGAGACCGTCGAGGCGCGCCGGCGGGGCGCCGGCTTGTGCGGATGCCGGGAGCCCGCGGGCAGGGTCAGCCGCTGCCCCGGGTGGATCAGATCCGGGTTCGGCCCGACGGTGCCGCGGTTGGCGTGGTACAGCGCCTTCCAGCCGCCCCTGACCGACGCACGCGTGGCGATGCGGGAGAGTGTGTCGCCGCGGACGACCGCGTAGGAGCCGGAGGCCGCCGCGCGCCGGGCGGTGTGCTGCCGGGCCCGGGACTTCGCGGCGGACTTGGCCGACTTCTTGGGCTTCGCCGGGTGCTGGGCGCGGGGGTGGGCGTTCTGGCTCGTCACCGCGGCGGGTGGCCCGGACCGGGTCAGCCGGCTGCGGACGGAGCACACCGGCCATGCGCCGGGGCCCTGTTTGCGCAGCACGGCCTCCGCCACGGTGATCTGCTGGGCCTTGGAGGCCAGGTCGGCCCGCGCGGCGTAGGCGGTGCCGCCGAACGCCGCCCAGGTGTGCTGGGAGAACTGTAGTCCGCCGTAGTAGCCGTTGCCGGTGTTGATGTGCCAGTTGCCCCCGCTCTCGCACTTGGCGACCCGGTTCCAGGTGTCGACCGAGGCCGCGTGGGCGGCGCCGGTGCCGAGGAGCGGCAGGACGATGCCGACACCACCCGCGGTGAGCGCCGCGCACAGCGGCGAGACCCGGCTGGGCGATGCGGGGCGTCGGTGACTTCCTCGTACGGCCATGAGGCTGGTTCCTCTCCACAACGGCTCTCGACGTCGCCCTCCGGAGGACCCGGCGGGCTGTCACGAGTACCGCAGCCCGGCCCCGCCGGTCACAAGGCGCAGGGGGCCTCATGGACCGCCGCGCGCCGCCCGGTGCCACCCCGGAATCGGTTGACGCCCCCTCAGCTGCGCGGTGGGAGGCGCATGGAGGGCCGGGGGCGCACGGCCGTCGGCGGGGCGGGAGCGGCGGGCCGGGGACGGGCGCGGGCGATCACGCGCCGCCGGACGTCCTCGTTGGGCGGGAAATGATTCTCCGGGGCGCCGGACGGGCCGGACGCTATTCCGCCGGATTGGTTTCCGGGTGATCGGTGACCGATCTCGGACGGCGGTCCGGGTGAATTGCAGCCGGGGCGCGGGAGGTTGAAGACCGGACGAGCGGCGGGCGGCTCAATACGGCGTCCGGTGCGGACCGGTCGCACGGCACGGGATCTTCCCCGGCGCTATTGCCGCACCGCCCGGTCAAGATCGGCCGCTTGGCGGACGGGCCCGAGCGGGCGGCCGTAACCGCGCGGCACCGCGCTGGAACCGGCCGTTCCGGTCGCCTCCCCGGCATCCGGGGAATGCCGGGGAGAGGAGGAGAGGAAGGGGAGAGCGGGAGACGGTGGGAGGGGCGGGAAATAGGACGGCCTTGCGGTGGGGCGGGGAAGAGGGGGACGCGTGAGCGAACGCGCCGGAGGTGCCCGGCGGAGTTCCCCGGGTGCGGCGGGAGACTGAAACGTATCGATGGGGCCCGCCGCCGACCGTGGCGTTCGGGCCCGGGGCCGGCCGGGAGCGGACGCGGCCGGAGCGGCGACACGGCGAGGAGACGGAGGGAAGACGGCTGGGCGACCGCCTCGTCTTGGGTCGCTCGCCTCCGGGCCCTCTGATCCGGTGCCGGCACTCCTCGTCGACGGTCGCTCGTTCCTCGCTCACTGCTCCTCGTCGCTTTCGGCACCGGCGCGCCCTACGGCTCGCTCCCGAGGGCACCGGGCGCGGAACCCGGGCCCCGACTCCTATGCCCGCTCGCCCTCGTATGGCCCGCGGAACAGGGGAAGCCGCTTGCGCGCCTGGCCAACTCATGGGCCACGGAACGGACTTGACTCGGCGTTTACCGTATCTCTTGTCAAGCATCGCCTCGCCGACCGCCCGTGCGCCCCGGCAGTTCTCCGAATAGGGCCGGTCGTCATGGCGGTGGGGAACTGGCGGAGAATCACGCCGCCCGTGTATAGCGGGAACCGCGCCGCCGCGCATATCATTGCCTCACATCGACTTCCTCCCTTCCGGCCGCTCGCGGGAGCGGCCCCGGAATAATCACCCTTCACCCCGCCTGTCCGGGACCCCGGGCGGCGCCGGGGGCCGCGCTTTTCCCGCGGCCTCGTCCGCCGCTCCCCGGAAACGGTTCGTTTTGGGTTCCCGCCGACGGGAGGCGCGGCGCGCCTACGGCGCATGCCGGTGGTCACCGGCCGTGCGCGGTGAGTCATTCGGCGTACTCGGCGCTACGCCTTGCCGCTGGACGCCGGGCCGGGGGCGCATGGCGCCGCCGGGCCGTGCCCTGAAACGCCGGTCGGGCACCGGGCGATGCGGAATGAGCGCCTCGATCGCCCGCTCGGAGACGCGGCCACCCCTGGGGTAAGGTGCCCACGTGGCCACCGTTGTCGAGCTGACCTGCTATCCCATCAAGGGCTGTGCGGGCGTCCCGCTGTCCGAGGCACTGCTGACGGAGGCGGGTCTGCGACACGACCGCAGCTTCATGGTCATCGGCGAGGACGGAGAGTGCCGCACTCAGCGGCGGGATCCCCGGCTCGCCGTCATCCGCCCCGCCATCGACCCGCACGGCACCCGGCTCACCCTGTCCGCACCCGGCGAGGGCGAGGTGGCCATCGACATCGACACCACCTCCGCCCGGCGCGAGGTCACCGTGTTCGACACGCCCTATCTCGGCATCGACCAGGGCGAGGCCGCCGCCACGTGGCTCTCCCGGTTCCTGGGCGCGCCGAGCAGGCTGGTGCGGGTGCCCCCGGAGCACGACCGGGTGACCGACGGATGGATCCCCGGCACCTGTGGCTACGCCGACAGCGCCGCGGTGCACATCGTCTCCCGGGCCAGCCTGGACGGGCTGAACGAACGGATCGCCGAGGCGGGCGGCGCGGCACTGCCGATGAACCGCTTCCGCCCCGGCATCGTGATCGGCGGATGGGACGAACCCCATCGGGAGGACCGGATCCGCAGAATGGCCATCGGCGGAGCCGAGCTGGGCTTCGCCAAACACACCGCCCGGTGCGCCGTGACGACGGTCGATCAGAGCGAGGGCGTCAAGGCGGGCCCCGAACCGCTGCGCACCATGGCCGGCTACCGGCGCGGCCCCGGCGGCGCCACCCTGTTCGGCTGCCAGTTCTCCGTGGTCCGCGCCGGAAAACTGGCCGTGGGCGACGAAGTGGACGTCATCGAGTGGGACGGGCCGCCGCCGGGGGAGTGACCGGGGACTCAGACCGACGCGAGCACCTTGGCGAAGGCGTCCAGCAGCTGGCCGGCACCCTCCTCGGCCTGGGCGCACTGCTCCTGCGGCGGGGCCGGCTGCCGGAGCACCACCCGGGTCCGGCCGCCGTCCAGATCGGCGAAGGTGGCGGTCATCTCCATCGCGCCCTGCGGCAGGTCCAGCGTCCACACCAGCCGCTCCCGGCCGACCACCTCGCGGTAGACACCGCGCATCGGCATCTCGCCCGCGGGCGTGGCGACGGTCGCCTTCCAGGCGCCACCCGGCCGGACGTCGAGGTCGACGGACTCGGGTGCGGCGCCGAACCAGCGGGCGAAGTACTCCGGCTCGGTCCACACCCGCCACACGGTCTCGCGCGGTGCGTCCAGGTCCCGGCTGATGGTGATCTCGTCGCTGCTCATGGTGTCTCCTCGGTGAGCGGGGGCGGGCAGGCGCCGCCTCCTGTTTCACCACTCAGACCGGCGCGCCGCGCGGAACTCATCGGTCCCGGCCCAGCAGCCTTCCGTCCGCGCGGCCGATCCAGTACCGGCGCGGCCGCGGGCGCGGCATGCAACTCGATCACGACCTCCAGCGGATGGCCGTCCCGGTGCGCCCCGGCGCGCCCGTCCGCTGATCCCCAGCCGCTCCCTCACCCCGCCACCCCCGGGAAGGACCCTCATCGCATGACCCCCTCCGACCTCGCCGCCGCGACCGCCCAGGCGCTGCCCGAGATGATCGAAGACCTACGGACGCTGGTGGAGCTGGAGACGCCGAGCGACGACAAGCGGCTTTTGGACGCGGGGCTCGCCGCGATCAGCGGCTGGGTCGTCGACCGGCTGGGCGAGCCGGACGGAACCGAGCGCCACGACTGCGGACCGCAGGGCGATGTGCTCGTCCTGACCTATCGCGGCACGGCCCCCGGCACCGTGCTGATGCTGTGCCACTACGACACGGTGTGGCCGGCCGGAACGCTCGCCGAATGGCCCTTCGAGGTCCAGGACGGCCGGGCGAGCGGCCCCGGTGTCTTCGACATGAAGACGGGCCTGGTGCAGGCCGTGTGGACCCTGCGGCTGCTGCGCGAGCTGGAGCTTCCCCACCCCTCGGTGCGGCTGCTGCTCAACGGCGACGAGGAGATCGGCAGCCCCGGCTCCCGCCGCCATATCGAGCGGCTCAGCGAGGACGTCCTGGCCACGCTGGTCTTCGAGGCGTCGCTGGACGGGGCGCTCAAGACCTCCCGCAAGGGCGTCGGGCTGTTCGATGTGACGGCCCACGGCATCGAGTCGCACGCGGGTCTCGACCCGTTCGCGGGCGCGAGCGCCATCCACGCGCTGGCCGAGGTGGTCCCGCGGATCGCCGCGCTCAGCGCCCCGGAGCGGGGGACCACGGTGAACGTGGGGCTGATTCAAGGCGGTACCGGGCGCAATGTGATCGCCGCGCGGGCGAGTTGCGGTATCGACATCCGGATCGCCGCGCCGGAGGAGATGCGGCGGATCGACGCTGCGCTGCACGCCCTCGCCCCCTCCGACCAGCGGGTGCGGCTGACCGTCACCGGTGAGTGGAACCGTCCGCCGATGGTCCCGGGCGATGCCTCCCGCCGGCTGTTCGAGCGGGCCCACGCGATCGCCGCGGAACACGGTTGGGAGCTGGAGGAGACCGCGGTCGGCGGTGCCAGCGACGGCAACTTCGTCTCCGCGCTCGGCCGTCCGGTCCTGGACGGGCTCGGTGCCCTCGGCTCCGGGGCCCACGCCCGCCACGAACACACCGTGCTCGCCCCGATCCCGGCCCGTACCGCGCTGACCATCGGTCTGCTGCGGGCACTGGCGGCCGACGCCACGTAGCGGCACACCGAGGCCACGCCGACGCCGACGGCCACCGGCCGTCGGCGCACGGGGCCGCGTCGGCAGACGAGGAAGGTCAGCAGACGAGGAAGTCGGCCTCGCCCGCCTTGGCGCCCTGGATGAACGCGATGATCTCGCTGCGGGTGTAGATCAGCGCCGGACCGTCCGGATCGGTCGACTGACGGATCGCGACCCGGCCGTCGTCCAGCTTCATGGCTTCGACGCAGTTGCCGCCGTTGCCACCGCTCCACGGCTTCTGCCAGCCCTCACTGCCGAGGTCGCTCGCGCGCATGCCGTTGTGAATGCGATCCATTCCGATCAGAGCTCCTTGCGGAAATCCTGGAGGATTTCCTTTGTGCGTCGTGCGGTTGCCGCCTGGGCCGCCATGCGGTCCATGGCCTCCAGATGGGAGGCCACCTCGATGCGCTCATCCAGGTAGACGGCGCCGGTCAGGTACTCGACGTAGACCATGTCCGGCAGTTCGGGTACAGCGAAGCGGAAGAGGACGAAGGGCCCATAGGTGCCCGGATGGTGGCCGGAGGTGAACTCCGAGATCTGTAGCGTGATGTGCGGCATCTCCACGGCCTCCAGCAGCCGGTCGACCTGCTGCCGCATCACCTCCGCCGAACCCACCTGCCGGCGCAGCACCGTCTCGTCCATCACCACCCACAGCCGGGGCGGTTCCCGCCGGGTGAGCAGGGACTGCCGCTCCATGCGCAGCGCCACATGGCGCTCCGCCTGCCGGGGACCGGCCTGGCCGACGGCGCCGGTCTGCATGACCGCGCGGGCGTAGTCCTCGGTCTGGAGCAGCCCGGGCACGAAGTGCGGCTCGTACGCCCGGATCATCTCGGCCGCGCCCTCCAGGCTGACGTGGACGCTGAACCAGTCGGGCAGGATGTCGTGGAACCGCTGCCACCAGCCCGGCTTGTTGGCCTCCTCGGTCAGGGTGATGAACGAGTCGAGCTCCTCACCGGTGACCCCGTAGGCGTCCAGCAGCAGCTGCACATACGGGACCTTCAGCGCGACCTCGGCGGTCTCCATGCGGCGGATGGTGGCGGGCGCCACCCGCAGCACCCTGGCCGCCTCGTCCCGCTTGAATCCCGCCTTCTCCCGCAGATCCTGGAGCCTCTTGCCGAGGACGACCTGACCCACGGTCGGTGCCGACCGCGGTTCGCTCACCTGAATCCCTCCCTGACCCTCCCCAACGCTGATGTTCGCAGTGTGCCATGGCCAATGCGGAACGGACACATTGCACTGACGACTCTGCACAATTCAGAGTGAGCCTTGCCAAGTGTCCCCGGCGGTGCGCATAGTTGCGGCATGATCCCGTTACCGCGCTCCGCCGCGGCGACCGCAGGCACCATCGGCCCGACCTCTGTGAAGTGCCCTGAGATGACGTACGCCTTCGCCGGTGCGCTGACCGGCCTCGTCCGCGGCCGGTTCGGCCGGCGGGGATTCCGTGCGGTCTCCGGCCGCCACCGCCTCCAACTGCCCTCGAGGCTGCGGACGGACCGGGGCTACGACGCGGTGGGGATCGCCGAGCGGCACGGCCCCGGGGTGATGGCCCTGCTGCCCCGGGCGGGATGTGTACTCACCGGCGCCGGGTGCTGGTGGTGGATCGTGCCGCCCCATTCGGACGTCGGCGTCGACTGGCCCGCACCGGCCGTCTACGCGGTCGGCGCCATGGTGACCGGCCCGCCCGGGCGGCGGACCGGCCCCACGGGGAGCCTGGAGCCCGATGTGGTGCACTGGCCGGACGACGGGGAGCCGTACACCCACCCCCTGCTGCTGCACATCGCGGTCTGCGCGGCGGCCGGGGTCTCCCCGGCCTGGCCGTGCGACGACCGGCTGCGCCGGTCATGACCCCGGCGGCGGCGCCCGGTCATGCGGTCGAGTCGTCCTGGAGGTACGCCGCGGGGCGCGGATAGCGCTTCATCGCCGGGGTCTGGCCGGTCGGGTCGTCCTCCTGCTCGCTGAGGGGAACGACCGGCGCCGCTGCCGCCGCCGCGGCCCTCAGCTCGGCGGGGTCGTAGGTCATGGCCTGCGTCCGCTCCATCGGCGTCGGCTCGGGTATGCCGGTGTCCTGCTGCCCGTAGACCGGGATCTGGTCGACCGTCGTCTCCTCGGGCCGGGTCTGGGCGTACGCCGCCGCCCCCTGCCCCTGGGCGCCCTGGACCTGGGCCTGGACCATGGGCATCTGGGAGGTCTGCGCCTGGACGCCCTGGTACTGCCCGCTCTGCGGCTGGGGCGCCATCTGCATGAACGGCGCCTGGCTCTGGGCCGGCTGCGGCTGCGGGGCCTGGAACTGCTGCGCAGGCACCTGCTGCGGGATCTGCGGCTGCGGGGCCTGGACCATCTGGGGCTGCGGCAGCGCGGCCGGGGCCTGGTACAGGGGCGGCTGGGCCGGGGGAGTGGCGACATACGCGGGCGACAGCTCCGGGAGCGGCTGCTGCTGGACGTACCCCGGCGCGGCACCCGTGCCCGCGCCCGCGCCCGCGAAGGACGTCTGCCCGTACGGGTCGCCGGCGACGCCCTGCGGGGCCGGAAGCGCGGCCGCGGAGTACATCGGCTGCGGCTCCTGCGCCATCGGCGCCGCGGGCAGCTGGGGCTGCTGCTGGTAGGAGTAGTCCATGAACTGCGCCTGTGAGGTGCTGGAATCCAGGGCCCCCATGGACCCCGAGGACCCCCCGTACCCCGAGGACAGCGACGGCTGCTGGTCCCAGCCGACCTGCGGGGCGTAGAAGGACGTCCCGTACAGCACCGTGCTCAGCCCGGTCAGCAGTCGCTGCACATCCGGCTGGGAACGCACCACCAGCCGCATGAACTGGCTGCTGCTGCCCAGCTTGTTGCCGCATTCGCGCACCAGCACACCGTGCTGGGAGAGCAACTGGTCGCGGACCCAGCCGCCGTCCGTCCCGGCCGGCAGCTTGACGAAGACGAAGTTGCCCTGGGAGGGGAAGACCGTCATCCCGGGCAGCCCGGCCAGCTGGGTGGTCATCTGCTGCCGGTCGCGGCTGAGCATGCGCAGGCTCTCCACGTACTCCTGCCGGTACCGCTTCAGCATGAAGACGATGACCTCGGCGAAGGAGTTGAGGTTCCACTTCGGCAGCCGGGAGCGGATCTGCACGGCGAGCGACGGATTGGCCACCAGATAGCCGAAGCGGACCCCGTGGAGGCCGAAGTTCTTGCCGAGGCTGCGCAGCACGATCACATTCGGGCGCAGGATGGCCTCGTCCACGACGCTGGGATACGCCTCGGCGTCCGCGAACTCCAGGAAGGACTCGTCGATCACGATCAGGTCGAGGTCGGCCAGGGCGTCCATGATGCCGATGAGGGCCTGGCGGGACACCAGCCCGCCGTCGGGGTTGTTGGGATTGCAGATCACGGCGACCCGGGAGCCCCGGGAGCGTACGAAGTTGACGAAGGCGTTGGGGTCGAGTGCGAATCCGCTCATTTCCGGGAGCTGGAACATATCGACCCGTTTGCCGGTCTCCATCGGCTGGTCGGTCCAGCGGCCGAAGGTGGGAATCGGCACCGCCAGGCTTTCCTTCACCAGCAGGTGGTCGATCCAGGTGATGAGCTCGGTCGAGCCGTTGCCCATCGCCATGGTCTGCGGCTGTAGCCCGAGCACATCGGCCAGTTCGGCGGTGATGGTCTCCGCGGAGCTCGGGTAGTAGGTGAGGATGTCCCGCAGCCTCACCGCCATCACGGCGAACATCGCGGGGGTGGGGAAGTACGGATTGCAGGGGATGCAGAAGTCCACGAGCTCCTGTCCGCCACCCGTGACCCCGGCGCGGTTGAGCGCGAAGAACGACGGGCTGTGGGCGGTGCCACGGAAAAGCTCCATGGCATCACCGGTATTGCCGACTGCGGCAACAGTCACGGCGGGACCTCCTCGGTCGCATGAGCCGCGTCGACGCACTGACACGGCCGTAGCGGCTCGTCCCTCGAGCCTGACGCATGATCTCTCGAAGCCGGGGCGGGCGAGGATTTTCGTGGGGGTTGTGAAAACTTCCGGGACACCTGCTCCGGTCTCGAATAGAATTCCGCCCCTTGCCCCTTGAGAATGCGGCACGGCCTTCAGACCGTATCCTCCGGCGGGCGTTCGCCATCGGCCTCGGTGGTGCGGTGCTGTTCCGCTACCCAGACCGCCACCTGCGCACGCGAGGTGAAACCCAGCTTGCTCAAAATGTGCTCAATATGGCCCTCGGCCGTGCGCTGGGCGATGACCAGGGAAGAGGCGATCTCCTTGTTGCTGAGCCCCTGCGCGACCAGCCGCGCGATTTCGGACTCCCGGGGCGTCAGCGGCGACGGCCGCCCGCCCGTCGCCTCCCCGCTGGGCAGCTCGTCCTCCAGCGCGTACTCCAGCGCCTCGGCGTAGGACAGCCGGGCGCCCTGTTTGCACGCCGCGTTGAAGGCCGGTTTGCCCAGGGCCCGCCGCACCGCGGCCTCGCACTCCTCGTGGTAGTGGACGAGGTGCCCGTAGCCGGAGAGCGGGGCGCCGATGGCGTGCCAGAGGGTCCCCAGGACGCCCAGCAGCCTGGCCGCCCGTGAGTGGTCCCGTTCGGTGGCCGCGATCCAGGCCAGCACCTCGAGGTTGACCCCGACGCCCAGCGGGTCGTCCAGCGAGCGGTTGAACGTGAGGCTCTCCTTCTCCAGGGCGGCCGCCCTGGCGGTGTCGCCCTGGCGCCAGACGTCCACGCCGAGCGCCATCATCGTGTAGGCCCGGTGCCAGCCCTCCCCGTACGCGTCGCACACCTCGAGCGACTCCTCGCCCAGGGCGATCGCGCGCGGCGAGTCGCCGATGAAGGAGTGGGCGAGCGAGAGCCGGATGAGCGCGAGCGCCAGCCCCACCGGATCGCCGGTCGCGCGATGGCGGGCCACGGCCTCCTCGTAGAGCGCGATCGCGGACCGGGTCTCGCCCCGGTACATGGCGACCATGCCGGAGTAGAGCGCGGTGTAGGCGAGCACCGGCTCCAGGCCCAGCCGGGTGCCGAGGGCCCGGCTCTCCTCGAGCATGGCCGCGGCGGCGTCGATGTCGGACTGGATGATGGCCAGCCAGCTGTTGGTCCACAGGGCCCGCGCCCGCGACCCGTCGGGTTCGGTGCACAGCGCGAGGGCCTGGTCCAGCCAGCGGCGGCCCTCGCCGAGGTAGTAGCTGGTGATCCAGTGGTAGAGCAGATCGGCGGCCATGTCGAGGCCGCAGACGGTCTGCCCGGGCTCGGCCAGGCAGCTCTCCAGGGCGGTGCGCAGATTGGCGTGCTCCAGCTGGAGCCGGGTGAACCACTGCACCTGGGCCGGTCCGAAGAGCGCCGCCCGCGCGTCCGCGGCGAGCCCGCGGTAGTAGTCGCGGTGGCGCCGCAGCCGTACGGCCTCCTCCCCGGAGGCGGCCAGCCGCTCCCGGCCGTACTGGCGCAGCGTGTCCAGCATCCGGTAGCGCACCGCCGTCGGGTGCTCCTCCCTGAGCAGCACCGACTTGTCCACCAGCTCGGTCACCAGGTCCAGGATCTCCTCGCGGTCGATGCCCTCGTCCGAGCAGACCGCCTCGGCCGCCTCCAGGTCCAGGCTTCCGGCGAACACCGAGACCCGGGCCCACAGCAGCCGCTCCCGCTCGGTGCACAGCTCATAGCTCCAGTCGATCAGCGCCCGCAGCGTCTGGTGGCGGGGGAGGACCGTGCGGGAGCCGGTGGTGAGCAGCCGGAACCGGTCGTCGAGCCGGTCCAGCAGCTGCTGGACGGACAGGGCGCGCAGCCGTACGACCGCGAGCTCGATGCCCAGCGGGATGCCGTCGAGCCGGCGGCAGATCAGCTCCACCTCGTCCCGGTTGTCCTCGCTGAGCTCGAACCCGGGCACGATGGCCGCGGCGCGCTCGACGAACAGCCGTACCGCGTCCCACCGGGCGAGCGTCGCCAGCGACGGCCGCGGCCCCTCGGGGTCCGGCAGCCCCAGGGTGGGCACGGCCAGGCTCTGCTCACCGGCGGTGCCCAGCGCCTGACGGCTGGTGGCCAGCAGCCGCAGCCGGGGGGCCGCGCGCAGCAGCCGGTCGGCGAGCCGGGCGCACTCCTCCAGCAGGTGTTCGCAGTTGTCGAGGACGATCAGGGCCTGCCGGTCCCGCAGATGGTCGACGAGGATGTCCATCGCCGGGCGGGAGGAGTGGTCGCGTATCTCCAGCGCCTCGGTGACGCCCTGGGCGAGCAGCGTGGGGTTGTCCAGATCGGCGAGTTCGGCCAGCCAGACCCCGTCGGGGAAGGCCCGGCGCGCCTCGTCCGCGACCCGCAGCGCCAGCCGGGTCTTCCCGACCCCGCCGACCCCGGTGAGGGTGACCAGGCGGGACGCGGACAGCATCCGCTTGACCTCGGCCGCCTCGTGCCGACGTCCCACGAAACTCGTCACCTCGGCCGGCAGCCTCACTGTCTGCCGCCCGGTCGGGGTGCCTGTCGCCACCGCACCCATCGATGCCTCGCACCGGCCCCGGGCGGGCGGGACCTGTGCCCGCGCGGACCCGAAGCCCTGTTTCCAGGCTATGCCCGGGCCGGGGGCCGCCGCACACACCCCGGGCGGGCGCCGGGCCGGAGTCACCGAGGGTGAGTGGCGGCCGCCCGGCCGTGACCGCCCGGCGGGGGGAGGGGAGCGGGACGGGTACCGATGCGGGGAGATCTCCCCTCGCCGCGTCCGGCCGCGCAGGCCCAGGATGGTGGTGTCGGTGAGTTCCGCCGCCCCCTAGGGCGGAAGATCGAAGGTTCGGACCATGTGCCTCCACCAACCCCAATGTCCTCCCGCCGACGCACCGGATCACGATTCGGCGCGCCCGGTGGCCTCCCACCCCGAGCAGGGATGGAGCCTGCTCTGCAACGGCGTGGTGATCTTCGCGGACACGGGTGAGATCCTTCCCGACGGGCGTGCCATCCCCGCCCCCCGCACCAGCCCCGACCCGTCAGCATGAACGCCACCACCCTCGCCCCCGCGCACGGCTCCCCGATGAGCACCGAGCGCCGCCCTGACACGCGACCCCCGGCCACCAGCGGCGGGACGTCCTGGCTGCTCCCCTCCGAGCCGTCCTCGGTGCCGACGGCCCGGCGGCTGGCGCGCGCCCAGCTGTCGGCGTGGACGCTGCACGACTTCGCCGACGACGCGGAACTGCTCGTCAGCGAGCTGGTCACCAATGCTTTGCGGCACGCGGGCGGACCGATCCGGCTGACGCTCTCGCTGTGCTCCGTCGACCGCGCCTTCCGCTGCGAGGTTGCGGACGAGGACCCCGGGCAGCCCCAGGTGCGCCGGGCGTGCGGCGATGACGAGGGCGGGCGCGGACTCCACTTGCTGGATCTGCTCTCGCGCTGCTGGGGATCCACCTGCACGACGGCCGGCAAGGTCGTCTGGTTCGAGCTCCACCCGCCTGCCGTCGCCCTGGAGGCCGCCATGAAGGCGGCCCGAACGACCCCGTGATCGTTCGCCGACGAAGGGAGATGCCATAGACGACTTCACGCCTCGTACCCACACAGTGATACCGAATGACCCGGAGACGGAATGGTGAACGCCCTCACCACGCCTTCCGTCTCCGGGCTTCTGCTTGCCGATTGATCGGGATTGATCGCCGTCATTGCGCTCGTGTAGCCTGCTGATCGCGGCAGCAGCACACTTTTCCGATAATTCTTCGTATTTTGTGGCTCGAGGAGGCTGCGTGGTGGACCGGAAAACGGATTCCGGTTTACCCGGCGGGCTGGTCGGGCGCGCCGCCGAACTCGCCGCGCTGACCGCCCACGCGGAGGCCGCCCACAGCGCCCGCTCCGGTCTGGTGGTCCTGTCCGGTCCGGCCGGGATCGGCAAGACCAGCCTGCTGCGCGCCTTCCTCGACAGCGACGCCTGCCGGAAGATGACCGTGCTGCACGGCGCCTGCGGTGAAGTGGTGGCCGGCGCCGGATACGGCGGGGTGCGCGCACTCTTCGGAAGCCTCGGGCTCTCGGCCGAGGACGCCCAGAACTCCCCGCTGCTGCGCGGCAGCGCCCGCCGCGCCCTCCCCGCGCTCAGCCCCCGCCCCGGCGAGGAGGGGCCGCCCACGGCCGCCAGCGTCTACCCGGTGCTGCACGGCCTGTACTGGCTCGCCGCCAACCTGATGACCCAGGGCCCCCTGGTGCTCGTCCTGGACGATGTGCACTGGTGCGACGAGCGCTCCCTGCGCTGGATCGACTTCCTGCTGCGCCGGGCCGACCAGCTGCCGCTGCTGGTCGTGCTCGCCCAGCGCAGCGAGGAGGAACCGGTCGCACCCGCGGCCCTTGCGGACATCCTCGCCCAGCCGCGCTCCGCGGTGATCCGCCTCGACCCGCTGACCGACGCCGAGGTGGCCGAAATGGCCCACCAGGTCTTCGGCGCCCCCGTCGCCCCCTCCTTCGCCGAGCGCGCCGCCGCCGTCTGCGGCGGCAATCCGCTGACCGTCACCCGGCTGCTGCGCGAGCTGCGGGCCAAGGGCGTGGCGCCCGACGAGAGCGGCATCCGCGAGATCGCCGAGGTCGGGAGCTACGTGGTCGCCCTGTCGGTGCGCGCCCTCTTCGACGCCCGGCCCGGCTGGGTCCGGGACGTGGCCACCGCCATCGCGGTGCTCGGCGAGGAGGACGCGGAGCACATCGGCGCGCTGGCCGGAGTGCCCGCCGCCCGCGTCCCCGAGGCCGTGGAGCAGCTGCGCGAGGCCGAGGTGATGGCGCCGGACCGGGCGGACCTGGCCCATGACGTGCTGCGCTCCGCGGTGCTCGAGGCCGCGGGGGAGGAGCGGCTGGCCGAGCTGCGCGCCAGGGCGGCCCTGCTGCTGAGCGACGCCGGACGGCCCGCCGAGGAGGTCGCCAACCAGGTGCTGCTGGTGCCCGGCACCCCCCAGCCGTGGATGGGCTGGGTGCTCCGGGAAGCCGCCGCCCAGGCCGAGCACCGCGGCGCCCCGGAGGCCGCCGCCCGCTATCTCTACCGGGTCCTGGAGGCGGAGCCGGACAGCCTGTCGGCCCATGTCCCGCTCGCCAAGGCGCTCGCGGAGATCAACCCCGCCGAGGCCGTCCGCCTGCTCAGGCGGGCGCTCACGCTGGCCACCGACATCCGCACCAAGGCGCCCATCGCCGTGCAGTTCGGCCTCACCTGCCTGACCGTCCAGCAGTCACCGGCCGCCGTACGGGTGCTCAGCGAGGTGCTCGACGAGCTCGAGGCCGAGCTGGGGCCCGACCCCGATCCGCGCGACCGCGAGCTGCGCACCCTCGTCCAATCGACGCTGCTGATCAGCGGATCCGACGAGAAGGCCACGATCCACACGGTCCGGGAGCGCTTCGCGCGGATTCCCGAACCCGCCGGGGACACCCCCGCCCAGCGCCAGATGCTCGCCATGATGACGGTCCTGTCCGCGATGGAGGGCCGCTCGGTGCAGCGGGCGGTGGGGCAGGCCCGCCGCGCGCTGAGCTCCGCGGACCGGCTCGACAACTGGTCGCTGCTCTTCTCCGCGTTCACCCTCGGCCTGGCCGACGAGATCGAGGAGTCGATGGCGGCCCTGGAGCACGCGCTGCGCCACGGCCAGGACAACGCCGCGGTGTGGTCGTATGTGATCACCCTGTCCTACCGCGCCCAGCTGCTGCACGGCGTCGGCGCGATCCCGGACGCCCTCGCCGACGCCCAGACCGCCGTCGAGATCATCGGCGAGGAGCGCTGGAGCGCCAATGTGACCGTGCCGCAGACCGCGCTGGCCACGATCCTGATCGACCGGGGCGAACCGGAGCGGGCCGAGGAGCTGCTGGCCGCCGTCACCCGGCCGAACCTGGACGGGTTCGTGATGGAGTACCACTCGTATCTCATGGCCCGCGCCCGGGCCCGCTGGGCGCTCGGCGACAGCGCCACCGCGCTGCGGCTGCTGCTCGACTGCGGCGCCTCGCTGGAGGAGTCCGGCTTCGCCAACCCGGTGTTCCTGCCCTGGTGGGCCGAGGCGGCCTGCCTGCTCGCGGCGGAGAAGCGGGCGGACGAGGCGCGGGACCTGGTCGAGCACGGCGCCGAGCTGGCCCGCCGCTGGAGCACCCCGCGCGCGCTCGGTCTGGCCGCCCTCGCCCGCGGGGTGACCACCCCCGGCGAGGAGGGCATCGCCCGGCTCACCGAGGCGGTCGAGCGCTTCTCCGGGTCGCCCGCCCGCTCCGAGCACGCCCGGGCCGAGTTCCTGCTCGGCGGGGCGCTGCTGGACGCGGGGCGGCCGCGCGAGGCCCGGGAGCGGCTGCGCTCGGCCGTCGACCTCGCGCAGGGCTGCGGCGCGCTCGCGCTCGCCAGGGACGCCCGCAACCGGCTGGTGGCCGCTGGCGGCCGGATGCGCGAGATCACCGCCTCACCGGTCGACCTGCTCACCGGCACCGAGCGCAAGGTGGCCCAGATGGCCTCGCGCGGGGCGGGCAACCGCGAGATCGCCGAGTCGCTGTTCGTCACCGTACGGACCGTAGAGACCCATCTCACCAGCGTCTACCGGAAGCTGAGTGTGAGTCAGCGCGGGGAGCTGGCCTCGGTGCTGAACACGCCGAGACTTCCCGATCCACAGGCCCCCGCCTGGGTCTTCGCCTCACGCGGCCGACGCTGACGCGCGTGCGGCGGTTCGGTGACAGGTCCACGACCCATCCCAGGCATATAGTCGCACCATGCAGCTCAACGGGCTCCCGTTCCCCGGCCGCGAACGAGAGCAGGCCATGCTTGCCCAGACCGTCGCCGACCTCGGCCGGGGCCGTTCCTCGGTGGTGACACTGATCGGCAGGCCCGGTTACGGACAGAGCCGCCTGCTGAACCTCGCCGCCAGGCTGGCCGAGGACCAGGGCTTCCGGGTGCTGCGCGCCAAGGCGACCCCCGGCGAGCGCGATGTGCGCTACGGCGTGGTGGGACAGCTGCTGGCCCCGATGGACGGACTCACCGACGGCTCGATGAAGGCCCTGACCGGGCAGGGGCCCGAGAGCCGCTTACCGGGCCTGACCGAGTTGCTGCGGACCGCCAGGGAGCGGCCCACACTGCTGGTCGTCGACGATGTGGAATGGCTGGACCCGGCATCGGTGCGCTGGTTCGGGGCGCTCATCCGGCGGCTGCCGGACGCCCTGATCGCCCTCCTGGTGAGCGGCACCGGCCGGCTCCGCCCCGGCGTGTGCCCCCTGTCCACCGCGCCGCAGCAGGTGATCACCCTCGAATGCGAACTGGCCCCGCTCGCCCCGCGCGACGTGGCCGCCACGGTCGCGCTGATCTGCGGCCGCCCCGGCGACAACGCCTTCATCTCCGCGGCCCTGGAGGCGAGCGCGGGCAACCCCGAGGTGCTGTCCGAGGCCCTGCGCCGCTTCACCAAACACGGCTACGCGCCGGTCGCCGGTCGAGTGCCGGAACTGACCACCATCACCGAGGCCGTGGGCGGTGAACACGCCCTCCGCGTGCTCGGGGGGCTGTCCGACACGGCCGTCGCGCTCGTCCGCGCGCTCGCCGTCTGCGGCGATCTGCTGGATCTGTCCCTGCTGTTCGCGCTCGCCGGCCCCCGCGCCGCGAGCGAACCCGGACTGCCCGAAGTGCTCCAGGAGAGCGGGCTCGCCATCGCCTCCGGAACCGGGCTCCGGCTGAGCCGGCCCGAGGCGCGCAGCTGGATCCTCGCCGAGATGCCCGGTGACGAGCGGGCCGAACTCCACGCCCGCGCCGCCGAGTTGGCCTACCGGGCGGCCGTGGCCGACGAGGACATCGCCCGGCTGCTGCTCGCCGCCCGCCCGGTCGACGAGCCCTGGGTGATCCCCGTGCTGCGCCGCACCTGCGCCGCCGCGCTGCGCGCGGGCCGGACCGCCCAGGCCATCGCCTGTCTGTCCCGGGCGCTGGAGGAGCCGCTGGACCCGGTGCCGCGCGCGCAGCTGGGCATCGAACTCGCCGCCATCGAAGTGCTCGCCGCCCCCGAGGCCGCCGGCCGCCGGCTGGCGGAGATCATCCGCACCGGCGACGGCGGGCCCGGCCGGACCCGGGTGCGCGCCGCCGACCTCGGGCTCTCCCGCGGCGACGACAAGGCGCTGCGCCGCGCGATCGTCGACGTGCTGCCCTCGACCGACGGCGAGGAACGGGGGGCGCTGGCCGGGCTGTTCTGGCTCACCGAGTCCGACGGGCAGGACGACACCGATCTGGTCCCGGACGGGATCCCGCCGCTGCCCGACGACCCCACATGCCCGGCGCAGGCCGCGGCGCGCGCCTGGCGGCTGGCGCTGCGCGGGGCGGACCTGCCCACCGCACGGGCGCTGGCCCACCGGGTCTTCACCCTGGACGGCGGCGCGGGTGCCCTGATCCTGCCCCGGCTCACCGCCGCCCGGACCCTGCTGCTCACCGACGACCTGGACGAGGCCGAGGTCCGGCTGGACATCCTCCACACCGACCTGCGCAGGCGGCACGCCCGCGCGGCCGCAGCCCAGGCCCTGGCCGTCCGCGGCGAGCTGAACCTGCGGCGCGGCCGGCTCGACATGGCCGAACGGGACGTGGCCGCCGCCGAGCGGTCACTGCCCCGCTCCCTCTGGCACCGTCACACCGTCCCGTATCTGCTGGCCATCCGGATCCTCATCGCCCTGGAGAACGGCGACCTCGGCCAGGCCGGTGTGCTCGCGGCCACCTCTGCCCCCGCCGAGTCGCGCGAGGGCGCCTCCTGGGGCTATCTGCTCTTCGCCAGGGCGCAGGTGGCCGTCAAGGACGACCGGCTGCCCGAGGCGGTGGAGCTGTTCCGGGCCACCGGCAGATGGCAGTTGGGCCGCGGGCGGATCAACCCCGCCCTGATGCCGTGGCGTTCGATGGCCGCCCGGGTCCACCACGCCCTCGGCGACCACGAGGAGGCACGGCGGCTCGCCGACGAGGAACTCGCGCTGGCCCGGTTATGGGGCGCTCCCAACACGCTCGGCTGGGCCCAGCTGGGCGCCGGACGGGTGGCCCGCGAGGGGCGGGTCGAGCGGCTCCGCGAGGCGGTGGCCACCCTGCGCTCCACCCCGGCCAGGCTCGCCTACGCGGGGGCCCTGATGGAGCTGGCCACGGCCGAGCTCGACACCGGGAACCCGGACGCCGCGGCCCCCCTGGTGGCCGAGCTGTTCACCTTCGTCATCGCCCACCGGCCCTCCAGCAAGCTGGTCGCGAAGGTGCGCGAACTGTCCGAGCGGACGGGGCCCTCCGCCGTCCGCGGACGCGTCCCGCATCCGGCGTGGGCGACGCTGACCGAGCCGGAGCAGCGCACCGCATCCCTCGCCGGGCTCGGTCATGGCAACCGGGAGATAGCCGAGACCCTCTCCGTTAGCAGACGCACCGTCGAGCTGAGGCTCAGCGGTGCGTACCGAAAGCTGGGGATCGGCGGTCGCGCGGAACTGATCGAGTTGCTGCGGGCGGCGCAAGGAGGGGGAATCGATGTTGCTTGAACGGGAGGCCGAGCTGGCGCGGGTCGCGGAGGCACTGCGGGCCGCGGCGGCGGGGGACTCGTCACTGGTGCTGCTCACCGGCCCCCTGGGCACCGGCCGGACCGCGCTGCTGCACCAGCTGCCGATGCTCGCCGAGGGCGAGAAGATCAGGGTCCTGCGCGCCAACGCCGCGCCGATGGAGCAGGACTTCGACCTCGGCGTGGTCCGCCAGCTCTTCGACAGCCTGCTCACCGGCGCCCCGGAAGACCTCCGCGGGCAGCGCATCGAGGCAGAGGTCGACCTCTGCCGGACGGTCTTCTCCGACGACGCCCCGCCGCTCGACGAGAACGGGGCCGTCGCCATCCCCGAGGAGGCGCTGTACGGCCTGCGCTCGGTGCTGGCCACCGCCGGCGCCGAGCGCCCGCTGCTCATCCTCGTGGACGATCTCCAGTGGGTCGACACCCCCTCGCTGCGCTGGCTCGCCTTCCTCGTCAAGCGGCTGCACGGGCTGCGCGCCGTGCTCGTCTGCTCCCTGCGGGACGGCTACCGGCGCCCCGGTGACCCACTGCTGCGGGAGATCGTCGAGGCGGCACGGCTGGTGCTGCGCCCCGCGCCGCTGTCGCTCGGGGCCACCAAGGAAGTGATCCTCGAGCAGTTCGGCGTGCCGGGGGACGAGGAGTTCGCCCGCGCCTGCCACGAGAGCTCCGCGGGCAACCCGCTGTTCCTGAAGTCGGTGCTGGCGGACCTGGCCATGCGCGGCCACCGGCCCACCGCCGAGAATGCCGAGACGGCCCGCTCGCTGCGCCCCGCCCAGCTGCGCGAGCGGCTGGCCAGCTCCCTGCGCGCCCAGCCCCGGCCGCCGCGCGACCTGGCCGCCGCCATCGCGGTCCTCGGCGACCAGGCCGAACCGGAGCTGCTGGGCCGGCTGGCCGGGCTGGATCCGATCGGCTTCCTGGCCGCGCTGCGCGACCTCCACCAGCTGGGGCTGGTCGCCGCCGAACAGGAGCCGCGCTTTCTCCACCGGGTGGTGCAGGACGCGGTCGAGTCCTCGATGACCGTGGCCGAACGGGAGCGGCTGCACGACGCCGCGGCGGCACTGATGTACCACAACGGACGCCCCGCCGAACGCGTCGCCGCCCAGCTCCTGGCCGTCACCAGCTCCGACCACCCCTGGGCGGTGGAGGTGCTGCGGGCCGCGGCGGACACTGCGCTGCGCCGCGGCGCGCCCCGCACCGCCGCCCGCTATCTGCGCCGCGCCCTCCTGGACGGCTCGCTGACCGGGGAGGGCCGGGCCCGGCTGCTGATCGATCTGGCCACCGCGGAGCGCGGCTTCGACCCGGCCGCCTGTGAACGCCATATCTCCCAGGCGATCCCCCTGCTGACCACGGCCAGGCTCCGGGCCGCCGCGGCCCTGCGGATCTCGCCCAGCATCGTGGGCCTGGGGCCCCCGTCGGTCATCGATCTGCTGCACCAGGTCGCCGAGGACCTGGGGCCCGCCGCCTCGCTGGAAGGCACGGCGCGCGATGTGGCGCTGCGGCTCGAGGCGCGGCTGCGGCACGCCGGACACGAGGACCCGGCGGAGCTGGCCGCGGCGGTCGAGCGGCTGTCCGCGCTGGGGGCGGAGCCGCCACTGCTCACCTCCGCCGAGCGCGAGCTGACGGCGGTGCTGCTCAACGCGGCGGTGCTCACCGCCCGATGGCCCGCGGCCGAGGTCTCCCGGCTGGCCAACCGCATCCTGGAGCGCGAACCGGCCACCTCCGACCAGGTCCACACCCCGCTGCCGCTGGTGGTGATCGGGCTGGTGGCGGCCGATTCGGTACGGGGGATCAGCTCCTGGCTGGCGATGGAGCAGCAGACGCGGCGGCAGGGCGGCACGGTCGTGGACGCGCTCGTCAACGTTCAGCAGGCCATGGTGCTCGGCGCCCGCGGCCGCGTCGCCCAGGCGCGTGAGTACGCCGAGCGCGCCGTGCGGCTGGCCGAGGTGCACTGGCAGGAGGTCGGGGTCGTCTCCACCCTCGCCCTCACCCGCGTCGCCCTGGACCTCCAGGACTCCGCGCTGATCGAGCGGATTCTGGACGGCCCCGGGCGGCGCCGCTCCTCAAGCCTGGCCCTGACCGCGGCGCTGCAATTCGTCAAGGCGGCACAGGACGCCGAGCAGGGCCGCTGGTCCAGCGCCCTGGAAACCCTCCTGGCCTGCGGCCGGCAGCTGGAGGCTTCGGGCTGGCGCAATCCCGTGCTCTTCTCCTGGCGGCCCTGGGCGGCCGACCTCCACCGGCGGGTCGGCGACCCCCACGCGGCCGGGGCGCTGGCCGAGGAGGAGCTGCTGCGGGCGACCGAATGGGGCGCCCCCGTGGCGCTCGGCCGCGCGCTGCGGGTGAAGGCCCGGTTGAGCGACGGTGACCAGGGGATGCGGCTGCTGCGCGAATCGGTCGATGTACTGCGTGCCTCGGCCAATGAACTGGAGCTCGCCCGCACGCTGCTGCTGCTGGGCAAGCGGCTGCGGCCGGGAGGCGGCGAGGCGGCGGCGGTACTCCGGGAGGCCGCGGCGCTGGCCTCGGCGTGCGGGGTGCCACGGCTGGTCGAGCGGATCCGCGCGGCGGACGGCAGCGGTGCCGCGGCCGCCCCGCCGGAGGCGACCCTCACCCGTACCGAACGCACCGTGACCTCCCTCGTCGGACGCGGTCTGACCAACCAGGAGGTCGCGGCCGAGCTGGGGGTGAGCTCCCGCGCCATCGAGAAGCATCTGACGAGTTCCTATCGCAAGCTGGGCGTCTCCGGCCGGCGCGAGCTCATCGAGCTGCTGCCTCGCATGCATTCGTGAACGGAGCGTTAACGGCGATAATTGGACGCTGTTTGACGAGGATTCGTGAACCGACCGTACCGGCCCACCGAAGGGGTGGGGTGCGGACCGAACCTTCGGGGCACCCCACCACAGGATTGGGTGGCCACACCCCTGTTGACGTTGACTTCCGTACCCGCAGATCCCTAGTCTCAATTCTGAAATGAACATTCGGAATTGAATATCGGTATTCAATTCCGAATACTGAGAATTAGGAAGGGATGGCAGTCCCTTGGCATTGCCTTTACTATCGGATTCGGCTCGGCCAACCCCCCACGAGCTTGGACACGAGCAGACCGAGTACACGGATCTATTGCGCCAGTTCGATCAGCCAGGGGCGTGTGTCGTCTGTCTCGACCCGTCGCTCATCGTCCAGCAGGCGAACCGGGAATTCTTCCGGCAGTTCGACGACGCCTCCTCGGATGTGTGCGGCCGTGACTTCTGTGACCTTGTCCACCCCAGCGTCCGACAGGCGCTGAAGCGGCAGTTCACCCGGCTCCTCGACGGCTCCCGTCACCGGTTCACCACCCATGTGGTGGCCATCGGGGCCGAGGGGGCCGCCTTCACCAGCGGGCTCACCGCCGTGGCGGTGCGCGAGGGCACCGCCCATGTGGCCTCGATCCTCGTGGTGATGCGTCCCACGGCGGGTGGCGAGGAGGTGGAGATGGTCACCAACCGCAAGAAGCTCCTCACCGAGACCGAGGCGCGCATCCTGGAGGGCATCGCCGCGGGGCTCTCCACCATCCCGCTGGCCTCCCGGCTCTACCTCAGCCGGCAGGGTGTCGAGTACCACGTGACCCGGCTGCTGCGGAAGCTGCGGGTGCCCAACCGCGCGGCCCTCGTCTCCCGCGCCTACTCGATCGGCGTACTCAACGTCGGCTGCTGGCCGCCAAAGGTCGTCGACGACTTCATCAAATGACCCCCGCGCCGCGGAGGTCCACGAACGCGGTAAAGCCGAACCAGATGCGATCCTGGCCAGACATT